>CAYHHA010000001.1:0-118403 GCA_964356315.1 uncultured Gammaproteobacteria bacterium
ATTTAAACGGCTATAAATCCTACAAAAATATTTCATATAAATATGATTTTTATGAAAATGGAATACCTGTGACCAGCTCTGATAGATTTTTTTTTGCTGAGAATCAAAATGACAAAAGATATCAAAACCCCTTTAAGTCACAGAGTTACCGATCCATTTACGGCAACAAAAGAAGACGCGTAGCTAGACAACTAATGAAACAATGTTTCGATATTTCATTCAGACCGATAAAATGGGGGATACGTCTCACCATGAACATGGCATCAACCCTATGGAAATGAACTATTCTAATCCAAGAACCAGTTTTGTTATAAGAACTTTTAACGAACAGCTCTGGCTTGGGAATGTCTTAAATGCTCTTTTTACACAAAGTCTACTTGATTTTGAGGTTATTATCGTTGATTCGGGATCAACAGACTCTACGTTGCAAATAATTTCTTGTTTTCCAGTTAGAAAAGTAATTAAAATTAAACATAACGAATTTAACTACGCTTATGCGTTAAACTTAGGGATTCAGGAATCGAAAGCAGATTTTACCGGTATTTTAAGTGGGCATTCGCTACCCACATCTAGAACTTGGTATTCTGACGGTTTAAAAAATTTTGAGAATAAATCTGTCGCAGGAGTAACAGGGTATTACTCATCACTGCCAGATGGAAGCTATGAAGAGAAACTTTTCGATATATCCAGGGGAGATGAAATTACAAAAAAAACCCACTATTACCCATGGATGACAAACACAAACAGCATCATCCGAAGAAAGCTTTGGCTAGAGTATCCCTTCAATGAAATGGTCACAATGGGCTCGAAAGAATACAACTTCGCTAAAGAAGGATGTGAAGACATAGACTGGGCGATTGAAATGATATCCCGAGGATGGGATATCATTGCCGATCCACTCTTCAACGTGTTTCATTCTCACGGGGGGTTAAATAGACCGATATTCTCAGAAAGGAAGGACCAATGGGAAAAAATTAATAAAATTAGCATTAACAAAAAAAGACCATCGTATTCTTGGTCCAAACTTTATAATGGCTACAAGAAGGCTAGACCGACGCTTCACTACCCAAGATATTTTTTAAAAAAACTATTGGATGAATAAGAAAACCATGAATATAGAAGAACTATCTATTGTAAATATTGATAATTTTTTCGAATGATTTTGTTGCTGAAAATTTACGATCAGCGCTTATTGATGCTTTTTCAGACATTGATTCATATAGATGTGAATCTGAGAGCAATATTTTAATTTTATCAGCATATAAGATCGAACTATTGTCGCGGATTAAAAATCCTGTTACGCTATGCTCAATTATCTCCTTATTTCCTCCCACGTCATATGCTACAACAGGAACACCACACATCATGGATTCTATTGAAACATTTGGGAGAGCAAATTGCCTAGCTGGAACAACTGTCAAAAAAGATTCCTGATATTTTTTAGCCACAAGCTTAGCATCTACAATATAGTCTTTAAATTTAAAATACTTATCTATATGCAAACTCGCTATTCGATTTTTTAATTGTTTGTAATAAATGATGTCTGAAAATTTACCATGATACCCATAATGAATGAATTGAAGGTCAGGGTACTGTTTTATTAACAGTGCCGCTGTATCTATAAATATTTCGATATCTCTTTCGGGAGATATTCTGCTCATCATAATTATTTTCTTTTTCTTCTGCTTAAATTTTTTCTGGCTATGGTTATTTGAAAAGACTTTAAATATTTCTGTATCTATACCATCATATATTTGAATAGTATTTAATTTCGAAGTTTTATAGCGTTCTGTAAATAAAATATGAACATATTTTGATACAGAAATAAAAATTGCCCTCATATTAAATTTCATTAATATTCTTGAAATTTTTGGTTGCAAAAGCCAAACATCTTTGAGATGGATGATAATCGGTCGACGCAACACAAATGCAACAGGATTGGCATAAATACTCCACACATAATGATAACAATGCAGCACGTCGGCGCTTTCTAAAATCGCGATTCGTAGCACGAAAAATAATGTTTTGAAGTAACCTATAAATGTTTTAAGGGGCTGGTGAAAAATATCCTGCAATTCCACGGCGTCTTCTGTTCCATAAAATACATACTCAAGTTCCTCTTTATTCATTTCAAGGACAGAACCCTTAGATCCCAAAATAACACATCGGTAGGTGTCTGAATAAACCTGATTCATATAACGAACCTGAGACAATAAACCAGTACATGTTCCACTGAGTGGTAAAAAATCTATGAAAAGAATAGTTTTTTTCGTCTTACTCATAATATATTTTCTATATTATATGTGAATATATTGCTTTAATTTTATTTTCCCAACTATGATGCTGAGCCAAGAGCTTTTGTTCTTTTTTGTATTTTACTAACCATGAGGATGATTGCAAGTGCTTAATCTGACACTCCCATGTATTCCATGTTTTTTGAATTGACACATAACGAGTAAGTCTTCTCAATTCATTTATGGGCACTGATATTACAGGCTTTCCCATATAAAAGTATTCTAATAATTTCATTGGAAACGAGTATCGCGCTCCTAAAATTGAACAATTATAAGGAATTATTCCTATATCAAATTGTTTCAAAATCGATGGAATTTCATTTTGAATTTTGCTGAAACCAAGCGTCACGTTGTTCTGATAAAATGACGTTGGTAGAGTGTGAGAGACTGGGCCCCAAAAAATGAACTGCCATTGGGGATTATTTTTAATTAATTATAAATAGTATTTATGACACAAGTTTCTATTAAACGTGATTATCAAAAATTTATTATATTATCCACACCTCGAAGCGGGTCACAAAACCTTGTGTATTTTCTCAATAGTCATACCAATGTACTATCATATAGCGAACCGTTCCAACCATATTTTAATTTAGGGAATCCAGAAAAAACGTTATTTGAAAATCCTCTTTTTTTTCATATGTATAAACATCTCAGAAGTAAAATTCCTCTTTATTTCCTTAAAAGAATTATCTTTAAAAAATATCCTCCGCATATATCCTATTGTATCTCAAGCGAGCAAACAATCGGGCTTCTTCCACCCTGCCCTAAAGGGCTGGGTATAAAGATTTGATTTAATTATAAAAGATCGAACAGACAAAGAGCCAAAAGAGTTTTATCTATTTTTACTGGTATATATAAATACAATTCCTCAAAAAAATATTCTATCAGGTCTAGGAGAAGTATTAACTGAATCTCAAAAGATTTGGGTTAAAGCTAAATTAATTATTGAGCTTCGAGGCCTCGTTCAGAGGCAAATAGACTTTCTTTGATACCCTATGAAACCTAAGAGTGACACCGTCGCCATCAGCTTATTAACAAGCCCACACAATGTTCGTTTTCGAGATGTAAACTTTTTTGTCCAGGCACTACTGCTTATTTGGTTTTATGCAACGCCCATCATATACTCTCTCACGCAAATGCCCCGTGAATTACTTTGGTTGTGGCGATTTAATCCGCTAACAAGCATCCTTCAGCTCTACCAACATGCGCTTCTTGGCGCGCCTTTACCGGGACCTGCGATGCTTGCGGGCAATATTGGCATCATGATGTTGGTTACCGCTTTTGGATACATCATATTTCAGCACGAAAGTAAAACATTTGATGACTGGCTATGAGACACAAACACGAATCCATTGCTATCCAACTCACAAATGTGAGCAAAAAATATGAAATTCATCATGAAAAACCCATGCTTGTGGAAAAACTTATGAGACATATATATTTAGCCTCAATTTAATATATCTTTCCATTTCGATTGGAATGGTTTGACATTTCTTTCCACCGCTTCTCCAAAACATATGTTGCGACGACTATCTCAAAACTGGTGGCTATCCTGAATATGTACTTTCGCAAATCCTGCATACTTCTCCGAGCTAGTAGGAGATGTGCTCTATAAAGATATCATCCGAATGTATGATATAAAAAATCCAGACGTACTGAAAGACTTATTATTACTCCTTGCAGATCGAACGGGACAACAAGCAGCATTTACAAAGCTTGGACATATTCTCGGCATAAAAAATGATACGGTTAAAGAGTATATATACTATCTGCCCGCTAAGCTGTCATATGGAGCTGCTTTTGAACAAACGGTGTACCAATTTCTGAAAAACTCAGACATAGCCATCATTTGTTCCAGGACATCTCATCGTCACAGACATCGTTTCATACTCATCATGACGTAGCCAATATGCTCAGAGGTAAACATCCATACACAATTACCGTACACATTGATCCGTTGAAATAGGATTTACGCAATAAAAAGAGTACGTCAAGAAAATAAAAAGCTCCATAGTCAGCAAATACAGAGAATTGAGCGTCGTTCTTGTTGCCCTGTTTTTAATTTCCTTGCTTCATCAACAGGGAGGGGACGGGGATCGATGAGCGCCATATCCCCCAGAAGCACATTGTAGAGCTGTGAAAGCTCGTCTAAGCCAGTGTGAGCAAGGAATCGGCCTATATGTGTGTATCTCGGGTCATTGCGGATTTTAAATACCGGCCCATCGGCTTCATTGAGTTTTTGCAATCTTTTTTTTGTTCTTCAGCGTCCATTACCATGGTGCGAAATTTGTATATAATAAACGGCTTTCCGTTTTTGCCGGTACGCAGCTGTGTAAAAAAATATGCTATCAATCAGGTTCACATGTCGTATAATACCACCATTGTAATAATTGCCTAATTTGAAAACACAGCGTATTATTGCACTCAGTTAATTACTATATATGAAAATTGCAATTGTTCATGATCAATTATATGATTTTGGCGGAGCAGAGCGCGTTATACTTGCGCTCATGCAAATATACCCGTCAGCGGACCTGTTCACATCATATTACAACTCTTCTACAAGGGATCCCATCGGAAAAAAATTTCAAAGATTTCACATCACCACATCGTGGGCAAACCGTATAGGAATCATCCGGCGCTTACAAAGAATCTTTAAAATTCTCACTCCTTGGGTTTGGCAAAGCTTTGACCTATCTCTGTATGATTTAGTTATATCATCTTCTGGATCGTATATAGCAAAAGGCGTGATCACTAAACCACACACAACACATATTTGCTATTTACACACCCCTCCACGGTATCTGTATTTCTACGAGACATCTTTTCCATGGAAAAAATATTTCGCTATTAAAATATATAACAATTTTACCTCTCATGCACTGCGAACATTTGACTATATCTCATCTCAACGCGTCGATGAGTTTTTGACTAACTCGGTTCATACGAAGAAACGAATTCTGAAGTATTATAGGAGGAATTCTACTGTTATTTATCCACCGGTCGATATCCCAACCATACCATCCATTCGTATAGTATCGACTGAAAGATTTTACGTCACCACATCGCGATTAGTATACCCAAAACATATCGACACACTTGTCCAAATGGCAAATAAATATCACATAATCCTTAAAATTATCGGCAGAGGGCCTGAGGAAAAAAAATTAAAGCTATTAGCAGGTAATACTGTAGAATTTATAGGCAACATATCCGATAAGCGCCGGAATGAAATATATAGTCGGGCATATGGTTTTCTCTTTTCTTCGCTAAATGAAGAATTTGGGATCTGTGTGGTCGAAGCCATGGGATATGGAGTACCAGTAATTGCACACGCGAGCGGTGGTGTATCTGAAATAATCACCCACGGAAAAAATGGTTTTTTGTATGATCAATTAAACCCCGAGTCACTAAGTGAACAGATAAGAGCGTTAGAGTCCTTGTCCGAGCGACAATATGCACAGCTTCGACTAAATGCGCGCATCCGCGCAGAGGACTTTTCTTTTGATAATTTTTCAAAAAAAATGGTATCAACTGTTAGACAGATAATGAAAAAAAATGCACATAAATAATCAGTCCAATATGAAAATACTCTGTCTTATGAAAAATTTTTCTATCGGGGGAGGAGAGCGGCTCATCGCTGCATTATCCAGCGAAGCAAAAAACAATGAAATCACTATAGACGTTGCTACAATTGAACGAAAAGATGACTTGTCTAAACAGTATCGATTGTCTATCACGCACTTAACGCAAGTCGAGCACATGACCAAAGCGATGATGATTATACATAGCATGCCTGTTTTTATTAAATTACTTTATCTAATCAGACAGTATGATATGATTTTGAGTTTTGAGCGAACCCCTTCATTTATGACATCGGCCCTCGGATTGTTCACAAGGAAACCATACTGCGTATACATTCAAAATACACTATCTGAATCTATTCGTCTGATTTATCCTCAAACCCCCATACGGCGTATTGTCCTGACGCTGCAAGCGTATGCTCTTCGCCATGCAAACTGTGTATTGTGCGTCACCTCACAAATACATGCTGAGGTCATCCGTGTGTTTCTTGTCCCTGCGGAGCGCGTGGAACTGCTTGAACCGTGTATTAATACATCATTGATATGCCGGTTGATACGCAATTCGTCTATAAAGAAGCGGCGCAAATCGATTATTTTCATCGGTGTTCTTCGAAAAGTAAAGCAACCACTGATATTGCTTGATGTTTTAAAAAAACTTCATCAAAAAGATCATAATGTTGTTCTTTATATAATCGGTGAGGGAGACTGCCTACCTGAACTGAGAGCTGCTATTCAAAAAAAACGACTTAATACTCATGTCGTGTTGCTGGGTAAGCAAGTTAATCCGTACAAATATCTTACTGCTGCTGATGCGCTTATCCTTACATCAAAAACTGAAGCGTTTCCTTTAGTAATTCTGGAATCAATGTACTGCGGTGTGCCTGTTATTAGCACAAATTGCTCATCATCCATCATTTCTATATTAGGTGGCACTCATGAAATAACACCACTTGTTCTCAATTCGTACCGAGTGCTTCGCCGTGGGATTGTTTGCAGGAACGAAGGAAATACAGCATCACATATCGCAGAAGCCGTCTCGTGGCTATTTGACCATAAACACAGCGCGAAGATAGCTAATTTACGCTCATCAGCATTGCGGTTTGCATCAAGACATAATAGTCGTGACCAGTTCTTTCAGTTGAGAAGGATTTTTCAAAAAATATTATTCGGGAACATTGATAGAAAGCACTATAAGTTACTTTAACACCATGATCAGACAGAGTATTATACTTTTTTCTCCACTATTATTACTGTTCGCCTTGTTGCTAATATCACCTTCAAATAAATTAGTGGTTTCGGCATTTTTCGCATATTTTTTTATCCGATGGTATCTAACAAATAAATTTTATGAGAGTCTTCTTGTAACATTCCTTACTAGTAGCATAATTTTTACCGGTAAAACGCATATCGTACAACTACTCGACTTGTCCGAATATCCGCACCTCC
Organism: uncultured Gammaproteobacteria bacterium; assembly: GCA_964356315.1. GTDB lineage: Bacteria > Patescibacteriota > Microgenomatia > UBA10105 > UBA927 > CAYGFH01. Next base: position 7,328 of record CAYHHA010000001.1, read on the forward strand.
AACGTATTTACCCGATGGGGTATGTTTCCGTAGTGGTAATTCGGACAATGGATATTGTGGCTTTTATCCTTGGGGTTGTTGCTTTAGGGAAAATTGCAAAGAGGGGATTAACAGCTTTTCACACTCTTTTTGATGCTTCAATAGTAGGATTTTGCATCTGGATTGTACTCTCAAACCTTTTTGCTTCAACCCAACTCATGCTTTCGTTGTATCAAACATCGAGCATCATAGAGAGTATATGCCTGCACATATTTTTAACATTATTCTTCACAAGAAAATCACAACTTCCAACAATTGCATACACATTGTTATCGCTTGTGCTATTTGAAGTAGTATTATCTATGTTTCAATTCATCACCGGCTCACCTCTAGGAAAGTCCATTGAGATTGAGCAATCAATACCAAAGTTCGGCGGGGTAGTTGATGAATTTTATTTCACATTCCGACCCATCGGAACATTTATCCATCCGAATAATTATGCAATTTATTTATCAATAATAAGCATAGTATGCTTTGGACTGCACTGGTTCTATCGCAAGGCAATCTTCATTCAGACTGCACTTGCATCATTTATTACCATCGGATTAACCCTCTCACGGACGGCGTGGTTCCTAACTTTTGTTAGCTGTTGCGTATATCTCTATCAGCTGGAGCATGTATACCGGATAAACTTATTACCTAGAGTGAGAAAATACATTTGGCTCACCATAATCCTGATACCTCTTACTGTATATATGATGCCTCGGATAAGCAAAACAATATATACTTTTCAGGAATCCGGAGGAGGGTATTATCGATTACACCAATCGATTGAAATACTTGAATTAATTAAGAAAAATCCAATTTTCGGAGTGGGGACAGGACTTAGCGTTATTGAGTCGATACGATCCAATCCTGAAGGTTTTTTTGCATCCTCACCCGATCTTATCCATAATTATTATTTACTTGTAACTGCAGAAAGTGGAATCATTTCAGTAATACTACTTATTCTCATGGCGTTCTCATTTCTACGATACAAACCGATTTTAGCTAATTCACAACCAAGAAATAATATCTTATATAGCGCTCTCACGCTCGCGGGATGTATTATACTGTTAGCTCCATTTTCTCAACCATTTATGTATTTGGATTTGCTTGTTGTTCTATATCACATGCGCCGTCTTATATGAAACGCTATGTTCTATACGGACTCATATTTCTAATAAATATATCGTTTCTTTTCTCTGTTCGAACTATTCCATACATCGAATTTTGGGATGAGCACTGGTGGATAGCACGAGGATATTTTTTTGAACTGCTAATACAGCGGAACTTCTCCGACTCGTTGTGGCAGGGGTATTATTCGTATGATCAACCTAAGCTAGCCGAGTATGTCCATGGAGCGTGGCAATACCCACTATATTTAAACAAACGAAAGGAGCTTGGAACAAAATACAGATATACGGATTTTCTTAAGGAAGGGAATTTCTATAGCATTGACACATTTCCTCCGAAAACGACTGAATCATTTATCGCATGGAATGCGACAGATGGGTTAACAATTGACCAAGCAATCCAGCGTTATGGTGAACCGTTTACAAAGACTATACGGATGGTATTACACGGGAGATCACTATCGATCTTGTTTGTTGCTGCAAGCGGGCTACTTGTATTTGTAATTACTAAGTACATATTATCCAGCATTGCTGCCTTTATGCTCATGGCAGCGTTTCTGTCAAATACCGTTACTGTTTATGGGGGAATAAAGGCAACTTCGGAAGGAATGTTTTTATTTTTTTATCTCGCTGGCCTTTTAATCATGATCCGCATGTTTTGTGCTCGTACGCTACGCTTCGATACTGCGGCTATCCTGGGAATTATTACCGCCTTATGCTCGCTGACAAAATTAAACGGCATTTCTCTCACGATTCCATACTTTATCATGCTTATATGGCATACTGTATACACTCGTGAAAGAGCAAGAAATGCGACACTACATGTTCTTGTGTATATTGGCGTATTTTTAGTTTTTTTTATTGCCGCAAGTCCGTTCCTGTATACCAACCCAGTTAAGGGTGCGATTTTTATGTACAAATGGCGATATAGCGTAGCGCAAAAAAACCAAATTGAATTTCCGCAATCGGCCCTATGGTCAATTACTGACAGGAGCAATAGAATTTTTCAGCGCTATTACACGGAAGTCCAGCTAAATCTAGGGTTGCCCTTTGTATTTCACCTAAACAGGTATATACCATATGAAAAACGCTATATCTTCCACTTCGTTAGGGTATTAAATTATTGCCGCTTAGTGCTTGCATTGATAGGACTCTTTTACCTTATGCGATTATCTATGCGCAAGGCGCCAAGAAGCATATACAGTGGCGGACTACCTGCTTCACTGGTTATCTTACTATTTTCTGGTACCAGTATCATGATGCTCATGACATACCTAATGATCGATTGGATGCCATACTTTATTACACTCACGTTCCCAATACTATTATTTGAAACTATCGGATTCGTACAAATTTGGAGATCTATTACTAATTTATTGATAACAAAATGATTCGGAGTAATAAATCAGTTTTTTTTATATCTGTCATTACCTTTGTGCTCGCCTATGGGTATTATTTGTATGCCGCATATCATGTACCAATTGATTACTGGGATGAACATGTTTGGGTGGGGCAGGGGTACTATCTGGATCTACTCGTGAGGGGTGACAATGCAAGCCCATTGTGGCATTCGTACCATGCTTACGATCAGCCAAAATTCGCTGCGTATTTGTTAAATATTCCTTCATATATTCAATTCCGAGCAAATGAACCGGAACAGCGCCATTACTGGCAATATTTGATTGACAATCACTTCGTGTGGATAGCTGGAGAAGAAGCCATGCGATATGTCGAGACACACTATCCTATCAATTGGAAATCGATACAGAGCAGATCTTCTGGAGAGCTTGAAAAGCAATATGGAGCAGCTATTAAACCGACCATCTCCATCATATTGAGCGCCAGGGCTGTCTCTGCATTATTTATGGCATTAACGGTTGTTGTTGTATGGCATATAAGCATCCTCTTTTTCCCTGTCTCTCTTACAAGCGGAATAACGCTTATGTTTATGACGAACTCACTATTTATATATTCTGGTTCAAAAGCGATGGCTGAAGGAATATTTCTATTTTTGATAATTTCGGGATTATATCTTATATGTAGGTTCGTCGTATTGAAAGAAGGCATGATTTCCGCATTACGCATAGGTCTTATATCAGGCATAGCGGCTCAAACTAAATTGAATGGCTTAGTGCTCATGGGAATTTTCAGCGTTGTGGCTATTGCACAAGCAATCCGAACCTTTCAGGCAAAAAATATTTCTTGGCTTATTATGTCATGGCTTGCCTGCTTTGGTATATTCTGTTTGTTAAATCCATTTTTGTACACAGCACCGATAAAAAACACCCTTTATATGTACAGATTCCGCTACATGGACAGCGTGTCATATCAAAAGCGCCTGCCTGACGAGGCATTACTTACTCCATCCAAGCGAATGGGCCGAATTATCCGACATTTTTATGTAGATATTGACACTAATTTCGGCATTCCATTTGGACTATATAAATGGGAGACTGAATCACCAAACTCTGCGTTGGTCCGTAGGGCAATTAAGGCATTGCTCCTTGTCCGACTTTTTGGCGCAACATTCGGTATAGCATATATATTATATAATAGTATTTCAGCCACGAGAATCGCGTATTTGCACAAAAAAACTAGAAATGAGTTACTTTTTTTTGCCATACTCACAATGCTTATGTCAGCGCCACTTGGATATTTGCTCATGGATTGGCAAAGTTATTATGTAGTGTATATATATCCTATTATTTCTCTGGAGGTGTATGGAATATATATCGCGGTAAGCAAAGCGAGCGTGGTATTGAGAAGGAATCAAAAGTATCCTTGAAATTCAAAACACGTGCCCTTGTAGCTATCCCGCTCTTCGTGTGTGCTATTGCGGCTGTTGTAATTATGGTCAGGATATTTGCTTATCCCATGCGAAGCGAATACTCATGCATATATACCCCGGAACAGGATATCTGGAAGATTGAAAATGAATATGAACAGGGCTATGATACAATAATGCCGCCTTGCTCAATATCATGAAAAAACTCTTGCTAACTATTCAAAAGAGAATGAGAAATCTGACACTTTTTGAATTGATCACTTTTACCACAGCTATATTAATATTCCTCAGTGTTTTTTTGATGTTATTCCGCTCAAAACAGGAGATTGATGTTGTGGTTAAGGTAACTGAAGAAAGCCTCATTTGGCCGAGCCAGGGAGTGCCAATATGGTATGCTAATCGACTACGAGTTGGCATGGCAGAAAAAGATATGCTTGGCAGGCCGATGGCAACTATAACAAAAATCCGAAGGTATGACACCATGCCAACAAAAAAATCGATGTATCTCACGGTAAGGCTAAATGCCGTACATTCACCGAGATCTGGTACGTATAATTTCAAAGGGAGAAATGTCTTAGTTGGATCTCCAATATCGTTGACCTTAGATAATGTTCTTCTAGAGGGACTTGTAAGTGATATTATCGGCACACAAAAGCCGTACCCATCTCAGAAATTACTGGCAACTGCAGAACTATTTGTGTTTGATGCATCGTTACCGGAAGTGAGCGGTGTGCTCCCGTATGTAGCAGACGCCATCGATGAGGGAGACACTGTTTTAGACAATAATGGCAATATTGTTATACGAGTGGTAAAGAAGGAGACCTCGCCGGCTGATAAGATAGTCTCCACTTATGATGGTAGCCTTATCCTTCGCCCTCACCCGATCCGGAAAAATGTGCGACTTACGCTAGAAATTGACGCTCTTTTAATTGATGGACGGTACTACCTGCTTGACGATATTCCGATCTTGATAGATCGGGCTATACCTGTGCTTCTAGAAGATATTTTTCTGTTTCCTGTTATCACCGATATTCAGGAAGTGGATCAGGCGAAATGAAATATTATTTCAAAGATCAAATTGTAATTATACCGCTCCACATACAGAAGAACTTCCCTGCTGATTATGTCGAACAGACCGCAACCACTCTATCAAAGAGAAATACAGTCATCATTTTTGATTTCCAAAATCCTCTCTCTTGGAAAAATAGCTTTCGACAGTTTTCCTTGAGGGAAATTCTTTCATATCCCCTCGCAATCGTTTCCAGAAAGAAAACCGTGTTATATTTCCGTCCTCTATCACTGTTCCCATTTCAGAAGCTTGAATTCATGTACAGGGCAAATGTGTCAGCCGGAATTCTCATGCTAAAATTAGCCCTTTCCATTTTGAAAGAAAAACCAGTCATTTGGGGATTCAATCCAATTATGGTCGCCTGTGTAGGAAAACTTGGTGAATCCATGATTATATACGATTGTATTGATTATTATGGTAATAGAAAAACTGCCAATCTTGTTACACACGAAAGACAATTGATGAAGGTTGCGACCTATGTGATATTTAACTCATTGCATCTGCAATTACAAAAACAATCAGAGTATCCTGATATTCGTTCTCGTTCAACGCATGTTGTATGCGGATGTAATACAAGCTTATTTAAGCATCCACTAAGTCTTAAACGTGCACGAGAATATATCGTATTTGTTGGTCATATTGATTATTGGATACACTTGCCATTGTTTCGATATATTGTTAGAAGCAATCCCTCTATTCCATTTAAAATAGTTGGCCCGATCGATGAGACTATGAAATATGCACTTTCAGATTTACTTACATATTCCAATGTTACATTTACAGGGCGTGTGTCGAAAAATAAGCTCCCTGAGATTCTCAGAAACGCGTCGGTTGGCATTATTCCATACGACACAGAATATACGGAGATTCGATACTGCAACCCCATGAAGACATACGAATATTTAGCTATGGGCATACCAGTTGTGGCCACAAATATCCTAGCCTTAACAAACATTCCTAATGAAATATTGCAAACTACTTCTATGAAAAGGGAGTTCAATAGGGCGCTACGTACATTTCATACGAACTGGTCACTGAAACAAGCTAATAAAGCTATAAACTTTGCACATACACAAAACTGGAATAGAAAAATAGCACAAATAGATACATTTGTCAAAAAGCAAAGAATATGAATTCAAAAAAAAACATAGGCATCATAACTTCCGCAGGAGGTCATTACTTTCAAATAAAACAATTATTGCCCTATTTCAAAGGAAACAACATCTTTTGGATTATTAACCCAAAACTAAAATATGAACCCAAACTACATGGATCTACTGTGTATATCGCATATGCGCCAGAGTCACGAAATGTCATCACTGCACTTGCTAATGCATTACAGTCTTTTTCTATATTTAGGAATGAAAAACCCGATGTGTTGATCAGTTGTGGAGCAGGCATCGCGGTTCCGTTTTTTTTCATAGGAAAATTTTTTTATCATACGAAGCTCATTTTCATAGAACCGATTGATTTCGTCGCATATCCAAGTTTGACGGGGAAAATAGTGTATAATTTTGTAGATTATTTCTTTGTTCAACAAAAAATTCAAAAAACATGGTATCCCAAAGCAGTGTATCAAGGAAGCATCCTTTAATATTCATTTCGTGCGGTACTACCGATTTTGCATTTGATAGACTCTTTCGATATATCAAGCAAGCTCCCCAGCGCTGTCTTGTAAATCGAAAGATTGTTCTGCAATCTCGGACGAACACGCTCTTACGTGCTGAACAACAATTTGCTTCTATTTCAGAGACTGCTCTTATCAACTATTTTAAAAAATCAACATATTGTATCGTCCACGGCGGGCCGATAAGTATCTATCTAGCTGCCAAATACTGCCCATATATGCCGTATATAATTCCCCGTGTATCTCGTTATGGAGAACATGTTGATGATCATCAGATCTTTTATTGTAAAGCTCTCAAATATCAGCTACCTCAAACATTGAAAAAAACTATAAATACGGATCCTAACCAGGCTGAAAAGGAGTGCTATCTATATCTAGGTTCCCCGCCATTTAAAAACCGTTTAGCACAGCATCTTTACTCTAAATCGACTAAAGATAGCTTGGGAAAATCGATAGCCCATATCATTGAATCATGAATATTCTTGTTTTGGCGGATACTCATACCGTAGGTGAATGGAATGCGATAATTTCTGCTTTTACCTGGCTTAGAAATAGAAATAAAAAGTATCACTTATTCCTTGTAAGCTATGGGGCTTTGAATGCAAGCGACAATGAGTTATTTTATCAGTATTTTCAGATTCCTAATGCTCAATCATCGGATCAAGAAAAAGGCTACTGGCAGCTTCTGGAGGAATTTGTTGTTGCTACTCGCGCATTGAGGGCAATAAAAAAACACTCTTTTGATCTTATCATAGGCTCTGACTATCGTCTTATACTTGCTAGCTTTTTCATATTTCGAAGTATTCCTAAACTATTTTGGTTTCATGGGTTCCGACATGTCCATATTTCTAGGCCAGCTTGGAATCATGTGTACACGCGTCTTCAGTGTGCTCTGGAAAAATTATGCTGGATTGGGGCAACACAATTCCTAATACCATCCAAATCAGCCTTAACGCTTGTACAAAGAGAGTTGGGGATATATAAACATCTCCTAAAACCAGAAATACTTCCAAATACTGTTCACCCATTTTTTCTCAGCACACAAAATAGAACAAAAAAGGCTTATTCATCTAATATGATTACATTTCTTTATTCGGGTCGGATAGCGGAAAAAAAGGGTCTTCCTCAATTAGTGGAAGCATTTGAAGCATACTGCTTACATGCTCATGAAAGCCAGAGTCAGTTAATAATTGCATATCCTTCTCATAATTTCGATGCAAATCTCTACAACTTACTTATTCAGAAGGTTCAAAAATCACATCTCCACTCGCGTATAAAATTTATCAAAGATGCCAGTAGGCATACAATCAAACGACTCTACGCTGATGCTTTTTTTTGTATATTACCCTCTGAATTAGAAGTATCTTCGATGTTTGCTTTAGAGTCACTGGCTAGCGGTACGCCAATCTTGGCGACTGCAGTTGGAGAAAATATGAACCTATTAACGCCACTACATGAAACTCTTCTTCTGAATAATAATTCCCCCTTAGTTATTGCGAAACATCTGGAAGCTATTTCTCAAAAGATTTTTCCATTGAAGTCGATACGGATAAAAATTAAACGCCTGTATAACAAAACTTATTTCCAAATGACTGTTAATAAACTTGAAGCGCTGCTTAGGACATATAGTACCGCTCAACAACATCAGGAATAACACCGTCAGGAAATAGCCCTTTCATCTGAGAGGTATAAAAACCGATGTATCGCGACCGATTTTCAATCCCTTCGAACCAATCATATTGATGCATTTTTTTGTGCTCAAAATAATTGCTGGGCGTATCTGATGTTAATAAGTAGGGGAAGTCGCTCCAATAAATGATACGCTGAAACACTTTTTCCGCTATTTTTCGCGTCATGATGTGGTCAACATGTTGACCTATTCCGATTGGACAAAATACCCTATCTGGCTGTATCAAGCTTTGCAAAGAAGCGAGAGATGAATATGTGAGATTTACGGTTTCTCTATCTTTAGATGATATCTTGCCAGAAAAAACGGATCTTCCTAATGGATATATATGCAAGAATTCTGGCAATATGAACCCCATCATACTGCGAGAGAACGAGGGACTGTGTATTCTTCGCATCGAAGCGTCTATCTGCTGACCATACCAGGGGTGGGCATTAATGGCATTACAGGCGTCTTTATCTTCTTTTCTTCTTTGTCGAAAAAGTAAGTCGCTAGTGTTAAATCCACATGACTCAACGAATCTTCTAGCAAAACGGGTCAATAGATCGGCTGATCCATTCGAAAATACTGTTGCGATAGTCACCTGTGAGAATCTTGAAAGATATGAGATCAGAGCACTTGATGATAGAATGGCATCATCTAAATGCGGCGAAATAAATAGCGCCCTCCTAGTAGAGCGGATTGTAGTCAAGAATCTATCTGATTTCATATGAATGAAATGCGAATCTGCGTTATTATACCAGCATACAACCTTATCGATAAACTGAGTCGATGTCTTGCCTGTTTGCAAAACACTAAGTATAGCAATCTTTGGGTCATCATTTTTGACAATGGTTCTATTGAAAAAATCCAATCACCTAAAAAACTTGCTAACGGAGTACAAATATCCATACTTCGCTCACAAAAAAATCTTGGGTTTGCACAATCAAATAATGAAGCAATTACCTATGCTCTAAAACAGGACCCATCGATCGGTTATTTTTTACTCTTAAATAATGATGCGTATATATACCCAACTTTTTTCAAAAACTGTTTGCCTTATCTCACGAAGCAAAATAATCTCGCATCACCGTATATTCGGTTGACAAAAAATAGAGGTATCGACAGCATGGGTATAGATTATTATTCTGACGGAACAGCAGCAAATCGCATTCACCAAACATCAATTCAACCACTATTACCGGCCGCTGCCTTATTTATATCCAAGAATTTCGCACGAAATCAAATAAACATATTCGGTTGGGTTTTCATCCCATTTTTCGAATCATACTCTGAAGATGTCGAACTTAGTCTTCGAGCGCTTTTGATGGGAGAGACGCTCACCGTTATCCCATTTGTACTTGCATCCCATGACAGGTCGTCAACGATTCAAAATCCAAAATCTATACTATTTCTCGGCGTCCGGAATCAACTATGGATAATGCTGACAACCTGGACATGGTATATGATTATTCAAAATATACATTCGGTTCTGCATGGGCATTTGACTCACTGGCTTATATATACCCTAAAGTATGGTCCTTTATTTATGATACGTGTATATATCCATACGATAAAAAAAATACCCATTCTGATAAAGACTCGGAGAATTATCCAAGCTCACCTACGAACAAATACGGTGCGCAACCTCTTTATTGCTTCACACCATAAATCACTTGTGGAGCATATCATGACGAGTAGAACGTACAAAAAACTCACAGACGGTACATTGTTAGATATTTTCCGTTAAGAATCGACTCGAACTGATGAGAAGCATATATCGTAAGCTCAGATCTGTCGCAATAGGGATCTATATTATATAAGTAAGGTTCTTGTGGAACTATGAGTATGGTAGCTCCAAGAGACTTGTAGAGAGTCAATCGGGCATCCATTTCAGTAGGATTACAAAGCTCACCCGATCTGTCCACCCACCCGACAACACCTAATTGATTGAGCAATAGTGATGAGCCCCCTTGGCGATCGTCAACGAGAAGAATTTTGTCATTATCATTAGTATTTTCAAGAATTAGATTCATTTCATCAGCAAATATTGTAAATTTTACATCCGAATTAAAGTAATAAATCTCTCTTATGGGCACATATAATAAAAATATTACAACAAACGCGAGCAGTCCGATTGACAATAGATAATACGCAGAAAATTTTACTATTCTTTTATACAGTTCTCGACTAACGACGGCAAGTAACAACGCTGCTGGGGGCATAAGTATAATCTGGTAATAATCATGCCATAGGTTTCCTTGAGCTACGATAAGAAAAGAAAAAAATATACAAAATAACCAGACTCTCACAGAGGAAATATATCTTTCACGAATACTTGCAAATACGCCATAAAGAAAGAGGATGCCACCGAGGGGACTTAAAAGCGACGGTATTCGCTGAAATAATAATGTCTCTATCCATCGTGTACGTGAAAGAAATGCATATGGATTTTCTCCATTCCATAAAAATGCTTGAATCGCAGGAGAGTAGATTGATTCTCTTTGTTGCATTGCAATGAATGCCCTCCAAAAAATAAACGGCAATATAACGACTATTGCTCCAATCAGAAGCAATAGTAGCCAATGTTTTGGTCTTTTATGATGTTGCATCCACATGTATGCATAGGGGACAAACAATACGACATAAAATGGTTTTGTAAGTACTGCTATGGAGAGAGCCAAGGCTGCAGTCAGATGCCAAGCTCTAAAGCGAGAAAAAATAAAAACACCGCTAAGCGTAGATAGGCAAACTGCAAGCGCATCTGGAATCACTGTTCTTCCCCAATATATGGATCCAGGGAAGAGAGTAAACCATATAGCTGCACTGATGCCTATATTTCTATCAAATAGATAATATCCAATAAAATATAATGCTATAGCAGTGCAGATAAAAAGCAAAATTGTATATACCCTCGCCACAACCAGGCTGTGGCCGAACACGGTAAACACACCTGAAAGTATGTATTCATACAGTGGAAATTCTTCGAAGAATAATCTGTCTTTGTTTAAAATAGGTGTTATTTCATTAATTTGTGGTCGCAAAAAATCGTACCCATTTTTTAGATAATTTGAGGCAATTGCATAGGTATCATGTTGTCTCCATGCATGCGCATCCACAATAGGCTCATGTATGTTCCTTATTCTCAAAAAAACTGCGCCTATACAAATCAATGCGAGCATTGCTACTGTCTTGAAATGGTGATGATTATCATGTGTTAATATTTCCATATCATCAATGATCTGGTAGACTTGAGTGTATTTTCTCATATGAAAAGCGAATTGTCCTACATCATTTGTCCATTGTGTAAAAATAGTTTCCAACGGGAGAATTTTTATTCTGAAAAATTTGCAATACTTACATGCCGCTGCGGCGAATATCCTGTTATATCCGGTATCATAATACTTCAAAGAAATATAATGGCAGAGAAGGCGTTACGACTTATTAAAAAACGTCTTTATCATCGCGCGCTCACACAACTCATACAATTTTCTCTTTTATCAAAAATATTTTTCAGAACAACACTGTGTTTTGAATACATATACAGACAGATGGGATATTATTTATTTATCCTTCTTTTGCGAATGTTTGGATATCCCGAATCGTGGTCAAGATACCTAAGGGATCGACAGAAGCTTCCTGACTATCACATCTCACTTCTTTCATTAAGCGTCCTTCGTCGTGGCGCTAAAACTATTGTGGATTTGGGTTGTGGTACGGGAAGCGCGTTCTCTGATTATTATTTGTTCGCTCGATCCAAGAAAATTTCACTTACTATCATAGGTATTGATAAAGACTTCTTAAGTCTTTACATGGCACATCTTTTTTTTGCACGCGCAAATACTATACTTCTGTGTGTTGATTTGGATAGCGCAATACCCTTGAAAGACGGCGTTTCAGATTATTTAATTGCTTCCGGCGTCATAAACTATATCAAGAATAAGCAGGCAGTTGTCAATGAAACACTCCGGTGTTTAGCCACTACTGGCGTTGCTGCATATACCGATGTAGTCAATCGAAACACAACGCCACCCGGCTTGGGTATTGCACCCGATAAGCTTCTTCAATATCTTGCAGGGAGAGAAATATGCTATTCATGTCTAGGTGGGGCAAATATATGGAACCATCTTACTCAAAACTACAAAGTTCCGTTGTCGCGCCGAGATAAGCACGCGGAAGAATCACACGCATATAGTGTATTTTTTTCACATAGAGAGCTTCCTAAAAATATTCGACTAGAACCCTGCTTCACTAATCGGTTTAATAATACCCACTTCGACAAGTATAAAAGACTGCTATAATGACCGATATGACTAGCCGGAAAAAAATTTATCTTCAGCTTTTGCTTGTTTTCTCACAAAGAGAAATACTGTCTCGGTATAAGGCTTCTATTCTCGGGATTCTTTGGATAGCAATATATCCAATCGCAGTTTCGCTTATTCTTAATTATGTTTTTAATTCTATTTTTTCTTTACCAAACGGGGACATACCATATTTTCTTTTTGTTTTTTCCAGTCTCATTGTTTGGAACTTTTTTAACCAAGGGATCATTCTCTCCATGGAATCACTTATCTGGAACAGGGAGCTCGTAACAAAAGCGGCATTCCCAAAATCGACACTCCCTTTGTCATATATTTTCTCTAAAATTCCTGATTTTTTTGTATCATATGTGATTTTGCTTTGTTTTTATTTCGCGCACGGTTTTTCGTTTGGACTCCATATTTTTTATCCTATCGTTATCATGATCCCATTACTTTTGTTCTCATCTGGATTCGCATTCATCGTGTCGATGACAAATGCAATCTTTCGAGATGCGGGCCGTCTTATTGAGCTTGCCCTTTTAGTATTATTTTATGCGTCTCCAATTGTCTACTCATATATTGCGGTGCCGCAACATTACTCATACTTACTATATATAAATCCTATTGCTATAACTATTATGGGAATTCAAACATCCTTATTTCACTACACATTTAGGATTGATTTACTTGCCTTAAACTTTTTTTGGGGAGGGACACTTCTATTTTTAGGGTACATGCTTTTTAATAAATATGAGAAAAAAATTGCTGATTTAATATGAAATCACCCGTCATACAAGTCAATCATGTATCCAAAAAATATTTACTGGAAAAACCACAGTCAATCAAAACATGGGCTAGCCGATTATTTCATCCGTTTAAGATGTATCTGGCGATATATGATATTTCTCTTACTGTAAATAAGGGCGAGTTTGTCCTTATCACTGGTCCGAACGGAGCGGGAAAGACCACATTGCTCAAACTCATCGCTGGCATCAGCGAGCCCACAACAGGAACTATAACCACCAAAGGGAAGGTGGTACCACTTATTGAATTGGGAGCTGGATTTAATCACGAGTTAAGTGGACGGGAAAACATTCTAATTAATGCGACAATATTTGGTATAGAAAAAAATCGAATACTACATAAAACTTCCTCAATTGCAGAGTTTGCCGGAACAGAAAGCTTTCTTGATATTCCATTAAAACGCTATTCAAGCGGTATGATTTCTCGCCTTGCATTTGCGATTGCTGTTTTTTCAGAACCTGATATTCTCCTTCTGGACGAAACGCTTGCTGTCGGAGATAGGGCATTCTGGAAAAAAAGCATTGCAAAAATAGAAAACCTCAGAAAAATTGGGGTCACGATTGTTTGGGTGTCTCATTTTGAAAATTACTTCAATACGCATGTTGATAGAATAATTCGCATAAAAAAGGTGGCACAATGATAATACGATTACTTGGAAAGACTTTTCAATTTTCGCTGCATTTGCGTGATTATTTGGAGTTGTTTTTTGTTACATCACCGTTTGCTAAACGACTCTTTGGCAAAAATCGATCGATCATCTTTCCGCGAGGGATCACTCGAAAAATCATTTATTATTATGATGGGTCTCCATATCAAATGGTTGATGAAAAAACGGGAAATCTCGGATACGGAATGACACATTATGGCCTACTCACTGCTCTTAAGCCCAAACGAATCCTCTGTGTCGGTTCTCGCGGAGGATTTATTCCAGCAATATGTGCACTCGCATGTCAGGAAAATGAGAATGGTGTTGTTGATTTTGTTGACGCTGGTTATGAGGAAGATGACAAGAATAGCTGGGGTGGCAATGGATTTTGGAAAAAGATAAATCCTCAAAAATTCTTTTCATTTCTTGATGTAAACAAGTATCTAAACTTATATGTGATGACTACCAGAGAATTCGCTAATCGGTATGTATTTTTGTATGACTATATTTATATAGACGGGAATCATTCATATAGGGGAGTGCGGCTGGACTACAATTTATTCTGGCCGAGATTACGCAGGGGTGGGCTGATGGTATTCCACGATGTCACTGTCAAAAAAGAATTAGGACGCTCGTTCGGCGTACACAAATTCTGGAAAGAGTTACACAGACATAAAGGAATTACACTGCCGTTTGCGATTTCAGGCTTGGGTATAATTCAAAAATAATCTATTCGTGAATCTTCTGTATGAGACGGACAATTTTATGGCTAATTATTCTCGCTTCCGTATTCATAAATATCGTGTGGGTCTTTGTAGACATATCCCCACCACACTGGGATGCAGCCATCCATCTCGATAATTCGCTCCATTATGCCGACTACCTCAGGTCGTTTGATCTGTATAAATTGGTATTTTCCTGGCAATACTATCCGCCATTTATATATATTTTTACATCCGTTATTTATTCCATATTTGGACAGGTGGCGGATATTGCTGTTTTATCAACTGGGGTTTTTTGGATCATTTTACTCGTTTCAGTATATCAATTGAGTGAGCATGTGCTTGGAAGAGGGAGTGGCTTAACAGCGGCTCTCGTGATCATAGGTATGCCGTTTGTCGTAAGTCAGTCAAGAGAATACCAATTGGATTTTCCGTTGACATCAATCGCAGCAGTTTCTCTTCTGGTATTTATAAAATCCGCATATTTTTCCAATCGTGGATATACTATTTTACTAGGACTATCCTGCGCGGCCGGACTTCTTACTAAATGGTCCTTTCTTCCCTTTATTCTTGGGTATTCTTATCTAGCTTTGGCTGCGCGAATCACACGAGGCGCTCAGATCCAATATTTTTGGTTATTTGTTGCGTTTATACTTTTCTTTTGTGCGCCTTGGTATGCCGGTAACAGCATGAATCTAATAAGCGATTTTATCCGAATAAGAGATATCGGAATCGCTGAAGGGGATCCTTCGATATTTACTCTGAACTCACTTTTGTACTATCCGACAATTCTCTATCTTGCGCATTTACGTTTTCCTTTAATGGTGTTTATGGTATTTGGGTTATATAAAACAATACAAAACCGTAAACAACACCCTGTATTAATCGCATTTTGTTTGATCGGACTGTTTTATCTATACTATTTTACATTGTTTCAGAATAAAGATCCCCGGTTTATTGAGCCACTAATGCCAATCCTAAGTCTTATCATCACCTACGGAGCCAGGTCAATCTCGCATAAATACCTAAAAAAAATCATATTCACTGGATTATTGTTCATAGTAGTTCTCAACTACACTACCTCAACGTTCTATCTGAAATTTCTACCAATGCGTCTTGAACATTATTTCGGAAACTTTCCCTTATTAGTATATGAGCAAAATGGATATACGTCAGGACCACCTGTGAGAAAAGATTGGAAAATTGAAAAACTATTTTTCGAAATTCGCGCTATAAATAATCCGGTTCATAACATTATAGTGTTTATGACGGAGGACAAAAAATATTTTAATACTTTTGTGTTCAGATACTATTGCCACCTATATCGATGTCCATTTACATTTCGATTTGATATTGTTCCCGCAAACGTCGACTGCGGAGATATGCGAAAAGCAGCGACAACCGATGTAATACTAACCAATGGACTCCCCAGTGAAATATCATCATGCTTTTTCCCTGAGAGATCTATCATGTTTAAGCTAGCGCTTCCCGACGAGTCGGTAGTAACCGTTTACGGCTCCCCTAGCGTCACGCTGTAATTTGACAGACGCATCGTCTCATGCTATTTTTCTAGCCAGACCAGAAAACCGTGACCGACTTCATACAGTCTCTGTACCCTAAATTGCGTCTTTGCGACGAGTGAGCGGATTTCTTTTTCGGTAAAGTACTGCTGATGTACACCGTCACCGTATGTCACGCTACCCGTTTTCGCATTATAAAATTTTGGAGACCCCGAGATACTCGTATAATGCGAAATGATTGTTTTCATGTGTGCGGTATTTCCCAACGACAAAACATATTTGCCTCCTGTTTTTAATACGCGGTGCATTTCTCGAAGATTTGCTGACCGCTCTCTCACTGATAAATTTCCAAATGTTCTGTACATAATTATTCCCGAATCGACGCTCGCATCGTGTATGAAAGACAGATTGTCGACAGATGCAAGGTGATATTGTACATACGGATTAAATACTCCAATTCTGTGAACGGCATTAGTGAGAAGTCCCAATGAAATATCAACCCCTATTACATACCGTAGCAGCGGTCCTCGATTTGACAGTATTTGACTGATATGACGACCGACTCCACACCCATTATCGATGATAACGCCTCCCAAAATCGAAAGCTCGCGACACACAGCATACTCAGCTTCAATTAATCGTTTTTCTAGTCGTTCATATTCATTTGTGTCTTCGTCGGCAAGCGACAAAACATAATCCATATTTTCCATCCATCCGGAAAAAATATCATAATCCCATAAACCCATGTCATGATAATTGCGGCTTGTTAAGGGATGAAAATGAATGAATCTGCGAAGGATAAATCGGAGCAGTTTCTGTAAGTTATGTTGAAATACCATTGTAGGTTGATAGAAATCGACCGGCATCATACATCACTAATGTCATATAATAAGCACAAGTATAACAGTTACTGACAAAAGTGGAAGATCAGCTCATCCTGTGCTTATCTAACAGGATTTGAAATAAATATATGCTTTTGATTTCCGCATATTTCTTTTTCATGATCATGGTTAACATCGTTGAGGAATATGGTTAACCATGAAACCTTTGAATCAGGCTGTTTACCCCACAGACTGGATGAAACAAGACTTCAGACAGGATCGAGCTGCTGATTTTACATCCAGAGATATCACTTCAACCATGCCGATTCTTCTTTTTCATACTGTGCAAGTATCTCTTTCGCAAACTGAAAATGTGTGAAAAGTAAATTTCTCGTTTCCATGGGGTCTGCTTCGACATCATAAAGTTCGGTGGGAATCCGTTCATCCGATTTTGTATCCAAAAACAACTTCCATTTGCCCAGGCGTAGTGTTTTTTTTGAAAAATCAGTACTATCCGCGATAAGTAGTCGTTTCTGAATCCTTTTTCCCGAAAAAGCAGGCATCAGACTAAGCCCCTGAAACGCGTATTTATGACGAATTCCAAGCAATTCAAGTACTGTGGGTGTTATGTCGGCACTCTGCACATAATCAGAAATCGTCCTCTCCAGGATCCCCGGTACAGCCATAATAAATACTACTCTCGTATTTGGATTGTACAGAGTGTTGTGGCCGAGATATCCGTGCTCCATAAACTCCTCGCCGTGATCCGAAGTAACTATGACTATCGTATTATTGCGAGCAGCTGATTTTGTCAGAAATGATAATAATTCAGTAATCTGCCCGGTATCTAATTCATGAATTTTTTGATCATATAGCGCCCGTAAATACGCTACTTCACGAGAATTATGCTTATCTACTCGTGCCATATAATGGCAATTCTTAAAATATTCCTCAAATAGGGTGGGAAAATTAGTAATTATGTCTCTCTGTTTTTCATATGAGTCAGCATATTTTTCCAGATCAAAAAGTAAATTCTGATATCTGATTTTTTCCGTATTATCATATACATCGTTTAGTATATCTTCTCGGAGAGCGCTTACTAGATATGACACAAAGTCTTTTGAAACACTTTTCCATTGCGATTCCGACAAGGCTATGTGCTCTATATGGTCCTGGGTGTACAGCTTCGGCCTATCATCAATATAATACGGTGCATGAGCATAAAAAGAGTGGAGAAAAAGAAAAGTTTTATGACCCTCTGAAGCACTCTTCTCAAAAGCATCAAGCGCTACGCTCCACGGCTGAGTCGATTCATCAATAAATCCATCAATCCCGCGATTATATACATTTGTCCAGTGGCAAATATATTGAATCTTTTGGGATATAAAAGTATGTGCGATATCCGAAATCTTGGAGGATTGGCGGCAAAAACGGCGTATGTATCGATAAAATATCTTGATTCGTTTGGTTTACTTTATGCGTTCCAGCATACAATCCGGTAAACATGGTCACATGACTCGGAAGAGTAAACACGCCGTTTGAATACGCATTCTGAAACTGAATGTTTTTCTTCCCGAAGGCGCAGAGATTCGGAGCAGTATTCCTGTTGTATCCATAACAGGGGAGATGGCCAGCGCTTAGGGTGTCAAGTGAGACCAAAATGATATGGCAGTCTTTACATAATGGCATTAATTCACTCTGAGCCTTTTTATGCGACAGCATCAGTACAACAATTCCTGTAAGCAATATTGCTGCAAAAAAACTATCACTGTGCTCGCTAAATATCCATAGATGTTTTTCATATGAAACATAATATCAGTATTACATGCAGCTTTGCTAGTTATTCCACTCTCGTTCTTCGTTATTGTGTTTCTCCATGATGTCTTGTGCTACATCGAAACTTATATAGAGCAGATTGTTCGTTTCACCTGGATCAGCTACAGTATCATACAGTTCGACAGGAACCGGAGGATTCTGTTGGGTGTTCAGAAATAATTTCCACTTACCGAACCGCAAGGTCTTGGTTGTTTGGTACGCATCAACAGCAACCTGTATCCTAGGTTGTATTTTTTCCCCTAACAGAATATTTTTCAAACTTTTTCCCTGAAATATATCCGTTTTGGGCACACCGATTAAATCAAGAATTGTCGGCGTTATATCAGCAGTCTGCACATATGAATGAACTGAGCCTTTCGATAATCCTGGTACTCGAATTATTAGCGGCACATGTGAATTGGAATCATAGAGTGTAGAATGAGACAAATATCCATGTTCCATAAACTCTTCGCCGTGATCCGCGGTTACAATAACAATTGTATTGTCCTTGAGGGATGACCGGGAAATAAAAGAAATGAGCTCCTGTATTGGCCCAGCGTCCAGTTCTTGGATTTTTTGATCATACAGCGCCCGTAGATAGGCTACTTCACGAGGATTATGTTTATCAATACGGTTAAAGTACTGAAAATTTTCAAAATACTGCGACAACAATGACAGCGATTCCGTTATCAAATTCTTCTGTTTCCGTATATTGTCGCTTGAACTTGAGAGTGACTGAAGCAAATTTTCGTATATGTCTTTTTTTTCATCTCCGTACACTTTATTTTCCAGATCAATGCGCAACTGATTTATCAGAAATGTGACAAAGTGATCTGATATTTCTTTCCAATCGGATGTTTTTAACACAACCTTATCAATCGTATCATCCGTATATAATTTCGATCTGTCTTCGATAAAATATGGCTCATGTGCATAATATGTATGCAGAAAGAGAAACGATTTTACTCCTGAGGATACATTTTTTTCAAATTCAGTTAACGCAGTTACCCACGGTACATCATATTCTTCCAAAATTTCATCAATGCCGCGATTATATACCGTATCTATAGGCAGGTGCACCGCATGCTTGGGCATTAGAAATGTTGTTTTGTATCCATTTTTCTTCAGTATTGACGGTAAAAACGGGAGTGCAGGAGAAAAAATATCCTTCTCAATGTGAACCCCGTGTCCGGTCGGAAATAATCCGGTAAACATAGTCACGTGACTGGGAAGGGTGTACGTGGAATTCGTGTATGCGTGTGTGAACAGAAAATTATTTCTGCCGAATTCGCACAAATTCGGCGCCGTCTGACGATTATAGCCCTGACAAGGCAGGTGATTTGCGCTGAATGTATCCAATGAAACAAGAATAATATTGCAATCCTTGCATAGTGGTTTTGAGGCCACATAGTGCTGGAAAGAGAAATAAATTCCACAGAAAACAATGATCAATAGCAATCCGGAAAGCAGCATGTTCCGACGATGCCAGATATGGGATACGATGTGATTCATGTGTTTTAATATGATATCATCATTATCGACAAGCGGCATGGTAACGAAGAATACTAGGGCATACATTGCCCGCTGTTGAGGCAAAAATTTATGAAGAATCTCTTTCTCCCTAGATATCGAATAATCGGTCCGTTTATTTTTTTCGTTATAATCAGCCTTGCAGTTACTGTCTGGTATCAGCGGTACGAATCACAGGGAGAAAATAAGACGAACTCACCTATTAAGCTGTACTGGTTCATACCAGACGGTATGCGGGCAGACCCTGATACCTTTACAGTCTTTCAGTGGGCGAAAGAAGGAAAACTTCCGAATATTAAAAGGATGATTGATTCGGGCACATATGGGTATTCATTTCCAAATTTTCCATCGCATACCCCGACAAATTTTGCGTCATTGCTAACTGGTGCTTACCCTTCGGTAAACGGAGTGAATGATGGCCCGATGCACGCCATAGGAAAACCGCTGGATTCAGTAGCTATTGGTGGTTTTCGTTCGGTCGCCAAAAAAGTACCTCCGATCTGGAAAACACTTGAGGATGCAGGATTTAAAGTCGCAATTGTGTCTGTACCTGGCTCAACACCCCCGGAAATAAGCAAGGGAGTGGTGCTTCGGGGTCGCTGGGGTGGGTGGGGAGCGGATTTTGCCGCTATAAATTTTGAGACAAAAGGAAATCTGGAACAGAGGATAAAACAAGGAAGAGCAACGAGACTTTTCTATTTCGGGCCTCAACTGACAGAGTATGTTGATTCAGAAAAGCCTTCAGGCTGGATAAACTCGCCAAGCAGCATGTCCGATCCATATGAAGTGAAGCTCACGGGATGGGGAGCCACAGTATTTGCCTATGTATACGATTCAACGGACAACAAAACTGTTGATTACGACAAGGTGATTTTTGCCGTAGATAAGGATCGCCCCACTGCTCCAATATCAGTCGGCGAGTGGAGCAATTGGGAGTCAATTACATTGCAATGGAAAGTAGAGGACAAGAGCACACCCATACAAACAGCGGTAAAAATCGCAGTTGTAAAGCTAGGAGGGGCTGATAGGTTTTTTCGGATACGCCTTTTTTATAACAACCTCAATGAACAAATCACGCTTCCTGATACCGCTGCTGCGGTAATGAACAAATCGGCTGGCCCCATGGTAGACTTCGTAGACAACTATCCGGCACAGTTAATTTATTACCCGGAAGATAAAAAAATATTTCTCGATGAAGCACATATGTCACTGGATTGGCACGCCAGAGCAGTGCCTGCCGTTGTAAATAACTTTCACCCAGATGTCGTCATACATGATATATATACGCCCAATCAAATGCTTACCAGCCGCTGGTGGATGGGGTTCGTCGATCCGAATAGCTCTCAATACTCGAGTATTTCTGATGAGAAGAGAACAGAGCTTTGGGACGAAGTAAAAGATATGTATATAAAACTTGATACCATTATAGGAGAGGTGTTAAAAACATCAGATAAAAACACGTACATCGTACTAAGCTCCGACCACGGAGCAGTACCACTGAACCGGACCGTGAATTTAAACAATCTTTTTGCGAAAAAAGGCTGGTTAAAGTTCTCGATCAATAGCAGTACTGGTGAGCCGATCATTGACTGGGCAAACACGAAAGCAATCTACCTGAAAATGGCTCATGTATACATTAATCCCAATGGACTTGCCGGTAAATATAATCGCGCGTCCGGACAAGAGTATGAAGCCCTGCGCGATGAGGTCATCAAAGAGCTACAGAGTCTTCAGGATGAAGAAGGTCAAAAACCGCTCACTGATATTGTGAAATGGGAGGTAGCAAAAGAGTATATGCAGCTTGATCCTGATCGATTAGGAGATTTAGTTATCGCGAATGCTCCTGGGTTTGGATGGAATGAAGAGATGAGCAATGACCTGGTTATTTTCTCCACACCTTCGGTTACTGGATACAAACAGGCTATTAAGGCTGAGCATGTAAGCGGGATGTGGACGCCATTTATTATCGCGGGTCCTGGGATAAAAAAGAATAATTTTTTGGGCAACAAGCCATTTCCCCTCATCGATCAATACCCAACGCTTATGAATGCACTGGGCGTCACTATTCCAAACTTTGTTCAAGGAAAAAGCTTGCCAGTATTTAACGATGGGCGCTGACATGTGATGCTCTGAAATAGCTTCATGTACTCATTCTCCGATCGTATCTTAGACCGTTCTACTATCAACTCAATCTGCAACCACTGGTGTGCGTCTTTACAATAAAATATTCCAACGAAGCTTTTGTAGGCAATCTGGTCCTCTGTGCAACTGCCATACTGTAATCGGTTGTTCAAAAAACCGGTAAAATAGGTAATAGGGAGATCGTGCTGTCCTAGTATAATTTTTGGGGCTGGTTTAAAGGTATCATCGCAGCTGATTGTATCAGAGACCATTCCTGGGTAAGGGGAGCGAATTGTTTCAAAGAGACCGTTTATTTTTATAAGTCGAATTTTGGTAAATGCCAAAGCATCTTGCACTTTTACATTAGATTGTATTTCAAGTCGGGCGCGGTAGTCCTGAGCATCAATGAGTCCTCGCCAAGTTTTTGGTGATTTCTCATGCTCTTCTTGTATGCGCCATTGTGACTGACCGGGAAATGCCATGCAACCGAAATCTCCGCACCCCCGAACACGGGATACAACGAAGTACGCTGCCGCCGCAAGAAAACATAAGAAAATTATTCTCCTCCATCTGGAAATATTCATAGTCATACTGTATCACTTTTGGCACCCTGTGGGTCGGCTGATATATTGAATTGACTCCGACATGGGTGCCGCTATCATCTTCCACCGAGAGTAAACAACCATCTCATAGGATACTGCTAAAAATATTCTGACCAAATACGCATAGCTTTGCGTAAATCCTTGAAGTATGCGTCCGCCGGAAATTCAATTTTTTTAGCAAGTTCAGCATAGCAACCGGTAACTGTTTTTGCTGTCAGTTGAACTCGCTCTACCCGAGTATACATGTCTTCGTTGAGCCGAAGTCCTTTTGCTTCTTTTTCAATATTATTGAATACATCCGATGCGTGCGTGTGTCTAATAAATGGCGAACCGTTCGAAACAGCAAATCCGAGATGGTCAATTATCTTTTTCACAAACAATCCTGCCCATATATCGTCATAGCGATCGACGCCCCATAGGGCGCCACCAGGCTTAGCCCCCATTGGGGGAAAGTACATTGCGCAGGCGATCTCCTTCTTATACGCAAGATTTGTGGACATAGGAAAATAGTATCCCTTGGGAATAAATTCTAAAAACTCAAAATATTGCGGGACTCGGAGGCCGTAATTGATTAAATTTGTGGGCGAGTCAAAATCCAGCACCTCGCTCCATAAACCGTGGCTAAGCACAACCTCATGCTTATTTCTAATCGAGTAGGGAATGCCGCGACTATACATATACTTTCTATTTGGGTAGATCGGAAACCAGTCATCTGGAGCAAAAAGTGACAAATTGGCAATATATTCTTCAACCAGGTCAACCCCCTCGTGTGGGAGACAGTCGTCGTCAATAGTAATCACTATGTCTGCGCCCAATTCTTGGGCCTTAAGAAAGCCATAAGAGCGGATCCCTGCATTTTTTCGAGAAATTATCCATGCATTTTTTTTTAAATCCGCATCAATTTCTTTCCAACTATAATGGTAAGTTTTCCAAAAATATTTGTCGGGCGTTTCAATTTGCTTACACGGGTGATCCTCGGTAATAATTCCTATACACCGAGCAAATTGATTCCCCCAAGAAGATAAAAAATCTAGGGTTCGTATGGTGGGAATTACTATAGCAATGGTCGGAATACTAGCCATTTCAGATATTGTAGCATAAATATTTTGTGAAAACCCTGGTCACTTAATTGTTTCAACTGGTTGCAATAGTGACGGTATTGCTAAGATATTATCTTTATAAAATCCTATTTCATTTACCCCACTCACAGTGAGCGCTTCGCATTGTTTTCTAGGGGCAGCATGGCTTTGGCATTTCACAAGTATGCTTGTTGAACCTTCATGATTTGAAAAAGTGTTTTTTTCTAGGCTAGCCAACTCTGCGTGGTAATACCCCCATGTGGGAGAAATGTCTCTAGCCGCCGCCCATAGCAACCTTGTTGCCTCGGGATATTTCGTAAGTATTTCAAGACCGAGTTGGTAGTATATTTTTGCATATTCATATGGCTCTTTCGGCATGTGGCTCGTTCTAAGTAAAATTTCTACATATTGTGGAAATAGAGTCTTCGAATATAAATCAATTTCGTTTAACCGCAACGTAAAATCTTTACTCAAAACTCTTTCCTCATTCTTTTTGAGCTGCTCTATGGCGTCACTATAATTACCAGTATTAACGGAGAGCTTAGTCAACGCTATATAATACTCATCATTAAATGGGTCCATTTTTATTGACTCGTTATAAAGCAATCTGGCGCTTTGATAATCTATCTTTGCATACTGACTTGCTAAGATGCTTATCACTCCTGGATCATGCTTGTGAAAAAAATTGCTTAACTTATACTCTGTTGGCCCCGCTGCATGGACTTCTTTATCAAGACTTATTGCTGCAATCACTTTGTCGACTATATATGGTTGTGAATAAAATGAAACCCTAAAATCTCGTGTGATCACCTGCGCGACACCTCCAAGCACAAAACCTCCATAATATAATCCAATAAATACAAGGGAAATTAATATTCCTCCTTTCATTTCTATTGTTTTTTTTTCATATTCGGCTTGTTTTTGTAGTCCAATGATCACCCAAAGCAAAATCCAAATCACTATAAAATCGAGGTTCATTTCAATAGAGCTATATATTAAGGCTAGTATCACCCCGTGAGTGGCGACTGAGGGCGGCGCTCGGCGTAGCGAGACATACAGCAGAAGACATAGCGTGATGAGTCCTACCACGCCCAGCTCGGCCGACACTTGCAGTGGTAGACTGTGTGCATACCAGGAATATGAATTCTTCCTTTCTTGAAATCGCTTAGAGACTAAATAAAACGTCCCCGGGCCCCAGCCTAATAATGGGCGTTCTTTTATTGCTAGGGCCGCTTGCTTCCAGTATTGAATCCTACTGTCTAGTATAGAGGGCTTCCCTTTTTCTAATAGAAGCCCCCTTGAAAATATCACAAACAGGGGTATGGCAATAATGAGCGCGATGGCGCCAAGAAGCCACCGTGTTTTTTTTTGTATATTTTTTGTGTGATATGCAATCATATAGAGACCGTATGCACACAAAAGAAGTATCCCGCCCCTGGAAAAAGATAGGGAAAATACCACCAGAAGGAGTAGTAACCCCAAGATGTTCCAAAGAGACTTTTTCTCTTTTAACAGGAAAAGACTGGCAGGAATGCCAAAAAATATCACATTTACTATGTGATTATGTCCATATGATTTATATAACAAGTTCATGTTTGGCACAAAACCACGTAGATATGGAAAGACGGTGAAAAGCAATGAAATCGCCGACACGCCGACTGCCCAAATAAATAGAATATGTATAAAGCCATTAAGGGTGTTCTTGTGTGCTTTGTTTGAGAAAAATACAAAGAGCAGAAAGGCAAGTGTGTATTTTACAAATTCGGTTATTGAATAGCCGAGACTGAGTGAGGAAAATGAAGACAAGACTAGTGAAATAAAGAGTGAAACCCAGCAGAGAAGAATATTTTTTTCTATATGGTAGGTGGCTTTATGAGAGAACCAGTCATATAAATATAAGCCTAGCGTGCCAGCGCAAGCGATAACAAGCGTTATTGATTGTTTATCATCCCCCAAAAACACAAGGGTTGTTAATACCGCAAACAGTGCAATAGATTGATATTGAGTAAACATGTCCTGTGTCCATGTTGTAAGCGTTCTACAGTGTTGGTTCAACCATTTTATCATGGATTTGAGTCCTCCAATTGTGCGAGGATTGAATTATAGCGTTTATGTCCGATGTCTTGGGAACCCAGCTTAGTATTTTTTCAGCTTTAGTTATATTTGCTACAACTGATGCCATTTCGTTTTTTCTTTTTTTTCCGAAATCTTTTGGGAGATTACCAAACCTGTCCTCAAATGTCCTTATTAGCTCTAGTGTGGTGGTGCCCTGACCAGACCCTATATTCAGGCATTGTGGCGTCCCGCCCTCTAATAGGTGTTTTACTGATTCTGTATTTGCCATAGCGACATCTTCTACATGAACATAATCTCTGACGGCGGTTCCGTCGCGCGTCGGATAGTCGTTCCCATAAATTATAAGCTTTTTTCGCTGTTTTAGGTGTGTAGATAAAATTCTCGAGATTATATCGCTTTTAGCTCGGGATTTTTTTTCTGGGACTTCGTCTTTGGCGGCCCCAGAAACATTAAAATATCGCAACACCATAGCATTTATATGCCCGTGTTTTTGTTGAGTTAAATATTCTTCAAACATTTTTTTTGTTTTCCCATACACGCTCTGTGGCTTTGTCGTGTCATTTTCACTAATAGGGTTAACATTATTTTCATACACCGCTGCCGATGATGAAAATACTATGTTTCGACACCCAGATGAAGTCGCCGCCTTAACCAGCACCACTCCTCCGTCGACATTGTTTTTGTAATATTGGTTCGGGTGTTTATGAGAGTCGGCAATAGATGTAAGCGCGGCAAGATGCAGAATAACATTGGGTTGGTATTTTTTCATTACACTTTGCACCAGACGCGCGTTTAAAATGTTTCCTTGTATACATATGTGGGTTTTCATGGTTCTGTGGCGGGTCTTTGGAAGTAGTTGATCAAAAAGTATGAGGTCATACCCCAACTTGTCTAGTTTATTTGCGGACACAGATCCAATAAAACCGCTTGATCCAGTAATTAACACTCGTGGCTTCATGTAGATCAATTGTAACATGGGAAATCTGGAGCGGGCCGACCCATCTCTGAGTTATCGCATGTGGACAACTTATCCACAATATGGTATAAAATCAACACCTCGCCCGTATACACTAAGGAAACAGATAAGCTGTGGAAAACCGTTCTCTCTGAGATTGAACTATCAGTCTCAAAAGCTACGTTTCAAACGCACTTTGCAAGCTCTAGACTCTTGTCGCTCTCAGACAATGTTGCATCCATCAGCTTTGGAAGCCCACTAATGCGGACTCTTGTGGAGACGCGGTATTATTCTCTCGTTAAAAGCATATTGGATCATCACACCCATGAAAACATTAGCATGGTTTTTTTGGTTGTGCCAAAAAAAGAAGTCCTCTCAAGTAAGGACGCTGGGCCGCTTTTTGCAAACATGGCAACACAGGGTCAGGAGCAGGATTTTTCGACGCTCTCAAGGAAGCTTCATATTAGGCCCGACGCAACGTTTGAAAACTTTGCCGTGTCTACAACAAACCAAATGGCATATGCAGCAGCTACAGCGGTGGCTAGGTCTCCTGGGACCGCTTACAACCCCTTATTTATCTATGGTGGGGTGGGGTGGGTAAGACCCATTTAATGCACGCGGTCGCCAATAGTATCTTGCAAAGAAAACCAAACACAAAGGTTGTCTACTGTATGGGCGAAGAGTTTTTAAACGAAATTGTGGAGGCAATTCAGACGAAGACATCAAGGCAGTTTAAACAAAAATATAGGAATGCACAACTCCTTCTTGTCGACGATGTACAGTTTATTGCGGGGAAGCAAACGGCACAGGAAGAATTTTTTCACACGTTTAATGCCGTTCACCGCGAGGGGGGGGCAAATAATTCTCATATCAGACAGGCCGCCAACAGAAATATCAAAGCTGGAAGACCGGCTTCGCAGTAGGTTTGAAGGAGGGCTTATTGTGGATGTGGCAAACCCGGATTTTGAGCTGCGTATTCAATATAATCATTGAAACTATTATTTAGATTATTTTTAATAGCATCGGAGATGCCATACACAATCAGGTTGATATTTTTAGGGTCAGATTCTATCGCTTCACCAAGATATTGATTCTTTTTTTGGGGAATATTTTGTATCCTGGATAATGAGAATAACACGTCAGAATTATCTCTATGAAAATATCGTATAATTTTTTCATTAAAAGGTGAAATTAGCTTTTTTTCGTCACCACTAATATTTATAAATTCCAACGATCTTTGCACGTCATATGGCTGTGCTAAGAATGGAAAAGCAGAACCCGGATGGGACACAGCGGACATATTGCCTATAATACTACTCGAGTAGAATATTCCGATAAACAGCAGGGCGATAAATGGATAGATTTGTACATCTTCTGATTTTTCCTTAGAGGCGTTGCGTTGCATCAGCCCTATGTTTATCCAAAATACTACCCAGATGACTGTGAAATCCAAATTCATTTCTACAAAACTGTATAACAGGGTTAAAATCGCGCCATGAGATGCCACAGAAGGTGTTATTCTCCGAAAAGTGAAGTAGCAGAGAAAGCAAAGTGTTATAAATCCCACAACACCCAATTCTGAAGCTATCTGTAGAGGAAAACTATGAGCATACCACGAGTACGAACCCGGTTGTTCTTGAAACCGTTTTGAGACAAGATAAAATGTTCCTGGGCCCCACCCAAGCAAGGGGCGCTCTTTTATTGCAACCACCGCCTGTTTCCAATAATGAACACGGCTATCCTTAACGGTGGGTTTTGTTTTTTCGGAAAGATATCCTTTCGAAAATACCATAAACAATATCGTGGCAAGAATCAAAGATGTAATAATAAGAAACCATCGTAGTTTTGGCATAATTTTTGCATGATATACAAGAAAATATATGCCATAAACACACAAAAGGATTAACCCTCCTCGAGAAAAAGACGCCGCAAACACAACAAATTGGATCAATAGTCCGAGAATTATCCAGATAGATTTTTTTTCTTTTAATAAAAAGAGGCCTGCAGGGATACCAAAAAATAGTAAATCCACCACATGATTGTGCCCGAAAGATTTATATAATAAATTCATGTTTGGAACAAAGCCTCGAAGATATGGAAAAAAATTAAAAAGGAGAGAAAGGATAGACATGCTGACGGTCCAAACAAACAGATATCGAGCAAATTCCCTTGGCGCTTTTTTGCTAACCATATTAGAGAAATATACAAACAACAATAACGCAAGTATATATTTTGCAAATTCTGTTATCGAATACCCTAGGCTTAATGAGGAAAAAGAAGACACGACAAGAGAAAGAATAACCAATAGCCAGCAAAGCAATGTGCTCTTTTCGATCTTATAGGGCGTTTTGTGGACATACCACTCATATATATACAATCCTAAAATCCCCGCTGATGCTATTATGAGCACTATTGACTGTTTATCATCTCCGAGCAAAACAAGGATACTCAAAACACAAAACAAAATAATCAGCTTCAGGCGAGACATCATATATCCATACTATCATGCTAAGAACTAATGAATGTAAATGTGAAATAAACCCATCTATTATTCGTATTTCAGAAATTCTGACCTAAGTATTTTTTGCTAAATACATATGAGGTATACTATCAGCAATAATGATTGTTGAGGCACTACCCAATTGGATACATTTGAATAAATTGTTTATAGTCGTTCCTCGTGAATGCGGTAAAGATCTTCAAAATGGATTGATACTTACAAAAATAAATTGCCTTACCCCTTGGAACACAAAACTTCACTGCGATACACTGATTCGTATGTATAGGGCAGGTGAAGTGAAACCATCTGATATCGTTTACTGTGCTGGTGGGATATTTTTACCCACAAATTTTCAATCTATACCGGTCGGAAAAATAATGGCTGAGTATTTATTGTCAAGCGGGATTCCCAAAGCGCAAATTATCACTGAAAATACTTCTGTGACTACAGGGGGGATGATTGTATCAATTAAAGATGTTCTGAGTAAAAATCATATTGATATATCTCAATTTCTTATTGTATCAATTGCTCACCGATTACATAACATGAAAATATTACTCTTATGCAAGCGTCAGAATATTGCGCCGGTTCAGTGTGTAAACGTATCGTATAAACTTTCAGCAAAAGATATCGTCCATGACGTGATAACGTATATTCTTACAATGGTAGATTCAACTGATAGTTTGAATCTGTATAAGAAGGAAAAACAACTTCGAATTTTAAGGCAGAAAAGCATATGGAGCTAAAAAAAATTTCACAAATCGCGAAAAGTCATTAACAAACTCGTGGAAAATAATCCTTTGGAGTCACCAGATGACCTCTCTTGGATTGAATCTGCACTTATAAAGAAACGGGGATATGTATTTAAAATTCCTACGCCCCATTCGAAAGTAATTGTCTTAACTTCAGGCGGCATAGACACAACTGTTACGATGGGATTATTGTTGCAGGAGTACAAGTTGGATATTATACCCATTTATATAGACATCTCCCGAGACAATCGTGTAGAACTTTTAAGTTCTGCGAAGGGAATCGTCCAATATTATAAAAAAAAGTACCCAGGAAGAGTTGATAATCTTGTGATGTTAACTTCTCAATTCCCCCCCAAACAAATACTTCATGATGTTGTATCTAATTGTTGGAAGATTGTTGATGAGAAAACAGGCAAGATACAGGGGTTGCCATTTGAACTTGACACATTTGCCTACGCTATTATTGCCTTTATCCAAAATTCACGCGTTTATACGCAAATTCGAGACATATATTTTGCCGTACATGCGGGGGATACGCTTGTTCACCAGCACCACACGCTAACTGCGTTTCGGTCACTCATGCTTCATGTTTGCATTTCTTTAGGAGATTTTTCGTATCAGATCACCAGTTTGCCGATTGAAAAGGAACTGGAATTGTTTTTAGACAAACAAGATATTCTGAAAATTTCCAAACAAATAGACGCACCACTTCATCTCACGCGGACCTGTCGAAATATTTCTAAGTTTCCCTGTGGAAGATGCGCGCTCTGTGCGATTCGAAAAGAAGAATTTACAAAAGCAAGAATAACAGATCATACAATATACGAACAACAACGAACCGATTTTTTTGACCTAGTCAAACGTGCCTATAGAAAACTGTTATGAGAAAAAAGAAGGTAGGAATTTTGTTTGATAATATATCCCGAAACACCGGAGATGTGGCAATAGGCCTTAGCGTACGAGTTCTTCTTCGAAAGCTTGGCATATCAACGAACCATTATACTGAGCTAATTCCAGGGTATTCAGATCTGCAGAGATATGAAAAACTTATTATTGGTGGAGGTTTACTCGTGCGGACACGAGGTGATTTTTTTTATGATAAATTCAGGGCGCAGGGAAGCACATATCTTGAATTGTATGGGGATAGATGGTCTCCCAAGTGACTTACAGTACCTAAACGACTATTCATACATTTCTGTTCGGTCGGTGGGGGACAAACAGAAACTTTCATATAATAATAGACCAATACATGTTGTTCCATGCACAAGCATGTTGCTACCTGATAAGCAAATACAAATACCGAAACCGTCTGTTGGTATACACTGCTTTCAATCCGCAAACGATCCTGAAAGCATTAATCAGATAGAAAGTAATATTCGGTGGCTCGCTAAAGAGTACACTGTCTTTTTATTACCCATAACACATTATAACTATGATTATGAATTTCAGGAGATGTTAGCCAAGAAAATAGCATCTGATACGGTCATCGCACTCCCTCGCATGAGCGCACAGGATATATATTCACTTATCGGGAAATTTACCTATTTTATTTCACAATCTCTACACGGAGCTATTTTTGCATATAGACACAATGTGCCTTTTCTTTTATGAGACAAAAGAGATGTTGATCAGAAAATGCAATATTTTATGCGTGATCGAAATTTGGAATCATATCTGTTTCAATTTACAAATCTTAAACAAAAATTCAATCTTCTTCTTGAATCGCGATTTGACTATTCCTCTAGTGTTTCCGCAGATTTGAAGCAAATCGATCAACATATCGAGAGAATCGGAAAAATACTTTTATAATTCGTACGTATAAGCTCATGAAAACCTCGTATCATTGGTGGAAATATATCTTCATATGTGTCGCTTCAGTTATTGGAATAACCACATGGCTTACATTAACCCCTCGGTACTGCAGGTCGATTACGACTACGTTCAAACGACACTCAATTTCGCCCAGTTATAGCGATTATGATACCAGATATTTTATAGCAGACAGTATCACGGGCCATCGTCATGTCTCACATGTTAATTGTGAATTCTTGTGGCCTGAACATACAGATGGAAGGATATTTCGAAAGACAAATAATTTTGGCTTTAGGGAAAATGCCGATACAACTATTGCAAAGCCTGAAAACACCAAGCGAATCCTGATCACAGGAGACTCACACGTAGATGGTGTTGTTAATAAAGAAGAAACATATCCCAACGTGTTGGAACAGTTGATTAATAAGTCTTCTAATGATTCAAAACGATACGAGATAATTAATGCTGCAGTAGGATATTTCGGCCCTCAGAATTATCTGAGCGTTCTTAAAAGATGGCAGGGGCTGTCTCCTGATGTTTTTATCGTCACAATATATAGTGGAAATGATTTTCTTGACGCGATTAAATTTGCGTCTGACAAACATCAATTAACGATACCGGAACGTCCACAGGGATATTATGAAAAACTCTCGAAATTAGATGATTATTCTTTCGCATTTACAGGACAACTAATAAATCAAATTCAATTTTTCAAAACATATCCGGACTTACGAATCACAGCACTTACTATCACAGAGAATACTCTGTTCGAGATACAGGCGCTTTGTGAAACGCTAAAAATCAAATACTTGGTGGTGATTTTGCCTACGAAGGTTGATATTGAGCCTCAGACTGATATTGAAAGGATTAAGAAAGCTCAACAAATTATGGAATATAGTGAAAACGATCTTTCTATAAACGGCTCAATGGCAAAACAACTAGGCATATGGCTGTTCGCGCATCATATCCCATATATAGATCTTACTACCGGGTTATCTGGATCTAATAAAGAAGTATTTTGGAAATCTGATTATCATCTCAATTCGGAAGGACACAGGGTAATAGGGAATATTTTATTTAATTCTGATTATGCATCATCCATCATCTTATGATGCTTCAATTAAGATATGGTTATATATATTTACCGACAGTATATATAGTTTGGTAAATTTTTCCGCAGAAAATAGTGCAGCTTACCACCTCCGTGATTCGATGATGGCTAGAATATGCGATATTTTTTCCTCCCATGTATTATCCATGGCCAACTTTTTTTGATCTCGTTTATTTGCTACGCTCCAAGAAGTCGCTAGTAGATTCTTAATATGAAGTTTCCACTCTTCAACACGAGATCCTATGAGGATATATTTTGGGAATCTCTTTAATTCCTCTATTTGCGTCGATATAACTGGTTTTCCCATATAAAAATATTCAAATAATTTCATAGGGTAACAATACGTATTAAATTTCATGTCTATTCTGTACGGAATTATTCCAATGTTAATTTGGGAAATAATATTTTGTATTTCGTTTTTATCCACTCCGAATATTACGGTAACATTCTTAAGAGCGAATAATGCATCTTGAGCCTTCCTCAATGTAGATTGGTCCTGAGGAGTTCCATCTACTTGGAGAGGTCCTATGAATGCAAATTGAAAATTTGGCATTTTTTTTGCTAGCGAAACCAAAAGGGAATAGTCTAATCGATAATTTAATGCCCCTATATACCCAATAATCGGCTTATCCTTTGGTAAGACAATCGTATGAGCATCAGTATTCTGGAACTCCTTCAGTCGAAATCCCTGAGACACAACAACGATATTCCCTCTGACAGCTGAGTGAAGTTTATATAATATATGAGAATTCACCACAACTAACGTGCTTTTTTTTATAAGAACATCTTCCTCTAGAATTAATTGCTTTTTTTGTTTTCGAGAGAGGAGTATGCTCCCTCTAAAATAGTCTATACAGTCATACACACTAATCCATGCTTGAGAAAACTGCAAAATAACCGGATAACATACTGGATCAAAAAACCAAATTATCTTTTTGGCAAATTTTCTTTGTAAATTAAGTAAGTAAATATACGCTTTTACTACAAACAGATTAAGAGAGATATTTAGAGAATATATATAATCAAATCTACGAAAAGGGAGTAGGTGAATCATATAGTAACCGAGTATTCCAGGCTCAATTTGTTTAAAAAATACTGGTTTCTTTGTTGCAGAAAAAATATGCTCTCTAATCGATAGAGCGTCAAGCCAAAATATACAAATAACAGTATTTGTTTTACTTAAGAGTCTGGCTGTTTGATTAATATAGTCAGTCGACCATTCCCAAGGAGCATTGCAAGGAATTACGATCACAGAATTTACCATAGAGCGCCACAGTGGGCGATCACTAGTTTACCATAATACATATGCCTCAAACAGGAGATGGGCCAGTGGTATAATCTACAATGCGTTGTCCCGGTGAAGATAGGCCAATAGAGCTATGTATTTATGAGAACACATAATTGTCTTATTATTGTTTATTACGATTTAGGCATTGGGGGGGTTCAAAAAAAAATCGTTGGCATGGTCAATCGATTGCAGTCTCACCATGTATATAAAGATCTACCCATATATATCCTATTAGAAACATCAGTTTCTACAACACTTGCCTCATGTATTTCAAATCCAAATGTGACACTTTATCACAAGCCTTTCTCTCGTATCCCTTTTTGGTTATTTATAACATGGAAGCTGCATACCCTTCGCCCTTTGACCATTGCTTCATTTTTGCCATACAGCTCATACCATGTATATCGCGCTTTGCAATGGGCATGGAGACGTCATATACGATTTGTTATTGGAGCGGATGTAATTACAAGCCACGCTTCCCAGCGTAATGATTTCTCAAAAGACATACAGGAACGCATTCCAACAATATTTTCTCGTGCTAACAGCATACTAGTGCCATCCCTGCCCATTGCCCAAGACTTAATAATCCAATATGGAATTCCAAAAAATGAGATCAATATAATTCCTAATTGGGCGACAGCACGGACAAAATCAGCGATTTCTTCAATTGATTGCATATACGCGGGAAGGTTTGATCTAGAAAAACGGATACCTCTTATGATTACGCTATTTGCTAGAGTGAAAATGATGCTTCCCAAGGCAAATCTCACGCTAGTCGGTGGTGGGAAAGATCTTTCGAAAATTAAAAATATTATAGCGAAAAATGCCCTCGAAAATTCCGTCTCTATACTTCCCGCAACGTCAGAGTATTCATCCACTCTTATACGGGCTAAAATCGCATTGATAACATCAGGTAGTGAAGGGATCCCAATGTTTATGCTTGAAGCGATGGCCTCTGGGATCCCCGTCGTTGCATTACACTTTCCGGGGATCGAACATATTATAGACAATGGTAAATCAGGCATGATTTGTTATACCCAGAAACAATTTGTCCAGAATGTTATTCACTTGCTTCAGAATTCAGATAAACGCCAGGAGATGGGTGTTCATGCAAAAAATACGATAAAATCCCGATTTTCAACATCAAATATCGATCGTTATATACAGGAAATTCTTCCATAACGAAGGCTTTCGTATGACCAAAACAACAACACTTTTTATTATATTTGGAAACCTTGGAATAGGAGGTGTGCAAAAAAAAGTAACTGATATTACTAAATTTATTGCGTCAAAAAAAGCTGAAAATGTACACATTCACATCATACTGCGAGATAAACATACATTCGAAATACTTTCATTACTTACTACCAAAAATACATCCATACACTATCGTCCGGAAAAAAAGATATTTGGAGCACATATTCCATTTTCACTCTACATAGCATGGAAAACTGTTCAATTGCGCCCGAACATCATTTTGACTTTTTATGATACGCTATCGGTTTTCGCAATTAGTATTTCTAGAATACTATTTTGGAGAGATATTCGCGTAGTTCTAAACGAAGACATTCTCACATCTTTGCATGTATACTCAAAATTTAAACGAATATTAATAGAGTATTTTTATCCCCTCGCAGATCGCATCATCGTCCCAACTACTGCTATCCAAAACGATTTAATTCAAAAATATCATATCAAAAAAAAGATTATATCTATCGTGCCAAATTGGACATTGCTACGGTATAAAAGGGATTCTCGCCATAAGATATATGACATTATATATATCGGAAGATTTGAAAAACAAAAAAATATTATATACTTACTTTCCTGTATGAAAACTCTCATACATCGTGACCCGAGTTTTCAGGGATGTCTTGTTGGGGAGGGGAGCGAGATTGAGCATATCATCTCCTATCTCAAGACACATTCACTTCAAAACAATATTCATATATTTTCAAGTACCATAGATGTAGAAAAATATCTCTACAAATCACGCATCTTCGCGCTTAGCTCAACTTACGAGGGGATGTCAGTTGCCACACTCGAGGCCATGGCCACAGGAACTCCAGTTGTGGTAACAAACCACCCAGGAATAGACGAATATGTTTTTCACAACAAGACGGGGCTACTTGTAAATAATAAGAGTGAATTCGTCAAGTCAACCGAGCTTCTGCTATCAGATGCACGACTTCGAACTAGGCTCAAGATAAACGGATTAAACGTTATACACGAACATTTTTCAGACTCAGCAATACAATGCTATATAAACGAGCTTTTAGGGAATCAATATACGTATGAACACTAAAACCTGCTTACTCGTTTCTCCCGTCGCGACAGATGAATCAAAAAGCATGAGACTACACGCCTTGGGCATTCGTTCCATTCTCGTTTCCTCTGGTTACCAGGTAAAGATTCTCAGGGGGGCAAATGCATCCACGCCTATTTTAGCCTCGAAATTCAGAGAAATCGTACTGCGCTACATATATTACCCATTTGCTATATGCCGATCTTCTGCATCTATTGTTCATATTATCGATCATTCGTATTGCTTTCTTGCACCCATAGTTAAACTTCTAAATAAGCACTGCATAGTCACAATTCATAACTCCATACACGATGTGTGGAAAGATGAAACTTGGGAGAAACACACAGAGAGATCTTTTGTTCCATGGTTAAGCAAGATATTGTTTAGATTTTCTTTAAATCAAATAGCTCATGCTGATACGATCTTTTCCGTATCTAAAGATATATCGAAATCACTTATAGCTATTGGGGTTCCAAGGGAAAAAATTATCAAAATAATTGCGCCAATATCTGATCTGTTCTTTTCCATTCCAACACCAAAAGAGAAGCTCTATATCCAAAAAGAATTACTGCGAAAAGGAGATACCTCGTATATCCTTCATGTGGGAAACAATGACCCAGCTCATAAAAATGTAGAGCATGTTATACGGTGTATGAAAATACTCATCGATGAAGGGATACGTGTAGTGTTTATAAAAGTCGGAGAACCCTTTTCTTTTGTGCAACAGCAACTGATTCAGTCTTTCGGCATAGATTCGAAAGTACGACATCTTGGATATCAGTCTCAAAGTGATCTTAAATGTATCTATCACTATTCAGATATTCTTATATCTCCATCGTATTATGAGGGATATCCAGCAACCCCGATTGAGGCCTTCGTTTGCGGTCTCACTGTTATCGCTTCAGACATACCTGCGCACAGAGAGATTAAAGATGTCTGTTCATATTTTGTGAATCCGGATGATTATACATTGTCTGCCTACTTGGTCAAAAAAATACTCTCAAAGAGGCGAAATGTGGGTTTAAGAAGAGCTACTGAAAAACAAAGGGCAACACACTCACGTTGGGGAGATATCCAAAAAACCGTACTAGATTCCTATAAACTATATACACATTGATTGAAAAATTTCATATATATGATAGGTATTTTTTATACTCCAGCTAACCTGACTATCTCAACATGAAACATCTCGATCCTATCGATATTCTCTATTGCCATACGTGCAGTCACCCAATACAAATCTCGAGACCATATCCGAGAACTAACAATGCCATATTTCAAAACTACCTCGCCTCATGCAAGTGCTCTATATATCCTGTTATCTGCGGAATTTTGATATATTCAAGCACTTGCCAAACGCTCGCCTTGTGTCAGCACATTCGAAATGGCAACTATCTTCGCGCTCTAATATCTCAACTTGAACTAAATAAATTATCTAAAATTTGTTTTTCTTTCATAATAGCTCCGTACTTATGGCTTATCGCACGCTTGAACAAATCTCCAAATGAGAGAACTAGGAATATTGTCCATATCTGTATATTATCGCTCTTACAACTTACCTCAGGAGATAGTTCGCTCTGGAGGTATTTTCTCAAAAGAGAAACACTATCTTCATACAAACTATCGCTTCTCACTTTGCCGTTTATCACAAAAAAAACTTCTGTCTATGTAGATATTGGGTGTAGCAATGGCCTTTTACTTCGAGAAGTTTCGGTCAAAAGATCCAACCTTTCAATTGTTGGCATTGATCAAACATTTATCTTTTTATTGCTTGCTAGGATCTTTATTGTTAAATCAGACACAATTCTCATCCGGTGCAGTGTCGAGGATATACCCATTGCTTCAGAGAAAGGGGATATCATATCCATAAACGACGCATGGCAATATATTCCTAAAACAAAAAGAACTATTCAAATGTTGCGGAACATTTCATCAAAAAGTGCAACGATAGTGCTATTCCATGTCTATAACCCTGAAAAGTCGAAACAGGTACTGAATGTCCAACGTCCAACTTCAGCAAAATCCGCAATAGAGTTTTTTCAATCTGCTGGATTCACATATTTTTCCTTGCTTTCAAATAAGAAGCTATTGAGCCATCTTCATGGTGAATCAACCATCAATCTCACGTCTATACCCATTGGTATCGTAGATATGGAATCAGACTACTCCCTTATAGTGTCAAAAAAGCCAATTGTTAAGTCTTTGCAACAAAATAATTTGATTGAAAAAACGAATAAACACAACGCGTCCCTGTGAATTCCTCTTAAAATATAGGACTATCTGCATGAGAAATTATAGCCTCTGGATACGTAGTTTTTTTGGGAAACAATCCCGGGATCTGAGATGTGTAACTGGAGATTGCCAACCTCTTTTGATCACTCATAGGTTGAAGAGATTTTTTGCAGAATAATATTTCCCGTATGAATTTCATTCTCCAGTTACGAATCTTTAACGCATAGGGATAATCAACATAATAGTAAATACCATTTTTGGAAAAGTTTTTTTCAACACATCTTCGCAGAATCGTATGATCGACATGACTGCCAATTCCCTGGGGGACAACTGCTATATCGAATTGTGACCATTGTGCTAATCGTCGTGAAAGGGATGTTTCTAGCGGTTTATCGAAAGGGGATAGTGCTCCTGAAAAAATGTCCCGAAATGAATTATAGATAAGAGCGCCATCATGAGCACGGAACCCAGCGTCAACGAAATCTAGATACTCCAAGGGAATATCGAGATACTTCATAGCCTTTGCGTCTTCTTCTTTTCTAAGTTTCTCATATTCTATTGGTCGTAAGCCACAGATACCTGAGTATTTCTTTACATCTTTTGAGATCTTTCGGCTTGAAAAGGATGTAAAAACTGTGACCACCTGCACATAATGCCCCGCTTCTTTCCATCGCTGAATATGATCAAAGACATCCAAAATCGCATCATCAAGGTGTGGAGAAAACACTATAATTTTTTTTCGATCTTTTCGATTTGATATGCTCATATGTATATTGTGTGCTGAAGATTCAACATATGGGATATTTCAAATCGTTCACGTGTCTATAGTTTTTTAAAATACTTTCCACTATCAATGCAATGTTTGATGAAATGGGAGACCAACCAAGGATATTTTTTGCTAAACGTATGCTCGCGATCGAGCTTGGTACTTCATATTCCCGCCCTGACTCGAGTGACAAGGCGATACACTTACCATACTTACGCTCTATGGTCTGAATGACCTCCATGTTTGTTGTTCCTATTCCGCTTCCTATGTTTACTAGCAATGGGCTATAACCCTTCACATTGTCTTGTAAAACCAATAAAAACGCCCGTATCACATCTGATATATGAACGTGATCTCGCAGTGCAGAACCATCTTTTGTTGGAAAATGAGATCCATATATTGGCAATACCGGTTGAATCCCCTCGAGGGTACGCACCGCCGAAAGTAGCAGGGTTTTTTTATTCACAGTCCTTTGCGTCAATGGAACTCCGTTAATAAACCCGCCTACATTAAATAAGCGAAATATTACAACATTTATTCCGTCTTCTAGGGAAGCTCTCTTGAGTTTTTTTTCAAATGCAAACTTGGCCCGCCCATATTCGCTCAGTGGATGACATATGCCAGCTTCTTTCGCTTTGCCGATAGTATTTCCGTACACAGCGGCACTGGAAGCAAAAACTATAGACGAGCATCCGTGTTTTTTCATTGCGGCAAGGACATTCGCGCCTCCTTGAATGGTTATATCCGAAACGTCCTTCTCAAAAAAACCTTTATCAGTCACTTCTGAAATAGCAGCAAGGTGAACCACGCGGTGTGGAGTTGTTTTTGAAAAGACCTTCATCACTTCCGAAAGCTTTCTTACGTCCCCAAAGACATACTGAGCCCCGCACTCTAATAAATCCGGATGAGGGTGGGATACGTCAAAAATCATAACTTCCTGATGCTGTTGCAACAATGCATGTGTCAGATGACTTCCGATGTACCCGGATCCGCCAGTTATTAATATAGTTTTACTATTCATAAATATGAGGAAAGTATACCAGACCCTCTGGTTTACTTATGCATTTTGCAATGAGTGGGATCAATACTCTAATTCTAAATACGCAAAATTTAGTATAATATAGCTATGATAATTTGTGTTACTGGTGCCAACGGCCTTATTGGCTCATCAGTTTGTGAATCTCTTATTGCAGGAAATACCGTGATTGGTATAGATAACAATATGCGAGAGACTTTCTTCGGGAAAGAGGGTAGCACTAAAAAGCAACGACTCAGTTTACTAAAACATAAGAATTATCTTCAAAAGGATATTGATATAAGAGACAAATCCGCTCTGAAAGACCTTTTTAATTCTGTGAAAATAGATGCGGTTTTTCACTGTGCCGCGCAACCAAGTCATGACAAGGCAAAGGAAATGATCCAAACAGATTTTGAAATTAATACAATTGGAACCCTAAATATACTTGAGGAGCTTTACAGAACAAATCATCAGGGCAGTTTCATTTTCACCAGCACAAATAAAGTTTATGGTGATAATCCTAATCGTATTGCTCTTACGGAACAGGAGACTCGATTTGCATTCAAGGATTCATCTTTCGAAGGATTTACTGAAACGTGTTCAACAGATAATTGTACACACTCTTTCTTTGGAGCAAGCAAGCTTGCTGCTGATACCTATACGCAAGAATATGGGAGATGCCTCGGCCTCAACACCACTGTTTTACGACTTGGATGTGTGACCGGTGCGCATCATGCTGGCGTTAAACTTCATGGGTTCTTATCTTTTCTCATCAAGTCACTAGTTAGCACCAATTCTTATGAAATTATCGGATACAAAGGAAAACAGGTTCGTGATCAAATTCATGTAAATGATGTCTCTGGAGCGTGCATAGCGATACTTAATAATCCAACTAGGGGAGAGGTTTTTAATCTGGGCGGGGGGACGGAAAACAGCGCTTCTATAATTGAACTTATTTCTCTAATCAGCAAAAAACTACACTCCAGCCCTACAATTACCTATGTTGACACGCCTCGGATCGGTGATCATATATGCTATATTACCGATACATTCAAGTTCAGGAGACATTTTCCTACATGGAAGATTAGTAGGTCACTTGAAAGCATAGTGGACGAGCTTATTGCGTATGAATTATCTACAAAATAATACTAGTATACTTGGCGTAAAAATATCTCCACTGAGCTATAAAAAAACACTTGCGTGTATAACTGATTATATTGATTCACACAAAAAAGGGTATATATGCGTGTCAGCTGTTCATTTGGTGATGGAGTGCCAAAATAATGAATATCTTAAAGAGGGAGTTAATGAGGCGACGCTGATTACCCCTGACGGCCTGCCACTTGTATGGATATTGCAACGTAGAAAACTAGCAACAGATCGCATCTATGGCCCTGACTTAATGCTTGCTATCTGTCAAACTGCAGAGAGGGAGAAGTGGCGAATATTTTTATTAGGCGGATCTACGGGACAGTCACATGTGCTTCAACGAAAGTTGCGAAATTTATTTCCTCAATTGAGGATTGTCGGAAATCTAGATACTCCAAATAGAATTTTTTTAAAAAATGAGGGCGAGAAAGCGATATCATTGATAAACGCATCAAATGCTCATGTGGTTTTCGTCGGCTTAGGTTGTCCTACCCAAGAATTATGGATGATTCAAAATCGCAACAAACTGAATTCAAATATGCTTATCGGTGTTGGAGCAGCATTTGATTATATTTCTGAATTTAAAAAACATGCCCCAAGATGGATACGGGAAAACGGTTTTGAATGGCTTTTCAGATTAGTTCAAGAGCCGAGAAGATTATGGCGACGATATTTAATTTTAAATGTTAAATTTATTTTTGAAATTATCAGAACACACTCATATAAGAAAATTCCCACGACATAAAAACGGATATATCTTACTTCAACTCATGTGCAGAGATTTGCTAAGCCCTCGGTCTATAAGAGTGATTGAAACTTGCTTGAAGTTCTTGAACGAACATACGCAAGAAGAGAATCAAAACAGAGAAAAAAAGACGAGAGTCATAAAAAAATGACTTTTGAGACTTATACTCGATATCACTTTTCATCCAAGCATCAAAACTCATGGAGTGATATCCATGAATAATCCATGGGGAAATAATACCGGGAACGATAGAATGACGAACTTGTTGCCATTTCCTCAATCTCCTTGCTTCATCGATGGGAAGCGGGCGTGGGCCAATGAGTGCCATATCGCCTTTGATTACATTCCAAAGCTGGGGTAATTCATCCAGTCCAGTATGAGCTAAAAAAAGCCCAACTCTCGTAAATCTCGGATCATTTTTTATCTTAAATACTGGCCCATCTGCTTCATTATACTTTACTAGATGTTTTTTTTGCGCTTCGCTACCAATCACCATAGTACGAAATTTATAAATCTCAAACGCTCTTCCATTCTTTCCTATACGGCTTTGATGAAAGATAATGGGGAAGCCCTCAAAAAGAACAACACACACCGATATGATAAAAAATATGGGCGAAGATAGTAGTAGTAACACTACGGTAAAAACGAAATGGATCATAATACATATAGTATAGTAGCATTTTACCTCGTAATCTTCGATATGTATC
The DNA here is from genome assembly GCA_964356315.1 of uncultured Gammaproteobacteria bacterium. GTDB lineage: Bacteria > Patescibacteriota > Microgenomatia > UBA10105 > UBA927 > CAYGFH01. The sequence continues at coordinate 51,006 of CAYHHA010000001.1, forward strand.
GTTTCAGAGCATAAAAAGAAATTCTGGGCAGATTCAGAAAAACTGTATTATAATGTGTTTCGATATCTATAAATACGGCACCTAACTCATGAACTTTCAGTTAATAAATAGAATATTATTAAAATATAAATATTTCGGACTCCGGAAAATATGTTTTATTCTTCGACGAATATACGAATATGTATCAGATTTTCTAGTTGATACGACCGGCATATTTTCTATTAATCATCAATCACTCATAAAACGACATGTGGGCAGACTGCTGATTTCAGAGTACGCGGGAGACGAGGGACATAATACCAACTTCCAACAGTTCTTTTTAGGTTTTGGTCTTATTCACTATAGCTATGTTAGAAACATTAAACCCGCTCATATATTATGCGTCGGTTCACGCATGGGGTATATACCAGCGATTCTTGCGCTGGCATGCAAAGATAACGGAACAGGCCATGTGGATTTTGTTGACGCCGGATATGATCGTGACAATATAAAAAATAACTGGAGTGGCACTGGGTTTTGGAAAAAAAACGACCCTAACAAACATTTTTCGAAATTACGAATTTCTAATTACATTACCACCCATGTGATGACAACACAGGAATATGCCGATACATATCCTAAACGCACCTATGAGTATATTTATATAGATGGTGATCATTCTTACAAAGGAGTCTCACTGGACTATTCCTTGTTTTGGCCAATGCTGTCTAACAAAGGGTTTATGGTATTTCACGACGTGCATGTTAAATGGACAAAAAATCTTGGGAGATTTGGAGTATGGAGGCTTTGGAGAGAGTTAAAAAATAAAAATAAAATAATTTTTCCTTTCCCTGAAGATTCAGGGCTTGGCATTTTGCAAAAAATATAACACCTATCTTAACCCAATATTCTTCATATGAGAACTGGCTCTCGGCTATCCACATGTTTGACAATTGATTCAAATTTTCTATCCCAACTCTGTTTTTTGGCATAGATTTTCATTTCCATTCTTTGCCTCTTAGATAGAGAGGTGTTGAGTAGGCGTCGAATGCTCAGATTCCAATCCAAAGAGGTATCACAAAGGGAAATATATTTTGATAGAAATCTAAATTCTTCAATAGGAGTTGAAATAATAGGCTTCCCAAAATACATATATTCCATTACCTTCATTGGGTAACTTAAACGATTAAATTCTAAAGAAATATCATATGGAATCATGCAGATAGTAAATTTTGAGATATACGACGGGAGACAAGATCTAGACACGTACGGTATATACTGGACATTTGGCAAAGCTAATACGGCAGAGATTTTAGGCAGTACTTCGTTTTGAAATATCGCAGTGGCCTCTCTCTGTTGAATTTGACCAACAAAGACAAATCTGACCTGCGAGTTACTTTTTATGACAGTAGTTAATAACTCGAAATCTAATCTTGAGTTAATTCCTCCTATATATCCAATTATTTTTTTAGACCTTTTGGGGATAGCGGGTTGCACGCTTCGACACACAGAAAAGGCCTTCACATCAAACCCTAGAGGCACGATGGTCACATCGTTTCGAATATTTTTATATATGCAGTACAGTGAATGAGAATTAACGACTATTGTGTTGCACCTTTTCAGCAAGGCACCTTCTCTATTGCTTGTTTCCTTATCCCTGTGATGGTCTACACAATCATAAACAAGATGAAATGCTGAATCAAATGATAGCGCAGTGACAGTTTGCTCTGGATTGAATATCCATACATACTTTCCGGATACTTTTTTCATCATAGATTGAAATATGCTGAGGAAAATGCGAAGTAGAAATATATTTAGTAAAATATTTATCTTTCGGACGAATCGAAATCTAATAAACGGGATAAATGCAAAAGGGGTAATTACGACATGGCGACTGCTTATCCTTTGAATGAAACGATAAGACTGGCCAAGAAAAATAAGCTCTTTTAGCGAGCGCGTATCTTTCAGGAGGACATCTATAACATAATTATTTTTTTTAAAATAGTTACTCGTTTGAGTACAGTAATCAGAGGTATGCTCAATAGGGTGATCATACAGTATAATGACGAGTGCGTCTTTCATTTTATGAATCGATTATATACATTTAGCAGGGAAATAGGTACCGCTATATCAGCGTGGACTATAGGGAAAAAACTATTTTTTTGGTCACTCTTGTATCTTTGTGCGATATTATACATCCCCAACAACAAGGCGCTCCTGCTGTCTGCGATCGCATTTCTATTCGGACTGATATATATATTTAAAAATATAAAATCTGCGCTATTGTACTCTGCGATTTTTCTTCTACCACTACAGAGCGGTAAAGGTATAAACTTTGTTGTAATTACTCCTGAGCATGGATTCGAAAAACTTCCGTTTGTTATGACGGTCAACATGACTTTGACAGGATTCCTGGCCATGACGCTAATGTATCTATCAATTCGAGATTATATATATAATTTTCGTTATGTCGTTATTTCTAAATATGCACTTCATATCAACGACGTATGTATGGCAGTATTTTTTTTAGCGAACATCGTATCTAGCATTATTTCTCCAATTCCTTCTTTATCGTTTTTGTTGACATTACAGTTCACACAATACCTATATATTTATTACTACATAAAGCAAAACCGACTACAAGAGTGGGTGGCTCATATCATGCTACCGATGTTATCCTCATTGGCATTATTTGAGGGATTCGTTAGCGTGCTTCAGGTCTTAAACAAAGGTCCTTTAGGGAAATTGTTTGAGAATTCTAGTGACCCATCACTATCAGGAGGTTTTATACATAGAACTGTGGAAGATACGTCAATTGTCCGCATACAGGGGACATTTACCCATCCAAATTCTTTAGGATTTTTTATAGCACTCATAGCTCCAGTTCTTTTTTACTACTCTGTATCAAAAAATATTTCAAAATTCGAGAGAATTATTTCATCTGTTGCATTCGTGGCATCCATAACTGCGTTGGTTTTAACGGCGAGCAGGCTTTCTTGGCTCGTTACGTTTGTAGAAATTCTCTATATTTTTTTCAAGCTAAAGGAAAAAACAGCACTTCCAATGCTGTATAAAGGGTTTGGAATTATACTCCTATTGGTAATGCCTTTTGTCGTCATACCGAGGCTATCACAATTAGTTATCACTCTTGGGTCGAAAGGTGGAGTATTTTTTAGATGGAATTTACTCTTAATCAGCCAACAGATTGCATCAGAAAATCCTTTTGGCATAGGCCTCGGCACATTTCCATTAATACAACTTGAAAGAATAGGAGAATTTACATCTTCGCCAACCCAACCTCATAATATTCTTGCCCAAATTCTAGTATCCTCCGGGTATATAGGATTATTTTCGTTTTTATTATTTTTCTACTTCAAAAGAAACGTCTTTATTCAGTATATGAGGTTAGTAAAAGAACAAATATTTACGCAACGCTCTATCTTTTTTATCCCCTTTGTGGCATTTGTGATCATCTCTCAATTTTACCCGATTCTTACAGAACAACAGATAATAGGATGGCTTTGGATCTTTTTATCTATCATTGCCTAAAACCTAATTTCGAGTATAATTACATCGTGCCTATACTCATTGCGAAAATATATATTTTCATAAAGAAACTGAGACCTCTTGATTGGTTTTTTACCATACTATCGGTGGGCATAATAGGCTTTTTAATCGTAACTTCATTGAACCAAGACCGATGGATTGCTGTAGAATTTGTAATATTAAACTCTACGAATTACCTCCCCAACGATAGAGGAGAAGGCGTGCCTGCATGGGTAGTAGAAAATCTAAAACCAGGAGATGTCCAATATGATGATTTTGGTAAAAAAAACCTCGAAATACTTCGCGTAAAAAAATGGGGCTATCAGAATAAAGAAACCTGGGTGACAGCCTCAGTAAGAGCGAAATATAAGAGCAAACAGAATAAATATACGTTTATGTATCAACCTTTAGAGGTGGGCAGATCAATAAATATTACGGTAAATGGATCAAACATTAACGGAATTGTCTCTACTATCCATGGATTTTCCGACAAAAGAACGACTTATGACATCACGGTAAAAGCCAGGCTTATAGAATTGTATACTAGCTATTCAGTAAGCACGATGGGAATAGACCCATGGGTCGCGCAAGCAGTTAAGAAGGATGAAAAATTTGAAGATCCCGCAGGGAAAGTTCTAGCAAAAATTATTGATGTAGAAACGAGACCTGCAGAGAGAGTGGTGACGACCAGTGATGGAAAAACCTTTATCACCGATGACCCTATAAAAAAGGATGTTTTTATCACAGTTCAACTAAATGTCATCAAGCGGGGGGGCACGTATATGTTTCTTGAAAACAAACCCGTACTCATTGGAAAGCCAATTCCTCTTTTTTTCGATAATTTATATATAGAGCCGGTAATTACAGATATTTTATATTAATTATCGGATTATTTATATTTTGCGTATATGTTTCGATCTCATTCTAGCCTCAGGAATATAAAAATTTTAACGATCGTAGTTTTTTGTTCTGTTTTATTAGCATTTTTTTTAGTAAATACTCAATCGCATTTTTTTGATAATCTTGGCGGATGGCAATTCTCTTTGAGAGAGCCAAGTGTAGAGCAGATGGCGAATTCTGGGGTTCGACCAGTATTTTCTGTTCATGAATCTTTTTTATATTTTAATGGCCTAGACGGAAAGACCTACTCTATAAACCCAAAAATAGGCAGATTGAATTGGATAAATGAAGAGCTAAATTTAATATTTTCAAGCCAAAATAATCTAGTTTTTAGCACAAATAACGACACAAACATATATGCTCTTAACACCAGAACGGGTGAGGAGATTTGGAGATACACAACGCCAGACAGAGTAAAAATCGATACGATTCCTGTTTTGACAGGTAGGGACATATTATTTGGGGGGAGAGATGGCGTGCTATATGCCATAAGCAAAGAGGATGGAAAATTTCGCTGGTCTTTCAAAACAAAATCTATAGATAAATCCTATCACAAGGGAGGGGAAACCATTTTACATTTTGGAAAATTTACAACAGATAAAACGACGCTATATTTAAACAGCGCAACTGAAAATAAACTATTTGCAATAAATTTAGAATCAGGGAAAAAACTATGGCAGAGAGATCTAGAAAATTATTACTTTACTGAACCAACACTTTTTGACTCAAGCGTATCTTTCTGGGATTCTCCCAATAGCTATAAAATTGTAAATAAGACATCAGGCGAATTATTGATCGATATTAAGACTGAAAAAAAATCACTCTATGAAGGAAAATCTTGTATATACATAATTGCGATAGATAATAGCATCGAATGCACTGATCCCAATCTGGGGAAACCTTTATGGAAATTATCCGAACCATATGACCGGGCGACAAACATCCAGGAGACAAGCGAACATCGTACGCATATTACCTATCCAAACGTCAGCTCTACCATCGTGGAAACTGTAGACAACCGAAATGGAAAAGTGGCATGGTCGTACTCGTTTTCAAATTTTGAAACATTCAAATTTCGCTCCACAAACTCGAATGTTATTCTGATTGGACAGAAAATTCAATGCGCATTTTCAATGCTAGGGGAATTACAATGGTGCACAAATAAAACGCTAGATTTAATCGATTCACTCATATCGACAGATGGTGTCTATATACTTTCAAAAAAAGAAGACAATATTGTAATTGATTACATCGACATAAATAGTGGGAAAACCAAGTGGGTGTTTAGATCTAAAGATATAAATCCGGATACTTTTTACCTATTCCGGAACGATCTCTACTTTTTAGGCAAGAATGGTTTCAGCGTTGCGAAGCTAAACTCGGATTTTAGAAATATTGCATTATCAGGGTCAAATCTCAAAAAAATTGGTGGCATAGATATACCACTGTCTAATTGGGTTAAATTTCTAAAACGATTAGGGAAATTTGAAAAAGAGGTAATAACCATAGATGATCCTCAAAAATTTGTGCAAAAATTCGAGACATTTGAATTGACAATTCACTCTAACATACCAACGTTAGAAAAATTACAATCAAATAGAATACACGTTATCAAAATGACTTCTCCCAGTGGAGCAGAGTATACCCTTAAAGGATTCTACTATGACCTAAAAACATGGAAATTCCGCTTTACACCTGGAACGATAGGGCTATGGAAATGGTCATTAGAAACGAAAGCGAAAATAAAAGATGGCAACAAGGAAGGAGCATTTATCGTAGGAGAGTCAGATAGTAAAGGATTCATATCACTATCCAAAATAAACCCAAAGTATCTAGCGCAGTCGAATGGAAATATTTTTTTACCGATAGGAATTCAAAATTGTGTAAACGACCTACATCAAGATGGAAACCCTCTAAACTCCTGGCCCCTCGACGATGAAGCGATAGGATCCAAGGTCGCAACGGGATATAAAACAACAACCATGGAAGATTATGTTACCACGTACGCGGAAAGCGGATTTAACACATATAGATGGGGAGCAGGAAACTGCAGCTTCATGCTATGGAACTTTGACCGCACGAGGCTAGGCCCCCTTGTGAACGAAGGGATCTTATTGGATACCATTTTTGCAACATTAAAAAAAAATCGCTTTCATGTTTGGATGAGTCTGCTTAGCTTTGAATTGCCATACGAAGCCACTCTTCCGTTCGCTGATCAAAAGGCTATTTTAGAAAAATATTTAGATTATATCGTCTCACGATATGCGTCATATGTTGACGTTTGGGAGCTCGCGAATGAAATCAAGCTGAGCGATCCTATTATTCAATTTATGGCAAGCCATATCAGATCAATAGATCCATACAAGCACCCAATTACTACAAGCTGGGAGAGAACTGATCTACAAGACATAGAAATTATTTCATATCACTGGTATAGCGGGGAGTGCAATAAATACTGCGATCAAGATCTTATCAGAGAGGTAAATAAGTTCGAAAAATTTAACAAGCCGACGGTATTCACAGAGCAGGGGAATAATTATGCAAATTGGGATGATGCATCTCCTGATCGTTTTAGAATACGACTTTGGTTAAGCTTTTTCAAACAAATATCGTTTATCTCATGGAACATGCCGAACGTCTATTTTGAAAATGACACCGGCCCTTCCAATTTATACATTGGCCCCGTAGAGCGATCGTATGCATTAATATTTTCTAAATTTGTAAAAGATGTCAGTGATAATAACGACATTCAGAAAATTCCTATTACCTCAACAGAAAAACAACAAAGAACATTTGCTGTATCATCCGGTAACAATATATACGGATATGTGTACTCAACAATTTTCAATGTCGAAAAATCTCTTGCCAAGATCTCTCTGGTAATGGACAATGACGGCACCATACAGTGGGTAAACCCATCGAGCGGTGAGGTGTTAAAACAACAATATGTTTCAAAAGGTCAAACTGATATTATTGGACCAATGTTTACCACAGACATCGCTTTTAAATTTTCCAAGCAATCTGGAATTTGAAATACCACAAGGCCACAGCATTCACCTGTTTAATATTACTGGAGACTATGCATTGTTAAACGATAGGATACTATTTTTATGAAAATATATCCAATTAAATATAGTCCTTTGCAAAGACTTATGGATGAATGCCCGTATTTTCGAATGCCCATGGGAATAGAAATCTCAGCAATAGAAAACTTTTTTTTCTGCAAATTCAAAATAATTTCTGGCTCTGGGAATATCTTCGGATAATTCATACATAGGTATTCCAGACCAACTCTATTGATCGCCCGAAATCCCGAAGTAGAATCAAAGATTTTGATACCGAGAAATTTTCTGAATATCATTGATATGATTTGGGTAGCGAATGCTCGGATCTTTTGCGTACTCTGTGGAGTATCCAGATAATATCGACTGGCAATCACATAGTCAACGTTATCATGGAGACGGGATAATAATTTTGGTATATACACGGGATCATGTTGCCCGTCAGCATCCATAATGACCACCGCATCAGCATGTTTTTGTAAAGAATACTGGAGGCCCTTTTTCACCGCACTCCCTGTACCCTCGTTATGCGAAGACTGTATGATCACAGCCCCAGAACGCCTCGCTAAGACTGCTGTATCATCCTGAGAGCCATCATCTACAACAACACACGTATCTATCCGACGGAGAGAGAGCGCGGACTTTACGATAGCTCCTATCGAAGGCGCCTCATTGTAAGCCGGTATAACAACAAATACTTTTTTACATGTGCTAGATTTTGTATTATTCATGAAACGTAATTGCGCACGATTCGCGACTTGAATTATGGGCGAATTTATATATATCTGCGTGTCTCTTGTCCAGGCGAATACTCTTTACGAGAATCAAATTTGACATTAAATCTTTAGATTTTTGCAAAGCCTGGAAATAACCTAACCCATTAAGATGATCAAAATATCCGCCCTGCCCATCAGTCTGGTTATCGAATACCACATAGATATCTGTCCCCTGGGAACAGAAGTCTTGTGACCAAGTTGATAGTTTGGTGGTATCGATGACACGCACCAGGGGATTTTTAATATAGTATTGATATACATAATATTCAAATGAATAAACCACGATTTTTCTATGTATGTTTGCATTAAGCCATTCGGAAGCAAATCGTCTTTCCGCCCTGTCCCATCTCTGGTCATTTGTGAACATAGGACCATTTATCAATGAAAAAAATAGTATCAATGAACTTAAAACGGTCATCACAACTGCAATGCAGACTTTCTGATATATAGATCGCTTATTTCGCAAGAGAGCAATCGGCCAGCAAAGCAAAATATATACAAAAGGAAGCAGTGGATAGCTATATCGAATAACAGGGTCAGGGAAAATGAAGTGGATTACTGTATACCCCACAACAAACCCGCACATTAGTAGCGTGCTCATTTGATCTCGTCGATAAAAATATATTGCGCCAAATAGTAGCCATGTTAGGACTAACATAAGAACGATTGATTCATATGGGAACGAATCAAACTGCTTAGTAAAAAGCAACAAGTTATAAGAAAATGGCGCTCGAATGAATGAATTTTTCAGGAAAGCCATATTTGGAATTTCTGCAGAGCGATTCACCATTTCTTCAACATAGTTATCGCGAGGGACAACTGGTCGGATGTACCAAATAACAACCACGGCAAACAGAGCGATAATAATCTTGGGACAACGAAATTTTCTAAAATAAAAAATATCCAGAATAAAAAAAAGCGGGAAAAGAACTATTGCCTCAATGCGTGTTAGCATTGCGAGAATTACCAAAAGGTACGCCGTGGATGGGGCTATGGGATACTGATACATTGCAACAAAGACAAACAGCAATGCCAAGGGAATGTTTGATGGTTGCAACACCACAGAAAGTGTGACGTGGTTGATGGCAAAAAAAACGACTGGGAGAAGCGCGTAGGCACCTAACCATCGGCGGGACAATATCCAGGCAAAATATAGCGTTAGTATGAGAAAAATGATATTTATCGATATCCCTCCGAAAACACCAGGTGATGACATTGGCAACACAATCTCCAACATATAAACAATAACAGAGTAAAGAGGGGCGCTTGTTATAACGGGGTCTATAGGATTCGCCAACATTCGTTGACCTACATTTAAATAGTTTAGGAAATCAGAATTTGGAACGATATAGGTATTCATTTGAGTACTTATCCATATAAATACTCCAATGAGAAATATTGATAAGAAAATATTTGTGCGATTAAAAGAATACTTTTTCATGCGTTATACGTCAGATGAGTATAAAAATTATACTCCTATTTGGCAGTATTTTTGCCGAAAGAATTTATGATAGTATCGTGTGTATAAACTCCCTTTGGGATCGGTGAGAAAATTTACTGCCTACAAATTCTTGAGCTTGTTTTCCCATGTGCTCTCGCAGCTTTCTATCTTTTAATAGCTTACGGGTAAAAAAGACTAACTCTTTGTAGGTATCTGATATGTATCCCGTTTTTCCATGCCTAATGACCTCATGCGAACCGTTAAACCCTAACACAACAGAGGGGACTTGCAACATCGCTGCCTCCAATACTACATTTGGCATCCCTTCGCTCAAAGAGGGGAGTAGTAGTAATTTAGATCGTCTCATAAAAGTCGGCGCATTAGGGGTAAAACGCATAATTTGCATATTTTTTTGTATCCCTAGGTGTATAATTCGTTTTTGTAATTCGATTAGAAGATCTCCTGATCCAATCAGAACACCTCGCAAACTTGGAATAGTGAGAGAGATTTCTTTTATCAAATCGCAAATAATTAATACGTTTTTTTCTTTATCAAATCTTCCAATGTATGCGATATCGTATAGCGGGCGTGGTCGATATGTACTCCTTTTTATTAATGTCCAATTTGAAATGACTTCAATATGATCCGCCCGTATGGAGAATGAGGAAATCAAGTCCTCTTTACCTGCGAGGGTAGGGACGATAATAACATCGGCATGATTGTAGGTCATAGAGACAAGCCCATGAACCCACTCTAATCTATTTGTCACCAGATACTCGCTTAAAATCACGCCTTCGTTAATTATGAGTTTCGTTTTGGTCCAAAATGCAAGTTTTTTTATCGTACACATCGCTACCCCTAGCAACGGGAGAAAGGTCAGGCATGAATTTGGCCGAATTTGTATATATCGCCAAAAAATCCAGAAAAAAAATCCGGCAATCGGTCGAACACGCATGTTGTTATACGGGTATGTCTCGATTATTAATCGGTCTGTGCTTGGAAATTGCTCTTGGAAACTTTCATCAAGAGCCCTTCGCGTGAGAATAATCACATTCCAGCCTTTTCGTTGAGATACTATTGTGATAACTAAATCACGAATTCGTTTTTGAATACCTCCGATCCCGAGGTTCCAATATATTATGACGAGAGTTTTATTCATATTTCAAGAAGTGTCGCTGTGAATTTTTCGACCTCTTTTGCCCCAAATCTCTTTGTTACCTGTACATATGCTTCTTCGCCCATTTTTTTTCTACGAGAAGGATTGGACAACAAACAGTCAATCCCGCTGGCCATGTCTGAAATAGAATTATATAATAACCCTGTTTTATTGTGCAGAATAATTTCTTGAGATCCGATAAATGATGTGGAGACACAAGGAACCCGTTGCATTCCAGCTTCTAAAACGGAGACAGGGAGCCCTTCATTGAGTGTCATAGAAACAAGTATTTTTGCTTTACCAAGCAATACCTCAGGGCTTGAAGAAAAGCCTGCAAATATAATGTTTTTGTTCAAGCCGTATTTGCTACTCTCTTCGCGCATCTGCTTCTCCAAGGATCCTTTACCCACTAGACATAGTGAAATACGCGGGTAGCGTTTTTTTAGTATCCTTACCAGGGCAATGAGAGCAAGAGGATTTTTTTCTTTTTCGAATCTTCCCAAATACATTAGATCATATATCTTTTTTGAGGCTCTCGCTTTTTTAACGGTTGTCCAGTTAACAGTTATATAAATTATTGATTCTAGGATATGGAAACTTTCTACCAGGTCATTTTTACACGCCAGGGTTGGGACAAGAATGCAATTTGCCTTTGGATAGAGCATTTGTATACAGAGATTCCAGAGCCAGCGTGGATACTTATTAATTTGGATATATGAAGAAGTAACGACTCCTTCAGCCAAAACCAGTTTCACTTTTTTCCAAAAGAAAATTTTCTTCAGCGCAATCATAAAGAAAGACAACTCAACTAAAAAGGTCAAGCAAACATCCGGACGAATTGTTATATAGCTATATGCAACCCATATCAAAAACTGTAGATGCCTGAGTATGCGGTTTTTCCCATTGCCAGTTCTTAGGGAATATATTTGCGTAAACCCATCATTTTTTAGTTCTTTTAAAATATGACTATCGGTACTATTTTTTATAAAAACTAAAACAGAGATGTTTGGACGAGTTTTGCGAATATGCTGAACGACATCTCGAATAATCGTTTGAAGCCCGCCTATCCCAAGATCCCAAAAAACGATCATTACTGTGAATTTTTTCATATTCGTATGTCGTTTCGATCCATCCATCTCGTGAGTACGATCATGCTCCACAGCTTGTTAGCATGGTTTTCTGATCCATCCAAGTGGTCTTGTATGATATTTTTATATTGGCTGGTTGAAAATATTTCTGGGTAAGAGGCTGCCACAGAGAGAGATTCGTTCACAAATGGCTTCAGGTCCCTTTTTAACCAATCATACAGAGGAATATCAAACCCGTGTTTTTTACGCCAAATGAACTTTTTGGGGAAATATTTTTGGGCGACTTTTTTAAGAAGTATTTTCCCCTGGAACATCCAAACTTTTTGGGAATCTGGTAAAGAAAAGGCGTAGTCAATGATCTTAGAATCTAGATACGGAGCCCGAGCTTCAAGATTGCATGCCATAGTTGCTTTATCTACTTTATTCAACAATTGCTCGACCATATATCCTCTATAATCTGCCAACTGGAGAGAAGACAAGCAAGAGACATCTGTCTCAAGAATATTTTTATCTCTTAATACAGCGGGATGTGAGTGCTTGCCAATCAAATCATGTAGATCTTGACTATTCCACACATTTTGAGGACTATATCGCTCAGAAAGTGGCAACAAAATACGGGAGTGAGATGCTCCAAACATCATGTTCCATATGCGTTTTGATTGCTCGGTCGATATTAGCATTCGGTGAAGTGATTCTCTTAGAATTTCATGCGGGTATCGTGAATATCCACCAAATAATTCATCTGCACCCTCTCCAGTTAAAACAACTTTCACTTTTTTCCGCGCCTCTTTTGCCAAAAGGATAGTGGGGAGAAACGCAGGATCAACAATTGGCTCATCGATCACGTCTCCAATAGCGCTAACGATGTCTACAATGGATTTGCCAGTACAATTCACTTGAGTGTGCCTGGTGTGTAATTGACTTGATACATACAAAGCAAAGGACGACTCATCGTGCTTTTCATATCCTGGAAAGGCAACAGAATACGTATGGATATTCTTTTGTTGTTTTGACGCATAATAGCTGATCAAGCTAGAGTCGATGCCACCGCTTAAAAAACAGCCGACCGGGACATCTGCCATCAGTCGAAGCCGAACAGACTCTGAGAGCAGTTGATCTAAAACATCCTCAGGACGAAAATTCTGCCGAGCTATAGGAGTGGTCGAGCGTTTTGGACTTATCTCCCAATACTTTCCGACCGCTATGGAATGCGATTTTACGTTGTATTGTAGATAGCTTGAAGGTGGGAGCTTTTGAATTGATGTCATCAAAGTATTGGGAGATCGCACGAATCCATCGGTAAAGTATTCAGAAAGACATCTCTTGTTGAGTATTCCCTTTATGTGAGGAATTGACGCCAATACTTTCATCTCTGATGAAAAATAGAACTCTGTGGTCGTTTTTGAGTAATATAATGGTTTTTCTCCCGATTTATCTCTAGCCAGAATTATTACCTGTTTTTTAGCATCATAAATACTTATCGCAAACATTCCTTCGAGCATCTCAAACGCTTTTGAACCATAAAGGTGAAACAGCGGAAGAATCACCTCAGCGTCACTCTCTGTCTTAAATCGATTGCCGTGTTTTTCTAGTTTTTGTTTTAGCTCTTTATGGTTATATATTTCTCCATTAAATACTAGAGTGAAATGCTTATATGTCATGGGGTACAAATTGTCAGACAGATCCACGATAGCCAACCTATTCATTCCCATGTGGACTTTTTGTTTAAAAAACAGACACTGGCCATCACGGCCCCGATGATGAATTATCGAGAGGAGTTGATTGAGCCGTTTAGTATTCTTTTCTCCTGTAAATCCGAGTATTCCACACATAATATTATTTCTTAATTATTCATAAGATGATATCATGAAGGCTGTCAGATACCAACGCTCTATGTCAAAAGATTCACCGATATATTTAGTAACCGGATCCGCAGGCTTTATTGGAAGCAATATTTGCGAATATCTATTATCCAATAATACACACCCAGTTGTTGTGGGGATAGACAATTTACATGAGTATTATTCATCAAAAATAAAGCGGTACAGGCTTCATAAGCTTAAACGTCATAAAAGGTTTATTTTTTATACTGCATCTATTCTTGAAGAGAATCGTATACAAAAGATCATAAAACTTCATAAGCCTACGATACTTATTCATACTGCGGCAGAGGTGGGAGTTCGAAGCGGGGAACAACACCCCTTGGGGTACTTTTCAACAAACGTTATCGGAACACTTTGTCTCCTTGAAGCATGTCATCAATACATAAATCACGCCATCATATTTAGCTCTTCGTCTGTATACGGATCTTGTAAGAAAATACCTTTTTCTGAGACGGAGAAGATTGATTTATCAACGCCTATTTCGACCTATGGAGCGTCAAAGGCGTCTATGGAAATTGCGGTAAAGAATTTCTACGAACGGACAAAAATCTCCACCACTATTATTCGCCCTTTTAGCGTATACGGCCCAAACGGCCGACCGGATATGTTACCAATAAAATTATTAATTTCTGCAAAAAATAATGTGCCAATTGAGATATATGATCCTGATCGACTCTCCCGCGACTGGACGTATATTGATGACTTTATTCATCTGTGTATCACTTCTATAAACAATCCTTCTGCGTTTCAAATTATAAATATTGGGACAGGAAAACCGATTCTTCTCACGACAGTAATTGGGATAGCTCGGGAAATTATTCAGAATCACGGCCTAACTCTTCAATACTCTACGCACAAAGCCAGCGCCACTGAGATGTCGCAAACATGGGCAGACAATAAAAAGGTTCTGTCTCTTGGGGATTCATTTTCGTTCACAGATTTTAGATCTGGATATAAAAAAACAGCAGATTTTTTCTTCGCCCACCCAGATCTATACAATTCATGAACAAATCTCTTGTAATCATATATTCCAACATTGGTATAGGAGGCATGCCTGTAAGAATCATAGATCTGGTAAACATGGTGGGGAAAGAGCGCCCTAAAACACGCGTCTATCTACTCCTAAAAGAGAGACGAGATTTTGATTTACGATCAAGGATACAGAATCCCTCTTTGACAATTAGAGCTTTTTATAAAACGTCATGTTTTGACAGCGGTGTACTATTTATGTTGTGGGCGTGGTATCAGATATTTATTTTGAACCCAACTACCATATTGGCATTTATCAGTCCTTATGCGATTACCGCTCTTGCGACACGATTCTTGTTCTTCTGGAGAAAACCAACAATCATAGTGAACGAGGGACATTTTACCTCGTCGATGATAAAGACGATGGCTTTTCCTTCTCTGCAAAAGCTGGGCATTCGTCTGTTATATCCACGTGCAGATGCAATCATCGCGCCCACAAACGCAATCAAAAGAGATCTTCACCACTCGTTTGCTGTTCCCTTAAAAACTATTCACGTGGTTCTAAATTGGTCTAGATATGCCAGAGAAAAGATAGGGGACACCCACCGACCATACGACATTATATATTGTGGAAGATTTGAAAAGGAGAAAAATATCCTACCATTATTAGGAATATGCAAACATATTATTTCTACATCGATTCCATCACTTTCTTGTGTTCTTGTAGGAGACGGATCTCTAAAGGCGGAGTGCTTAAGATATATTTATGACAATGCCTTAAGCGAAAATATTTTCATCAAGAACCCCACTATACACATCTCCTCATTGATAAAAAAAACAAAGATTTATGTTTGCAACTCCGATAAAAACACAGAAGGGTTTCCTGTTTCCGTATTAGACGCAATGTCTCTGGGGACATTGGTTATCTCAAGGCGGTTTGAGGGAATAGAGGATGTGTTGGATAATACACGCGCGTTTATCGCAGATTCAGACAAGCAATTATCACAATCGATAACTCAAGCGCTTTTTTCATATAAGGACCAAACTGCGCTAATCAGGAGAGCAAAACAGCAGGTAGAGCAGAACCACTCAGTACAAAACGCACTATTCTATATCGATCGTTTTGCTTTATAAATAAACATGGAGAAAATAGCAATTATCGGGGCAAGGAGTATCCCTAAAAATTTTTGGGGAACCTCTGGGGTGGAATCATACATAGAACAACAACTACCCGTTTTAACTCAAGACAACGAGGTTGACTGTTATATCCGTTCGTGGGCAACCAACCATGCAGAGAAGCGCCTCTTTGGAGCCAATCTAATTCGCATTTTGAGCCCAAATTCGACCTACCTTGACACCATTTCTTACAGCTTTTTTGCATCGATACATGCGTCGTTTAGCGGGTCAACGATCGTTTGGTATCACGGGATGGGTCCCGCAGTTTTTTCTTTTATTCCAAAGGTGTTCAATAAGCGTGTTTTTACAACAATTCATACGCTTGATTGGAAAAGAAAAAAATGGAACATTTTTGCTCAATTATTTTTAAAACTTTGTGAGCAAATCGCTTTTTTAAATTCAGATACGATAATAGTAGTTTCAAAAAGCCTAAAACTACATTACGAACAACAAGGGAAGACCGGTGTTTTGCTTCAAAAGTACAAATTAATACAGCGTTCTAAAATTCTTACAAAACACTCCCTCGATACCTATCATCTTAAAAATAACTCATACATCCTCTATGTTGGGAGGTTTGTTCCCGAGAAGCGATTAGAGTGGCTCGTTAAAGCGTCTTGTGACATGACTATGCCCATTGTGATGGTTGGTGGATCCAGTCATACAGAAGCGTACGAGGCGAAAATTCGTCGTTTAGCAATTGGCAGGAACATACTGTTTACCGGCTATTTATTCGGAAAACAGAAAGATGAGCTTATCAGCCACTGCAAGGTATTTGTATTGCCTTCTCAGACAGAAGGCTACCCAGTTAGCGTTGTTGAGGCTCTTGAATTACAAGCCCCTTGCCTAGTTGGTGATTTTTTGAGAAGTGAATTTGGAAGAAAGCCCCTTTTAACGTATTTTAAATCAGATGATTATGATAACTTTCTAACAAAACTGAGACGTGCCGTAAGCTGATATGAATTACGTTAGTTAGGATAAATTTTAAAAATTTTGCACTAGCGCGTCTATCACTCCTGAAGCAGCTTGAGGCAGTATCATTGCTAGCCTTTTTTTCATTATAGATTTCGCGGTGCACACCATCCAACAGGCATTACATGCAGCAACCTTTTTTGCGTGGATATTCCTTTTAAAAATCGCCTCCAGACTATCCTGTCGAATATTTCCCATAATCCATGGCTTTAAATGGCAGGTATATACGTTTCCTATTGAATCCATATAGTAAAATCCTTGTCCCGCGTCGCACGGGAGTGATCTTTTCCCTGTGCGCATATAATCCACTAATCCTTTCACAAACCACCCTCTGACGATCTCTTTCGGACTCAAATGACCATAATGATCACGAGAGAGATTTAGTAATTGTTCTTCCAGGTTTTTTTGGTTTTTTGGTCGCATGGATCCTTTATCCGGACCAAAATAAATAACAGAGTTTGTCGCAACGGTAACAGAAAATTCTAGATTGCGCTCAACACAAAATTTTCTTACCTTTGGAATTTCTTGAATATTTTGGTCAATGGCGGTAAAGGAAACTCCGAGGTCTTTAATTCCAGCAGTCCTCGCCACATCTAGCGTTTTTAGGATTTTTTCAAAACCGCCTGGAATTCTTCGTATTTCATCATGCGCCTTGCCTATTCCATCTATAGACACGCGAAAGGCAAACTTGGGGTCGATCGTATGAATTTTTGGCAGATCTTCTGCAGCTCTGTGCGGCATAAAACCGTTGGATATCATTACGAGTCGCGCTTTTGGCGCAGCTTTTTTCATATTCGCTATTATTTCCACCAAGTCTTTCCGTAAAAAGGGCTCTCCACCAGTTATATTTATATCCACGAGGGAGGGTGGGATCTTTAAAAATTCTTGTGGGAGCAACTCATTGGTAATGCGGTTTTTCCAAATATCACACATAATACAACGGGAGTTGCAATTGAGCGTGACTGCGATGATCGCATGTTTTGGATACATATTATTGTATAAATTTTACACTGGGGTCAAACACGCTTTTTTGAGGTAATATCCCTTTATCAAACTGGGAACAGTGACCTCGCGCGTTTGGATTTTCCTTACATAATTGTATCACCTGTTTTGCTGTGTTTTGATTGTTCTCGCTCCACAACAGCAAAGAGGCATAGTCGATATAGATCGTACTCCAACTAGGCAGAGAGTCAACGGCGATTTGCATAAGTTTTTTTGCATCTTTCTTGTTACTATTTTTAACAAGGCATAAAGAGGCATAGTATATTGATTTTGCCTGATAGGTGTCCATATTTGGTGAGTCGTCCCAAATTAGCGCGTCTTCGTTAAAACAACTTGATATATCTTTCCAGTGATTCTCTATAAATATTCGGTCTTCTTTTTTGTGGATGGAGATTGTTTCTATCATAACTGTTATAACGTACAAAAGATCCTCACTCCTTTTGCTGTTGAGAGTGGTTGTGATGTATCTCTCGAGAAGGAGTCTGTTTTGAGGATCAGCTTCTATTGCTTTTCTCATGTGCCTATTGTATTCAGCTGGGCTTTTTTCACTTACTGCGAGTTTAGATAAAATATCTGGGTTATAAAGATGGAAAGCTTGGAGATAAGTATTGACATTTTTTTTGTATGGTTGTTTTTCGCCTAAAGTATCTAGATATTTCCCAACTGTCTTTTCATCATACGGCATGCTGAGCGCAGACCATACAGATCCCTTTTGTTTAAATTGAAAAGCCGTCCCCAGCACAGAACTTAGACAAAACAACCCAATAAAAAACATGGGGGAAAATAGCGACACGCTGACATAGCTTTGTTTATTTTCTGTGGAGAGTGTTTTTTGGTTGACCACGCCCAACAATATCCAAAACAACACCCACACGACAGTAAAATCCAGATTTATCTCCACACAGCTGTACAAAAACACCAACAAGAGACCAAGGGATAGTGACAACCGGTGGTCGTTGAAATCGCGCGTCCGCCATAATCCTATAAGAGGGCGTAGTAATATTTTGATTATTATCAAAGACATTGCGAGAAAACCCAAAATGCCAAGCTCTGATAGAATTTGGATGGGAAAGCTATGAGCAAACCATGAATAGGAGTCGGGGGCTCGCTGGAATCTTTTTGAAACGAGCGCAAATGAACCCGGTCCCCAACCTAATAGTGGCTTTTGTACAATAGCATCCGAGGCTTGTATCCAGTATTTAACCCTGCTCTCAGCGAGTGACGTTTTTTTACTGATTCGACCGAGAGACAGCAGGGTTGTGTTTTCAGCCGGTAAACGGAGAGATAGGAGCGCCAGTGTAAAGACACACACTAGAACTCCAACAATACCCAGAGCTCTTTGATGAAACTGTTTAAATTTACCCACGCATAAAACAACAGGAAATAAGCACGCCAATAAAAGAACCATAACTGCCCCTCTTGAAGACGCGGTCAAAACCCCTACAACCAAAACTGCTACAAGTAAAATCGGCAGTGGGGATGGTTTTCGCCAGGCCAACAAGAATCCATACGGGATAACAAAAAATATTATATCTACTATGTGGTTATGACCATATGAGGTATACAATACGTTCATTTTTGGCACGAGACTTTGAAGGGAAGGAAATAGCATAAATAGATAAGAGGCTCCAACCATGGTCCCAACCCAATAAAAGAGAGGGTGGGAGAACGTTGAAACAGATAGTTTTTCCCCTTTGTTGGAAACGTATACAAATAAAAGAAAAGCATCTACATACCTAACTATATTGGTTACTGCATATCCTAGGCTAAGAGGGTGAAGAGAAGAAAAAAACAATGACACAAAGAGCAACAACCAGCAGGGTAGTAGTCTTTTTTCTATATACAGCTTTTTTGGTCCAAACCGCCAATCACGAAAAAATAGATAAAGTATCCCTAGTGTGGAGATAAATAAAACAATCGATTGTTTTTCATCTCCCAAGAAAACCATCACTGTTAACACGATCAGCACTAGGTATGTTTGAAAAGAGGTAAGCATGAGCTACAACAATGGTAACATGAGGACTGCACTTTTTACACCATGTGGACAACTTATCCACAATATGATATAACCCAAAGTGCCTCCCAACACTACACACTAGGGGATTAATCTACCCCAACACACTACAATCATGGACACTGACAAACTTTGGAAAACTGTTCTCGCTGAAATCGAGCTTTCTGTATCTAAGGCTACGTTTCAGACGCATTTTGCAAGCTCTCGGCTCATCTCTTTATCTCAAAACGTCGCCTCTATAAGCTTTACTAGCCCACTCATGAGAACCCTCGTAGAAACACGGTATTATTCTTTGGTCAAAAGTATTCTTGACCACCACACCCATGAAAACATTAGCATGGTGTTTTCTGTGGCTCAGAAAAAGGAAGTGCTTTCCTCAAAAGACGCAGGACCTTTATTTGCAGATATCGCCTCTCACAACCATGAACAAGACATGTCTTCGCTCTCCCGAAGACTTCACATCAGACCGGATGCAACATTTGAAAACTTCGCGGTATCTACCACAAATCAAATGGCCTACGCCGCCGCCACAGCTGTCGCTAGGTCTCCAGGAACCGCGTATAACCCGCTGTTTATTTACGGTGGTGTTGGAGTAGGGAAGACCCACCTTATGCACGCGGTGGCAAATAGCATTCTCCAGAGAAAACCAACGACAAGGGTGGTGTACTGTATGGGAGAAGAGTTTTTAAATGAGATTGTTGAAGCGATTCAAACAAAAACTGCCCGGCAGTTTAAACAGAAATATAGGAATGCGCAACTTCTCCTGGTTGATGATGTGCAGTTTATCGCGGGGAAGCTAACCGCGCAGGAAGAGTTTTTTCACACGTTTAACGCGGTCCACAGAGAGGGTGGACAGATTATTCTCATATCTGATCGCCCACCAACGGAAATATCTAAACTTGAAGACAGGCTTCGTAGTCGGTTTGAGGGCGGGTTGACTGTGGATGTTGCAAGCCCGGACTTTGAGCTTCGGGTCGCCATTATCAATATAAAATCCATTGCCCTTGGCATATCTGTTTCTTCCGAGTCTGCACAACTTATAGCCGCAAACATCTCTGATACAAGGGCGATAGAGGGGTTTCTAAAGCGCCTTATCACAGAAACCGCCACAAGAAACACTGGTGTAACACCAGAACTCATAGCGTCTCTGTTGAGTATTAAGCCGTCGATCAAACAGACAGAGCGCGCGCAAAAAAGGGTGCCCCCTCAAGACCTGCTAGAGGCGGTCGCCGGGTACTTTGGGGTAAAATCAACAGCGCTCCGGGGACCAAAAAGAGACAGGCCCATAGCGAGACCCCGGCAGATATTTATGTACCTCTGCAGGACAGAGCTCGGGCTCACACACGGGGACATTGGCGGGCTTCTTGGCGGAAGAGATCACACGACTGTTATGCACGGGGTGGAGGCAATTACAAGAGAATTATCCACAAACGAGAGGCTTCGTGGGGATGTAGAGGGGATTAAAATACGGGTGTGGGCATAACTTTGTCAGGATTATCCACTTACCCACATTTGGGAGAGAGTTATCCACAGGGTTATCCACCTATGTTTCCACCGTTTTTGTGCTGTGGGAAGGTCACTGTTCGTCTTGACACGATACTCCGTTGACTTGCTGGCAAAAAAGACATACACTTTTCCACACCGTTTTCTATATACTAATACTATATATATTTAAGTAAGGTAAAAGCGATTCCCTATATGAACATACACATACTTCAAGAAAACTTGCTAAAAGCCTTGCTTCGAGCAGGGCGCATCGTGCCATCAAAACCCCAACTACCGATTATACAGAACGTTCTCCTGAATACTGAGAGCGGCAGGTTAAAGATCACCGCTACAAACCTGGAAACCACAGAAACGGTTTTAGTAGGAGCGAAGATTATAGAAGAGGGCGGGATATGCGTCCCATCAAAGCTACTTAGTGAATACGCATCATCTCTTCCACAGGGGACAGTTGAACTGTCTGTTAAGGAGGGATCTCTCCATATACAATGCTCTGGATATAAAGCAACAATTCCCGGAGTTCCCGCAAGCGAATATCCGCCAATCCCAGAGTCTAGTCAGAAGCAGGCGATCGAACTAGACAAAGAAACACTGGTGAAAAACTTAAACCGCGTGGTCTTTAGTGCAGCGACCGATGAGGGGCGCCCCGTGCTGACCGGAATACGGATTATAGAGAAGGATTCAGAGATAATATTTGCGGCGACCGATGGATACAGGCTTTCAGTGAAAAAACAGACCACAGACACATCTCAGGGCCTAGACCTACTTGTTCCCGCGCGAGCGATAACAGAGGTGTTAAAGATAGCGGTGGAAGAGAAAGAAGCAAAACAAATACTGGTATCCAAGCAAAAGGATAACCAACTGCTATTTGTTATAGGGGACACAGAGATCCGAACCAGACTAATAGACGGAGACTATCCAAACTATGAGCGAATTATCCCAACAAAGTACAACACGAGGGTGTATTTTGAGAGGGAAGAGCTCCAGAGAGCAGTAAAATCAGCGAGTATTTTTGCCAGAGACAGCGCGAACATTATTCGCCTAGACATACAACCACAAGGAATTATGGTGAGTGCAAATACCCCTCAGGTGGGGGAGGACCAAATAGAAGTGGAAGCCAAGGTGGAAGGAGAGGGTGGGGAGATGGCGTTTAATAGCAGGTTCCTTTCAGATTTCTTGTCGAATGCACAAGAAGAAGAATTGCTTTTTGAGATGACCGGGTCGCTAAACCCTGGGGTGTTTAGGTCAGCAAAAGACGAAACCTATCTCCATATAATTATGCCGGTGAGGGTGAGTTAAGGGGAGGCCCAAAGGAAATAAGAGGCTTCTTGCCTTGCTCCCCTGTTTGTAATTCCTTCCCCAGAGATGAAAAACGCGGGCAAATACAGGCCATTCTTAAGTGTGTAGAAAATTGACACAGACCTTATTGAAAAAGATTTAAAAGGAGGGTTTGGACCGCTACTCTCTAATCCCCCCGATTTAAGCGCGACAATAGACCCTCTCTGGGATTCTAAATTAAAAAGTAACTGTTCAGGCGTTAGTATCACCACGGACCCAAGTATAGCTATGGGTATCTTGGGAATAAAGATGGTAGCAGATCGAACGACACCAGAATTATCAGTGACAATAGAAGCGGAAAAATTATTAATGGAATTTGTGCTAAATGGATAATTGTTATACACAAAAGAAGCAGAGAAACCCGAGAACCTTTTGGGTTTAGGGGAGTCTAATACAAGCAGGCCATCAAATTCTCCACCAGTCTCTTCAATATAGATACTGCTGTTCTCAAAAAGAGAAGAAAACAAATCAATAAAGCGCCTAGCTCCTAACTCTGGGGACGATATCAACCCACCAGAAGATCGAATCCTCTGATATGTAATAGTTTGACTCTCTTTACTGGATGTTAAAATTAAAGAGAATGTGCTTGGGGAGCTCCATTTTGTTGTACGAATTGATCCTCTAATTATACTTGAGGGGGTCGCGGAGACACCAAGAGACTGAAGTATTTCTGGAATTGCAGAAACCAGACTGTCGCCGTTAACAGATTCCCATGAGTAAGCAGGAAGCGTTTTTGGGAGAGTGGGAGTAGATATAAACGAAAACCTTGTTCCTGGGCTTTGTATAAAATAACCAGTTGGAGCAAGAGGGACCAGTGGTTTACTCTCGACAACGGGAATGGCCGGCGTGGCTTCCTTTTTTTGATACGATAAAAAAACCGCAACAGAGATGGTGATAAACACAAATAATAGTAAAAAAATATGTCGTGTTTGCATATGTTTAACCACCCGTCGAAATAGGTTTTCCTGGGCAGTCGCCACAGCTGACATTGCACCCACCAAGACCTGGTGTTACGGGTAAAAGATTTAATACATTACCTCCAGATAATACCCCGAAATGTAGATGATCTCCAGAGGATGCTCCTGTTTGATCCATGATGCCAACCTGAGAAGTTGGTGTGACTTGTATTCCTGGTTTGGCCGGGTCGACGTCTTGGATGTCTATAGCAGAAGAAAGGTGTCCAAAAATTACCGTGTATGGGATTCCATCTTTATCGACCCCCGTTACCACCACGTGGTTTCCATATCCCTCGTAACCACTTTTACCACACAAGTTTTTCGGGTTTCCGGTATTATCAACACAATCAGAGTGCACACTTGTTACAGTCCCAGTTAGCATAGCATATACAGGAACGCCCCCGCCCCCGGTTGCGATATCAATAGCGTTCTCGTCTGTTCCCCCACTATGCGAGCCACACGACGCTCTTGGTCCTTGGGTTATATAGCCAGATGTCGGCCAACGGCAATCACCAACACATGGAGTGTATGTGCAAACAGGATTCGATAATTTTACCGAAGGATCGTTACAATCAATAACACCTCCGCCTGTTTCAGATGACTCGCTACTCCCGCCTGTGCCCACTGAAAAAAACTGTGCGGTTCTGGTCTCGTTCAATCTAAACGTTGAGAAAAATATCCAAATGAAAGTGGTTGATACAACCGCTAAAGCCCATATCCTAGCCTGTTTATCAGCTGGGCTTTCTGTATACGTGGCCCCGAGCATGTTTTGGACAATGCCTGTCACCGCCCCGCTCGCCGCCCGTATAGACACAATGCCCCCGTTTAAAAAACCAGAAAACGCAGACGCCCCAAACTTTTTAATTGTTCCAGAAAACGCAGATGCTGCCAGTATTGTCCACCCTACCACTGGCGCAAACCCCATTAGCTTTGAGCCCGCATTTATACCTAGTTTGAGTAGAGCTTCAGTTCCGACCCTTTTTGCCCCCGCACCCAAAACTCCCCGCTCTACCCCTCCCTTTCCTATGTTAAGCGCCCACGTGGATATGCCCGGATCAAAAGTAAAGTGGAATTCCTCGGGGCGTCTCCCAAACGCCACAGACTTAAACATTCCCTGTGCGCTTGGGGCTTGATTACCTGTGATTGCTCCAATAAGATAATTTTGCCCCTCATGCATGATTCTTTCTCGATAATCTGAGGTTTCATCAATACTACTAGCCCAAGCTTTAACCTTTCCGCCATCTCTTTTTGTCGCTTCATTTTCTGCTTCTTTAAGAATATGGAGCACTTCGCTTTCTGATGCTACCCCTCCTGATTTTTCAACTATCTTTTGCGCGAGTTTGTCTTTATCCTTGGTAGCTGCAATGATTCTCGCTGAATATGCGTGGGAAATCACACCTTCTTTATTTGATCCTTGGTTGTATTCTGGATACGCTTGTTTTGCAGGAATGTTTTTAGTATCAGCAGGGGGTTTTCCTGCTATATATTGAATTCTTGACGCGGTAAGAGGATCACCAAAGTTTGATGGTCCAGAAAATGAGGCATCGATAAATGTGGTAACAAGCTCTGGGGGAGAGTCTGGATGCTCCAAGTACGCTTTTGTAGCTGCTCGTGTCTTTTGTTCTATGTCCCAAGCATTTTTCTGGAATTCTTTATCTTCAATAATTTTATACGCAAGCTCTCGAGCTTCTTCATTAAGGGCAGTTGATGCTTCTAGTCGCTGTCTGTATGCGTCATAAACACCATCTAAGGTCTTGGATTTGGGTGATTTATTCAGTTCTTCAATAATAATCTCGTCCTGTGAACCTAGGGCTGATTGTCGCTGTTTCTTTATAAGCTCCTTACGATAGCCTTCCATATAAACGGATATATTATCCGTTTGTTTTTTAACCGCCTCTTGTCGTTTCTTTAAAAGAGATGATCGAAACTCTTCAGGCTGCATCGAAAACGAATTCGCTTCTGGTTTTCTGTCACTCAAAATCTTTATTGCGCTGGTTTGTTCATCCTCCGTGTGGGGGCTTGTTGGAGATTCTTTGCTTAAAAATGCGTACGGATTTTCAGCGATTTGAAGGGCAACCTCAATAGCTTTCTCTAAGTTGTCAGGGTCAAGTAGCGTGTCTGCAAGATCTATATTCTGGATAAAAAAAGCCTTTCCTTCTGTATAATGAAATAGGTTTGTTGCAAACCCAGAGGGGGAAATCTCCCCTTTGTTTAACCCCTCAACTGCGCCTGATAAGTATTGGCTGAGTGGTAATTCGTTATCAATAGTGCTCATGATGTTATGGTGTGGTCTTTGTGTCTACGACAGTTTCTGTTGTAAATATTGGTCTGTTTGACGGCTTAGGCTGTTGGGAGGGCGTCCCTGATTGTAGTACGGTCGTGCTGTTTTGAACAGGTTGGGGTTGAATCAGTTGCGAGGAGGCTAATTTTTGCGCCTCTAACTCTTGAGGTTTTGTGGTGATAAGAGCAGTTTCTTGTGGTGATGCTATTACTCTGATGGCGGCATGAGCGGGTCCCGCAAAAAATAACCCCTCTCCAACCCCTGCGGTCAAAAGGAAATGCCGCTCTCCTTCAGAGAGGAAAAACACCTCAGCTATCCTATCTATGGCCGCGGTTGACTGTTTTAGCAGTATTTGAAGCGAACTGTTTTGGATAATAGTTTTTCCAAGATCCACAGACATAAAATCTTCCACATCCTGCGTGATGGTGGTAAGACCAAGGTAGTATTTGCGCGCCCGCTTGGCTATAGAGTTTAAAAATGCCGCAGAATCAGGATACTTCATCATGTACCACGCTTCGTCAACGATGAGAATTCTCTTTTTTTTGCTTTGTCTCACTTTTGTCCAGATAAAATCAAGGATCAAGTACATGGCGATCGGCCGGAGCTCGTCTTCAAGGTCCCGTATCGAAAACACCGTGAGTTGATTTCTGATTTCGAAATTTGTCTGATGGTCAAAGATGCCCACCAAGCTTCCTTTGACAAACTTCTCTATGCGATCGGAAAGCCCGCGAGCGACCACATCCTCCATGCCCACAAGCGTTTTATATAAATCTTCCATAAGCGGAGGTTCTTTTGATTGAGTTTCTGGATCTGGGGTAATCCCCTTCATTTTATAGGTAAGGATAAGCGCTCGGTCCAGAAGCGCATCTTCCATAGGGGTTAGCTTTCCCATGACAACACGGAAAAACCCATGAAGAGATAATATTTTTTGGTTTAACTCGCTTTCTTCTTGTGTAGAGCCCTTTTGATGGAGGAGCGCTAGATCAAATGGATTGACCTTGGTGGTTGCGCCAAAGTGAAAGCGGATATATTCACCACCCAGTGCATGAGTAAGTGTTTCGTATTCATTTTCAGGATCAATGACGATGACTTCGGTGTCAAACATAAGACTCCGGAGGATCTCAAGCTTTACGAGAAACGACTTTCCCGCCCCGGATTTTCCAAACACCACCGTGTTGGCATTTTCCAGCGTAAACCGGTCAAAAATAACCAAGCTATCATTGTGTTGATTGATGCCATACAGGATTCCCTCATTTGCCGTCAGCTCAGATGTGGTAAATGGGAACGTGGTGGCAAGCGATGTCGTGTCCATGTTGCGGGTAATAACCAACCTATCTTGACCCATCGGAAGCGTGGTCTTAAACCCTTCTTCCATTTGGAGTGTTGCGCGTTTTGTAACGATAAGGAGTGAAGAAAGAGTCGCCTCCACTTGTTTGCTTGCTTTGTTGAGGTCTTCAATGTCTTTCGCGGGTATGGTGACATAGAGTCCAAATTGGAAAAATCGCTGGGCGCCCTTTGCAAGTTCTTGTTGCAGGGAGAGCGCGTCTTCCAAGGCAACCTGAATAGACGGCTCTATGACACGACCCCGTTTCATATCTGACTGAATAGTCGCTTCCATCTCTCCAACTTTTCTCTTTAGGCTTTCGAGCACCTCTTCGCTTCTCGTGGGGTAAATATACATAGAAATATCCAGCGTGTGATTAAAGGAGATCAGTGGCTCTAGCCAGTTCGCACTGACGAAGCGCGGGTATCCAGAGATAAATAGCGTGCGGTAGTAAAAATTGCCAATTTTTAACAGGTCAAAATCCACCTCTATAGAGGGCGGGGCGATGAGATCATTTATGCTTATGGGACCCGTTATTCTTAGAGGCGCTTCTAGCGCTTGTTGTGGCTTGGGGTTGATAAATTGTTGTAAGGACGATGTAAGTGTCATGTTCTCGTATTTGTTAGTGCGTTTTTTATAGTCTCATCATCTGGCATCGGGACACCCGCGTTATAGGTGATAAATAACAATCTCACAAGCTGTTCATTGGTGAGTTGTCTGGCATTAAGCCCAAGTCTTATGAGCAGTCGAAGTACGTGGTCCCGTTTTGGATTGAGCGCTGCGAGTGCCTTTTCAAAAATATACTCTTTTTTAAATGGAAGCCCCCGTTTTTTGCTACCAAAAAACATGCCCATAGATGCGCCAAGTTCTAGGCTGGAAAAGGGGATGATAATATAGAATTTTTTATCGAGCACATCTTTCTCTTTGACCGTCGCTGCAACAAAAATTCTATAGTCATGTATGCTTTTTGATAATTTTGGATTTGTCTGCTTTCTTTCCTGATCTTCCAGTAGCCGGAGATATGCGGTGACGTCTTTGTGTTGTGTTCTGATAAGAAGTTCGATAGGAAACGAAAGAGAATTGAGTAGGCCTGCGTACGCCGTGATGATAGAATCTTGCTCTTTCTCAGAAAGCAGTCCAAAGTTTACTGCAGAGGCAGTAATAACAAGGGAGCATGACCCATCTGTATAGAGAATGATGTTTTGTTCTATGGTCTCTATTTCTGTAAATATCTGAGTTGTCGATTTAATTGGTATTATTGTTTCCGCCATATTCCCATCCTTTTCTATGAACCATGAACCATGAACCATGAACCATGAACCATGAACCATGAACCCCGCGCTATGTTCTGTTTCCAAACAACTCTTTTGTCAGCTGGTCTCTCGTGATTTGCTTTTGACTTTTTGTGATAATTTCTAGAGCTGGGACAATTGATCCGTTTAGGGTCACCTGAACTCTGTCAAATGTGTAGCGTTGCCTCGGGTCTTCTATCTCAACAAAATACACACCGTTTGAAAGTGGGGTGGAAGCGGCAAATTGTCCAAGCCGATTTGTTTTGAGCGCTCGTACAGGTATACCTTCTTTGTCTTTCACTGTTACGAGAACGCCTGGTAGAAAATTATTATCGCTATCTTTGGTGATTCCGGTGACGACGTTTGGAAATGTGGTAAGCCTTGGGAGCCCTGCTGTTACCGCTCCCTCCGGTGTGATAATTTTTACCGTTGGTTGTTTTTGTGACTGAAGCGGGATGGTTGGTTTTGGGACTTCAGGTTTCGCAATCGGTGGGAGTGGTGGGATTGGCGCCTGTGTGGTTATCTGCTGTATTGGCGCAGCCGCCTGTCTTGTGGATGTGGCTTGAATCTGCTGTTGTAATTTCGCCATCTCTCGTCCCATTTGGTCTTTTTGCTCTAACACTTCTGTGAGTTGTTTTTGTAGTTCCAGTATCCGAGATTCGGCAATAGATTTATTTTCTAGTTCGTGGGTGAGAGTAGAGAGTTTTTCTTCGAGTATTTCTTCCCTTTTTACTACCTCCTGAATCTTTTGTCTTTCTGGGTCGGGAGGTTTGACGACGGGTGGCATAGAGAGATCCAGCCTGGTTCCGACAATCGATGGGGTCTTGACGACCGGCGCCTGACTGGGTGTTGCGGGAGCAATGCGTGGTGCGATGGTTGGTTGCGGGCCTTTTATCGCAAAGAGCGAAAAAAACCAATCAAATAAACCAAGTTTCTTGGCCGGTGCGGGCTGCGAGAAACCGCGTTGGATTGGTTGTGTTTGGGGTAGAGTGGTTTGTTGGCGCGGGGCGTACATATTTGTTATGACGCTTGTCGTTGTTTTTTGCGGGGCGGATTGTGGCGCCACGCTTGTTCTGCTTTGTTGTGTTGGTTGGGCTTGTTGAGTCACCAAAGTTGGTATTTTTTGTGCGACCGGGATAGTCTGATGTGTTGGGGCGAGGTATTGGCTTGCTCTCGCCTCGGTGAATACTGGGTTTTGAAGAGGCGGAGCTGCCTTTTTTTCTACTGATTTTTCCCACACATAGAGCGTGGGATTGTAAATGTTTTTTATAAAGGATAATGCCCACACGTCCATTGGTCTGTCCTCTATTGGAACAAAAGCAAATCCGACTCCACCCAAGGCAAATATGGTGGTAAGTGGCCACGTGAAGAAAAACGGCAACGGAAGCTTATACGATATATATGCGAGGATTAATCCACCCGCGAGGTATCCAAACTGCTTTATGGTCATGTCGCCTATAAGGCGGAACTGAAATGTTGTAACATTTTGCGGGACAGGATGTTGCTCCATACTCTGATTATTCTACGGGCGAAACAACTGTTTCGCAATAGCACAAAGCTCATCAGGACCGTGAAAACCTCCTATTTGAGTTTTCACGAAATATTCATGTGGAAAAAACTATTTCTAATCGTTCGTGGTGTCCCGTGTTGGTCTTGGATTTTATGATAAGATGAACGCATGGAGTCATCATTTGTGCTATTGGAAGTAAAAAACTCCCGGGAAAGTGAAGAAACGCCAGCTGCGATGGAGCAGGTGTATGCGGCGCTCGGCGCGACAGCGGGGCATGGTGGTTTTCTTGCTTCGTTATTCGGCCCGCGTCACGCTCCAAAATTTTTCAGCCTTGAACTAGTCTCTGTAAACTCACGACTGCATTTTTTCATCGGCATGCCATCTCTTTCTCAGTCATATGTAGAGAGTCAGATCACCGCGCAGTACCCGAAAGTGCTTTTATCTCTTTCTCCAGACTATGTTCCACATTTTTTTACACTGCCTCACACCAGTGCGCATCTGACGCTCTCAAACTCGTTTTATTATCCGCTTAAAACGTATAAAGATGTAAAAGAATTGGATGTATTGGCAAGCGTGTTAGGACAAATGGCAAAATTACCAAATGATGAAGCTGCCACAGTACAGATTTGGATATCTCCAGCAGGCCACAGCTGGCAACACACAGCGGCTTCTGTTGTTGCTCGAGGGATTCCCGACCTAAGCTCTCCGACCCCTGGTCGTATGAAGCCACACCCGCATGCGCGACTTATTGAAACAAAAATTGCTCAGGTGGGGTTTAGCGCAGCAGTACGAATTGCGACGGTCGCTGCAAACGAACACCGAGCAAACGAACTACTTCAATCTTTAGGTGGAACGTTTGGTGTATATACATTGGGTGGAGGAAATTCTCTACAACTCACAGAACCAGCATTTTGGAATAAAAAGCGTCTAGAAAAAGCAATGATTACCAGGAGTGGTGATTTGCTTCCCCGGAACCAAATATTAAACGCATCTGAGCTTGCATCTTTGTGGCACCCGCCTGGGCTCACGCTCTCAATGATCAAAAACATCTCATGGGGATCGCAACTCACTGGGGAGGCTCCAGAAAATTTACCCATCGCAACAGACAGCGAAGAAGAGAAAAAAGAAATAAATTTTTTCGCCAAGGCGGAACATAAAAATAAGCTGACGACTTTCGGTATTAAAAAGGATGATCGGCGACGACATATGTATATTATTGGGAAGACGGGGACTGGAAAATCTACCATGATTGCGAATATGGCAATCAATGACATGAAAAATGGAGAAGGCGTTGCTGTCGTTGATCCACATGGAGATCTTTGTGATATCCTTTTGGACTATGTACCGTCTCACCGAATAAATGATGTTGTCTATTTGGACCCCGCTGATATTGAGTACCCGTTTCATTTAAATCCACTGGAGGTTCGAAATCCGGCATACAAAGAGCTCGTCTCCTCTGGCATCGTGTCTATCTTCTATAAACTCTATCATTTGAGTTGGGGGCCGAGACTCGAATATATTTTACGAAACACAATTTTAACTCTGACGAACGTTCCTGGTAGCACGCTTTTGCAGGTTCCAGAACTTCTCACGAACGAAACGTATAGAGCAAAAGTTATTGAAAAAATGACAGATCAAGTATTAAAAAATTTCTGGCTCAATGAGTTTGCAAAAATGAGCCCACAAATGCGTTCAGAAGCGGTCTCTCCAATTTTAAATAAAGTTGGGCAGTTCTTGTCATCGCAAACAATCCGAAATATTGTGGGCAGTAGCGTCTCAACTATTGATCTGGAAGACCTGATGAATCAAGGGAAAATTGTTCTCGTTAATTTGTCACAAGGGAAACTCGGTGAAGATACGAGCGCACTTTTGGGAGCCATGATCATCACAAAAATGCAACTCGCCGCCATGAACCGTGTGTATCTAGCAGAGGGAGATCGGAAAGATTTCTACTTGTATGTCGATGAATTCCAAAATTTTGCCACAACCTCATTTATAAAAATTTTGTCTGAAGCCCGCAAATACAGGTTGGACCTTATTCTTGCAAATCAGTACATAGGGCAAATAGATGAAGATGTGCAGAGTGCTATTTTTGGCAACGCCGGATCTATTATCTCTTTTGGCGTTGGAGCCGCAGACGCACGACTCCTCACCCGTGAGTTTGGAGAAAAATATGAAGAGAGCGAATTGGTTGCTCTTGGAAATTATGAAACAATGTTAAAGCTCTCTATCGATAACCACATGAGTTTGCCATTTAGTGCGAAAACCCTCCCGCTTCCAAAGTCCCGAAACCAAAATAGGGAAAAGGTGATCCGCGCCTCGAGGGAAAGATATACGAAGAGAGTTGTGAAATAATGGTTCATGGTTCATGGTTCATGGTTCATGGTTCATGGTTCATGGTTCATGGTTCAGGGGGAAGCATGTTTAATTTTGAAAAACTGCGTGTGTACGAGGATTCTTTGGAGTTTGTAGATCGTGTGTATGAGGAAATTTTCTTGTGGCCTAAAGATGAAAAATTTGGACTCGCTGATCAGTTTAAACGAGCTGCATATTCAATCACACTAAACATTGCAGAAGGAACAAGTAGGACAAAAAAGGATTTTAGCCGCTTCTTAGATTTATCCAGAGGGTCGTGTTATGAGTGTGTCTCAATACTTAAAATTGCACTGAACAGAAAGTATTTATCACCTGAAAAATATCTTGTGTTATATAATGATCTTGAAATTCTTTCAAAGAAAATAAGTGCTCTCAAAAATTCTCTACTATGAACCATGAACTATGAACCATTAACAGTCTACTATCAACCATTAACAGTCTACTATCAACCATGAACTACGAACCATGAACATTTCTTTACTCGGTGGGGCATTTAACCCACCACATAACGGACATTTGATGATCGCCCAGCAAGTGTTAGATTTTACTAACACTGATGAGGTGTGGTTTTTACCAAATTTCAATCAGAGTCCTCCAAAGCCAGTGGCGTCTATGGAAGATCGATTGGCTATGACACAGCTCTTGGATTTGCCAAAGACCCGCGTGTCGACCATTGAAATAGATAGCAAGCTTGACGGAGAAACGATTCACATCCTGCCATATTTACCGAAAGAGCATTCATTTTCTTTTATCATCGGGTCAGACCAGCTGCCAACACTTCATTATTGGCAAGGATGGGAGGAGCTCCTCCAACAAATGCCATTTTTTGTGTTCCCAAGGTACGGGTATCCGAACGAACCACTGTATCCAAATATGCACGTTATATCTGATGAACTTCTTGTTGGAAGCAATATTTCCTCTACAAAAATCCGCGAAAGGGTAAAGCGAGGTCTCCCGATAGACCAACTGGTACCACAAAACATAGCAGAATATATTAGGAAGGCTGGTTTGTACAAGACCTCTTAACAGGTCTTGACAGATGACCTGTTTATATATACCATATAGTGTATGAATACTATCTCAATATCTCAGCTAAAAATAAATCCAGCTTCAGCGATAGCTACCGCCATTGATTATCCGCTGGCAGTAGAGAGTCGAAATAAAATCGAAGCATACCTTGTGGGTAAAACACTGTTTGAAAAAATAATCTCCATGATCGAAGATAAAACAGACACTGTCGTGGTTAAGAGGACAGATTTTTCAAAAGGGAAAAATTTTGAGAATGTTGCAGGCGAACTAGGCATATGAATATCCGAATATCGCCCCGGGCAGAAAATGAATTTAAGAAACTTCCCAAATTTGACCAGATTGCCATTGCTCAAAAAATTCGATCACTTGCTGGCCCCTCTGTCTTGGTGGAAGAGAAGCTTTCCGGGTTCCAATTCATTTTTAGGGTTCGGGTGGGAAGTTATAGAATCGTATACAAAAAAACAAACGATGAGCGATATATCGTCCTTATCGGACACAGAAAAGATATATACAAAAAACTTGAAGATTTGTTGAGATAAATTTTATAAAGATTCTATAATAGTACCATGGATATGGGAATGTCCTTAGAATGCAGGTTGAAATTATCATATAATGTATGAGAAATCTCGTGAAGAGCAGTATGTTCTTTTGATTCACCATAGAAAAGATAGCCACAAAGCCCCAGGGGGTATTTGTGAGAGATTAGATTTTTACCTCCTTCCTCTAGGTCGTAGCACTTGCAATGAAAAGCGAATTGCGACCCAATCGTCTTTGAGATACAATTGATAGGTATTCGGAGAAATGTATGAATGAAATAGATAAGGGGCCATGGAGATTTTTCAAAGATCTAATAAATAAAATACGTAAAGAGCCTATTAAACCACCTGAAAAACCGGTGTATAAGAAAGTAGCCGAGATACGCCCGCGGAATCGTCCAGAAAGAGTCCTCAAAAAGGCTGACACAGAAAATCTTCAAAAAAAAGAGGTTTCAAAAAAGATAGATAATATTGGTAGGCCACCCTCCCCAAAAGAAGCTATTGATATATTAAGCGACGCTACAGCGTCAAGCACAGTTGAAGGAGCAAGGCTCGTGTTGGGTCTCCAGCAACTTAAATCTGTTGATTGGTCAGCTGTTGACAAGAAAGCAGAATGGCAAAAAATCAACACTGCAATTCTCGGATTGCCTAAAACAGAGTCTCTTACAAGCGCGGATGATATTTTCCTAAGACAAGCTGCGGAAAAATATGCATCTGTATTTTATTATCAAAATGTTGCAGAAATTGCGGCGGTTCCTGGTTCCGTTGATTGGGTGGGCCCACATAAAGATTTTGCCGAAGCTCATGCAAGGGATTTGACAGAGCGTACCGCACAGATACAGCGAGCTGAATCTGAAGGTGTAAGCGCACAAAACATTTTGAAAGACCTGGATGATGGCCATAAAGATAATCCTCAAACTGTTGAAGAGATAGGTAAGCTTGCCTGGCCCCCCAAACAATACACAGCGGATGATGGATCTAGGCGTATTGGAGCGCTATTGGGGGCTTCGGATTATGCCGATTGGATACAAACTGCAGCAGGAAAAACTGATAATCCGCAGGTGATTTCGTTTCTTGTAAACTTGGCGGAATCTGGCCCAGATGCATTAAAGGATCCAAAATTTTTGTTCACAAAGGCAGTGCAGTTTCGAGAAAAATTAATAAAACCAATGTCGTCAGATGCTGCCTCTCGTGGCGGTCTTGATTCAATACTTCAGGACATGACAAATCAGATTCAGAAATGTGTTAAAGATGGTGCTCCTTTGTTTGAAAAAATTGGTCCAAACGAGAAAATGGGACAAATTATTGGCAAGTTTCCGGTGGTAGATTTAGAAACAAAATCAAAAATAGATACGAGCAAATGGTTTGTTAAAGATTCTGGTGGAAAAGTACACTTTTATGATGATACCACAGGTAAGATAGATGTGCCTGCAGGGTCGCCTATCGCGGATCAGTTGAACGGCTTGGCTGAAGAATTTAATCGGTTACAGAACCAAATTAATTCAGAGCCAGAGTCTCTGGTCCAAGGTAATTTGAATCTAAGGGGCACCCGAGAAAAATTGGATAGTATTATGTATGAAATTCGAGCTAAAGGAGGGGTTGTTCCAGGCATGGCGGTTGAAAAATATCAAGAATTACTGGGCCTGGAGATTGGGTTATATGATCACGGACATGATTACACTGGCTTAGGCCTTGATGAGCAGTGGAAGGTTGCCGTGCGAGAAAAGGGATTCACGGCTGTAGTAGAAGAGCAAATGCGAATTATTGAAAAGAATACAAGATCTCATGAGGGGGATATGTATCAAGGTCAGGCGGCCGCACAAACAATGCAGTATCTGTTTGGATGGTCACAGTATCCTGGGTATATCAATGAATGGACGATTGAATTGTCCCGAAAAGGTCTAAATAACGAGCAAATTGCAAAACGATTAAAAGAGATTCTTGACGAGCGAGATATGGCCTCAAAAATCATAAACGCTCGCAAGCAGCTATTAAGCGCCACCACGCTCTATCATGCTGCTGGGATTCCGTCTGAAAAAATGCCTCAAGTCATGTCTCCAATAGGAGATGAGGGACCACAATTTTTATTGACCATCAATGATGGAAGAATTGCAAAAATTCGCGATTTTCTCGATGAATATTATAACAGTGGACAATTCGTGGAAGGTACAGATGATACGCGTCGATATTATGCCCAGACATTTGAAAAACTTAGTAAGGATATGGAGCAGGATCTTGAATATGCAAGTGACTTATTTGGGCTTACACCTGGTCAGATTGAAGAAGCAGCTTTTCTTGCTGATGAGCTTGCGACTATCACCGACCGAAAAGTAGTGATGATTGGAAAAGGAAAAGCACCTCAAGAGGACAATGTTCACCATATGTATTTAGGTGGTGACAGAGCAGAGGAATATGCCTCTGATAGAGAATTCGGCAGGTTTAAGTTTTTCCGTTGGGCATTTTTAGACAACGTGGCTATCCATATGTATGAATCTTCAAGTTACTTTGTAGCAAAAATGAGGGGTGCAGAAAAGGTGATAAGCGCGCGCATCGCTGAGGCAAGTAGCCGTCCGGGAGGTAAAGAAGAGCTGGTAAAAGAATTGTGTTTTATCACAGAGCGTCATATGAGTCTGCCAGAGCCAGACCGAATCAAGACTATAGAAGATCATTTGAAAACACAATTTCGTAGTAAAGACATGAGAGCAAATAAGAGAACAAAGAATGTTCTTTGGGCAAAGAAAATACCAAAAACGCTTGAAGAAGCGGCGAAGGATGAAAAATGGTTAAAAGAGCGTATGATGATTCAAGTGGGTTCCAAACAATATGATCGAAGTTTGATGTCTTATACATACTACGACTCCGGGCCCATGGTGTCTGAGGTCTTGGGGCAGATTCGGGAAATGTTTGAGCCTAATATTGCAGACACGCTTGGGATTAATATGAGCGTCAGAGATGCGTATGCTAATCTCCTTGGAGCAAAAGATCATAGTGCAAAGCATCACGCTGAACATGCTCTTAAGCATGAGTTGCAACGGGCTGCAAAATATAATCCTTTAGAGCTCTTCCGAGCTCATGTAGCCCACCACGATTTTTATACAAAAGACTGGTTTTCGGGTCTTGATAAAAATATAATGAATGCATTTTTATCAGATAAAGAGATGGCTAAAGGCATACAGAGCTCAGGTGATCTGGTGAAAGCGCTAGGCAAACGACTGATAGCGATAGATACACTCGTTAAAGACGAGGTAAAACAGAATAAATTTATAGCCAGAATTGACTGGAGTAAAGATTTATCCGCAGAGCATTCGTCCATTGTAAGAAGAGTTCTTCAATCTTTCTCTGGCGCTTCAGGTGGAGGGGATTTGGAAATTGGGTATGAAGAATTTACGGGTCTCATGCAAGATATTTCAACACAAGTGGTGGGACAGGACTATTCAATTCACCGCATGATGGATATCGATTACTGGGACTATGGGTATCAGACAGAATCTGTGCATGATAGCTGGTTGGATCTACTTGAACAGCCAGATAAGTATGGAAATAAGACGGGTCACACTGATCTTATAAAATTATCACACAGGCTGGGTGCAAAAAATGGATACGGATCAGGGTCTTTGCTGGTTCGAAATCATGGAGATAAAGAACCGGCAAGAAAGTGTGGTGATTTGATGCTTCAGTTTTATACAAAAGGCATGGATCAAAAATCACTCATGGAAGCGATTAAAGAAATTGCATTTCAAGATCGTATGGTTTATGGGTCTCCTTGGGACAAACGATCTGTAATCTACTTGCTTTCGGGACTATTAGATCAAGCAGCTGTAGACTCAGGATCTGAATGGACATTTGGGACTCTTGATTTTTTTGCACCTAAAAATTCGCCACTTCGAAGATTGCTAAATGAAAAAGCTGAGGGGTGGACTATACATGACCGATATGAATTCGTGGAAATTATGGAAAATCAAATCCGATCTAATCTTCATGAGATTGACCACGAAATGGCAGATGGATTTTTGCAATATGTGAAAATAAATATGAGTCTCCCTGGTTTTAATAAAATAGCAAACGGTAATGTGTGGAAGAAACGCATGTATACTGTCGGCGCTATCGCAGCTGTTTCAGGTGCAATTGCGCTAGGAGGTGTGTTTTTAAGCGAGGCAAAAGTAACTTCTCCTGGGTCAGGCGGTGGTGGCGGGGATGAACATGTGCCACAACATCATTAGCCCCTTTTATAAATTTATTATTCGTGATCAACTCCTGGCGGTGGTTTCCCAGCTCCAAGCATTTGAGGAGCCGCTTTCTCTCCCTTGATGTGCTTCATATAGTATATAAGGGAAGATATTTGAGATCCATAAGAGAGTGCACTTGCCAATGCTCCACCACCTCCACCTCCAGCTCCTGCGAACGCAGGCTTTGCCTTCAGCGCTTCTTTTACCGATCCAGCTACTGTTGGGATGGCAAAAAGAACACCAAGGGATACAAGTGATGCTATTTGTGCCATATCTCCTGAGACTGGTGCATAGGGCGGTGTCCATAGTTTTCCTGCGGAGGCGTTGTTGGAAAAATGGGTAAACACATTTGCAAGCATAAACATCCCGGCTCCGATGGGGAACACAGCTAGATTAGAGATCAGATTATTAAACCACGAAGAAAATGCAGTGCTCCCTGGTATGGCCTCCATCATAAGTTGAAGTGGCGCAAGAAGGAGCGAAAGGATAATTTGAATATAAGACATAAGGAAAAATGCCACAAGGCGAACAAACAGGAAAATAATCGCAACAGTAAGGATAACATGAATTATAGGAATGCTTAGGCTTGCTATTCCAACTGGAGCTGCGATTAGTGCGGCCCCTGGCACTGTTGCTAATGCAAGAGCGAAAATAATTCCCCCAACAGAGAGGTATTTTGCCGTGGCCTGCGCTACAGCATTCGTCCCAAAAAGTATTTTATCTACATCCCAAGAGAGGTTGAAGAAATTTTGCATCAATCCGCCCTGTCCATAAAGCTGTTCAGGTGTTTTAAATCCTTGAGAGAGTGCAACCCCCTGAGGAGCGTCAAGTAGCGTTGTCGACTTGAATAGCGCAATCAAAATATAGATAATCACATACATAAAATCGATCAAAATACCTACAATGGCATAAGAAAATGTGATGAGGATAAGCGCTAGGACAACTTTAGGGATAGCATTTTGTGCGGTGACGACCGTATGAGGGTCAATTTTTTTCCGGAACATGATCATAAAACCAAGTACAATCATGACAATTGCCATCAGTAAGTATGCGACGTTTCGAAATGCTTTCCAGACAGGCAAGAGGGGAGCCATGCCAGAAAAACCAATGCCCTGGCCTTGTGCAAACGCCTGTTGGGGTATAAATCCGAGCGTGCGACCTGTGTCTGCAATCCAGAGTCCTGTATCTGCGGGTCTTTGTGTAAATGTTAAAGCCACAACGTCATTTAATTTCCCAAATGCGCTGTTTTGTATATATGTTTGCATATCTGCTGGATTGTCTGTGCAGTCAAAGCCAACTCCTAAGCATGACAGTGAATATAATCCATAAATATTGCTTGAGTGTACAGATGATTCCGAATTCATGGGTGTACCTTGTAGAGCTTTGCCAAATTGGGAAGGAGGCGGAAATTTCCAGGACTCTGCAGCGTGTACAGTGACAGTCAAAGAAAAACAGAGTGCTATGCCAGCTAGGTAGAGTGATATGGTGTGTAAATATCTCTTCATGCTTCCTCTATTATTGAGTAATTGTGTTATGGCGTCAATCATGGTGATTGCAAGATATTAAATTTTGTTATGGTGTCTGTTGTCCCCGTGAATGATCCAATCACCCGGAGGATCAGATATGCGCTCACAATGACGACGAGTCCGATAATGGCATTGGTTAACGTTCCCTTGGCTTGTTCGAGCTTTTTTTGATCTCCTTGGGAAAAAAGAAACGAAAACCCACTAACGATGAACATGAGAAATAATGCTACAGCCCCAAGGGAAATGGCTGTTTTCACAAAATTTCGAAACAAATTTTCGAGCGACCCGATGGTTGCGACATCTGTTCCTTCGTATGTAGTTAGGGTTTCAGCTATGGCATAGGGAGCAAGTCGTAGAGACATAATCCCGAGGGCTATATAGCTTGCAATTCTCTTTGCAGTCATAGGTATATTGTAGCACGTACACTCTGGGATTATGAATAATGAGCTGAAACTATTTAGGAATACTTACGTACACATCATGATATTTCCATGATTCATTCTTCATGATTCCCGATTCAGATTGTTTTAATAAGGCTTTGGGAAGTTTACTGCTCCACCGATGATGGTGACACCCAGGAAGTTCTGGATAAGGAGCATGACCGCCCATGCTGCGCCGACGATGATAAGTCCGACGATGGCATGCGTGATTTTATTTCGGGCCGCTTCCATGCCTGCTTTGTCTCCACCTGAGGTGATCCATTGGATTCCTCCGAGTATGAGAAAGAAAAACGCAAGAAGTGCTGCGATAATAAGGAGTGTGCCAACGAGTGCACTAATAAGCTGGCCTATGTCGTTTATTTTCATGTTTGTCGGTTGGCCAATTGTGATTTGTGGATCTGCTGCAAATACTTTCATACGTTCCTCCTATTTTATATATCTATATTATATCCTATTTCTTATTGTTGCGCAAAAAGATAGAGACTGTCAATGCCATTTATCGTCCAACCGTTGGAATTTGGAGGCTTTTGAGATCGAGACCGAAGAAGCCAGCGACCAACGTTGTCAGTGCAAACGAAGCGCCTACAATGATGATACCGATAATTGCATTAGTGATATTGTCTCGTGCCGCCTCTAGCTTCGTCTTATCTCCTCCAGCGCTAATCCATGATATGCCACCTGTAATCAGGTAAACGAATGCCAATAAAAATCCTGCAATAAATAGTGCTCCAACAAGACTGCTGATAAGTGACCCCAATGCTTTTCCGCCCTCTTGATAATTCCCGCCACCAATAGCGCGGGGGAGGATAGGGTTGGTAAGTGCTGCAAGAAATTTTTGGTGCATATTATTTTAATTTGAATAATTCGTTTGTCGCCGGTCCTAACAATATATCGTATCCGAAAAATTGTCCCGCCACAGCCAAAAGGCTCCATGATCCGATGACAATGACAAGGCCGACAAACGCATGAGTGATGCGGTCTCTGGCTGATGCAATTTTTTTGGCATCTCCTCCAGCGCTGATCCACTCGTATCCTGCGAACAACAGCATGAATAAAAACCAAATGCTGGCAAATACGGTCAGCATGCCAACGATATCGCTCACGTAATTTGTAATCGTTTCGACAGGATTGCTTATCGCTTTTCCCGCGAATGGTCCCAGTTCTCCGCCGTTTCCCTCTCCGATTGTTCCCAGAGATTGTCCTAACGCTACTGATTTAGCAAGAAGTGTTGTCATATTAGTTTGGACCGTATATTGACGGGCTTAGGATGGCGCTTGGGCTACCAAAGAATACTTGACCCATCAGAGCGGCGATTGCAAAAGACCCCACAATCAACACAAGTCCGAGAAGTGATTGGTAGATCCTGTCCCATGCCGCGGATACTGACTTAGAATCACCACCAGCGTTCATATACTGGAATCCTGCAATGATAAAGTTGAAAAACGCAAAAATCCCCGCAACCACAAACACCAGTCTTAAAATATTACTGAGAAATAGGATAAGCCCGCCCCCTGCGCCTGCTGCTCCAATAATATTTTTATATTGTGCCGGTAGCGGGTTTGTGACCGTTCCGATAATATCGTCTGCGTAAACTTTAAACATATAATTAGCATCTACCTCGGTAAAATACAAAGTGTATTTACACAATCTCCCTTTAAACCTGTTAGGGTCTCTATAATCTGAATGATCCAAAACGATCCGAGTACAACGATAAGACCTA
This sequence comes from uncultured Gammaproteobacteria bacterium, assembly GCA_964356315.1. GTDB lineage: Bacteria > Patescibacteriota > Microgenomatia > UBA10105 > UBA927 > CAYGFH01. The sequence continues at coordinate 93,024 of CAYHHA010000001.1, forward strand.
TGACTGCGCCGGTAATTGCCTTTTTCCCCGACTCCATTTTTTTCGTATCTCCGGATCCTGCAGCTTGTATCATACCAAATCCAGCGAAAACTAACAAAAGAAACGCGATAACACCTGCGAGCATAAAAGCATTTGGCACGATCACCGACACCAAATCACCTAGGTTGGTAAACTTTGTTATAGAGGGAAATTCAGTTCCAATATTCACAGCTGCAAATACGCGTTCCATATATGGTTAGTGTAGGCTAGCAGGGCTTGGCGTGTCAATTCGAAAATTTGTCGGTAGTGGCGCAAATATGGTATAGTTTCCCCATATTCTATGACGGACTATGTGAACGATCGTCAGTTGATAGCAAAAATTCTCTCACGGGATAGGCATGCCTTGGCGTATTTTTATAAACGGTACACACCAAAGCTCATGTCGTATATCCATGCAAAGGTGCACAATCCTGCAGATGGGGAGGAGATACTACAAGATACATTGTTTGCGTTTCTTGAAGCACTTCGAGATTTCCATGGATCATCCAGTATCTCTACATTTCTCTATGCTATTTGTCATCATAAAATAATCGATTTTTATCGTCGGAAAAAACTAAAGCAATTGGTATTTTCTCAGATGCCAAACTTAGAAGTCCTTATATCACCGTCTAAAAACCCTGAAGAAGAATTGGATGTTGTGCTTCTAAAAGAAAAAATTCAAACGGTGTTTGGGAAGATTATGCCTCATTATCGGACGCTTTTGATGTCAAAATATATCGAAAATTTATCTGTTTCAGACATAGCAGAGAAATTTGCGCTGTCTATGAAGGGTGCCGAGTCCCAGTTATTTCGTGCCAGAAAAGCATTCGTAGAATTATTTGTATCTATATAATCAAAAAATACGTCTATGAAAACAATATCAACACCAATTTCCCATCGCACTCAACGCGAAGACCATCAGATGTACCGACGGTTTGTTAAAAGATGGGAAGAGGTGACAGATTTGCCCGTCCAAACGATGGGCCCATTTACTTCTCTATACAAAATATTAGTAAAACGGCTGAAGGTGATGCCCCTTATCGCGCTGGTAGCCAGCTCGCTCCTTCTTGTCATTGGTCTGTATGTGCTCTTTGGATCTGCAATCACCGTGCTTACCAGTATTCTTCAAAAAGGATTCTAGTCGCCGTAGCTTCCCCGCATGATTCTTCATTCTTTTCCGACTACTATTTTAGGGCCATGTAGGGCTCCATTTTATGATTACTTATATCAAAAAAGCGTTTGTTAGATTTGGATTGAATGTCATTGGTCTTATCCTTAAGCCATACGAAACGTATCGGGCTATAATCGAGCGGTCTGGCTATGAAGAGCTGGGAATTATTGGGCTACTGGTTGCTGTCTATTTTGCAGTTGCTTCGCTTGTAAAAACATCTCTTTTTCGACCGTTTCTTCTGACTAAGCAATGGATTGTTCTTATGAGTGGAAGCATTCTGACCTTTATCGTTTGTGTGAGTTTGTTCTGGTGGGTAGGCTCAATGCTTGGGAGATCTGGAAAACTCAAAGGATTTATTTTAGGGTGGGGGTATTCACTTGTCCCAACGATCCTTTGGTTTTGGATGACCTCTATCTTGTATATTATCCTTCCTCCTCCGCGGACAACCGCAAACACTGGGATTATATTTAGCGCATTATATTTATTGATTTCGTTAACACTTCTGTTTTGGAAAGTAGTAGTATCGTACTTATCTTTGCGGTTTGGGTTGCGATTAGATTTTGGAAAAATACTGATACTTAGTGCCGTAGTGTTGCCGATCTTGGGCGTCTATAGCGTTCTCATGTATCGTATGGGGGTGTTTAGGATACCGTTTATATAGAAATAATCCAATAAACAATAAGTAAATAAGGAATAAGGAATAAGGAATAAAAAAATAAGCAGTAAACAATAAGCAAATAAGGAATAACAAATAAACAATAAAGAAGTATGAATTTAAGAAATGTACAATCGGTTTTGGAGAGGAGAATGCTACTTGAAAAAGAGCTTTCTGTGGATCTGTCGGTTATTGGGTCAAGCGGAATAAATACATCTATCGCTTCATCTAGACACTGCGAAAATATGATTGGGTACACGCAGATTCCTGTGGGAGTCGCAGGTCCATTGTTAATACAGAGCGAAAAAGGAAAAGACAAAAATTTCTATATCCCACTGGCAACCACCGAAGGAGCGCTTGTTGCTTCTGTGAGTCGTGGGTGTAAAGCCATTACTAAGTCAGGGGGCGCGTTTGTGGATTCGTATAAAATCGGCGCAACAAGAAGCCCTGTTTTTAAGGTGGAAAATATCACTCAAAGCAAACATCTTTTTGAGTTTGTGAACGCCCATGAAGTTGATCTACAAAAGATTGCTTCCTCGACATCGTCTCACCTAGCTCTTACAAAAACCATGGTAACGGGCGTCGGGAAATATTTGTATCTGCGATTTTCGTTTGATACCCAGGATGCGATGGGTATGAATATGGTTACAATCGCAGCAGACCGATTGTCTGTATATATCGAAGAACAAACCGGATTTCCTCTTATTGCCGTTGCCGGAAATATTGACGCTGATAAAAAACCTGCATGGTCTCATGCTATTTTACACCGGGGGATAGAGGCTTGGGCGGAGTGTACGATATGTGAGGAGGTTCTCCAAAAGGTGCTAAAAACTACGGCAAAAAAAATCTATGAAGTCTGGTTGTCCAAATGTATGATCGGAAGCGCGCTGTCAGGATCAATCGGCTTCAATGCGCAGATGGCAAATATTCTTTCTGGATTGTTTATCGCAACTGGACAGGATCCCGCACATGTCGTTGAGGCAAGTACAGGCATGACCACAGCCGAAATTGTCGAGGGCACAAATGATTTATATATAAGCGTTTTTCTTCCTGATCTCATGGTTGGAACGGTCGGTGGGGGAACAGGTCTTCCAACGCAAAAAGAAGCACTTTCTCTTATCGGCGAAACTACAAGTCAAGGGTTTGCTCAAGTTGTCGCTGGCGCGGTATTGGCAGGAGAAATTTCCCTGCTTGCATCTCTTTCCGAGGGCACGCTGTCAAAGGCGCACAAGAGACTGGGAAGGGGAGAGTGCGTATGAAATCGGTCGGCATTACCTCATATGGGACCTATATCCCAACTTACCGGGTGAAGCTGGATGATATCGCGCGCGCGTGGGACAAAAATGGCGTTGAAATTCAAGGGTCGCTGGGTATAGCGGAAAAATCCGTTCCCGGCGTTGACGAAGATGCCGTAACCATTGCTCTTGAAGCCGGGGTAAACAGTCTTTACGGCCACAATGGAAAACCGACTGATATCGGTGTATTGTTTGTTGGAAGTGAGAGCCACCCTTATGCCGTCAACCCTACTTCAACGATTGTTGGAGAATTATTAAGCATAGGAACATCGTACCTCGCGGCTGACTTACAATTTGCGTGCAAAGCGGCGACAGCAGGAATGCAGGCTATTGCGGGACTTGTCGCTTCTGGGCATGTTTCCTATGGCATGGTGATAGGCGCGGACACAGCGCAAAGCAAACCACACGACGCCCTCGAATACACCTCTGCGGCAGCAGGGGTTTCTTGCATTTTGGGATCAAAAGGGTGCATTGCAAATCTATTGGCATATACGTCGTATTCATCTGATACCCCAGATTTTTGGAGGCGCGATGGATTAAAATACCCTTCTCATTCAGGGCGATTTACGGGAGAGCCTGCGTATTTCGCCCATGTCCTTGGCGCATCAAAACAACTTCTCGAGCAAGCGAAATTAACACCAAAAGAATTTACGTACTGCGTATTTCATATGCCAAATGGAAAATTCCCACGGGATGTGGCAAGACGGTTAGGGTTTTCAAAAGAACAACTTGCCCCTTCTCTCACCGTGGATGACATAGGAAACCCATATTCAGCTTCTGCCCTGTTGGGTCTTGCGGCGGTTCTTGATATAGCGCAACCAGGGGATAAAATTTTTATGGCTTCTTATGGGTCAGGAGCGGGGAGCGATGCCTTTGTTTGGGAGGTAACACCAGATATGGTAGCGTATAGAGAGGCGACCTCTGCAGTAAAAAAAACAGTGAAACAACAAATAGAGCAAAAAGTGTATATCGATTATGTAGGATATTTAAAAAAGACACATAAGATTTAAATGTTATTGGTTCAGAGTTCATGGTTCATGGCAAAAAAAACATGTTGACCACCGGCTATGAACCATTAACCACCAACCATGAACCATTAAATATGAATATCTATATAACAGGCGTATCGACAACAAAATTTGGAGAATTATGGGGGGTGTCCCCAAGGGTTTTGGCACGCGAGAGTGTGACCGGTGCACTTTCGGACGCGGGGCTTGAGCCACGCGATGTGGACGCATTGTTTGTAGGGAATATGCTCTCTGGCATGCTTGGGGGACAAGAGCATTTGGGGGCATTTTTTGCAGAGGAATTAGGCCTTTCTATCCCCGCATTTAAAATAGAAGGCGCATGCGCTTCTGGCGGGCTTGCCGCACACAACGCCGTTAACAGTGTCCTATCAGGACAATACAAAACAGTCGTTGTCTTAGGTGTAGAAAAAATGACCGACCATAAGCCAGAAGATGTCGCAACAGCACTAATGGGCGCAGGAAGCGAAGCCGAACGATTGTCCGGCATAACATTCCCAGGATTGTATGCAATGCTCGCTGGAGCGCACATGAGAGCGTTTGGGACTACTAGGGCGCAAATGGCGTCGGTTGCCGTGAAAAATCATTTTCACGCATTGGCAAATCCTAATGCGCAGTTTCATAGCGCAATTACTGTGGAGCAGGTTCTTCGAAGCTCTTGTATTGCAGACCCATTAACACTTTTGGATTGTTCGCCAATATCTGATGGAGCGTCGGCGGTTGTTATATCCAGTAGTAAGGGGAATGGAAAAAGTAGTAAGGATTCTATTGAAATTCTTGCAAGTGTTGCGGCCACTGATACGCTGTCTCTGGCTCAGAGAGAAAGTCTTGTTGAGCTTAAGGCTACTCGAGTGGCAAGCAAAAAAGCATATGAAATTGCCGGAATTACTCCACCTGAAATCGATATCGCTGAAGTGCATGATTGTTTTACTATTGCAGAAATTCTCGCGATGGAAGATTTGGGGTTATACGAAAAAGGGATGGCCTCGGTATCGATTGAGAACGGCGAAACAACACTTGGATCATCAAAACGTGTCGTAGTAAATACATCAGGAGGTCTAAAAGGATGCGGGCATCCGGTTGGTGCCACAGGGGTAAAGCAACTCGTGGAGATCGTCGAACAGCTACGTGGCTCTTGTGGAAAGAGACAAGTGGATGGTGCTCGTGTTGGGCTCACTCATAATGTGGGAGGAAGCGGGGCGACGGCAGTGGTGCACATACTTATGAATAATTCAATAAACAAATAATCCAATAATCCAATGATAAATATATTAGAATATTAGTTTATTGGAATATTGGAGTATTATTATGATCAGTCCAGTAAAAGTGTGGAGAAACCAAAAATATGTTGCTAGAATGATCGGGAAAACCGGGGTTATTGTCGCGGTGACTATTATTCGGGTTCCTCCCGCAAATTTTGGGCATCAAGCGCCGTATGCTGTCGCTATCGTTTCTTTGGATGGTGGAGAATCCGTTTGCTCTCAGGTGGTTGATTGTTCTCTTTCGGATGTATGTGTTGGAAAGAGGGTGGTGACGGTTGTGCGCAAAACCATCCAATCTGAAGTAGATGATGTTATCCCATACGGCATTAAAGTAAAGCTCGCGTAGAAGTGGAGCTTCGTAGCTTAGAACTTAGAACTTAGAACTAAGCAGCCTAAGCATACTAATTATGGTAACCGTTTCTGTTCCAGGAAAAATTCATTTAATGGGTGAGCATGCCGTTGTCTACGGATATCCCGCTATACTTTCTGCAATAAATCTGCGTCTGCGGGTTTCGATATCCGAAGACTTAGAGGGGGAGGGAGTACGAGTACTTTCCCATGACCTTACCTCTCACGCGCAGTATGCCGCTGACTTTATGCTCAAATCTCTGCATATTGCGTCACCGGTTCCCTCAAAGATATCTATCGAATCAGATATTCCGTCTGGGTATCATTTGGGATCTTCCGCCGCGATGGCAGTTGGTGTTACTGGAGCGATGATGTATTTTTATAAAAAAATTTGGAATCCAATAAAAATAAATGAACTTGCCTATGAGATCGAAAAACAGCAACATGGAAATCCTTCTGGGGGAGACAATACCACCGTTACCATGGGGGGATTTATTTGGTATCGCAAGGAACTTGAGTTTCTCAAAAGTATTTGGCAATTACCGTTTAAACCACATGCATCACTGCGACATTTTTTTCTCATAAACACAGGGAAACCCAAAGAATCCACCAAGGTGATGGTCGAACATGTCAGCGCTCTTGTATCCAAAGACCCATCCACATACGAGCATATTTTTCACGAAAATGAAATCCAGGTGAGACGAATGACTGCAGCGCTAAAAAACGGGAGCAAGGATGAGGTGATCCACGCAATGCAAAAAGGAGAGTGCACACTAGAGCAGATGGGGGTAGTGAGCGAATTCGTGCGTCCTAGTATTCGGGAGATCGAAAAGAATGGGGGAGCCGTGAAAATATTAGGCGGGGGAGGGGTAAAAAAACAGGTTGGATTCATGTTGTGCTATCACGAAGATCCGCAACTCGTCGAAGCGCTTATTAGACCATATAATTTTTCGCTCCAGAAGATTTCTCTTGGAGAAGAAGGGGTACGGCTAGATGAAAAATAATCAATCTATCACCGCGAGTGCTCCTGGAAAATTATTGTTACTGGGGGATCACGCGATTGTCTACGGACAGCCCTGTATTGTCACTGCAGTCAATCAGCGGATGTTCGTGACGGTGTCCCAAACAAATGACGATCTATTGACCATTAACGCTCCTGATGTAGAAATTTCCGGATATCAAAAAGACATGCATGCGCTTACCCAAGGGGATCTGCCGAAAGGGGTCAGATTTATTGAGCATGCCACCTATAATTATTTCAAAGCGTACCCGCATGAGGGTGGCGTTTCGATATCCACTGCATCAGAATTTTCCAGCACGTTTGGTTTCGGTTCATCATCTGCGACAGTCGTCGCTGTTATAGTCTCGCTGTCTCAATTGTTTGAACAACATCTTGATAACCGGGCGGTATTTGACCTTGCGTATAAAACGGTTTTAGATGTGCAGGGAGTTGGGAGTGGTTTTGATGTGGCCTCTGCAATCTGGGGAGGGACAATCTTTTATTCAAACAAAGGAGAGCATATCGAGCCATTATCTATTGGAACGATTCCCTTGGTCGTCGGGTATAGTGGCACAAAAGCAGACACGACGACCATGGTCCAAAGTGTTGCCGAAAAGTATAAAGCGAATACCGAGAAAATGGACCGGATCTTTCTAGCAATCGGACAATTTGTAAACGATGCGAAAGAAAAATTACTTGAGGGCGATTGGGAGAGGGTGGGGAAGCTGATGGAGTTTAATCAGGAATACCTTCGGGACATTGGGGTTAGTACTGAAAAACTTGAAGGGATGATCCACGCAGCAAAACAAGCGGGAGCATACGGCGCAAAATTATCCGGAGCTGGAGGTGGGGATTGCATGATCGCCCTGGTCCCAGAGAGTCGTGCGCAGTCTATTTCAGAAGCTATGACAGCTGCTGGGGGACTGGTTTTGCCTGTTATCTGTGGGGCTCAAGGCGTTCGTGTTGAAACAACAGATAACCAAGATGAGCAGCTAATAGTGATAAATGATCAGGATGAGATTATTGACTATCGATCTCGAAGTGATTGTCATTCTGATCCATCGCTTCTTCATAGAACAGTTGGCGCGGTAATACTAAATGATTCTGGAGAAATTCTTCTGCAAAAGCGAAGTAAAACAAAAGATATGGATCCGGGGTTTTGGGGAATATCTGCAGCAGGTCATGTATCTCGTGGGCAAACAGATGAAGAAGCGGTCAAAAGGGAAGTGAAAGAGGAGCTCGGCGTCGTAGTGGATTTTGTTTTTGTCGGCAATATGATGGTTCGAAACGAGAAAGAGTCAGAAAGGGCCGCGATATTTAAAGGGTTACATAATGGACCATTTGAAATAAATCCCCAGGAAGTTGATGAAATAGTTTTTTTGAATCCTAAAAAAATTCAGGCCCATATCGCGTCCAAAGCAATGGTGTTTACCAAAGCGGCGATCCAGGCGTTAACACTCACAGGAGCGCTTTCATGAAAATCACCGCGCAGGCCCCAGCAAATATTGCATTTTTAAAATACTGGGGGAAAACTGATGATGCACTCCGGATCCCTGCAAACTCGTCGTTCTCGATGAATCTTTCTGAGGCAATTACCACAACTACCGTAGAGTTTTCAGACGCACTGTCTCGGGATGTTGTTGAGTTTGAGGGGGATTCCCTTTCAGAACATGAAATAAGCCGTATTGTTCATTTCCTTGACCTAGTTCGCGACAGAGCGGGGGTCCGCCTGTTTGCGCGAGTACGAACGAAAAATTCTTTCCCGAAAGGAGCAGGGGTTGCATCTTCTGCATCAGGATTTGCTGCGCTTGCTGTGGCATCAGTCAACGCAATCGGACTTTCTCTCTCGGAAAAGGAATTATCTATTCTTGCTCGGCTTGGATCTGGTTCCGCATGCAGAAGCATCCCTGATGGGTTTGTTAGGTGGGAAAAAGGTCAGGGGACGAGCGACACCTCCTTTGCTCACTCTGTTGCGCCAGCTGATTTTTGGGATATACGCGATATCCTTTGCATTGTGGATCCTGCGATGAAAAAGGTGTCCACAACAGATGGGCATACATTTGCTTCAACAAGCCCATTATGGAACAAGAGAATGGAGCAGTTGCCGTCTGTTGACGTAGCCATGATGGATGCGTTTTGGAAAAAAGACTTCTCTATATTTGGGCAAATAGTTGAGGGTGAATGCGATAACATGCATGCGGTAATGCAGTCACAGACCCCTCCACTCTATTACTGGTCTGATGCGACTGTTAATATCATGGAAAAAGTAAAAGAGTGGCGCGCACAAGGGGTATCCGTTTATTATACGATCGATGCGGGAGCCAACGTGCATGTGCTTTGCGAACAAAAAAACGAAGCTGTTGTTGCACAGCTAGCTGGGAATTGTGCGGGAGTTCTGCGCATTGTAATAAACCGACCGGCAAACGGCGCGAGAGTAATTCACTCTCACTTATTTTAACCATGAACAATGAACCATGAACCATGAACACTAAGTCACACACAATTCCCAAGCACATTGCCATCATTATGGATGGAAACAGGCGGTGGGCCAAAGAGCACCATCTTCCGATTCTTGAGGGTCACAGAAGAGTTGTCGATACGATTTTGGAGCCCCTTATCGAGCATGCGTCTGACTGTGGCATATCCTATCTGACGCTCTGGGCATGGTCAACAGAAAACTGGAAACGGGACAGCACCGAGGTTCAAGGGATTATGAATCTCCTCCGGTACGGGTTTAAAACATTTGGAAATCGAATGCACAAAAAAGGCATCCGAATACGGATCATTGGTGACACGAGTCAATTTGATGAGGATATTCAAACGCTTCTTTCATCATATGTTGAAAAAACAAAAGAGAATACGAAGATCACTGTTGTGTTTGCTCTTAATTACGGCGGGAGAGATGAAATTATTCGAGCAATACATTCTATGAGCCAAGATCCAAGATCCAAAATCCAAGATCCAAAAATATCTGAAGAATATTTTTCACAATTTTTAGACACTGCTGGCATTCCAGATCCGGATATCATTGTGCGAACCGGAGGAGAGAAGCGACTAAGTGGGTTTTTGCTCTGGCAGAGTCAGTATAGTGAATTGTTTTTTGAAGATTGGCATATGCCGGATTTTATCGCGGAAAAATTGGATGAGATTCTGTCCGAGTTTGAGCATCGTCAGCGGAGGTTTGGGGCGTAAGGGTTATCCAAAAATTGCTTTGATTGCGTCAAATCCAAAGACGAACCCAAAGATTTGCACCATCCAATACGCAGAGAAGATAATGAAGAATCCCAAAATAGCATAGGTAATTTGTTGTTTCCCTTTTTCAAGACTTTTCGCATCTCCAGCGCTGGTTAAAAATGTGAATCCTCCCAAAAGAAGCATTAAAAGAAGTCCAATGCCACCAAACAGAAATACCAATTTCATAGCGCTAGATACAAGACCGCCGACACCCATGCCTGCAGCGCCACCTTCGAGAGGGCCATTTACAGAAGCGGAAGTGCCTACCCACGGAAGTGTGAGGTTTTGCGCAAGTTGTTTTATCATAATTTATTTAAATCCTGGTATTCCAATAATATTAACTCCAATAAACTGTAGGATAAATATAGAGAAAATAATCAGAAGAAGTCCTGTGATTGCAGATGTGACAAGTTCTCGACCAGCATTTAGTTGCTCTGGATTTCCGGCACTGGTCATAATCTGAAGCCCGCCAAATAAAATTAACAAGAACGCAATGCCACCCGCTATTCCCATAGCGAACCTGATTACTTTTTCCAACAAACTATTCGGATTAGATTGAATATCATCAATACAGCCAATCGCTGTCCAAACTCCTGGAGAAGTGTCATCTCCCATACAACTCTCGCAACCTGATTTTTGCTTAGGGTCTGTGATCGTGCTACAGGCCCTCGTGTTTATCTCAAAGGCCGTTTTCTCTGCTTTTACGACAAAAACATGTCCTACTAAAGCTGTGAATACTATGAAAAAAGCCGTAACAACGCCAAATATACGCATGTCTTAAGTGTACCAAATTACCCGAGGGAAAGAAAGAATGATAGAATGGAAGAGGCCTTATATAATAAGGAATAATAAATAATAAATAAGGAATAATAAAGAATAAAATAAGGAATACATACATCATGAAGTATCAAACACAAAAAATTGCACATAGAGTGTTCCTCATTTGTATATTTGTTGCTTGTTATTCCTTATTCCTTATTCCTTATTCCTTATTCCTTATTTCCCCGGTTCACGCTGCGGAATGTGATCCAAGTTGCGCAAACGCGATTGAATGCCGGGATAAAATTGCCAAATGTAAAGAAGCATGGGATCAGATGGAGTCAGCAAAACGCCCCCATGTCGATGCGCTCAAAAAAATGGAGTCGGATATCGCGATATTTCAAAATCGCATAAAATCTATCGAAATTTCTGTTGTCCAAAAAGCCTCTGCGATCGCAAAAGGGGAAGAACAGCTCGGAGAGCTCTTGATTCTGGCAAACCGCAGGATACGGGAATTTTATATAAATAATACGCGATTTACGCCCCTTTCCACATTTTTAGCTTCTACATCCATAGGTTCGATGTTGCGTGTGATGGCATACCAAAATGCTGTGGTAAACACCGATAAAAAGGCTATTACCCAAACGGCAATTTCAGTAAAAGATCTGGAGGATAAGAAAAAATCCCTCGAACAGGAAAAAAGCTCCCTTGCGTATCTAAAAGAAGAAACAGACAAGAGAGCCGCGTCCGTGCGAAAGCTCGTGGGCGATGCGGACGCATATCAGAGTAAATTAACCGGCATCATCGCAAATCTTTCCACGTTGCAACAGTCTATTTTGAGCGCAAAAACGGGGACGTTTCAAACAAGTGTCGGTGATGTTCCGCTGGCAGATGATACTGCTTCCAGGCCGGATTATAATCCTGGATTTTCACCGGCGTTCGCCGCATTTAGTTTTGGCGCCCCGCACTTTAAAGGAATGAGCCAGTATGGAGCGTTTGGGCGGGCAAAAAGTGGCCAAAATTATGAACAGATACTCAAGGCCTACTATGGATCGGGGATAGAAATACGTGATCACAATCCGGATGCACAAATAAATGTGACAGGGTACGGATCCTACTCTTTGGAAGACTATGCAAAACGGATCTATGAAATGCCAGGTAGCTGGGGGGACGAAGGGGGAATGGAGGCTCTGAAGGCTCAGGCGATCGCGGCGAGAAGCTATGCACTGGCGCGGGGAAGCACTATTTGTGCAACCGAGAGTTGTCAGGTGTTTAAACCGGGAGCAAAAGGTGGAAAATGGGAGGAGGCGGTAAATCAAACGCGAGGGAAAGTGGTGTATGCAAACGGATCGCCATTTTCAACATGGTATGCATCAACCAGTGGAGGATATCAGGAGTCATACAGCGCAAATGGCTATACAACACCTGGGTTTTGGGATACGGCAAATGGGAGAAGTGGATGGACCAGTCAAGCGTATGAAAAAATTGGAGGAAGTCCTTGGTTTTATAAAGGGTGGTGGAAGGATAGATCTGGAGACAGTTGTGGCAGAAGTCACCCGTGGTTAAACAGTGAAGAAATGGCAGACATCCTAAACGCATGGTCCGCCTTATTCAAAGGGGGCGGGGATAGCTCTCGAGTGACTCCGAAGGGATCGTGTTGGGGTGGGAATCCGTATAACACCGACGAACTGCGGTCGATCGGAGGATTTTCTAGTGTCTCCGGAGTGAATGTGACCTATTCCGACGGTGGCGTAACTGCTAACGTGACGTTTGAAACAAACAAAGGAAGTGTGACAATAAATGGAAACGATTTTTATAAATCGTTTAATCTACGAGCTCCTGGGAGGATTTCTCTAAAGTCTGGACTCTATAACATTGAGAAAAAGTAAGTGTTTGTAGTACAATAGAAGCGTGCCAACTGTATTTGAGTCTTCAAAAAAAACCACACCCACCCCTTCTGATATAAAAAAATCAGATACTACTTCGATGAAGAAAGAATCGCTAGGGAAGCGGGCAATGGGTCCTCTTGCTTGTTTTGCTCTCAATCCTTCTGGCGTACGGTTTGAGACTCAAGACGAAAATGAAGTAGTTGAATTGTTTTTGAGGCAACATTTTATCGTCAACGTTCCATGGTTGTTCACCACTCTATTTCTCTTATTTGTCCCAGCGGTGTTTGCTCCACTTTTATTTCAATCTCTCGGAGTTTTTTCTAGTATCCCGTTTGGATATGGAATTGTTGGAGCTGCATTTTGGTACACTGCCGTGTTTGGATTTGTCCTCGCAAAATTTTTAGGATGGTTTTTTAATATCTATATCGTGACGAACGAGCGTGTGGTTGATATCGATTTTTATAATTTGCTCTATAAAAAATTTTCCCAAGCAGAGCTCGACAAGATTCAGGATACATCGTTTGAGTCGGGTGGTATCGTTGCTACATTTTTCAATTATGGAAATGTATCTGTGCAGACTGCTGGAGAGTCTCCAAATCTAGAGTTTGACAAGGTGCCGTATCCTGAGCGCGTTGTGGAAACTATCAGACGTCTTACGGAAAATAAGGAGAAAAAACCATGAGCCCAGATGTCTTACCTGTTGTCATGTTGATCTTAAAGGTTCTCGTGATTCTATCTCTTTTGATTTATGCAGTTTTCGCTTTTGTGATGGTCAGGCAAGAACATCTCATGGAAACTGTCCTGGAGGAGAAATTTGAGCCGGTGCTTCGATTGCTTACGTATATTCACATGGCGCTGTCCATTGGGCTCATTTTATTGGCTCTCGTTCTTCTGTAATCTTTTCGTCAGCGTGACCCTTCTTCATGGTACACTAGATTTATGCGGATAAAGCCTTCACTCGGTTTAGTCGTTGGTCCTGTAAATGCTACCCATTGGAGTCAAGTGTTGACTATGCCTAGCGCATACGGAGTGGTTGAGGTCCGCGATCCTTCTGGTCATGCGCAGGAGCATGGAGTTCGTGTCTTGTCCCAGTTGGGAGAAGGGCTCAATCATGAGATATTGAGTCTTCGTGAGTTGGAAAAAATATGCGACGCTATACCCACAGAATATCTTTGTTCTTTGATTGTGTTTGTTCCTGTTGGAAAGGTCATATATTTGGTCATGAAGGGGAAAGGTATTGTGTATGTAAAACGTGGATCAGAACTTGCAAGTCTGATGCATCAGGATGGATCGATCTCCGGCGAAGTAAAAATACATGACACCCTTCTTTTAGCATCTGAGGGGTTCTCTGGCGTACTTACTCATGAGGAGTTGTCGGGATTATTTGACCATTTGCCTCCTTCGGAAATTGCAGAAAAGCTAACACTGCTTCTTCATGAAAAAACGGGTGGAGAGGGGAGTGTCGCGCTCGTATTTGGGGTGACAGAATTTATTGATCCAGAGGTCGTGGTTCTAGAACACAGCGAAGACAAAAATTTTCCAAGTATCGTCGAGGAAATTTCGCCCGATAAAAAAGTGGGAGTGAAGCAGGTTGATGAGCCCGTGTCTTTGGTGTCAAAGGTCGGAAATAAATTTCTGCATGTCCCAAAAATTTCTCTAAAGGAATTGATCGCCAAGATCAAATCTCAACCAAAAATAATCACTGCGAGTTTCGCCATTGTATTTACTCTATTTTTTATTGTCAGTGTTATCTTGGGAGTCATAAAGCAGAGAAGCGTCACAATGAATCAAAAGGTTGCAGTGATATTGTCTCAGGCTCAGCATTCGCTCGATGAAGGAGTTGCTTTGGTAGAGCTTAACCCGGCGAAAGGCAGAGAACGGTTAGAAGAAGCGAAAAGGTTGGTAGAACCGCTTCGAGAAACGGTTTCCACAAGGACCATGGAAGGGAGGAGGGTTGCAGAGCTCTATAGGACAATTTCGGACAATCTGACACAGGCATTGCATATCACAAAAATAGACCCTGTATTGTATTACGATGTATCTCTGGTCAAAAAAGAGGGAGTAATCCATTCGATGGCACGGGATGGAGAAGATTTGGTGATGTCCGATAGCGCAACCAGCACGATTTATCGCATGGATGTAGCTTCCAAAAATGCGCAAATCATCGGCGGGGGGACTGACATGAAAGGGTCGCTCCTTGTCACGTCGCACGGGAAAAAATCCTATGCGATGACAGATGCCGGGGTTATGGAAATCTCTCCTGGCACAAAAAAGCCACTGCTTGCTATAAAAAAAGATGAAGAATGGGGGACTATTCAGTCGGTAATTTCTTTTGGTGGAAACATCTATCTATTAGATGTGATAAAAAGTCGGATTTGGAAATATGTTGCGACAGAAAAATCATTTTCAGAGCGCAGAGAGTATTTAAATCCTGACACGCTTCCTGACTTGACTCGCACCAGTGGTATGGCTATCGATGGATCGGTATTTATGGGAAATGCGGATGGATCAATACTTCGGTTTACCCAGGGGAAAGAAAATACGTTTATCGTAAAGGGTGTTGATCCAGCGTTTGGGCCTTCCCCGATTGTTTATGCAAGTGATGATGCTAAATTTATTTATGTATTGGACGGAAAAAATTCCCGTATCGTCGTGTTGGACAAAGAGGGGATGTATGTGGCCCAGTATCAATACTCAGGAGAAATACCAAAACAATTTGTGGTATATGAAGAATTAAAAAAGATAGTGCTTCTCATCGGCGGGAAGTTATACACAATAGATTTGAAATAACCCCTTTTTCGTTTCTCTTTAGTACCGCGTGATAAAATACCTCTATATGGGCATAGTAAATAAAAAAGCCACATTTGATTATCAGATACTGGAGCGCTTCGAGGCAGGGGTTTCTCTGTTGGGCATGGAGGTAAAATCTATAAAAACAGGCCATGCGTCATTGGATGGATCATTTGTTAAAGTGATTGATGGGGAGGCATTTTTGATAAATGCCCAAATTTTTGCCTACCAATATGCACGACCTGACCATTATGATTCAAAACGCACACGAAAACTCCTACTGCATAAAAAAGAATTGCTCCGTCTGCAAACAAAGATGAGTGGATCGAATTTGACCGTCATTCCGATCTCTTGGTATAATAAGGGTCCTCGAATAAAACTTGAGATAGCCCTCGCAAAAGGGAAAAAGCAATTTGAAAAACGTGAAGCAAAGAAAAAAGAGATTGTGCGTAGAGAATTAGATCGGGAATTTCGGGGGAAGGTAAAGTAAAAAAATAGATCGCCCGACTAAGTTCAGCAATCGCCTTACCTACTATTCGTAGCGCGGCTCATGCTTCACTTGGTCGTCGGGCATAAGAAACACTAGACTCTTTGTCCCATACATGTGGGACAAAATCGTTGAGTGTTTCTAATGGGGATGAATGATTCGACGGATGGTGGCACATTAAAAACAGCAAGCCGACTTTGAGCAGTAGTCGTAAAACAGGTTCAAACTTTATCTGCTGATTTATCAGACAGAAAACAGGCACTCCGAGAAGAACTCGCAGCTTTGCGAGAATATTTCGGTATGTCTTCCTACTCTCCTATGTTCGCAGGGCGACTTGCAGCATAAGATGACGAAAGACGTCTCATGTTAATTTTTTCCGGTGAATTACATGAGGCGGAAACTTAGCCGGGACATCAGGACGTACTTGACCTACTACGTTCGGCGCACTTTTGGTCAACCCTTCCCGCCAACTACTTTGTCCATTTATAGGTAGGCGGGAAAAAATAAATGGACTACGCTTGTAGACGTTTTTAGTTGCTCTGTTCGGACCCGAGCTCAATACTCGGCATCTCCACCCTTCGCTCTCGACTTTCAGTCGGAGCTACGGGTGGCACGGCCACCTTTTAAAAAGAGAGACTTTATCGTGTGTCGCGAAGGGTGTCCCACGTAGTCCCTCTGAACGGGACGAAGTGGGGCTATGTATTACGTATATATACTCCGGCTTTGTAACAATACATATTATCAAGGATTCTCTTCGGATTTGAGGACAAGAATCATAGCTCATATTGAGGGATCAGTTTCCCAAACAAGGAATTTTCGTCCACTTCAACTTGCCTATTACTGTGCTTTTATATCTAAAAAACAGGCGTTAGATTTTGAAAAATACTTGAAAACCGGATCCGGCTTCGCATTTAGAAATAAGCATTTAGTATGACCATCCTTGATTTCATATTTCCAAAACAATGTGTATCCTGTGGGGCGATTGGCAGATATGTTTGTAAACGCTGTGTAAAACAAATGAACCCGATTGCCACAAATGAATGTATTTGCCCTATGTGTGAAAAACCAGCAATCGCCGGAAAAACACATCCCCGGTGTCAGACGCGCTTTGCTCTCGATGGTCTTACGAGTTTTTTCTACTATAAAAACGTGGTGAAAAAAATCATCACTTCTATAAAATATTCATTTGTACGAGATATGGCTCAGGAGTTTGCTTCATATGTTCCATATTCAGGATACACAACTGCATCGTTGATTGGAAACGCTGATGCTATGTTGGTTCCCATCCCGCTTCATGCAACACGATTTAGATTTCGAGGATTTAATCAGTCCGATGTTCTTGGTTCCTGTGTTGCGAGACACCTACGCATACAGTATAGTTCAGGAGTTCTCACGAGAATTCGAGCAACGAATGCTCAGGTGAGTATGAAACACAAAGTGAATCGGCTAACGAATGTCCGTCACGCGTTTGCGCTCGGGACATCGCCGATTTCTTTAAGTGGAAAGACCATCCTCTTGTTTGACGATGTCTTTACCACAGGAGCAACACTCAGAGAAGCGGGGAATGTGTTAAAACGAAACGGAGCAACGTGTGTTTGGGGAATTACGATGGCACGATAAACAATATGAAAACATCACGGGTTATTATCGTCAGCAATGGAGCTCTGTATGAATCGATCATTTTAGATATTAAAAAGAATGACGTCGTCATCGGCGTTGATCGCGCGGCATATTGGTTACTACAGCATGGCATTATCCCGACCATTGCGGTCGGGGATTTTGATTCCACGACAGCAGAAGAATATGCCCATATTCAAAAAAGCGTTTCTGATATCAGAACATTTCCTCCGGAAAAAGATTTTGTTGATACAGAGCTCGCGCTTATAGTCGCGCTTGAACAGTCTCCAAAAGAAATAGTGATATATGGGGGATCGGGGACACGGATGGATCATGAGTTGGCCACCTTATCTTTGTTGGAACGCGGAATTGCGAAGCAGGTGAAGATATTGTTTAGAAATGAAACGAATGAAATACAGCTCATATCCAGATGTCGCACAATAGTAAAAAAGAGGGGAGGGTTTCGTTATATTTCCATCGTCCCGTATTCTGATGCAATTGTTGTATCTCTTGAGGGATTAAAATATCCATTGTCCCATGCGGTCATCTCCCGCGGTCAGACCATTGGTGTCAGCAACGAATTTTTGAATGACCGCGCAACAGCAACACTGCACGAAGGAACGGCATTTATTATCCAAAGTAAGGATTAGTTATTTGACAAGAATAACAGACGGCAAAGTGATTGTCTTCCGATGCTATCTCTTTTGTTGTTTGAAAATATTTTTCGCTATGCTTATGTAACCTCGCTCATGAGGTTTGTCAGTGCCAGAATTATTTTGAATACACGTAATACTGACATACTTTCCCCATGAAAAAATCTATGCCACAGATCGGCTCTTCATGGTAATTACTATGTATTTTTCTTGGTGAAATTAGCAATGATTTTGGGTTTATATCTTGATCAAATAATTGATATGATTCGTTCGCTACTATGGAAAGAGCCTCTTGGGATGTTTCTTTTGCTTTGTTCAGTGTCTCTGGTTTAGGGAAAAATATTGGTGTAATGTTATTTGTTTTCCACTGGGTGGTATACAGATATATTTTATCTGCTTTTTCAAAAATTTCTTCGGCTGAGTAAACACTGTATCCACTTAGATTATGATCAAGTATATAGCTCACTAGCGCGCCTTCAGTGATATGTCGATAGTGCCCTGCTTTCATTGTGTCGAGGCTGATGGGAAGATAGATGGCACTTATGATAATTAGCATTGCATTTAATACTATCAATGTTGCTCTTTTCGAAATTCGGAATTCCACACAGCAAAAATGGGCAGTCAGTACTCCATAAATCAATGTCGAAGTTTGAGTTGGTAAATAGTAATAGAAGGTATCCATCTTCCAGATCGCCAAGGGAAATATAGATTGTACAAGTAGCGCGATAATTATCACGTAATCAGGAGGGATGTATCTTTTTTTTCTCCAGATAAAAAACCACAGCGGAATGCTTGCTAATAAATAAAATAGTATTGGAGATATGGCGTATGCTAAATGAATGTTTTTGAAGTTAAACATAGCTTGGTGGATATAGACATCCGTTGATGTCCTTATTTTCCAAATCATGCAAATTGAAAATATGACGCCTATAAAAGCTGTTAGGGCAAATGATTTGCTCTTCTTGTTCAGTGCAAAATAAATCAAAGGGATAATTAGAAAAAAAATCGAGGTTTCTTTTATAAATAATAATGCTGAAAATATGGCGATTGATAATCCATGTCTATTTTTTATCAATGTTATTAGGGCGATAAGCAAAAAAAGCACTTGCAGTGGTTCATCGGTTCCCAAGCGATAGTAGTTTTCCGCTACGCTAGGAAGCGTCATAAAAAATATACTTGATGGTATAGCCAAATATTTCGAAAAATTGTATATCAATAAAAAATAATTTAGTAAATAGCAAGTTGCGGATAATACCAGTGCATTAACAAAAAAATAGTAAGATAAGCGCGTTCCAAATAGTGAATAGAATGCTTTTCTATAAATCATTCGCAAAGGTCGATTTCGCTCAGAAAAACGCAATTCGTTTTGCAACAGCGCTGTATATGACATCTGTTTTACTGTCAATAAATCAGTTCCATCGTCTATTAATGTCGGATGTGTTGTGTAAAATTGAGGGAAAAGCAGGAGTATAGAAAGAAAGAAGTATAGGAAAAATATTCTAAATTCCTTAAATATACTAAACATATTTATATCCATCATTATATTAAATAAGATCTAATACCATTAGTTTGATGTGGCGTAAAGATTCAACAGTGCGATCGGAGTTTTCTATCTATTAACTTCATCTGGATTATAAAATGGAATAAAGTATTTTTTATAGTCTAAATACTCATCAGAAATTCCTTGGCTTTTTCCAAATTCTTGTGCCTGATTCATCTGATTTGATGTCCATCCATCCGGAAGATCTATGGTGAATCGTTTTGTATCAAATACTATGAAAAGCACTCTCTTATTCCAAAAAAATGAATACCAAGAATATAGCATTTCTTTCTGTATGTCGATGATTGATTGATCTATGTCTTCGTCTGAAATTTGTAATAAAAAAATATAATGGTATTTGCTCACCGAAGAATTTGGTTCAAATTGAATAGATATTTTTAAATGTTTATAGTTGTTCAATATTGTTGGATTTTTTAACGAAGACGAGTCGATAAGCGCATAGTACATAGATGAATTATAGCATTTGATTGTCCATCCAGTTGTTTGTCTTGGCAGGACTGGTCATGACGAAGGATCAAGCCTCTCTGGCTATTGGAAAGCTTTATAATACGAATTGATCACCGTTGTGAAAAAAGCTAAGATTTAATCTTATATGAGAATACAAAATACTTTGGATAAAATACGCACTTCTCAGCAATTACTTATATTTCCACTTTTTGCGCTTTTGATTACAAGTGGTTTTTTTGTATATCACAACGTAATTCCGTACGGAATCCTTGGATGGGATGAAGCGTCCTTTGAGCTCTGGGGAGCTCGTGTCTTTTTTGCCATCCGTTCATGGGATATTCGAGAGGTGGTTTTCCTCGTCCGACAGCAATATATTTATCCACCTCTCCAGTCGATATTTTGGGGAATCTCGCTTTTACCGTTTGGATTTACTGTTCTCTCGGCGAGGATCGCTAATCTTTTTTGGTTCTTCTCAGGCGGGATGCTCATCTATGCCACCGCGATGCTTCTGCCCGCGCAAAAGCGAAGTGTTGTTAACTATGCCGGAATAATTGCGGTGCTTTTATATGTACTTTCTCCTATGGTGCTTGTTCATGCCGGCTTAGGACTAAAAGAGATGATGGGTGTCACGCTGACCTTGGCATTTGTTTATTGCTATTTTCGTGCTCGTAATTCTCCGAGTTTTTTATGGACATGGGTAACAGGTTTTTCCGTCACCCTTCTAGTTTTAACAAAATATAACTATGCAGCGTTCGCTGGTTTAACGCTTGTGATTGAGGTCCTTATTAACGAGGTATTTTTCAAGCGCAATGACATGATTCGAAAAAAACATCAGATCATGCTTGGGGTTGTTGCTGTCGGGATAAGTATTTGGGTCATGCTTGAAAGATCCGCGCTCCTTGCGTATTTATCCTCGCAAAATGAGATGACTATAGGAATAGGAACATTTGCCGACAGAATTTTATTCTATCCTAGATCGATAATCTACCTATTCGCTCCTCTTCCAATCATAGGGACGGCACTCCTCACTCTATTTGCAATGGGATTATTTTTCGTTCGCAGATATTATCATATACGTTTTATGGTAATTCTTGTTTTCGTGACGACTGTTAGTATGGGGACCTGGACAAATAATCTTCACGATAGATACATCATGACGTGTATTCCATTTATATTTTTAATTGGCGCGTGGATGGTTCAGGGTTGGATTTCGAAGGTGAAACGCAAATGGAGCCCAATTATTCTAGTAGTTCTATTGATCGCTCCTATTGTAGTAACTAGGGTATATCTGGTTCCATCGTTTCGTAGCATGGTATATGGGGTTGGGTCATATAGCTTAAGGATTCCAATTTTTAACCAGATGGATTTTAGGGATTACTGGTTTCAGTATGACAAATCATTATGGGCAAGCGCCGACCCATGGAGTTCAACCGAAAACCCGAACGATGTTTTTTTGTATATTATGAACACCATAAATATTGAAGAGAGCTATACTCTTATCGGATACACAAATGCATTTTCCACAAAAGCGATACGACTGAATAGTTATCTGTATTCAAGCGCCACATCCGCACACACCATAAAGGCACCAGTTGTTACTGTGGAAGTGCTTCCAACTTCGCGATACTATACGCGCGAATATAGTATGTACAGTTCTCAGGATTTGGCTCGCATTGCGGATATGAAACGGGATTCCCGATATGTTATGACGAATCACCGTTTGTTTCCCGAGTTAGGATTTGATGTCTGTGTGTATGTTCCAGTAGATCCCATGCATAGTACTCCATGACGGGCATGACAGAATGGTTGAAGCGGGTGAATGATTATGGTAAAAATTTGGAGATTTATAACTTTTTAGTTTTTTAAACCTATTTAGTAAGAGTATATGGGCATGTATTGTCATTCTTATACCAAAAAGGGGAACACGAATCTTGCCACATTGAGCATTGGCCAGTAATTCTGTTTCTCACTGGAGTAAAGGTTTGGAAACAAATTCCTAAAAAATTTTGAACGAAGATGTAGCCTATTAAAATAAGCGCAATAATTATGATGCTTATTTTAATATACCGCATATCAAAATACTAACACACACCGACGTCCGAGAGTCATTAGTAGTGTTGTGACTTAATTATAAAAGATGCCTAAATACAAATACTAATAACCATATATACCAGATAGATGCACAGACAGCTTGTACAACAACATTTGTCTTTTTAGTGAATAGATATCCAAAAGCTAAGATAATAGGAACAGATAAAAATATCATTGAAAAAACTGTAAACCCTGGATCATTGACTAATCTAGCCACTGAAATTTGACCGATAACCCACAATACCCCGCTTGTATACGTAGCAATGTTGTGTGATGTAGAATATTTCCCTTCAACAAAAAATGCTAATGTGCTAAAAAGGAAAGCAGATAATAATAATGTCAAAAAAATAACAGAATCAAATGAAATCTTAAAATGATTTACGACGAATAATGCAAAACCAAAATCGAGGAGAGCTTTGGAGATAAAGTTTAATCGAAATATTATATTTTGAATTGGGTTATTCAAAAAATGAATGGATTTAGAGATGGTGTGAATATGAAAAGAGTAATCCGTAGAGTTTTTAACAAGCACAAAAGTAATGATTGCAAACAACGGGAAGGATATTAAGCTATTATATTTAAATATTTCTGGAACATTCATATCATATTTTTATGAAATGCTTATGGCCTAATTTCTTTGATTTAAATTTGTCTATTTAAATCAGAATCTCACGGCTATCAATCTCAGGGTAATAGCGTGTCGATCTTTGCTGTGTTATAATATATTTTAAAAAAACTTTATTGACTCCTGATCAATCGAATTATAACTTAAATTAACGATTTCATAAGTTTGCTTTTTATTTATATTTACTCCATAGCTTTTCGTTATTCAAATTTTTTACCGAAAAACTTGGATCATCCATACCGGAAAAATAAAAACTTGAAAATAGAAGATATAGATCTGCATATATCTGTATGTCATCGCCATAGTCTTTTTTCGCTACATCATAGAGAAACATGTAATCCTCTGGGTTTATGTTTGGATCAATTTCGTTCCATGTTAGAACACCGGTGATATCTAATTTAGGATCGCCGACCGAAGCATGAATACTAAAATCTAGAACTGCAGATATTGTCAGATCATCATTCACCAATACATTGTTAAGAAAATAATCACAATGGACGAGGTTTTTCTGATCGCAAGCAAGGTAACGCCTAATCAGCAATATAAATAATTCTATTTTAGAATCGAAGTCTTTGATTGAAGTTTTTGTCGAATACTGAATTTTTTCTGCCTTATTATCAAGTGTACGGATGAGAAAATCTGTCCAGCGGTCTGATGTTATTGATCCAGATGATTTAATAATCTGGCCATATGGTAAATCCTGGAACATTACTGAATTCACCTGTCGGATCGCTTCATAATAATTACGATACAATTTTTGTCTGTCAGTCGTATTTAAGTCGACAATTTTTTTATCCATCTGGATACCATGTAGTCGTTTTTCCACCGTATAGAGAATTCCGCTTACATCATGTATTTCACATATCTGAGGTATGTCAAAGGTGAATCGTTTTTTTAGTAATATATCTTGAAACGTCTGAATATTTTGGAGATATTCTTTGTCTGAACTACGAGGATAAATCTTTACAGCCATGTCGCCATATTCATATACCCACCCCTCGCCGCCCTTGCCAAGTAAAACAGGATTCTTAATGTGTAAAGATTTTAGAACTTCATTAACCTTATCGATAGATAGTTGATCAGTCATACGCAATCAATTCACTCTGTCTGAGCTTATTCTCTTCTTAGATAAATTAATTATACCGTGTTTCTTCAAAAACGCTCGTCCGCTCCCTGATTTGAGGTATTTTTCAAATATTTCTTCAATAATCCATTTATTGTTTTCCTCCCATATCCGCTTTTTAGATATAGCTCCCGATCCTTAGCATCAATTCTATTCAAAAACGCTTCGTAAAATATAAGAATATATGGTCGATATGGTTTGGTTGCCTGACTTTCGCCATCGTTATGTTGTTTGAATCTTTTTCTCAAATCTGAAGTATATCCAATGTACAAACTATTATTTTTCAGACTTTGAAGAATATATGTATAGAAAAACATATATGAAGGCGGGACGTAAGAACGTAAGAAATTATTTCATAATTTCAACGTTCAACGTCCCAGCCACGTTGAACGTAAGATTTTGCACAGCAAAATCAACATTCTTACGTGGCGGAGGAGGCGAGATTCGAACTCGCGGTATCTTGCGATACGACGGTTTAGTAAACCGTTGCCATAAACCACTAGGCGACTCCTCCAATATCCTTGTGAGGGCAAATCCCTCCGTATCTTGTGGCCCAATTGCAATTCATACAAAGTATGGTATATCCTTCTGGAAAATTATTCTTCTTTAGCCATCTATACATATGCACTCCACCAACGTTATGCTTAAATATTTTTTTACGATGAATATTCCCATTACCAAGAATGTGATCAAGAGTTAAAAAATAAATATTTGATTCGCCACAGCACTTGCAGATATTTCCATAATGTTGAAAACATTCGATTTTTAACTGGGCTCCCAATCTCTTCTCCTTGATTCTCCCACGTGCTCTGTCCTTTTCTCTATGATAACTACAAAATATTTTACTTCCCTGAACGACTGGTTTTATACAATTTATACAGAGTCCTAATTTTCTATGTTTATCTGCATACGCTGAGCTACTCATATCCCATTCGATTATACGATAAATACGCTATTATTTGATATAATGACGAGATCCAGTCTTAAATGGAGGAGTCGCATAGCGGTCCATTGCGAGGGTTTGCTAAACCCTTGAGCCTGAATAAGGCTCGCGTGGGTTCAAATCCCACCTCCTCCGCTTTCACCCTACGAAGCCTTGGCGGAGTTGGGCTTCGTTCGGGTTTCAGCGGACGCAGTCCGCAATCTTGTAATGGTATAATGAAGAACGTTTGGAAGGTGGACAGAGGACGGTAATGTTCTATGAGACTCTCTGAATCGATTCCTATCGATGAAGAGAAAGTCGAATGAATCCCGTACCATTTAGGTACGGGGCGCGAGGGAAAGAGATTGTGTAAAATGGTAACGTTGGAAGGTGGGCAGGACGGTAATG
>CAYHHA010000001.1:118503-125898 GCA_964356315.1 uncultured Gammaproteobacteria bacterium
GAGGGAAAGAGATTGTGTAAAATGGTAACGTTGGAAGGTGGGCAGGACGGTAATGTTCTATGAGACTCTCTGAATCGATTCCTATCGATGAAGAGATAGTCGAATGAATCCCGTACCATTTTTGGTACGGGGCGCGAGGGAAAGAGATTGTGTAAAATGGTAACGTTGGAAGGTGGGCAGGACGGTAATGCGCGAGTCTTGAAAACTCGTGGGAGTAATCCCTAACAGGTTCGACCCCTGTACCTTCCGCAGAAAGAAGTTTTTGAGCTAGCAATACTTCGACACATTGACCGGTACTATCTATGGCAAATCCACAAACATATTGTGATTTTGTGCGCTCGCTTCCACCTTCTGATTTGCATAGAATCTATCACGATACCGCCTACGGATTTCCTATAGATTCTGATGATGAATTGTTTGAGCGACTGGTGCTTGAGATAAATCAAGCTGGGCTTAGTTGGAATACAATTCTAAAAAAACAAGGACAATTCAAGAAGGCATTTGATAATTTTTCGATATCCAAAATAGCCGCGTACGGAGAGGTAGATCGTACGAGGCTTTTATCAGACGCGGGAATTATACGGAATCGGTTAAAAATAGATGCAGCAATTCATAATGCGAATGTCATCCTTTCACTGAAAAAGGAATTCGGCTCATTTAAGAAGTGGTTAGATATTCACTCTGGCAATACAAAAAACGAGTGGGTTTCGTTATTTAAGAAAACGTTTCATTTTACCGGTGGAGAAATTGTAAACGAATTTCTCATGAGTACAGGGTATCTCCTAGGATCTCATGATCCTCGTTGTCCGATATACAAAAAACTACACCCATAAAAGGCGCCCTTTTACTAGTTTTCATATTGATATATACTCATTATTAGTATGAGTGAACAAGCAATGGATCGTACCATAATTCAGCGTAGCGTATTGTTAACATGGACCTCCCCTTCTCGATTGTTTAAAAAAAGAGATAAAGAATATTTTACGAATGTTGGCGCAATCGTTTTTTTGCTCATCGTCATTTTGCTATTTGCTAGAGAGTTTCTCCTGATCGCAGCTGTGGTCTCTATCGTTTTTCTGATTTATGTTTTGTCTACTGTTCCTCCTGAAGATGTATCGCACAGTATCACAACTCTAGGAATTGAAAGCATGGGGCATGTGTTTCGGTGGGAAGAATTATCAGGATTTTGGTTTGAACATCAGTGGGATCAGTCTCTTCTTCAAATTCAACCAATATTGGGGGCTCGTATCACAATTCTTCTCGGTCGGGAGAGCAAAGAAAAGGTGGGAGATGTGATGGCAAAATATATAACGTTTCATGAAACGCCTCAAAAATCATGGGTAGACAATGCCTCTACATGGCTATCGGAAAAAGTACCGTTGGAAAAACCTACACGCTAATTTATACCGCAAAAATACTGTTGAATCTGAATTTTTGAGTATAATCCCTTAATGTGCGTTTACGTTCATTCTATTTTTGGGGTATAATACAGCCACATGTTCTCGTAGTTCAATGGATAGAATGAGGCCCTGCGAAGGCTTTGATGACAGTTCGACTCTGTCCGAGAACACAACTCATTTAATTGACTGCATAGATAAAACGGAGGATTAGCCAAGCGGTTCACGGCGATAGTTTCGTCCCAGAAGTATGTGTCAAATCAGAGATTTGACATACAACTTCGGGATCCCGCACACTAAGCCCGGATTACCGGGCAAGTGATGCGGGAAAAACTATTCAGTTTAATTGGAAGAGCGATGGAGTGGTTAAACGGCCAGGTCTCGAATCCTGTTTTGAGCGGAGGATTAGCCAAGCGGTTCACGGCGATAGTTTCGAAAACTATTCTCCCGAAAGGGGGGCACAGGTTCGAATCCTGTATCCTCCGCTGAATACAGGATGAGAAGTCAGGCGCGAGCGGTGGCGAGCGACAATCCCGCAAAGCGGGAAATCCTGTATCCTCCGCTCATAACGGGACAAATCTCGCCTTTTTCAAACAATAAATTATGTCAGATACAATCATTTCCACAAATCCTGCGAAAAATTATTCCGAAATCGGATCGGTTTCAGTAACGTCGCACCATGACATTTCGACAAAAGTATTTTTGGCTAGTCAAGCAAAGCTATTGTGGAGAGAGATGGGTGTTGAAAAACGAATTGTATTTGTGAAGAACCTGTTGGATGCATACAAAAAACACGCGGAAGAAATCGCTTCGATAATTACAAAAGAAATTGGGACTCCACTCACTGAATGTCGTGATGAAATTTCCTGGGATTTTGGATATGCAAGTTGGTTTGTCGAGCATGCCGAAGAGGCGCTCAATCCGATGTTGGTTGGGGAGACAACTACCGCGAATCATAGAGTCTACTTTGAGCCGATTGGGGTATCCGCTGTCATAACCCCATGGAATTTGCCGTTTGATATGTTTATTTGGGGAGTGATCCCAAATCTCCTTTCTGGAAACACGGTGGTCTATAAAGCAGCGGAGGAATGTGTGTTAACTGGCGTCCTACTGGAAAAAATTTCTAAAAAAGCAGGATTGCCTGACGGAGTATTATCTTTCGTGCATGGTGGCGCTAATGTGGGCAAATCTCTCGTGAATGAACCCATCGATTTGATTTGGTTTACTGGGAGTACCTCTGTGGGTCAACAGCTGTTTGAGCTAGCTGGAAAAAAAGGAATAAAAACTATTTGTGAATTAGGCGGTTCAAATCCAGCGATCGTATTTGAAGATGCTGATATCGATATGGCTGTGGCGTCTATACTCTCCAAACGGTTTATGTTTAGCGGACAAACCTGTGATGCAGATAAACGGTTGATCGTGCATGCGTCTATTGCAGAAGCTGTAGTATCAAAACTCACTGAAAAAATTCGCGCGTTCATTGTGGGCGATCCTTTAGATCCTAAAACCACCATGGGGCCACTAGTCTCAAAAAAACAACTCGACATGCTTACCAATCAAGTTGAGGAGGCAAGAAAACAGGGGGCGAAAATCACACAGGGCATGTCTCTAAACAAAAAATTGTCTGGGGCATATTACCCTCCGACCCTTGTAACAGAAGTGACCCCATCGATGCGTGTATGGCGCGAGGAGGTGTTTGGTCCAGTGCTTCCAGTTATGACATTTTTGATCGATGAAGAGGCGATCCGACTGGCAAATGATACAGAGTTTGGGTTAGGGGCTCAGGTGTTTACCAAAGACCTAAAAAAAGCTATGCGCGTTGCATCACACTTACAATCAGGAAACGTGGATATAAATGGCGTCGGGCATTTCCAGCCGTTTAACCCATTTGGCGGATATAAAAAATCGGGGAATGGCAGGGAGCATGGCATAGAAGGGTTTCGAGAATTATCACAAATTAAAATCGTATCGTCCCCAAAGGATATCTCCAAATGAACATGAGTCAAAATACTATTGGGTTTCTGTCGTTGTTTGTCGCGGCATTTTTATATGGATCCCAAAATGTGGCAACGCGAATCGCAGGAGGGGTATTTGCTCCGTTTCAATCCACAGCAATTAGAGTTATCATCGTCATTCTTGGGCTTATCTGGTTTGTGAAATGGAAGCCGATACAAAAAAAAGACTGGAAATGGTTTGCACTTCGGTCTATCGGAAATATCATCTCTAGCACAGGATTATTTTTTGCGATCGCGCACATATCGGTGGGAGCGGCATTGTTTTCATTTTACGCAGGGATGATCCTAACTAGTGGAATTGCAGGATATATATGGTACAACGAAAAAATAACTCCGATAAAAATCGTATCATTGGTATTAACAGCAATCGGACTACTTCTTATCTATGCCACCAAATCAGGACTAGTTTTTAATATATATATCTTTATCTCTGTAATTAGTGGAGCGGGGGCTGCTTTTTGGAGTGTATTTTCTCGCCCTATTTCCTCATCGTATTCACTACTCCAATTGGTAGTTGTGGATAGTTTGTTCACTGCTATTGCTGCAACAGGAATATCTGTAGGTCTACGAGAATCGTGGAGTTCGATGCGCCTTGACTCATCATTGGTATCTTTGGTGTATCTCGGGTTTACACAAATGTTTACTGGACAACTCGTGACGCGCGGAATAAAAATTATCGATGCGCAAATAGGAAGTATCATACTTCTGAACGATACGGTCATTGGAATCGTGTTGATGTATATCTTTTTCCGAGAAATTCCTGAAATTACTGTTATCCTCGGAGGAGTATGTATATTTATTGCGTCTATATGGCCGGCAATCGCTGAACATAAGAAAGGAAAAAACATATGATCATATCTATTTGCGGAAGTATGAAGTTTCATAAAGAAATGCGTCACGTCCAAAAGGAGTTGGAGCAGGTGGGGCATGTTGTATTTGTACCAAAAAGTATAGAGCTTATGGATACCATAGGCTATGTGCATCCGGAGATAGATGAAGCAAAAGTAGCGGCGAAAATTCAACATGATTTTATCCGCGAGCACTTTAAAAAAATCGATAAGTCAGACGCTATCTTGGTGTTAAATTATGATAAAAATGGAATAAAAAATTATATTGGGGGAAATACATTTTTAGAAATAGGCCTTGCGTACTGGTTAGGCAAAAGCATGTACTTGCTCAATCCTATCCCTGATATGGACTATATAACAGAGCTTCACGCGATGCGACCTACGGTTATAGATGGGGATCTGTCAAAAATTGTTTGATCTACTCTATGCGGTATAATACGGTATCGCTCCCGTAGTTCAATGGACCCTCCTTCGTAAAAACTTCGGAGGGCGAGTAGAATGAGGCCATTCGGATTCGCTATATTATTAGTAGGCTTCTGTAGTTCAATGGATAGAATGCGGCCCTCCGAAGGCTGTGATGACAGTTCGACTCTGTCCAGAAGCACATTAGAAATTTGTTATCGAATCGATTCTGATCGATGAGATTAGAAATTTCAATGTCCCGCGAAGTTCCACTCAGAGGGGACGAAGTGGGACAACAATAAAAAACGTACAGAAAAATTACAAAAACGCATATGGATACAAAAAATTTAACCAACATAAAGAATCTGATTTTTGAAGCCGCTGTCGTAAAGCGGATGAAGCGCACGGGGTGGATGATCATGGGAGACAATGAAGAGGGGGTTGGCGAGCACACCTTTATGACGAGTGTCATTGCGTATTTTTTGGCAAAAGAACTTCAGGCAAACCTCGAAACTGTTTTGGTCATGAGCATCTTCCACGATTTTCATGAGGCTCGAACGGGCGACATGGATAAGATTGCAAAGTTTTATATGACACGTGATCAGGATCGTGCTAATAGCGATATTTTCAAAGGGATTGATGACGGGCTTCTGGAAACATTAACTCAGTTTGAACAGAAAGAAACACTGGAAGCGCAAATTGCTTTTGAAGCAAATGTATTGGCGTTTTTAGTCGAGCTCAAATTGCTTATGGAAAAAGGCAATACTCATGCGGGAGATTGGTTGAAGGGGAATGCGACACGATTACGGCTTCCGGAGGCTATTGCGCTCGCCAAGGAAATAGAATCTTCAGATTCCCATGATTGGTGGAAATCTATTCGAAAAACCCTGCATGAAGAATTTGCGCAATAATATCTCAGACGTCGTACAATCTAAAGCGATTCGTGGGGGATCGCTGGAAACGATCGTTCCTGAGTTGTACGAACTTCGAGAATGCATTGAAAATAATCCCTGGCATGATCATCAATCTGTATTTGATCACACGATTTCCTGTCTTTTTGCATTTGAAGAATTTTTGGATGAATTATCTTTTTCTACAAAACAGCACGAGGTGCGGTTATTGGCGTATTTGTCATCGTCTGTGTACGGGGTCAGTCGTTCTGATCTGATTAGGCTCGGGATAGTGTTTCATGATATTGCAAAACCGATGACGTTTGAAACAGACGAACAAAGTGGCATGACTAATTGTCCGCGTCATGAGGTGCACAGTGCTCTTTCAACAACAGAGCTCTCCCATGCATTTGGATTGACAAAAAAAGCAGTACGAATGATTGCTCAATTCGTGCTCTTGCATATGACCGCGAACACTGTAGTGAACACTGCGATGAAGGGCGAACCGGAGCGAGTTTTTGGAGCATTTATGGAAACGGTTTCTGATTTATATATCCCGCTACTACTGTCTGCTAAATGTGATGCGCTCGGCAGTGATTTTCCAGTTCTTAATCCTGAACAATTTGAAAAACGCGATGCGTGCATAGACGGGGCTATTTTTCGATTCTCACTTACTCTTAAGTGATTTTCTATACGCGGTTGCATGTTCGCTTGTCGCAAGAAATGTCCCAACAAGAACGAATATGCTTCCAATTATAAATCCCACTGTTAGTTTTTCCCCGATAAATACACCATTGTAAACAAACGCAAACATCGGTTGCAGGTAACTGGTAAGAGATGTTGTTGTGGCAGACGAATGTTTGATTGCCCATTGATGGATAAGAAACGTAACCGCTGTTACGAGTGCGCCATAATAGAGAAGTAGCCATGGGTGAAATCCTGAAAACGCTGCTGAAAAAATCGGTCGGTGCGGCATGGCGAGCGTAAGAATCATAAATACAATAAACGCACCGGACATAGAGAATGTAGTTACCGCGAGCGGTTCGTAACCCTTCACCGAAATTGCTTTTCGGGAGCTGACTATATACAGTGTCCAACAAAGAGTAGCGCAGAGTATCAGGAAATTTCCAAATGGATTTCCGCTGACAGATGCTTTTCCTTCAAAAACCGGCAGGAGCATGACGCCGGAAACTCCTAGGAGTCCCAAGAGAATGCCGTACAGTCGTCTGGGAGTGTACAGTTCTTGGATAGTTTTTCGCGCAAGAAATAGTGTCAGAAGCGGGGTGATTGTATATATGATACCGGCTGCATTTGCAGTGGTGAGAGACACCCCTAGGATAAAAAATAAAAAATTGCCTGTCGCTCCAAGTATGGCTGGCCATGTATCTTTGAAGGTTTGCATAAACGATTTATGAGGTTTAAAAATATACAGTGGAATGAGAATGGAAATTCCAATGCCAATTCTAAGCATCATAAGAGGAATTGGATCGATACTTGGGAGTAGTATCTTTGCAGCTGTGCCCGAAGAAGCCCAGAGGATGGATGAGACTATGAGAGAGGCGACAGCAATGGTTTTTGAGGACATCGTTTGATTATAGCACCCCAAAAATATGAGATGGATGATATAATGATCGTTCTGGATACATTCTGGAGGATCCCGCAGAGCGGGACCCCGCGTTGCGGTGGGTGGCCCAGAAAAGTATGGTTCATGGGATATATATACTTTGGAGTGAAAATTAATTGGATATAAGTAAATTGGAGGAGTGGCCCAGCGGCTACGGCACGTGCTTGGAAAGCACGCGGGAGTCAAATCCCTCGCAGGTTCGAGTCCTGTCTCCTCCGC
>CAYHHA010000002.1:0-81860 GCA_964356315.1 uncultured Gammaproteobacteria bacterium
CTTGACAATATATTAGCAAATGCTAATATGTATCTATGACTTCTGATATATATTCTGTCTTTGGAAATAAAGTCCGCACGCAATTGATTTTGTGTCTGCAGAAAAAATCCAAAAGTGTTGGAGAGTTAGTCGGAACCTGCGGACTGTCGCAGTCGGCGGTGTCTCAACATTTGGCAAAATTAAAAGAAGCGAAATTAGTTTCCGTAAAAAAAGACGGAAAAAATTGTTATTATTCTCTGCGGTTTTCTAAAGCCGCTGACATCAGTAAAACATTACTTTCATTTGAAAGGGAGGTTGTATGAATTATTCAAACATTATCGTGTACGCGACAAAAACTTGCCCCTACTGCACCATGGCGGCAGATTGGTTGACAGCAAAAAAAGTAAAATTTGAAAAAATATTGGTGGATGAAAATCAACAGGCGGCCATGGACATGGTGAAAAAAACTGGACAGATGGGTGTGCCGGTTATTGAAGTGCAGTACAAAGATCGCAAGCCGGAATTTTTGGTAGGATTTAATCCTCCACAACTTGCATACATGTTAGGAGTACAATCATGAATTTTTTAAAACCAAACGTCGGGACAACAGATCGGATCATTAGAATAATCGTAAGCGGGACCTCGTTTACCGCTGGGTATTTCTGGTTATCGGGAACAAGTCAGATCATCGCATATGTCGTGGGATTCGCGTCACTTGTAACAGGGCTTATCGCATATTGTGGAGCATATACACTCTGTAAAAAATCGACATGTGCGACTTCGCCTGCAAAAACTGTTTCTAATCGAATGACCGGTCTTTTGATCATACTTTTCATCATCCTTTTGGCGATCGAGTCGGCAGGAAGCATGATGGTGACAAGAAAGAAATTTTTGGAAGCATTTAATCATATGAACGGTTTTTATAAGCAGACGCTTTTTTTAACTGGGCAATCGAAGCGCGATGAAGCAAAAATTCAGTATGATCAGTTAGTGGCGGCGTATGCAGAATTCAGTGTTACATACGCGGTATATCGGCCGTATGTAGTACGGGGCGATTTACGATTTACTCAGGATCTCCAGTCAGTGCAGGAAATTATCAGTAGTGTAAAAGATGGTGTCTATGCTGGAGACCTTGGACAAACACATAAGAAGCTCGAGGAAGTTCGACCGATTTTCCAGGAGCTGTTTAAGCGCAATGGTTTTTCTATGGAGTCGATGGCACTCGTGGATTTTCACGATATCATGGAAGCATTGATCGCAAGCGCTGATCTAAAGGATGCGCAAGGGGTGTTGTCTGGATATGTAATAGCCTCTGATTCTCTGAAGATTGTCGAGAAAGAGGATACGTCTGAGGGAATCAGAAAAATCAGAACTGCACTGGAAACGCTAAAACAGGACGCAGAAAAGCAGAATGTCGATGCGTTAAAAGGAGATGCTGCCGAATTGAAAAAACAATTTATAGCCGTTTATTTATTGAAAGGATAATCTATGTTTTTTGGATTTAATGAACCAACAGTGCCAACCGTCGAAGCGGAGGACATAAAAAAAGCGATGGATGCAAAAGAAGTATGTGCGATTTTGGATGTGCGCACAGCAGGAGAGTTTTCTAGAGGAAAACTCGAAGGGAGTTTGAATTGCTCTGTCGAACAAGTACCACGGTCTGTTGAAGCGCTCCTGCCTGACAAGAAACAAAAAATATATGTCTATTGTCTAAGCGGAGCCAGAAGTAGTGTAGCAGTGGAATCGATGATTGAGCTCGGGTATACCAATGTATTTCATATGAACCATGGAATGCTTGGGTGGCGGGCGAAGTATTTTCCCGTTGTATAATCCTGTATAATAGAGTCATGGAAATTACTGTAGCTCCTCAACGGATATTAGTGTTTACCGATCAGGTTTCCCACGAAGATGCAAAACGCAAAGCATGGGAAAAAAAGATGTCGGCGTTTGGTGCCATAAACCAGATGGCAAGCATGTTTTCAAAACCTAAAGATGAGGATTTTGAACTCGTCTATAGCGAGCACCGATTTCAACCATTTTGGCATGTGGCAGCAAACGCTAAATATGTATACGAAAGAACGAGTAGCTATCAAGTTGCTGCAAGTTCAAAACAAGTAACTTCGGTAACTCATGAATCCACCACGTTTGAAATAACCAATGGACACTTTCATATCCCTGTCACCGAACACTGCACTCAGGAAGAATCCGATGAAGTGTTTGTCGACGGAGTCAGCGGAAAAGAAAATAAATCTTTGAAAGAGTATCTCTCATTGTCTCCACATGTGGTTTCGGGGGCAATCGAAAAAGCGGTGGAAAAAGAAGCGATTATCGTCCCGCCCAAATCTCGGGTGAGTGCAATCATGAGAGACTCTCTTTCTAAAATGATTAAGGGCATACAAGCAGATACAATCCTTGAAGAGCATGTTGAGGTTGCCTGTGTGGATCTCTATTATCATCCGATTTATGCGTTTCAGTATTCTTGGAAGAGCAAGGGAAAAGACGGGATCCTCGAGGTTGACGGATTAACAGGAGTGGTGTCTGCCGGAAATCGCGTATTCTCTGAATACATGGGAAAAGTATTGGACCCAAATTTTTTGTTTGATGTCGGAGCAGATGCAGCTGGTATGCTTATCCCCGGCGGAAGCATTGCTGTAAAAGTGGCAAAAAAATATATTGACTCGAAAAAGTAATCACCTAATCTGCATATACAATTCTGCATTTCCATCTATTCCCTCGTGTGTTGAAAGTCGTTCGAATATGACACCACTTGGTTCTATTGACTGAGTAGGAAATTGAGAAGGATAAAACCCTTCGAGATACGAAAGTCTGTGATGTTTAGTCGCCCACGAAACCGGAAGCATATGTGTTGCCCTTTCTATCTGATGCGTAAGCAAAAATAAATTTGGCCTCTCATTGGTAGCCTTAATTTCAGGATGATAGTTCGAAACATCAGCTCCAGCTCCAACAATCCGTGTGATATATCCGGTTTTATCATGATCAGGGTGATCTACATACGGCGTAGGTTCTTCTCTAAAAGAGAAAAGTACACCAAAGTTTCCTTCCCGAACAGGTTTGAGAACTGATTCGATTAATACTTCATCGTTATGTTTATGTAGTGCAAAATCTCCCAGATCCAACGCAATACCTGTGGAATGAAAATACCTCATTGCCTGAAAGAATTCTTTTCTTCGAATTTCTTTCATCCTCTCGGGATTTGCTCCCGCCATATGTTTCTGAATTCCCATTTCCCCAAGAGTCATGAGAATGACGGTTACTGGAATGCCTGCATCAACAAAGACACTCCATCATGCTGAAAAACAACACCTCGTCATCCGGGTGAGCTAATATGAAGGCCGCTCCTTTTTCTCGCCATGAATCTTGAATTGTCATTAGTTCTTTGTGCATATAACCTCCTAGAAACGAAAAATCCCGTCTTCTTGACGGGATAGTAATACAAACCCTTCGCCAAGAGCGACACTACGAAGAAGGGCAACAACAAAGCATGTATATCATATATGGGTATTATACCAATGGACTGCGACTTGATACAATACAGATATGAATTCGTATGATGTGATCATTATTGGCGGAGGAGCAGCGGGTATGATGGCAGGAATTTCCGCGAAAAAACATCATCCTGATTTGCGCGTTGCGATACTAGATCGAACATTTGAATTAGGACGAAAACTGTTGACAGCGGGAGCCGGTCGAGGAAACCTCACAAACGTCAATCTTGAAGAGGGACCTGCGGGATATTTTCATGGGGATCAAGAGTTTATTCAAGCAGTATTTTCTCAATTTGGGTACGCAGATATTATGAATTTTTTCCATGAGTTGGGAGTTCCGACCTATATGGAGCTTAAAACTGGCAAAGGAAAAATTTTCCCATCGATTGATCATGCAAAAACTATACGGGATATGTTGGTGGAATACCTAAAATTTCTGAAGGTCGATATGATCTGCAATAGTCATGTGGATTCTTTAGCCTATTCAACTCTATGGACTGTTCAAGCAAAAGAGATCTCGTATACTGCGAATGTTGTTATCCTTTCCGCTGGTGGTAAAACGTATCCAGCTCTTGGGTCTGATGGATCAGGATATACACTCGCGTCGTCTCTCGGGCATACCATCGTGGATCCTGTGGTAAGCGCTGTGCCTATTGTGTCAAAAAATATATTGTCACATTTCCTGCAGGGAGAAAAAATGGACATGCGGGCAACTGCCTATATAGATGGAAATAAAATTTCGGAAGCACGCGGGGATGTGATGTTTACGCAGTATGGGTTTTCTGGTCCTGCAATTTTTGACATAAGTCGTGATTTTTCTATTCGCATCAATCGAGAACAGGGTAGCGGGTGTCGGGTACATTTGTGCTTTTTTCCCGATGAAACTCCTGTGACGCTTCGAGCGATCCTTGATAAAAAATGGAATGCCTTTCCATCGTATGCCGTTTCCGCAAGTCTCTGGGGACTGGTAACACAAAAAACTGCAGGTGGAATATGTGCGACGCTTAAATTTCCCAAAGAAAAATATTGTGCAGACCTAACGGAAGAAGAAAAACAGTCAATCATACACCTGCTTATGGACTTTTCATCTGATGTAGAGGGAACTCGCGGGTGGAATGAAGGGGAATTTGCTGCAGGGGGAGTGAATACTTCTGAGATAGATCCAAACACTATGCGGTCGACTATTCAACCGAAATTGGGATTTGCAGGAGAGCTTGTCGATGTGGATGGGGCAGTAGGTGGATTTAATTTATCTTGGAGTTGGGCATCTGGATGGATCGCCGGAAAGAACGCGGGTTCGATATGATTACCTGCAGATTTGAAAAAGGGTATGATGCACTCTTGCGCCACTTGGTGGTGCATGCGATTGTGGAAAAAGAGAATGGAATTTTGCTGGTAAAGCGTACGGGGGATTTGTTGGAAAGCGGAAAATGGGGATTGCCTGGTGGGTATCTGGACCGCGATGAAACGGCACAGGAGGGTGCGCTTCGAGAACTGAGGGAAGAAACAGGATGGGATGGTGAGATTATTTCTCTTTTCCGTATTAATACCAATCCAAATCGGCCCCACGAGGATAGACAAAATGTTTCGTTTGATTTTTTAATCCGGCCAACGACACTGTCAGGACTTCCTGATGCTGAATCGTCTCGTGTAGAATTTATCCCATTTGAAAAATTATACAGTGCCGAGAAGCTCGCCTTCGATCACGGAGAGACGATAGAACGATATTTAAAATATCGAAAAGAAAAATTTTCTCTCCCTTTGGTAGAATAAGTCTATATGAAATTTATTGATGTGTCTCATGCCTTTGTCGATAATATGCCAGTATTTCCTGGTGATCCATTGACCTCGCTTAAACAAATTACGACCATTGAAAAAAACGGGTATACCGATCACCAACTAACTTCTGTGATGCATGTTGGGACGCATATGGACTCGCCACTTCATATGATAGAGGGCGGTAAATATATGGATGAATATCCACCGGAAAAATTTGTGGGTCCTGGGGTGATAGTGAATGTCTATAAAAAATCAGTTATTGATATTGATGCGCTTCAAGGACTTTCGATTGCACGTGGGTCTATCGTATTTCTCTATACAGGGATGTCAGAAGTGTATGGAACAGAAAGTTATAATAGTGAGTATCCAAGAATTACTGAAAACTTTGCTCAAAAGCTCGTAGATATGGGTGTCAGTATAGTCGGAATGGATATGCTTAATCCTGATAAAGAGGAATCGTTTCCTATCCATAAAATCCTCTTGTCCAATGACGTACTTATTATAGAAAATCTCACGAATCTGGGAGCGCTTGCTAGTATTCCGTCTTTTGGTGTATTTGCTTTCCCTGTGAAACTTCACGCTGAGGCGGCCCCAGTGCGAGTGGTTGTAGAAATTCTATAATAGTATTTTTAGAAAGGAGAGGTTCGCGTTTTTATATTTTTTCTGCTATTCTTCCTGTGCATATATGACAGATATCGATGACGTCAAATCAAGGCTAAATATCGTAGATATTATTGGCAAACATGTGAAGCTTAAAAAAGCCGGGAGAAATTTCAAAGGCTTGTGTCCATTTCATGGAGAAAAATCCCCTTCGTTTGTAGTGTCTCCGGATCGTCAGATTTTCCACTGCTTCGGATGTCAAAAGGGCGGAACAATTTTTGATTTCGTCATGGAATATCACCATATAGACTTTGCGGAGGCACTCGAAGATTTGGCAAACACCGCAGGGGTAACACTGACACGAAAATATTCTGACTCAAAAGACTCGGGGATAAAGCAAAAAATACTAGAAGCAAATCACTTGGCAAGCGAATATTTTCACTATATATTAACGAAACATGATTTAGGAAAGCGTGGACTTGAGTACCTGCGAGGGAGAGAGATTTCCGATAAATCTATAAAAACATTTTCACTCGGGTATAGCCCTAACAGCTGGGAAGGGCTCTATAAATTTTTACGAAAAAAAGGATATGAAGATGAACTATTGGAAAAAGCGGGCCTTGTTATCCGACGTCAGGGATCAAGCGGATATTATGATCGGTTTCGCGGAAGAGTCATGTTTACGCTCAAGGATCATCGGGGAAGTGTTGTCGGATTTGCTGGAAGAATTTTAGAAGGAGACGAGAAAGATGCAAAATATATAAATACCTCTGAAACTCCTGTGTATATAAAAAGTAATATCCTCTATGCGCTGGATGTTACCAAAGGCACCATCCAAAAAGAAAATGAAGCAATAATAATGGAGGGTGAATTGGATGTGATTTCCTCTTTTCAAGCGGGTATCGGAAATGCTGTGGCAATCAAAGGATCGGCGCTGACGGAGGGCCATGTTCGATTGTTGAAACGATTTACTGAGCGAATAGTGTTTGCGCTGGACAGTGATATGGCAGGAGATGCAGCCAATAGACGAGGGATAGAGATCGCAGATCATGCAGGTATGGATATGCGCGTCGTAACGCTCCCGATGGGGAAAGATCCAGATGAAGCGGCACGAGAATCTCCGGGACTTTTGAAAAAAGCGATTGCGGACGCCGTGCCAATTTATGATTATTTTTTGTCATCTGCATTTAAGCGGTTTGATGCAACGACCGCGTATGGTAAGAAAAAAATCAGCGATGAACTGTTGCCAGTAATCGCAAAGATAGATAATCCAGTGATACAAAATCACTATATCGGAAAAACAGCAACAATACTTAAAACATCGGAAGATGCACTCATCGAAAGCATGCGACGATTGTCTCGGGGTGTGAATGCGTTTATCCAAAATGATACGAAAGAAACCACGGATCAGTCTGAGAGAATATCCTCCCGTACGGAAAAATTGGAAGTGTATATCCTTGCGCTGTTGTTGCAAGGGAAGACCGTCGAGCTGTTTGAAGAACTGCAAGAGCTCGGATTTTTACCTGAATTTTCGCACCCTGCAGTAGTAAAAATTATCGATCAGCTCTTGGCTTTTTTGACTCCGGATGAAAATATGCCAGTGACGACGAAAGTATTTTTAATCAAAGATTTTGCTGATTCGTTGCCGAAAGAGTTGTTGCCGACCCTCGATGAAGCATTTTTGTGGGATGTGGAAGATTTGCTCGATAGCCCAAATGCGTTTATGGAAGAATGGATAAAAACTGTTCGGGAATTTCGGCGGGTGGTACTGCATAAGCAAATACAAGAGTTGAATAGATTAGGATCTTCGGAACAATTGAGCAAAACAGATGGAGAAGATATCCAGCAAAAACTTCGAATGGCCACACTGAAGTTAAAAGAGCTGGAAAATCAGATCTAAATCTGCTATAATTTGTGGATTCCAGCTTATGCAGGAATACCAGTGCGGTATATGCTCGAGATTACTCGTACACCGCATTGGAACAAGCGAAGTCATTTGTTTCTCTTCGATAAAACAGCGCATAACTTTTTTAAACGCGGAAGATGCAAAGACTCACGGTACTTATATGGCTAAACAAAAAAACCTCGCTACTGTTGCTGATCTTATCCGTGAAGGTAAAGAAAACGGATTTGTTACTCAGGAAGATATTTTATTCCTTTTCCCCAAACCAGAAGAACATATCAAAGAGGTCGATGAATTGTGTAATAAATTGATACAAGAGGGTATTGATGTCTTTGAAACCACCACCCAAGATAGCGATAAAGAATCTTCAAAAAGCATCGTTGAACTAGAAAAAGAAATTGAAGCACTTGTGAAGGCAAATAGTGAGGGTGTTTCTGATCCTGTGCGCATGTACTTGAAAGAAATAGGTCGCATACCGCTTTTAACGTTTGCTGATGAAATTTCCCTCGCAAAGCGCTATGAAAAAGGAGATCGAAAAGCAAAGAAGAAACTTATCGAATCGAACTTGCGTCTCGTTGTATCTATCGCAAAAAAATATATCGGTCGAGGTATGTCACTTCTTGATTTGATTCAGGAAGGAAATCAGGGGCTTATCCGTGCTGTGGAAAAGTATGATTGGCGAAAAGGGTATAAGTTTTCGACCTACGCTACATGGTGGATTAGACAAGCGATTACCCGCGCTATCGCGGATCAAGCGCGTACCATCCGCATACCGGTCCATATGGTTGAAACGATCAACCGATTTGTCCGTGCAAGTCGCAGGTTGATGCAGGATTTGGGTCGAGAACCAACTCCAGAAGAAATTGCAAAAGTTATGGAAGTGGATGTGATGAAAGTCCGAGAGATTATGAAAGTATCTCAGGAGCCAACATCTCTGGAAACACCAGTTGGAGATGAAGAAGATAGTCATTTGGGTGATTTTATATCTGACCCAGGTCCAACACCATATGAGCAGACCAGTAGACAGCTTTTGAAGGAACATATGGAAGAAGTCTTAACGACACTTTCTGATCGGGAGAAAAAGGTATTGGTGCTTCGATTTGGACTCGAAGATGGACGACCAAGAACACTTGAAGAGGTTGGGGCACAGTTTGGTGTCACACGAGAGAGAATTCGACAGATCGAAGCGAAGGCTCTGAGGAAACTTCGACACCCTTCAAGATCCAAGAAATTGAAAGACTATTTGGAATAAACTGCTTTATAGAAAAAGGGTGCTGTTGAGTTATGTGGTTGCGACTGGAAGTGGATTGAGGATTTCTTCAATTTTTTCAAGAACTGTTTCTAATGATGAATTGCTTTTGAGCATGTAGTAGGTTGGTTTTGTTTCCATAACGTCGGATAGTAATTTCCCATCAGGATCTACGTTGGAAAATACGATAACGGGAACATCTTTGCCCCATGCATCTTCCCTGAGTTTTTTGAGCATCGTCATGCCGTCCATCTCTGGTATAAGCATATCCAAAAGAATTATTCCCGGCCTTGTTTCTAGCGCCTTTCGAAGGCCTTCGATGCCATTTACCGCAGTATTTGTGGTATATCCTGCAATATCAAGCTTATCTTTAAGCGCAGTTAAAAGAAGCGTATCGTCTTCAACAACTAAGACAGTTACCTGATTACTCATATAGTTGCTATAGTATACCATATTAAATTTCCTATACTGCATGTTTTTATAAAACACTTTATACTTAATATATGAGTACTCAAGGGCCAGATAGTGAACACCAAGATGCTAACACATCAAGTGAACTTAAATTGCTTGCAGAAATCAGCCTTCTTTTGACGGGATCTAAAGAATTTTCTGAGATTATGCATACGGTGCTGGAAAAAATTGGAAAACATCTGAACGTGAATAGAGTCTACATCTTTGAAGATACTGAAGATGGGATAAAAACAACCAATACCTACGAATGGTGCAAAGAAGGGACAACACCTCAAATACAAAATCTCCAAAATTTTGCCTACACAGATATCAGCCCATGGAAAGAAACGCTGATTCAGGATCGAAAGATTATGGCTGATGATATCGCCACTTTACCTTCTAATATCCGCGATATTCTTTCCCCGCAACAAATTCAATCGATATTGGTCTTGCCAATATATGAAAAAGATACGTATAAAGGATTTTTAGGGTTCGATGATACCGAAAAGCATAGAGTGTGGAGAAATATAGATATCTATCTATTGGAGGTTATTTCCGGAATATACTCACATGTACATAGATCTTACTTTACACAATTGCGCTTGGCTGATGCACTCACAAACCTTCGGAAAAAAGAAGAATATCTCGATTTAGCAGTGGCCTGTGCGCAGGTAGGCATTTGGGACTGGAATATATCAACGGGAAAAATAAGTCTGAATGACAGTTGGGTAGAGATGCTCGGATACTCTTTGAGCGAATTTACCCCACTCACTATAAAAGTATGGGAATCATTGTGTCATCCGGATGATCTGATCCGTTCAAATGAGCTATTGAAGAAGCATTTTGCTCGAGAGTCAGATATCTACGTTTGCGAAGTGCGAATGAAACATAAAAATGGGCATTGGGCGTGGATATTGGACCAGGGAAAAGTGAGTGGTCGTGATGAGAATGGAAATCCAGTTCGTATGTCTGGAACTCATCTGGATATTTCTAAGAAAAAAGAAGAGGAAGAGCAATCATCTATCCGGATCGCTGAATTGAAGAAGGTCAATGAATCTATGATTTCACTCCTATCTGATATTGAGGAAGAAAAAAATAAATCCTTAAAGCTTGTTTATGAATTGGAAAAGTTTAAAATGGCTGTAGAAAATGTCTCTGATCAAATCATCATCACTGACCCTGAGGGTACAATTCTTTATGCAAATAAATCTACAGAGAGGATAACAGGATATAGCAGAAGTGAAGTATTGGGAAAAAAAGCCGGACAACTTTGGAGAGACTCAACACCAAAAGAATTTTTTGACCAACTTTGGACCACCATAAAAATAAACAAACAGGAATTTTTTGGTGAACTAACTAATAAAAATAAAAATGGAGTTGACTACCAAGCAGAGATATATATTACTCCAGTTTTGGATCTTGGGGGAAATATTTTATATTTTGTAGGAATGGAGCGAGATATTACTCGTGTAAAAGAAATAGATCGTATGAAGTCTGAATTTATCTCCCTTGCTTCTCATCAGTTAAGAACGCCACTGACTGCGGTAAAATGGTTAACCGAGATGCTCATGAGCGAGGAATTGGGGAGCATGAACGAGAAGCAGAAGCTGTCTATCTCCAAAATTGCCAGTAGTAATGAGAGGATGATTAATCTGGTAAATTCGCTCCTTGATATCTCTCGATTAGAATCTGGGAAATTTGTCCTTGAGACGACGGAAGTGTCAATTAAAGATTTAGCTCTTGATGTTGTGGAAGAATTAAAACATGCATTGGAGATTAAAAAACTACATCTAAGTGTTCAGATCGAAGAAGGATTGCCATCTATACGCGTGG
This sequence comes from uncultured Gammaproteobacteria bacterium, assembly GCA_964356315.1. Lineage (GTDB taxonomy): Bacteria > Patescibacteriota > Microgenomatia > UBA10105 > UBA927 > CAYGFH01. Next base: position 11,300 of record CAYHHA010000002.1, read on the forward strand.
ATAAGAAATTTATCCGTCAGGTGTATATGAATTTATTATCAAACGCATCAAAGTATACGCATGAAGACGGTGAAATTTCCATCAGTATAAAACGAGAAGGTGATACGATTTTATCGGTAGTTAAAGATACTGGAATTGGCATACCTGTTTCTCAACAGCATAGAATCTACGAGAGATTTTTTCGAGCAGATAACGCGGTAAAAAAATCAGCTGAGGGAAACGGACTTGGTCTGTATATAATTCAGCTAATTGTGAAACGCTCTGGGGGCACGTTATCGTTTGTGAGCGAGGAAAATAAAGGAACAGAGTTTTCGTTTACTTTGCCGATCTCCGAGCCTATTGTTGCGTAGTTGTGTTTATCGGAGTCAGAGGGATTTGGCTTAATTGCTCAGTCACCGCTTTTTCCCCGACATCATTGTTTTCTATCTGTATGTAGTTTGTATTTGGTGGTTCAAACTGAGCGCACATAATTCGGAGATAGGGAATGCCTAAATTGAAATATAGCCGCTTCATATATCGCTGTTCTCTAATAATTTTTTGTGTTTGGATAAGAATAAATATTGCATCTGGGAATGCGGTTTTGAGTTTATCTCGCATAAATGTTTTGAGAAGAGTTTGATGAACTACGATATGTGCTGAGATTTTTAGCAGAGAGTTAACAGTTTTGATCAAATTGTGTGTAAACTCTTTTCGCATAGCATCGGTAATTTCCTTTTTTTCAAAAAGAGCAGTTTTCATGTGTGTAGGTAAATCATCGTCTCCGTTATGAATCGTATATCCAAATGAATTTTTAATTACTTCTGCGACAAATGATTTTCCGGATCCTGGTAGCCCAAAAATAAAAAGTATCATGATGCATATTGTACACCAGTGCATCAGTTTAGCCATGATACAATGTGAGCATGTTAAAAAAAATGATTCTTCTTGCGCTTTGCTTGTGCGTTGGGATATCCATCGCAATTGTTTTCATTAAATCAGGAGGATCTGTGCAACAAACGATTTCTCCTCTCTCAAATGTACAGTCTCTTCATGTGAAACGCCCCGAAGTAGTAGGATTTTTGCCGTATTGGTTGCTCGGCAAAGCGGATAAACAGTATGAACGATTTATCACCACTCTTACGTATTTTGGAATTGCTATAAACGCTGATGGTACGATCATGAAAACAATGAATCCTGGAGAGCTTGAGCCTGGATGGAATAATTTAAATCGGCAGGAAGTTTCGGCACGACTGGCTGATGCTACAAAAAATAAATTGAAAAAATCATTGCTTATCATTAGCGGTGACGATGAGGTGATACGTGAATTGTTAATAGATCCCGTTAAGAATGCCAGAGCAATGATGCAAGAGGTTGCTCCAATTATGAGGGATAAAGGATTTACTGATTTGAACTTGGATATTGAAACATTTATGGAGGCTTCAGACAGTGACAGGGGAAGGTTTACTGAATTTGTGAAGACGGTTAAAGAAACCATAGTCTCTGAAAAATTAGGCACGCTTACCATAGACCTCATTCCAATTGCGTTAATGCGACCAAAATTATATGATCCCGTGGAGCTTGGAAAACTTGCAGACAGTGTGGTCCTTATGACGTACGATTACCACTATTCTGGATCTGTGACATCTGGGGCAGTGGCTCCGATCGGTGGGGCGGGTGAGACAATAGAATTTGATGTGGAATCCTCAGTGAAAGAAGCGTTAAAAGTGATGCCTAAAGAAAAGATTCTTCTTGGAATTCCTCTCTATGGTTACCAGTGGGAAACGATCAGTGATGCTAGTGAATCCGCAACGATACCTGGAGGATCGTCGACTGCTAGTGTGCGGCGCATCATGGAAAAATTACGAGTGTGTATTGACTGTAAAACTGGCATCGATCCGTATTCGAAAGAGCCATATCTTATATATAAAGATGGTGATGTGTATAGCCAAATCTACTATGAAGACGAAACATCGATGAAAGAAAAAATTGCCCTGGCTAAAAAATATTCACTTGGAGGCATCGCCCTGTGGGCTTTGGGATATGAGGATGATTCATTACTTCGGCCTCTTGAGGAGTATAAAAAATCATTTTCACTGACGTGGTGAAACGATTGTTATCGTCCTACTGGCATCGTCGATGTTTGCTTGTTTTCCATCTAGGATTGTATAGACGTGCGTGATGTTGTCAGTATCAACAAATGCGACCTTTGCTTCTCCTTTTTCGACACTCACTGAGATGTCTGAATCTATAATATTGACGCTAAGTCTTGTTTTAGATGCTTGAATAAGCGTATGCAATGCTCGGATTGCAACTGGACTAGTTGAAGTCATATCATACAGTATTTTTCCGTTTTTTTGTTGAAAAACCGTGTTTTCAGGAAATATATTTACGAAGACGATTTCAGCATTTTTTCCAATGGAGATGTTGCTCAAATTTGGGATTAGAATTGTTGCTTTTCCATCTGCATTTGTTGCAATGGATTCTCCAATAAATATCGTGGCGCTTGGGGTGGCTTCAACAAATATATTTGCATCGCGGGTTTTGTGAAGTACAGATCCAGTCATTGTCGTCAGTACGCCTTTGAGAGATTGAGCAGGTGGAGCCAATGAGAAGGGTTTAGATGTGTAATTATCTGTTTGCGGATTTCTCGAATTTTCTTTTACTGGCTCGGAGGTAGATGATATTTTTGTGTTATATACATACAGCGTTGTGACCACTCCGATTGCCATACAGAAGAAGCCCGCAATTATCCAACCTATGATCTCAAGAAGTGATGATTTCATATAGAAAATTTTACCATACAACATCTTAAAAAATACGTAAAAAGAGCAAATACGCTCGTGTCGATTATATCACTGCATTGACAGTGTCGTTTCGTAGGAAAGAAAATTACCACAGTCTACCAATTCTTTTTCGCTTACCTCGTGCCCACTAGGATAGGCTTTAAATGTTACTTCAGCGCCACGCTTCCTAAGTATGTCAGCTACCAATGCTCCCTGAGTCGGTGTAATAATAGCGTCGCTAGTTCCTATGCTTACGAAGCATGTACGTCCCGACAAATCTGGCCCAGGATGGTTTTTGAGAAACGGCATCATTGGGTGCAATAAAAGCACCCGCTTGATATATGACGGATATAATAACAATGTTGCAAGTAACATGTTTGCACCGTTTGAATATCCTAAAAAAGAAAATGATGAGGGTTCCATCGCATGTTCAATACTCCAAGATCTGATAAATATATGTAATTTGAGTGTTTCTGACTTTATACTTTCCTGATCAAAAACACCTACTTCATGCCGTCTAAAAAATCTTGACATGCCATTTTCCCTTATATTACCTTCCAATCCCAAAAGATTGTATTGATTCTTTAGTAAGTCATCAAAAAACAACAAGTCGTGTTTATTGCCTCCCGTTCCATGCAATAAAAATATCGTGCGCTTTGCTTGATTATCTATATATTCATAGTCAAATAAAGTGAGATCGTTAATCATATTTTTTTAATAAGCAGTTTTGGGAGATGTTTTTCTATCTGTGGTCTAAAGGGTTGTAGAAATGGTGGAAGTGAAAGTGATGTGCCCAGATCTTCTACTGATTGATCTACTGTAAATCCAGGTCCGTCTGTGGCAAGTTCAAATAAAATGCCCGCATGGGTTTTGAAATATATGGATTTGAAATAAAATCTATCGATAACATCTGTCGGATGCAGCCCCAATTTTTCTATAGCGCTTCTGAATTTCTGTTGTTCGTTTTCATCTCTCGTACGAAATGCTATATGATGTACTGTTCCTGCTGTGTTTACTCCATCTTCAGAGGGATGAGTTTCCTGAATTTCAAGAAGTTGCGCCCTTGATGAGCCTCTTGCTATATAGAGGGTTATTGACTCTGTCATTTGTAAAAGCGTGTATCCTAACACTGAAGTAATGACAGGTTCTATAAGTGATTTTTTTAAAACCAAGAGTGTTGCACTGAAAAATTGAATAATCGCATTTGTTTTTGGAATGTCGTTGTCATCATATACATTTGAATCATCTATACAGTCATCTTGTGTTATTTCAACTAGTTCCAGTTGTAGGTTGTCTGGATCATAGAAAACTAAGCGTCTGCGTGCAAACCTAGTGGTTAGTGACTCAAAATTGACGTTGTATGCAATGAACCTCTTTTCCCAAAAGCCCAGTGATGTATTTGGCACAGCAAAAGAAATCTTTGAGACCATGCCAGTGTTAACTTTCCCCTGATGAGTCGGAAGAAATACAAAAAACGTAAGGTCCATGCCTGGTAACCCTTCTTTGTCTCCAAAGAACAAATGATATACACCTGGATCATCCTGATTGACTGTTTGTTTAACCAGTCGCAGTCCGAGAACGCCAGAATAAAAATCTATGGTTTTTTGTGCGTCTGAAGCGATGGCGCTGATGTGATGAATTCCTGTTGTCATAGAAGTATTATAATGCATGATGTATATTTGTAATATAGATTACAAAAAAGGAGGTGAATACTATGAAAACGATGACTTGTAGACAAATGGGTGGGCCATGTGATGTGTTGTTTCAGGCGCAAACTGCAGATGAGATGATGGGGCTGGGAGCTGCGCATGTGAATGAAATGGCAGATAAAGATGCGGCACATAAAGCTGCTTTTGACATGATGGAAGAAGGTCGAAAGAATCCTGAATCAGGTAAAGCATGGTATGAAAAATTTGTTACAGATTTTTCAGCTCTGAAAGATAATTAAGGTTATATACATTATACATCATCCTTTTTCTATCACAGAAAAGGGATTATGTTTTGTATTTGGGTGTGGTACAGTGTGAGAATATGTTTTTGCTCAGTGATGATTCATGGGAAGTTCGGGACACTCCACGCAAAGGGAAAGGAATCTTTGCTACCAAACAAGTTGAAGCCGGGTGTGTAATTGGCGATTATCTGGGAATGGTTATTAAAACAGCAGAGTATGATATTTCTAAAGACGCCGCGGGATTATATTTGATGTATCTATCGGATAGAGCATCTATATATCCTGATTTGAACGCCACTGATTTGCATCTGATAAATCATTCTTGTAAACCAAATTCGTGGATGTATACCTATAAAAGACACACTCTATTTTTTGCACTTCAGACAATTGATAAAGGTGAAGAAATTACTATATCGTATTTATTGAGTCCCAAGGATGAAACCTGTGAGCTTTGTCTTCATGTGTGTTATTGTGGAGAAATATGTTGCACTGGATCAATGCATATGTCACAAGAAAAATATACTGCTTGGAGGGCATTTCAACAGGGTATCAATATGAATAACTCTGGAGTAAATTATCGATACGGGCAGTTACTTCGACCACTTTCTTCATATCCTGATACAATACCCATCGATCCGATATATGAATGGATGTTGAATTCAAATTCACCTGGTACTATTCTTGATACTGCCATTCTTTGATCATGATTATCAAGGTAAAGTTTCGAAATAGCATGATGTGATATTTATTTGAGAAAACTAGGCAAGGGTTTGCACTGTTGAATCTTCTGGGAAAAATGCCATAATTTTATTGAGTAATTCCTGGAGGCTGATATCACTTTTAATATAGTAATCATTTGCCCCTAATTTTATGGCTTCTTGAAAAGTTTCCTTCTTATCTATATTTGAGGCGACGATGACTGGAAGATTTTTTGTTTCAGACTTGTTTCGAATATGAGCCAGCACTTCCATGCCATTTTTTCTTGGCAAAATTAAATCCAATAGGCATAAATCGTACACGTTTGTATCTAGCAATTTAATTGCTTCCTCTCCATCTCTTGCTATTTCTGTAATAAATACACCATTTTTTAGCTTTATCTGATATGCATCGATAAGGAATTCTTCGTCTTCGACAATTAATATTTTTTTCATATATGTTTCCATAGTATACAATACTAGGATTTTGAATGTTTCAAATATATCTAAAACATTCGCTTTGATAGTATGAATGAAAAATAATTATTCGGCAACACGAAAATAGAATATCCATTGCATGAATATTCACGAGAGAATATACTCAGAGACGGAGGGTTTGAAACATATGACTAAAATATTGATTCTTGAAGATGAATCATCGATACGATTTCCTTTGAAGGAAAAATTAATCGCTTCAGGATATGAGGTATATACCGCTGTAGATGGGGAGGAAGGGTTATCAGAAGTGACTGTGAGCAAACCTGATTTAATATTGCTCGATCTTTATATGCCAAAGATAGATGGGGTGACTTTTATAAGTAAACTGAGAAAAAATGATTGGGGAGCTAATATACCAGTTATCGTATTTACAAACTTAGGGTCTCAAACTATAGAAGATCAACTAAAAGCATACAATATTTCAGGATTTTTTCTTAAAGCAAATACGACTCTTGATGAGATACTCCAAAAAATTCAAGAGATAATTTGAGGCAATTTATCTGAATACTGATTGCGATTATTAAGTATATATTTAATAGAAATGTTGTTTATAGCATATTTCTCTGATACCATCATAAATATATGAAGAATAAATATGTGTACGCGTTTTGTATGGTTGTGATCGTCTTAGTATTATCTTTAGCATTTTTACGTGTGTCAAAAACTGCTAGCTCTAGAGGAGAAGATTGCAGTAAGTATTCGTCTAAAGACGGATACACAGGATGTATGAGTATAGTGCAGGGTAAAGAAAAAGTATGTAAATTTAAAGTTGACAATACGATTAACGAGACTACTCAAAAAATGGAATTTACGTATACCTGCATGAAGAAATAATGAGCAGGTAATGGTATATTAGTCACATCTTGAAAAAACTTACCATTCTTCATTCTAACGATATCCACGGAGATTTTTTGTCTGAAATTCAAACTGGCAAAGGAAATCTCATTGGTGGGCTCGCGTTGTTATCTGGGTATATTAACCAAGTGCGGAAAGAGGAAGAAAATGTGCTCTTTGTAGTGTCTGGGGACATGGTTCAGGGGTCTCTCATTGATAGTGAATATAAGGGGATATCAACCATGGAGATTATGAATTATCTATCTCCAGATGTTGTCGGGCTTGGAAATCATGAATTTGACTATGGCCTACCACACCTTCTTTTTTTGGAGAAAATGGCAAATTTCCCAATTGTGAACGCAAATTTGTACATAAAAAAATATCACAAACGCTTGATGAATCCATATCATATTATAAAAAAAGCAGGACTTGATATATTGTTCACTGGCATCATCACGGAAAAAATACTCGATGCATTGAAAGCTGATTCACTTATTGGAAGCTTTGTGAATCTAGAAGAGGCGAGTCATGAGGTAGGAAAAATTTGTAATGCATACAGAAATGATGATATAGATCTCACAATTTTACTTACTCACATTGGGTATGAATCCGATATAGAATTTGCTAAATTATTAAAACCGCAATGGGGTGTAGATATAATAATTGGTGGTCATTCACATACAGTTCTTAAGAAGCCTGAGAAAGTAAATAACATACTCATCGCGACTGCTGGGACTGGGTCAGATCAGATTGGTAGATTTGACATCGTCTTGGACGAGGACACAAATAAGATAGTCGAGTACACATGGAAACTTATACCAATTAATAACGAAACAGCAAAACCAGATATAGCACTGGAAGAATATATCTATTCATTTAAGAATAAAATTGATACAAAGTATTCTGTTGTTTTGGGCAAGTTTGCGCGTGTATTGACTCATTCGAAGAGAGAAATCGAAACTTCTCTAGGGAACCTTGTTGCTGATGCATTTGCTCTTATTGGATCTTCCGACGTAGCGCTAGTAGGAAGTGGATCAATACGTCAGAATTCATTAGGGCCTATTGTCACGCTGAAAGATTTCCTTCAGTGTTTTCCCTATGATGACAGTCTGCATAGATTTGAAGTAACTGGTAAGCAAATTCGATCTATGTTCTCTTTTTGGATGAGACCGGAAAACAGAACAGGAGAAGGGGAGTGCTATCAGGTAAATAGTGACATCGTGGCAGTATATGATGAGCGGGCAAAATCATTACAATCATTATTTGTGAACCATAAGCCAGTTAAAGACTCTGCGGTTTATACGCTTATTCTTCAAGGGTATCATTATATGAATGCGTTATCGTATCTGAATATTTCGGAATCTGAATTGTTTCATGCTGGAAAACATACGATCGTCACTACATCAGTGCAAGATGTGTTGGAAGAGTATTTTAAATCAAACCAGAATATTTCAGCCCAGGTAGAGGGAAGGCTTCTCTATAAATAATGTATAATGCTTCTACTGTGCTCGCACTAGTGAACTATGTTGGAGCGTATTATTGATCTATCTAAGTGTTATTCACAATCCATTTTAAATCATTCTTTGAAGCTTCAATCAAAGCAGCATTAACTCTATAGTCGCTATTAATAGAAATGGCAATCTCCAATGTGTCAGGGTGTATCTTTATATAATTTGTTAACCATTCAACATCATAATTTGAAATATACTCTATTCCGTATTTCCATTCGACGATCAATAATGGCGACTCATATGGGTCAGAAAATACCGTTTTATATTCTGTTTTCCAAATCACAAGATCTTTACATACCTCATTTTTGCTCTCATCAGTTTGGTAAGTTTGTTTAACCCTAACCTCGATGCCGATTTGAGAAGAAGAATAAAATGCAGTATTCGGTTGAATAACGCGGAGTAAATTTGAAAAAACAAAACGGCTTATTATCTCTCGCTCTTTCCCTATCCATGCCTCATTTTTGAGAGTGGTGGCGAATGATAGGATTTCGCGCTTAAATATCCGCAATAAATCTTGATCATCTTCCATTAAAAAAAGTATACCATAAACTTTGTAGCCATCCAGCGATACATATACGGACTTTTTGAGGCTAAAATATTGCACTCTTTTTATCTGAAATATGACTTTCTTCACCGGTTTTAAAACATAAGAAGCATATTATATAAATATATATTCAATTCAATATATCGATGAAATGCTTATAGGGTTGAAAGCTAATATCAAATATTTACGAAGCGAAGGAAATCAATAGATAAGAATTACAAATGGAAAATATCAACGGTCAGTTGGCAATTTCCATACTTATCAATTTGATCTACCTATTCAGAGAGATTGATTTTGATCAAGACGTTGAAGTTAGGATCAGTTTTAATACTGTAAGTGGTCGAGTAACTGCCTCGAATAGCGATACAATCGATATTTCATTAGAAAAGCATGTTGGAGAAACAGTTCATGAATCGTATTTAATCATCTCAAGTAATTTTTTATTACAAAAACTATTACAACACCTGGTGTGAGATATCCCTTCGATTCTACTCAGGGTAAATCTTCACACATCAGGAGTCTTAATTACGGATTGTCGTTAATCCTGAATTTTTTTCGCCCCTATTATTATAAATGTAGGGATGTGGTGAGATTTTTGCAATTTCTTGGAATAATCATTGGCGAATCCTTTGGATTCGGGCTCGATGATACGATGAGTATACAATCCGTATGATGCCATTGTGTTAACCAATTCATTCAAAGGGTGATTGTACATAGTTAGCTTTGTTTTGTTATCCCATCCGGACACAACAGTTCGTTTTGCCTGTTTTAGATATCCTGTCGTTTTGATAAACAGTGTTTCTTTTTTGCCTACCGCTCCCGTCATCCATTCAGAAAGGGGATACATGGGTCTGAAAAAATGATTTGTGGAATAGGCAAAGACTCCATTTGGTTTTAATACCGAAGCGATCCCTTTGCATAGAGCATTGAGGTCTTTGATGTAGTGAATCACCATATTCATAACGACGGAATCAAATTGTGAGTCCTCAAATCCAGAAAAATCTGTTGTGTCTCTCACTGAATACATGATATCTATGTTTGAGCTTTTGTTTCTAGCTATCTCGATAAGAGAGTGCGACTCATCTGACGCAAATATAGTTGCACCTTTTTTTGCAAAATATTTGGCCATATATCCGTTGCCACAGCCAATATCGTATATAGTTTTCCCCTCTGGATTGCCTATGATTTCGTAAATTGCTGGGTCTATCTGTGTCTTGTGGAAATAATCACCTGATTCTCCCATTGAAGTATTGTACTGATTGGCGAATGTATCGTATGAAGACATATGCATATTGTACTCCACAAAAAAACCTGCCAAATTGGCAGGTTTTTAATTTACTTTGCTCTCCCGCGAGGATTCGAACCTCGAACCATCATCTTACAGAAACCCTCTTGTTACCAAAAGGACTGGACTATCTCATCATCCCGCTTGAGCGGGAGCCGGGTATATAGTCTCTACACATTTATCCTTCGATTTCGCTCTTACGAGTTCTATCAAAGAAATTTAGCTCGGGATTTTCCTTATTATGAATAAGGGGTTCCCCGAATTAGCCCGATGTTCCATCGATCATTACTGATCGAGGCTGCCAATTGACAGGATGCCGCTCTACCGTTGAGCTACGGGAGATTTCAACGAACTTTGCTATTATAACAGAATATAAGGCTAAATAAATAGCGTTATAATGATCTTGTGGGAAGAAAAAACATACAGACTGCAATACATTCGCAGATAGCTACTTTTCTAAAGCGTGCAATAATGGTGATTCTGGTTTTTCCATTTTTGCTACTTATCTTCTTTTCAATTGGTGCAGAAATACGGGAACGACTAGGCTTTAATACAGAGGGTATACAGATTGTGGGAACGGGATCTATGTATCCCACTTTTCCCAAAGGACATGGCAAAACTCCAAGGGAACTGGCAGATGAAGTGGTTGCTGCACCCGGAATGTTGCCATATCCTAACGGATTCGTTTTACTGGGGAAGCGATATTTTGGACATACTATCGGAAGGGGAGATATCGTCGTTCTTATAAACGATCGAACGAGATCTGTATCAAAGGAATTATATGGCACGGCGTCCGGATGGGTAAAACGGGTTGTTGCCCTCGAGGGAGATACGCTGGAGCTTCGAAGCGGTATTGTGTACATAAATGGACATCCAACCCACGAGCCATATACTGCAAAAGCTCGGTCAACATTTGGAGAAGAATTTCTGAAAGACTGCAGCGTGGTGACCGTACCTGATGCTCAGGTGTTTGTGATGGGGGATAACAGGAAAGGGAGTGGAGATTCACGGGAGATTGGATTTATCCCACTCTCTGACATAAACCATGTGTTGCCGCTTGAGAGTCAGAAGGGAACACTTGATCAGCATTGGCGCGATACTGCAGGTGACTTTGACGAATCGGCAAAAATCAAACTGGATAAGACCGCCTACCTCTCACTACTAAATGAGAAGCGCAAAGAAGCGAAGGTGAAGCCACTTACGTATCAGCCCAAGCTGGAAGTGTCAGCCAGAAAGCGGGGAGAGATAATACTCAAACACGATGATTTTTCATTCGAGGCAACCCGCAGCGGCTATACCATGGCGCGCGCTATGAGTGATGCCAATTATTACAACATAGTCTATGGCGAAGCACCTCGTCTTGGCTATTATGAATCTGAAGAGATGCTGGAAAATCAATTTGAATTCCCTGACACAAAAAAATTTCTTTTGCACGCTGACTATCAGGAGATTGGAATATCTGAGGTCGAAGGATATATCAACGGATGCCCTGCACAGATCATTGTTCAGCATTTTGCTGGATATGTTCCACCAAATTACAGTAATTCAGTAAAAGATAGTTGGCGAAGCGCTGTCATTAATTTTAATTCGATAATTCCCAGTTGGGAAAATGCTCGTGGCCAACAATATCTGAACCAACAAGAATTGAACGCATTGTTAACCATTTTATATAGACAGCGAGCAATTGCCAGCATAATCTCATCAAAAATGGATGAGAATATATGGCTTTCAAAAACCGAGGAAGCTTCTATAGCTGAATTTGAACGACTTTCCAAAGAATCGAGCAGATTAGCAAATGCATTAAACAATAAGTAACTTCTCCTAGAGTAGTCCTATACATATTTGCTATACTAACTTCATGGAGTTAGCAATTCGTTATCTTCGGGCTACTGATACAGCGCAAGCTTCCATTATAGATGCGACGTGGTTTGGGGATCATGGAATCTCTAAATCAGCATTGGATGAATTCATCTCACGTTATCCTGATCATGCTATTGCAGTAGTTAATGAGGATGTCGTATACGGATTTGCCACGTTCGAAGTGGTTGAGTCAGGATCATTACCATCCTCGTACATCTCCCAAGGAATGCCGGTTGTGGGTAGAGTATTATTTATCCAACAATTTACAACAACTCAAAACTATAGCGGCGACATGAGCATAGATATCATGTTACTGGAAGCTATAGAGGTAATGGCAAGAAAAATCAATTGTTCCGTTATTGCTGAGGCGCTGGACAGCAATCATGCATACAAAAAAGAAAATAACCCTGATCATGATGCATTCGGATTTTACGAATCAAGAGGCTATGAAAAGGATCTAGTTCATACGTGGGAGTGGGCAAGTGAGGGATTTCCACCAATTCGATGCACACTGTTTTATAAGAATATTGAAACACGCATTTAGATTTTTTTGTTGCAATCCTAAGATTTGTAATCTACAATACAAATATATGTTAAACCTTAATTCAATGATGATCGGGACATCTAAATCCCAAGAGTTAGCCGCCTTTTATGAAAAAGTGTTCGGCCGAAAAGCGGATATGGTAGAAGGTAATTGGTACGGGTGGAAAATTGGAAATGCATTTTTTTCCATCGGTGAGCATTCTGAGGTACACGGAAATTCAAAAGACGCAAATCGTATTATAGTTAACTTCGAAACAAAAGAGATAAAGGATGAATTTGATAGAATAAAGGCCTTAGGTGCCGTAGTCGTGAAGGATCCATACGAGATGGGCGGTGGTATGATGATCGCAACATTTGCTGATCCAGATGGTAATTATTTTCAACTTATGACGCCTTGGGAATAATAAGAGTATAGTATATATACTATGAAGGGACAAGGAGCATTAGTCATTGTTCTTGCGATAGCAGCATTGGGTGCGTCATTTGCTGCGGGGTATTTTTATCTGAAGTCACAACAAAAAACCTCGATGAAATCATCCGAATCGATTGTTGACGTGATAGATACGCCCACTGATAAAGAAGACACTGCGACAGTTACTCCAGTGCAAAAACAATCTGAGAGTGCTATTCCAGCAGCAAAGAGAGCTCCTCACAGTGCGGTCGTTGTGTTTGAGCCGCCACTTGGCGGAGAATTTAGTGATAAAACTGACATTCAATTGAAAATTGTTAATCCGTTGCTAGACTATTATGCGGATGAATACGGAGAAGGGTATCTAGTCAGTCTTGCAATTTCTCAAAATACTCAGGTAAGTAAGGCACAGTATCCCTACTTAGCAACGGCGATCTTCAAAAACGGGGGGAACTCTGGGTTTGTTATCGGGAAAACAAATGGAGCAATTCAATTTTGGGTACCGGATTGCATGAAATGTACATTTTCGGCATCGTTTAAAGCCTCTTATCCAGATATTGTGAAAAATTTCGAGTAGCCACAAGGGGACAAATAATCCTATAGTCTATTGACATGCAAATATGTATTGTGGTATACTCTCATTTAGATAGCAGATTGACCTAGTACATCTGCTTAGGGATTTAAAAAGTTCATTGAATTTGTTAAAGATAAAGGTACCCCAAGTTTTACAATATTATTGTATCTTTTCTTCTAATTCACTCGTTCATATTTCACTTAGGCAGGCGTATTGGGTTAATTTATAATTTTATATGTTTCAACAATCTCGAAGACCACAGTCAAATAATAGACCCAGAGGAAATAGTTTCCGAGGAGGAGGGGTGAGTCATCGTATTCCAAAAACCATCGATCCACGGTTATTTGTGAAAAAAGCAACTATTCAAAATGAAGTGGTGTACGTGCCTCAGCATCAATTCTCTGATTTCGCATTTTCTGAAGGATTAAAAAAAGCAATTAGCGCAAGGGGATATGTAACTCCAACACCAATTCAAGATCGTGCAATTCCAGCGCTTCTTGAGGGAAGAGACGTCGTTGGATTAGCCTCAACGGGAACAGGAAAAACAGCTGCGTTCTTGCTTCCAATTATTCATCATCTATTATCTGATCCGACCAATAGAGCTCTCATAATCGCTCCCACACGAGAATTAGCAGTGCAAATTCAAGATGAATTTTATGAATTCGCTCAGGGAATGCGATTACTCGCTACACTTTGTATAGGTGGTATGAATATGTTTCATCAGATTCAGCAAATTCGAAGAATTCCACATGTAATTATCGGAACTCCAGGGAGACTGAAAGACTTAGATCAGCAACGGGTCTTAAATTTTGCTGGGTTTAAGACTATTGTGTTGGATGAAGTAGACCGAATGCTTGATATGGGATTTATAAATGATGTCACATATATTACATCAAAATTGCCGAAAGTACGCCAATCATTGTTTTTCTCAGCAACGATGCCAGACGCAGCGCGAGGAATCATGCAACAGTTTTTGACGGATCCTGAGATTATTTCTATTGCAAAAAGTTCTCCTTCTGCAAATGTTGAACAGGATATTATAAAACTTAATGGTCGATCAAAAATTGATGTCCTTGATGAACTGCTTCGCACGGAAGGATTTGATAAAGTTTTAGTGTTTGGTAGGACAAAATATGGCATGGATAAGCTTCAACGAGCGCTTCAAGTAAAGGGTGTATCCGTTGCTGCTATTCATGGAAATAAACGTCAGACTCAGCGTCAACGCGCGATAGATGATTTTAAGCAGAACCGAATACAAGTATTGCTAGCTACTGATATTGCATCTCGAGGTTTGGATATTGATCAGGTTACTCATGTAATAAACTTTGATCAACCCGAATCTTATGAAGACTATATTCACCGTATTGGAAGAACTGGTCGAGCGAATAACACTGGATTTGCTCTTACCTTTGTAGACTAATCTGCATACTTCTTAAGCCTTCTACTCTTCTTTTTGAGAATCACGTGAGAATTTCTTCCGATGTATTCTTTTGGATTTATTGTGCAAAGCTATCATAGCTATTAGCGCCCATGAAGTACTGACCACAAGAATTTGTATTGTAAATATTTTTGACACCGACACCGTGATAGTTCCTAAAGGAGTCGGTGTTGGAGTAGGAATTTTTGTCACATATACTATTTCTATAATTGGTGTTGGAGAATCTTCAGGCGTTATCAAAATAGGTTCTATCGTGGGAATCGGAGTCACAGAAGTAGATGGTGTAGGTGTATTGGAAACAATCGGAGAGGGCGTTGGGCTTGGTTCTGGACAACTATTATTGGTATTCGGAGTTCCTGATGTGCATATCACCCAAACACCTGTGCCGTCAGCTGATCTGCCGATTGCTGTATTATATCCTAGTATTCCCAGAAAAGATTGTGAATCGACTTCATTATTGCTTGGGTCTATAAGTCGAATCGTATCACCCTCATTTCTCAGAGAAATCCCTGTTTGCGATTTAAAAAAAACTAGAAAACCTTTTGGCTGTATGATAGAGCTAGCATTTATTACAAAAGATTTTTTTTCACCTTCTGAATTTTCTAATTTCCATAAATTTAAAGACACGCTTTCTGAGCTTGTATTGAATAATTCAATCCATTCAGATTGTTCATCTGAGGGTTTTGGATATATCTCATTAATCACTACTGCTGCTTGAACATGCCGGTGAATAAAAGGAAGATGTGGTGAAGCAAAAAAACAAAGAAGAATGAGTACATGAAAATATATTTTATGCAGATAGATTTTTTTCATGTCTCGTTATTATATGATGATTTCATATAAAATACGAATGATGTACTATTGATAGTATGAAGAAAAAATATCTACTGCTCATATTTTCCCTCACAATATGCTATATAGCAGCATTTATAGGTTCTGTGTTTACTACACCGTCGATATTTACGTGGTATGCTAGCTTGCAAAAGCCCTTTTTTAACCCTCCAAATTGGATATTTGGTCCAGTTTGGTCGATCTTATACACAGCAATGGGTTATGCTCTTTATTTAGTGCTCATAAAAACTACCAAAAAGGATAAGCAGTATGCAATTAAATCTTTTGCGCTGCAGTTGATTCTAAATACGCTTTGGTCAATAGTTTTTTTCGGGTTACATTTTCCTGGAATCGCTTTGATAGTTATCATATTATTGTGGGGTGCTATTTTCCTTACAATTCGACAATTTTATCCTCTATCAAAAATAGCTTCTTACCTTCTGATACCTTATCTTTTCTGGGTAAGTTTTGCCATTTTATTAAACCTCGGCATCCTGATGTTAAATTGATCAATGAGGTCGTTCTTTACATGTGATGTATCTGATAGTACACTAGGAATATGGACGATATAGCACAACACCCAAGTGGCCCCGAGCCTTCCGTAGGTGATACCTCAGCAACTGTTAGGTTAGTTCCTGTGACGGAGACCTATGTTGTTCCTGTGCCTTGGTATAAGCGGATGTTTGGCCCAGTGACTCGTACAGAAACTGTATGGAAACTAACGTTTTTATCCATTATGATTGTCGGAGTGATAGTGGGTCAATCAATGCTTCAAACTCCAACAAATACTGTAACTCAGGCGGCTGTAGGTGCTGTAAGAGTATCATTATTTCCTCAGACAACTGAGATTCCTCCTGACAGACCGTTTCAACTATGGATGACTGCTGATAAACCTATAAAAAAAGCAAAAATAGTATTATCGTTTGACCCTGCAGTATTGCAATTAAGTCGCGATATAACATTGATAGAGAAAATAGGTTATATCCTCTCAGTTTCGCAAATGGCCCAAGCAAATGCTACAGGTATGATCGAGATTTCTATTCTTCCCAAACCTGGAGCGTTGACCCTTTCTCCGGGAACAATTCAAATTGGCTCCTTATTTCTCACAGCAAAACCTAAGAATATTGTAGCTTCTACAACGATCTCAATCGATGAAGTGAGCACGGTCATAGAGAATCAAGATTCTGTACCGTTCTCTCTATCAACCACGAATGTCGTCGTCGCTCTAAAATAGTCAGAACGTTGGGAAAAGCCTTTTCCATTTATAGGTTTAATATATTCTTTTAAATAACTCCTTGTAGAGAATAAATTTCGCTTCAGATATACTTATAATTCTTTCAACGAGTTGTCTGTTGTATTCATTTCTATGGCTTTAGATACGAAATATTGCTCTGAAGAAGTTACGTATCCATTAGTTGCTCATGCGGCGATAATTTCTGTGTCTAGGCCTGATTCCTCTGTTATTCTTTTCCCGAATCGAAAAGTTCATAGCTTAGTCGAAGATATATCGCGCGACATTAAGGAGCTCGAGAACATGCTTTCTAAAGACGGAGAGTCATATTCTGTTTTGGATTCTTGTGTCGTATTACCACTTCATTTTTCACGTCTCGTTGCATTAAAAAAAGAATATTGGGCGAACCCAAATGAAGCGTTTTCTGATTCTAATCGTTCAAACCCATTTTTAAAAGCAACATACGCTCCAACGATATTTAACATGCTCGTGACTCCTATAAAAGAGGGGGATGTCTGGAGGTACCTAGCGGCGCTTCCTATCTCTGTTGGTTCTTCCGATGTTGTAATCGAGCAGTTCATGCTTCATAGCGATTGGCCTGTAGCTGAAACTGCAAAACATTGTGCTCTCTATTCCATTGATCAGCCATTTCTCTATAATTGGGTACGTCGAGAGCACACACCGCTTCTTAAAATGAATGGCGTATTAGGAAAAATCCACTAGGTTCATGTACACTAGAGACGGCTACTAATGAGGCTTTAGGTATCGATAAGTTATGGAGAATAAAAAAAAGGGAATCTTATACCTTCTGATAGCTGTGCTTTTATATAGCATCATGCCTGTACTTATCAGATTTCTTGGAAAAGGAAATATCCCACCAATGTCTCAAGTATTTTTGCGTTATTGTGTGGCTTTTTTATGTTCGATTATTTACATAATGAGCACTCGATCAACGCTATATGTTAGTAAAAAAGATTATGCCTTGTTATTTTTTGTTGCCTTGTTTGGATATGCACTGGTAAATTTATTTTATACATACGCCAATTTAAACACGCAAATAGGAACCGTATTATTTATCTTTAACTGCTCTACAGTCATCGGACCGTTTCTCGGATATGTTTTTTTGAAAGAGCGATTAACAAAATCAACGATTTTTGCAATGATTATTGGATTTATATCCTTATTTTTTTTGTTTTCCCCTGGTTCTATGGCAACCTGGAAAATGGGTGCTATATATGCGTTGCTTGCCGCAATTGGGTCATCGGTGTATATGATTGGCAGGAAAAAACTTGGTGCCTATGATTCAATCATTCTTCTCTTTGCCAATACCCTAGTTGGAGTGGTAACTCTCGGAATATTAGCACTCTTGTTTGAATCATCATTTTATTTTGGGAGAGGAATTTTTAATGTTGCTCCGGTAACCTGGTTGGTTACGATACTATTTGGCATAGATAATTTTGCTGCATATTTGTTTATGACCAAAGGATTTCAGATTGTATCAGCTGGAACGGGAAGTATGGTTCTACTACTTGAGAATTTTACTGGACTTCTTTTTGCTTATATATTTTTTCAAGAAATACCAGCTTACTCATCATTATTTGGGGGAGCAATAATTCTATTTGCCTCGTATTTAGTTATTCGTTCTCAGTTGTTCTTAAAGAATAGGTAATACTTATCCTATCAAATCAAAAGATTGAAGCTTCTCTTTTGTATTTGCACTTGTTGTTTTTAGTAGTTGATGCTGTAGACCTACAAGCTGAGCATATAATCCCTTTTTATCTTTAAGAAGTTCTGTATGCGTTCCATATTGTCCCACAGATCCGCCAGAAATAACCAACAGATGGTCTGCTGATGCAATTGTCGAGAGTCTGTGTGCGATAATTATTGCCGTTCGTCCTTTAAGCAATTCATTAAGTCCTTTTTGTACCTCTACTTCACTTTTGGAATCCAAAGAGCTTGTTGCCTCATCTAATATGATAATCGGAGCATTTTTTATCATCGCTCTTGCGATGGCTATGCGTTGTTTTTGTCCTCCAGAGAGTTTCACGCCTCGCTCTCCAATCATGCTGTTGTACCCGTCTGAGAGCATTTGAATAAACTCATGAGCATTAGCTGCGCGTGCCGCTTGAACTATCTCTTCATCAGTTGCTCCAGGTTTACCATATCGGATATTTTCCATAATGGTTCCAGAAAACAAGAGGGACTCTTGAAATACAACAGCTATATGTTCGTGAAGAGAGCGTTGAGTGATGGAGTTAACTGGTGTTGATCCAATTAAAATAGTTCCTTTTTGCGGTTCGTAATATCGAAGTAATAAATTTACTATAGTTGATTTCCCTTGACCAGACTCTCCTACAAGTGCAAATTTTTCACCTCGTAATATAGAAAATGAGATATTTGACAATACTTTCTTCCCTTCATCATATTCAAACGAAACCGAATTAAATGTGATAAATGGCTTGTTAGGCCTAATTTCACTTGTATTTAGTGAAATAGCGTTATGCAGATCTTTAATTTTATTCGTTGTTTCCAGGACCTTAAAATAATCGGCGGATCCCGCGCTTGCTTGTTGTATTTGTCCTAGAATGAATGACATAGCAAATAAGGGAAAACGTGCTTGTTGCACAAGTTGCAATAAAAATGTCATTTCACCAAGAGTGTATTTCCCATGGAATGTGAAATAGACTATATAGCTAAAAATACCAAATAGTATTATATTTAGCGCAAATCGCCTGGCGAAATCGTATGCATGCCATTGTTTAGTTTGTTTTTTCGCAAGACTCTCCACTTTTTTTCGTGAAGTCACGAACGCAAGGAGTTCAGCTGTTTCCGCAGCGAAAGACTTGACCACTCGTATTCCAGTCATGCTTTCAAATACTCTTCCCTGACTAGTATCTATTATGGTGTTTTTTTCATTTTCTATTCCCATCCATGCCTTGCTGGAATTGTGTGATATTACGATGTAGAGTGGGAATAATGCGGCGAGAAGTAGCGCAATAATTGGGGAGTAAAAAGATAGCAATACAATAGTAACAACCGCAGTCAAAAAAAATGGCAAAAAATTATTTAGCATGCTTTGAATAAAATCTGTGATTGAAGCAATGCCACGATACATTTTATTTGCTATTTTTCCAGTGATTTCATTGTCAAAATAGCCAATATGAAGAGAGAGTATATGTTCAAAAAACTTTCTAGAAAGAAATGTTTGTAGCTTCACGGCAAGGAGATCTCCGATCCATTGTCCAAACGCAGTTAGAGCAGTAATTGTAATATCTGTTGTGATAATTACCGCGAGTATAACGAGGACATAGTTTGTATCTATGGATTTTCCTGCGAGTTTTGCGACAATTGCATCAACGATGAGTTTAGTTAAAAAAGGAGTGACCAGTGAAAATAATGAGACGAGTATAACAAAAACACCCATGAATATATACCATTTCGAGTATTGTTTGGTAAAGCGAATTATGCGAAAGATTGGTTGCATAGGTTTCTATTATGACACGAATGTGAGATAGGATACAAGAAATTGATTCTTCAGATTTTCGAGCTTTTTTTCAGAACGGCGATATGCTTTTCCAAAGCTTCTAGCGTTTCATTGCTTACACTGTGTTCTAATCCTTCGATATCCCTTTCAATAATCTTGCTGGGGAGATGCAGTAATGCTAAAAATTCAGATAATATTATGTGTCTTTTTTTTATTTTATGCCCCACAGCTATCCCTTTAGGTGTAAGGGTAAACCCTCGATAATGTTCCCGTATTACATATCCTGCTGTTTCAAGTTTTTTTAACATCATTGTTACCGAGGCTGGTTTCACTGTTAACCGCTCTGCGATATCAGTGACGCGGGCATATCCCTTTTCATCTAGAAGTTCTGATATTCTTTCGAGATAGTCTTCATTTGGAGTGGTGAGTTTTTGTAACATAGAGTCGTAATTATATACCTGATAGGATAGATGTGATAAGCCAGAGATTTAGGGTCGTAATTATACCGGCTATGCTCCAGCTAAGTATTCTAATCATAAAGGAGTTGACATGGTTACCCATATATTTCTTTTCTCCTGTAAAATATACAAGCGGGATAACAGCAAAGGGTAATTGCATGCTTAAGACAACCTGACTAAACACTAATAATTGGGCGAGTCCGTGCGTTCCATAGAGCCAAATTATTACTATGGCCGGAATAATTGCCAAGAGGCGTGTGATAAGACGTCGTTGCCAAGGTTTAATTCGAATATCCACAAATCCCTCCATCACCACTTGACCCGCCAGCGTCCCAGTGATGGTTGAATTGTGCCCAGACGCAAGTAGAGCAAGCGCAAATAGTGTGCTCGCAGCCCCAGCCCCTAGAAGCGGGGAGAGTAGTTGGTATGCGTCCTGTATCTCAGCGACCTCATGCATTCCTCTCGTAAAAAATGTTGCTGAAGATACAATTAATATTGAAGCATTGACGAGCGTTGCGAGTGTTAGTGCAATATTTGAATCTATAGTTGCATACTTGATCGCCTCTTTTTTATGCATATGCGTGTCTCCGAAGTCGCGACTCTGAACTAAAGCAGAATGTAAATATAAATTGTGTGGCATGACAGTAGCGCCTAGTATGCCTATGGCGATATACAGCATTTCCTTGTTGGTAAATAATTCTACTGATGGAACAAATCCAAGTAAAATCCCACTGACTGATGGATGTGAAAGAAATATTTCAATGCCAAAACTTACTACAATGAGCGTGATGAGAGAGATAACAAAAGCCTCAAGGTATCGAAGCCCCTTATTCTGCAGTAACAGCAAAAGTAATGTATCAAACGCAGTGATAATGACCCCAAGTAGCACTGGAATATGAAATAATAGATTCAGAGCAATTGCGGATCCTATGACTTCTGCAAGGTCACAGGCTGTAATTGCAATTTCTGCAAGTATCCATAATATTTTTCGAACTGTTGGAGGAAAGTGATCATGACAAGCTTGAGCGAGATCTCTTCCCGTTACGATACCAAGCTTTAGAGATAAGTGTTGCAGGAGCATAGCCATAAGCCCTGATATAAGAATCACGCTCAAAAGCGCGTATCCGAACTTCGATCCTCCTGCGAGATCAGTTGCCCAATTGCCAGGGTCCATATATCCCACTGCAACCAAATATCCTGGGCCGGCAAATGCGAGGAGTTTTTTCCATTTGGAGACTCCCTGAAGTATTGGAATGCTTCGATGTACTTCTTCTAGACTATGTCTCATGTATGAATTATACCATATCTAATAATTTTAGATTGCACTAAAATATTACTAACTATATTTCGAATTTGAATATAGTATGATGTTCGTATTATGAAACACCTTCATGTGCTGAGGAGTATGGGTTATTCGGGTTTCAAAAACCTGAGACATTTCCTAAAATTGTATGGTGTTATTGTTATCTGTTGTGTATCCGCCTTTATTGTACTTTGGCAATCTGCTCGAATAACTCCTCTTATAGATTATTCATATCAGGTAGAAAATGCTTTTCGCATATTTCAAGGAGATATGCCGTATAGAGACTTTTTCTTGGTTGTAGGTCCTGGAACGTATGAGGTTATGGCAACGCTTATGCATATAACAAATGGGTACAATCATATGGTTCAGATATATTTCACTATGATTGTTTCCGTTTGTACAATCATATTAACGTATAGGATTTTACTGCTTATTGGTATACGCCCTTTGGTTTCGATCTTTATGGTTTTTCCTCTTCTGTTTTCGGGTCAAAGTATTTATCCATTTCCACTATATGATCCAAATGTGATGCTTGTCATGTTATTGGCAACGTATATTTTCTTATATCTCAGGAAGCATGAGATATGTGCTCTAGCATGGTACTCAATCGCAGGAGCTGCTTGTGCAGTTCCCATATTTTTTAAGCAAAATACTGGTGGAATTTTTTTCCTATCAACAGCTGGTGTGTTGTTGCTTTCGGTGATAGTTGATAGAAACCGTCGAGCTGTTCATTCATTTATTGCGTTCATGTTCGGTGGAATCGTTGTAATAGCTGGTATTTTTTTGTGGCTTCTCATAAACAATGCACTCGATCAATTTATATTTCAAACCTTAATTTTCCCCAGATATTCCAAAAACCCTATGGACGCGATTCGTATAATTTTATATCAATATGTTGAATATTGGGATTTGTACCGGGCTAATTGGAGGTTTTCGATTATTAGCACCGGAATATTTGCTGGACTTCTCGCATGGCAGACTTTTATAAAAAAGACTTTTCTTCACAAGAGCCCCTCATTTTTTTCTGTATTAATTATCACTCTGTTTTCAGGAATGTATTTTGTACATATATTCAAAGACACTGATCCAATCGCACTTCACCATTCTTTTATTCTTTGGATATGGGTTACTCTAACAATCGGAGGAATTATCTCTATGATGGTTTCCCGATTTAAACATGCATCTGACGATGTTAGTATGATATTTTTCCCAATAGTATTTATAACAAGTGTCCATGCGACATTTTTATCTCATGGTATTGTTGATTCAAGCCAGCATATGTGGCCGTTTGCTATTGTATTACTGGGATATATATTCAATGCAGTTAAATCACATATAACGTTTCGTTTTTGGCAATCATTGGGCTTTTGTATACTCATAATGCTATCTGCAATTCTTGCAAGATCCGTGATACAGAATTACTCTATGGGTTTTATAGACTCCTCTGGGGAAATGGGATATGCGACAAGAAAAGAACTGTTGGGACTAGGTACGCCAGGAACTTGGATTTTAAATTTTGAAGCGATGCTTAAATACACTGATATTAATATTCCAAAAAATTCCAGCGTTGCATTTTTACCCGGAGAAGATCCATTTTTTGCGGCTTCTGGCAGAAAAAATCCACTTCAGTTTTCTCTTCTTCATGCAGGAGTCTATACATTGCAACCATCTATGGTTGTAAACGAGTTGTTGGAGAAGAATGTTCAATGGATCGTCGCAAAAAATACACAACAAACATATCCTTGGTTATGGATATCCAATTGGGAGGATATTTCAAAATGGGTAAAACAAAGTTATTCGATCGTTGTTACAATAGGGAATTACGATATATATAAAAAAATATAATATTGTATTGACTGTAGACGTGAATTGTGGGAAAGTATGAAGATTAACTTGCCTCATCTTACATGGATATATTTTCAAATTCTTCAAAATTATCTCTAGCACGTGCGACCCTTTTCCAAAATACGCCCATTTATGTTCAGTTTTATATAACTGCACGATGCAATCTTACGTGCCAGCAATGTAATATCAGATACGCAAATGCAGACATGCGGGAGTGTACTCTGGAAGAAATAAAAAAAATTGCTGATAACTTCGCCTCAATAGGAGTCGCTATGGTCCTTCTCACTGGAGGAGAGCCATTTGTTCGAGCTGATTTACCGGAGATTATCCGAGAATTTGAATCTCGAGGAATTCATGTTCGAATGCAAACAAACGGACTTGCATCAAAGGAAGCTATTCAAAAAGTTATCGAATATGGCGGCAAAGACATATCTATATCATTAGACTCACTTTCTCAAAAAACACAAGATTCGATAAATGGAGGATTCATACGTTCATGGAATCGAGCGATTGAATCCATTTCGTATTTTACCCAGTATTTGCCAAAGAAAGACAGTTTTGCATCCCTAGGGTGCGTGATCCAGCGAGATAATTTAGATGACATAGAGGATGTTATTCGATTTGGCACAAAGATCGGTTGGCATACTTCGTTGGTTCCTATACACGTATCGGATACCTTTCACCCATTGGGATTTCGCACATACAACAAATCATTGCGATTTCGTGAGTCCGAATTTTCGAAAGTTCACGCTTTGGTCGAGCGCGTACGAGAAATGAGAAATGAAGGATATCTATTATATGATAGTGATCAATATCTGGATGATATAAAGCTATTTATTCAAGGTAAACCAACCGCATGGAGAAATAAAAATGGTGGGGTATGCGATAGTCCAAATTTATACTTTGCAGTGTTACCAAACGGAGATTTTGCTCCCTGCTGTGATTGGAGAATGCCGAGCTCTAGTCACACGTATTCAAGCGATTTCCCTACCATGTATAGAGATCGATTTTTTCGAAGCGATGTGTATGCAATAACAAGTGCATGTGAAGGGTGCATGTATGGGAGTTATCCTGAGATGACAATTTCTATGCGATATTGGAAGGCAAAATTGCAGAGGATAAAAACATTTGTGACACATCCTGTTCAAAAAAATTGGCCGGTATCATACGAAGAGATGATTACTTTAGCAAAACAGATTTCTAAAGACAAAAGACATAGTATTTCAAAACGATAACCTATGCCAAAATTCCCACCGTACGAAAGCGCAGTACACCACTTCTTACTTCAGGCAAAACGTATATCAGAAATTGAACGATTGTTTAGTCCGTTGTCCTATGTTCAATGGCAAAAATTTATAGCATCATTTAAATTTGAAAAAATAAATTCGAAAACAATTGGAATCAAGTGGAGATATCCTAAATCGGGCGAGGCAACGTTTTTGATTGATCGCGCTGTATATTATACGCGAGGTGATACCACAGAGTCAGAGAAGAATCAAAAAAAGAATAAACTCATTTTTTCTGAAGATGAGGTAAAAAATGCAAATGATAGATTGTTTTTTGGGCTTGTTGTAGGTGTTGCGAAAAAAGCAGGCTTGCATATCCACAAAGAAAATACTCCACATATATTTTATGATGGACGATCGATAAAGAGATTTTACGATGAAGAACATTTATCTGATGATTGGGCGAAAAGTATTCGCGTTTCCGATATTGATGTTGTTCAGATGAATGAGTCATGTACCGCTCCAGAAATGCGTTTCATTATGAAGAGATTGGGAAATATCAAAGGAAAATCTTTGTTGGATATTGGATGCGGGCTAGGAGAGGCGAGTGTCTACTTCGCTTTAAAAGGAGCACGTGTTCTGTCTATGGATATATCTCATTTTATGACGGATACAACTGTGAAATTAGCAAAGGCAAATGGAGTAACAGTCCGCACACACCAGTCATCTATCGAACACTTTAAACTCGCGAAGCCAGAAAAGTTTGATATTATTTATGTCGGAAATTTATTCCATCATGTTGATATCGATAAAGCGCTTCAGCATATTGTTCGTTATCTAAAATCAGACGGGATCTTGGTTAGCTGGGAGCCTGTCGCGTATAACCCGATTATAAATATATATAGAAGAATTGCGACCAAAGTAAGGTCGAAAGATGAACGGCCTATCAAAATAGCAGACTTAGAAAAATTTCATACATATTTTTCTCGAGTGGAAACAACATGGTACTGGTTAACGACGCTGATAATCTTCATACTTATGGCAGTTGTCCAGCGCAGAAATCCGAACACTGAGAGATATTGGAAATCCGTGGTGAAAGAAGGGAGCTCATGGAGGTGGATACATGTTCCTCTCTCAAAAATAGATTCCGCACTCTTGAAGCTGATACCACCTCTTCGGTATTTATGTTGGAATATAGTAATTATTGCCTCAAAGCCAAAAAAATCTCATTGAAATCTATTTCTGTATAAACATTGCGTCTCCAAAGCTATAGAATCGGTAATTTGCATCTATCGCTTTCTGATACGCATTTTTTATGAGTGTAGTTCCTGCAAATGCACTTACCAATACGATGAGTGTTGATTTAGGGAGATGAAAATTTGTAAGCATAGCATCCACAATAGAAAATGCATATCCTGGAGTGATAAAAATGTTAACATCTCCCGAGAATTCAGAAAGAATACCGTCATGTACTGCTGCTACTCCTTCGAGCGATCTGACCGTTGTGGTTCCTACAGCCACAATGCGTCGTTTATTTTTTTTTGCTGAATTTATTTGTTCTGCAGTCTGTTTTGAGATGTGCACCCATTCGCTATGCATCACATGGGATTCTAGTGTCTCTGTCTTTATCGGCATAAACGTACCTATCCCCACATGAAGCGTAATTTCTATAATCTGGATGCCCTTTTCTTTGATTTGTTGGAGTATCGAATCAGTAAGATGGAATCCTGCTGTGGGAGCTGCGACTGAACCAACTTGTGAGGCGTATACTGTTTGATACGATCCATCTGTTGGAATTTTTTTGATGTATGGTGGCACAGGGATTTCCCCATATGTATTTGCCAGCGCGATAACTTCTTCGTACGGTTTATTAAATGTGAGTCGAAACATTCCTTGCTCATCTTTATTTATAATGCTTGCATCAAAAAATTCAGCGATATGTATCGTATCGTGTACACGAATTTTTTTGCCAGGTTTCCCGAGTGCCATCCATTGATTGTCATGTACTGGACGAATGAGAAAAATTTCTACCGTTGCGCCGCTAGGTGTTTTTCCATGTAATCTGGCTTTGAATACTTTTGTGTTGTTGATAACTAACACATCAGTAGTATTGAGGAACGACACAAAGTCCTTTACATAGGAAAGTTGTATAGACTCTTTTGGAGTATCTAGTACCATGAGATTTGCTGACTCTCTTGGGTTGGCTGGAAATTGAGCGATCCTCTCTGGAGGTAAAATGAATGAAAAATTATCAATCGGTTGATTCATGATATGTATTGTATCGTAAATCCGAAAAGCTCGATATACCGCTGTATTTACAGTATAATGACAGTTCATGGCACAGCTTAGAGTTCTCACTTATAACGTTCAAACAGGAAAACGTATAGATCTCATTATCGATTGGTTAAATAGGATTCCTGACACTGATATTATTTGCCTTCAGGAATTTCCAAAAGATAAAATTATCGAATGTAAAGAATTGTTAAGTAGGGTTCCATACGGATATGCGTATGCCGAGGCGTTTACGTTTCGAAAACGAACGTTCGGGGAGCTAACCATATATAGGAAGGACCGATTAAAATCTGTCCACTGCGACAGTATCCCTCTCGGAATAAACGGCATGGAACGCAGAATTCTACGAACTACTATCCCAAGAAGTTGTTTGTCGCTAAAAGGAACATTGGAAGGTCAACAAATTATTGTGGTCAATATCCATGTTGTTGCATTGGCAATGAACGCAGTTAAATATACTCAAGTAGAACAATTGATTGAAAATCTTCGAAAGATTCAATTGCCAATCATACTTCTAGGGGATTTTAATATTTCTAGCATACTTGGAAAAAAGCGATTACTGATCCAGTTAAAGAAAGCAGGATACACGGCGCATCCAAACAAAATTACTACACACAGAGTTGGGATAATTCGACATCAATTTGATTATGTTTTTGGGAAAAAATGTCAAATTATAGAGCAAAAAGCAGAGCGAATTAAGTACTCTGACCATTATCCTGTCCGCGCTGTTTGTGAATTCTAGATAACGACTTCCATAAGTCGACAAAGCTCCTCTACTGAGCAGGTGGCAAGGCACGTTGTTGTATCGGCGGCACCATAATAAATACCGAGAGTATCGTTGTGGATGACCGCTCCTGTTGGGAAGATAACGTTTGCAATATTTCCAGCTCTCTCATACTCCATTTCCGGAAATAATATTGGATCATGCATTCTTTTTAGAATTTTTTGCGGGTTTTGTTTGTCGACTATCACAGCTTCTATTCCAAAAAATTTATGTGAAGTGTTATAGCTTTTTATATAGCTATAGATAATAAGCCAACCTTCTCGTATTAAAAGGGGCGGAGCTCCAATTTCTACATGATCATGTGTTGTCCGAAGGAGGGAAAGTGCATGTGATGGTAAAGATTTATACCAGTCATTCCAAAATGAATGGTTCCATAGGTCTGATAGAGAGTCGACGTACGCAATACCGATTGTTGAAGGGGGAAGATCGGAGTTTGCCGTTATGAGGGCAGCAAATTTATTGTTAATTTTTTCGGGGAAAAGAGTCAGTGCCTTTGAATTAAACGGCGTTGCATGAAATTTGTGATCAATGGTAAAGAAATCCTTTGTTGTAGCAATCCCTACAGATATTCCGCTAGGAGCTGGTGGCCACTGCGAGAGGGCAGTGTAGCTGATGTAAAACGTATCATCGATCTGGGTGATACGTGGGTCTTCACAGCCGAATTTTTCCCAAGGTTCAGTTGGGGATATTAATTGTCTTCTATTGAGATATGATACGCGATCAAAACTGATCGCATGCCCGATTGTTGATAGTTCAAGTGTTTTGGACTCAATAGTTAAAGGAGTTGACTGCGCTCTATAGAGCATGTGATACCCATCTGTTGATTGGATGGGGCACCCGTTGAAAGACCCATTTTTTTCCCAAGGTAAATCTGATGGTGTAAGAATCGGATTGTGTGCAAACCGAAGTGCTAATGACATACTATCAATTTAATGTAAGACCGGTCTTCCTGACAATGGCGTCAGAGTTGCTGCAGTATCATGAGTCAGATGATCCATAAAATCATCAAGCGGGGCTGTGGCGATGCACGTAACCGTATCAGCTCCGCCATAGTAGACATGGAGTCTGTTTCCAACAATAGCCGAACCGCATGGATATGCGACACCAGCTTTAAATCCTTCGTTTTCATACCATTCTGTGGGTTCAAGAATTGGTTTTACTGATCTATGAAGTACTTTTGCTGGATTATTTTTATCCAGAAGCATAGCCCCCATTTTATATCTATATGAATCATTGTCGCCAACCGCCTGATAGATAAGAAGCCATCCTTCTGGAGTGTCAAGTGGTGTCGCTCCTACGCCAACTTTTCTACTATCCCAAAATCCGGGTCGAGGCGATATTTTATCATGACCAACTAACCACTTTGTTTCACCATCAAAATTCAAATCATCCACATAATCTACGAGGATATGAGGAAATATTCTGTGAAATAACACATATTTCCCATTGATCTTTTCTGGAAGTAAACAGGCATTTTTATTTACCTGACCTGGTCTCGAGATAAGTACGGGTTTTTGCCAATTCCAATTATGCGCAACAAAATCTTTCACATCTATGGAAGACAGCGCGACTCTTGGCTCACTCCATCCGTTATATGCGACATAGGTCATATAAATTTTATCATCCAATTTTGTGAGCCTTGGATCTTCACACCCTCCTGAGCATCCACCACCTGATGCAAATGGGGAATATTCGCCACCGCCCGTATATGGAGAGCTACTTTCAAATGATGCTGTGGGGACATATGCAGGCATATCAAGTCGTTCATCAAAATTAATACCATCTTCACTAGATGCATATCCAAGCACGGATACATCTTCGTTGCCGATCGCGCGGTATAACATATGAACACGGCCTTCGGCATACACAGCTCCTGGATTAAAGACCGCTCTTGATTCCCAAAAATGATCCACAATAGGCTTGATAATTGGATTGCTTGTTAATTTGTTTAGTAAAAATGCAGGTTTATTTGCTTGATAGGAGCCTAAGCTTGCAAACTGTGGATGAGTAATTGCGAATAGCCCATCTGTGTCAGATACCCAGTATGAGATGTAAGAGTCAGCAAATGCAAGAAGTCCAACGGGTAATGCGTGTTTTTCGTGCCATGACTGTGGTGATTCCCAAATAGGTTCGTTATATGCTCTGAGTATTTTTCTCGGGTTTTCCTTATCAAATAATACTGCTTGAATTGCTGTCGATTTTTCTTTAAAAACATAATACAACATGAGAATGCCATCTTTTGCCACTTGAGCGTGTGCGACATGAACAGGGAATTCTCCAAAAAAATCTTTATGAGCAGCAAGAACTGGTTCCGGATCCAAATTCCAAGAAACCAGATCGTTTGATGTCGCAATTGAAATCTCATTTTCTCCGGTATACATAACGAATCCGCCCTGATGAGTATAATTATCAACAATGACACCAGTTTCTTTTATATTTGAAGCTCTGCCGATTCTCTGAAATCTGATAAGATCTTTTGAAGTTGCCACATAGGTACTGGTAAACTTTTCTTTTCGATATTTGAATAAGAGGATGTATTTATCTCCGACTTTTGAAATACGGAAATCCTGGCATTTATGAGGATTCACATTTCGACGTTTTTCATCTACGATTTTTGTCGCATTAGTATGCGGTATAAAGGTAAATCCATCCTGACTACTGTCAGTTTGGAAAAATTTTTCGTTCTCTTCTGCGGTGTGATAGAGAAAAATAGATGTGCCATTTGAAGCAACGCCCAAAGGCACGGTATCATTGGAGATCCGTGAGTTCTGATCCATACAAAAATAATGACAAAAAAATGAGCGACTACTATCTGTAAATTACACCGTTTTTCTCTCTCTGTATATACCCATTTTGTTACAGGATATCATTTTTTGTGCGATAGCATGACGCTAAACAGACCAAGTGGGGCAGAACCAGATTTATCAGAATTTTTTAAGGACATAGAGAAATATTTTCGTGATACTCTCTATCTCTTTTCTGCTTTCTGTTCCGAGTGCGACTCGGATAAAAGGGGTGTTTGGGGTGCTTCTTACGGCAGTCAGATAAATTCGCGTAGTATTTAGGCCAAAACTTGTGCCTGAAACGATAGATACACGCTGTTTTTTTGCGCTATGGAGTACGAGTTCTATAAAGCGCTTGTAGCTTTTTACCGTTTGGTATTTTTTGGTAAATTCAATGGTGAAGAAGCTTCCATGAAATACATCCTCTCGGGTCCAGTTGTACGACGGATGATCAGGGAGGCCTGGATAGTGAATTTTTACAAACGGTGATCCGGGATTTTCATACATCCACGTGCTCAGTTTTTCTGAAAGAATGTGTGCGTTTCTGCCGAGTCTCAGAAGTCGTTTCACAAGAATCTTTTTATTTGGTGTAGGGAGAGATGCGACCAGTATATCCGGAGCGTTCGTTCCCGTGTGCACTCGGTAGTCAAATAATTTTCCCGTGTCTCCTCCATATGTCCAAAAAATTCCTCCCGTGACCCTGTCCATGCCGTACTGATGATATTTATTGAGACTTTCAAATACGATAAGAGAGAGCTTGCTAAATTTCCCAAAGACCAATGGGAACGGCTGAAGCATCACAGAAAGGCATGTATTATCTATGATAAGAATTGTTTCTTTCTTCACATTAGTCACAATATAGTTAATTATCTTTTTCAGATCCGGCACTGCTATGGTCGGCATATTTGCAAGGCTATCAAGCACAATGACAGAGGGCTTGTTCAGTTCTATATTTTGGAGAATTGAATCGGTGTCATGTTCATCTATTTCTATACAATTTTTTTGAACAGACCTCTGTAGTAATGCTTTGTTTTCAAAATAGATCGATTTTCCAATAAGCACAGGTCCATTGATTTTCTTTTCCAATATCAAATACGTAAGAATTGTAGAGAATGCGGCCATTCCACTGGACGTGATACATGCTTGAATTGGGAGCGTGAACAGGCCATGTATCAACGATTTTTTAAATGCTCGTTCATAGTTGCCTGCGTCCCAATGTTGGTCCCGTTTGTAATCGTTAATTGTTGCGTAAATACTTCCTTCCTGACGGCCAGCCTGGCTTTTTATTGAATGGGCTATGGATGGTGATTGCCAGTCAGAGCTCGTGATAAGCGCTCCTAGCCTGGTTTGGTGTGTACGCAGTAGCTCTCTGGATTCTGTTATAGAAGAAATAATTGAATCAAGAAATATATCTGATGAAATTTTTTGTAAATTGAGAGATTGTTCATCCATTACCTGTAAAAGATTTGTATAAAATTGAGAAAGTGCATTTGCCTCGTGTTCAATCCGGAGGATTGTAGACTCATATAGGTATTTTTTTGCCTTTTGAATATCAGACTGGAATGTTTGAATTTTATATAGCGCATCGTTTGCCAGATATTGAATTTCTTCAAGATCATCTTTGCAATCGATTATCGTTTCTAAAAATACGTGGTCAGATGGAGGAATTTTTATTGACATGATATGGGTACCAATTCAGGCCCTTGTTTTGCAAATGTTACGAGTACATTATATCATTGCAACTGATATGTTTAGCCCATTTCGCCAGAAAAAATATGAAATACCGCTCGTATCTGTTGACCTGGGAGCAGGAACAGTGCGCGTTCCAGTTGCCGAGCTGTCATCGGGAAAAGATGGGAAGACGCTTCTTATCACTGCTGGAAACGATGGGGATGAATATGCTGGCATAGAGGCCTGTTATAGAATCATAGAAGAATTTTCGCATACACCGTTTTCTGGAAAGCTGATTGTGATTCCGATCGTAAATATTCCTGGATTTGAAGCCGAAATGAGTCAAAACCCACTGGATGGAAAATTTCCAAAATATATTTATCCAGGGAACATCAATGGTTCTGCCTCCGAACGGCTACGTTATTGGGTGAGTGAGTATGCTGAGTCGTCTGATTTTTGGTTGGATTTGCATGGTGGTTCACTTGTTGAATCATTAGTGCCGTTTGCATGGGGTTGGAAAAGTGATCAAAAAGATATTGATGCGACGGTTCTTTCAATGATACAAAAATTTCCCTTACCATATTCTGCACTGAGTAAATCACTGAGGTTTTCAAAGCGTCTTGCATCAAGAGGGTGTGGATATGTATTAACCGAATCTGGAGCTGGTGGAGATAATACTGGAAAATCAGTCGAATTGCAGACAACAATGGTTCGCATAGTGATGAATGAATTACATATGATAGAAGGTGATTATCAACAATGTAGCAAGAAGATATATGGCTTGGTATCTGACCATATTCTGAAAAAGAGTGGGATATGGCATTCGATAGTTTCTCACGGTATGGTTGTTCAAAAAGGGTCAATCATCGGAACTGTTTGCTCATTATCAGGAGATACTATCGAAACTGTCATAGCAAAACATAACGGCATGATATTATGGGTTAAAGTGGGGTTGAGTGGTCGCAAAGGAGATGTGGTAGCAGGATTGGGATGTTAAGAATAGCTTTCTCCCCATTCATGCATTTGTTCAATAATTTTTCGAAGAGAGGATCCTTTGGAAGTTAATGAATATTCAACATGGAGTGGAACTTCCGCAAAAACCTTTTTATGGATAATACCATCTTTTTCCAACTGTTGAAGTCGTAGGGATAATGTTCGCGGGCTGATGCCAGAGAGAGACCGTTGCAATTCTCCGAATCTTCTCGTATTTTCACAGAGCTCCCGAAGAAGCAGTGGAGTCCATTTTCTTCCGATTATAGACAATGTTGTGGTAACGCACGCTTTGTTTGTATGTTTCATACTATACTTTTTGTAAGTACTATACAAAATATAGTAACTAGTCTACTATGTAGTGAGTATAACAATAATACCATTTATATTAAAGGAGAACTATATGTCTACATGGAACACCATCGCAACCGATGAAATAATCGAGAAAACAGTGTCAGCATTGAATGCAAATGGTATTGCAACAATTGTTGTCAATACGAAAGAAGAAGCGAGAGCGGCGGTATTGGAACTCTTACCAAAACAGTCTGAGGTGATGACGATGACCTCAGTAACATTAGATCAGACAGGAATTGAAAAAGCGATAAATGCCTCAGGTGACTATGAAGCAATGAAGCCAAAATTATATGCGCTAGACCGGGCGACACAAGGAAAAGAAATGCAACAAATTGGAGCCACTTCAGAATATTCTGTCGGAAGTGTACAGGCGGTTACGCAGGACGGAAGTATCGTTATGGTTTCAGCAACCGGGAGTCAATTGGCAGGATACGCATACGGATCGTCTCATGTCGTCTTGGTTGTCGGTGCACAAAAAATTGTGCCGACTTTAGACGATGCTATGAAGCGTGTACATACTCACGTGCTTCCCCTGGAGAGTGAAAGAGCGCATAAAGCGTATGGGGTTCCTGGGAGTAATGTAAGCAAACTCCTGATTATCTCTAAAGAAGTAAATCCCAAGAGGATTGTACTGGTTATTGTGAAGGAAGCGTTGGGATTTTAACATCCCAGGTTGTTTTCCTTTGAGTTGCATTATGTAAATCCTCCCAAATGGATGATATGATGAGTATGGTATGATACTGCCCGATGACCAGCTTCAATCATTGTTAGTCGAACATTCTGTCGCGCCAATAGAAAAAATTCAAGCGGTGCGTGATGCGGCGATAGCTTCACATGGCTCTTTCGTAAATGAGCTTATTGATAAAGGAGTTGTTTCTGATGAGCAAATTGGCTCTATTATTTCCGCAAATCTGAAGGTTCCATTTGTCGTTCTTTCTAAGGTTGCGATTTCTGAAGATGTGTTTCATATCATTCCAGAAAAAACAGCCCGTAAGTATAAAACAATCGTATTTGGACGAGGAGCCGAAGGTGTGCAGTTGGCTATGACGGAGCCTAAGGTCACTGATTTGGTCGGAATGGTGGCAAAAAAAACACATCAAAAAGTGACTGTCTATTATGCTACGGAGCGAGATGTTGAAAATACTCTGCAAATATATAAAAAAGTATTGCAAAAGACGATCGATGAACTTCTTCGAGAAGACATAAAAAAAGCGACTACACTGGTATCAGATGATTTACCGATCGCAAAAATTGTAGATGTGTTGCTTGATAGCGCCTATCAAGATAAATCTTCAGATGTCCATATAGAACCAGAAGAAAATAATTCCCTGATTCGATTCCGTATTGACGGCGTTCTTCATGATGTGCTTCGTGTCCCTAAAGCGCTTCATGACCGAATCATGACAAGAATAAAAGTTCTTTCCAGTTTGCGAACTGATGAACATTTAAGTGCGCAGGATGGAAAAATGCGCATTGCCCTTGAAGAGGAGCAGATTGACATTCGCGTATCCATTTTACCTGTTTCTGAAGGTGAAAAGGCGGTGCTTCGTATCCTTTCTTCGAATTCTCGTGAATATTCTCTAGCGGATCTGGGAATGAACGAACCAGATCTGAAAAAAGTAAATAATGCCTATGAAAAATCATACGGAATGATTTTATCCACTGGCCCGACTGGCTCAGGGAAAACCACATCAATATACGCAATATTAAAAATATTAAATACAAGAGATAAAAATATTACGACGATTGAAGATCCAGTTGAATATAGGGTAAAAGGAGCAAGTCAGGTGCAGGTGAACGTAAAGACAAATCTGACATTTGCCAATGGGCTTCGCAGTATTTTACGACAGGATCCAAATATTATCTTTGTAGGAGAGATCCGAGATGGGGAAACAGCTGCTATTGCGGTAAATGCTGCTTTGACAGGTCATTTGGTGCTATCAACATTGCATACAAATGATGCTGCAACTGCAATTCCTCGCTTGAGCGATATGAAGATCGAGCCGTTCCTTGTTGCGTCTACAGTAAACCTTATCATCGCACAGAGGTTGCTGCGAAAAATCTGTGATTCTTGTAAGACGCAAATGACGATGCCCAGATCAGAACTTGAAAAACACATCGCTCCGCAGATGATAGAAAAACATTTCGGAACAGGCCATGATATTTCATTATTTTCTGGAGCAGGTTGCAAGGTGTGTCACAAGACTGGGTATCTAGGTCGACTTGGGGTGTTTGAGGTCCTTGAAGTGTCAAAGGAAATCAAACGACTAATTTCTTTAAACAGCGACTCTGACGAAATAAATAAACAGGCGGTCCAGGAGGGTATGAATACCATGCTTAACGATGGTCTTGATAAAGTTAAAAAAGGATTCACAACAATCGAAGAAGTACTTCGAGTAACAAAGGTGGAAAACTTATGAGAGATGACAGGGTTACCATAGGCAATAGTGAAAAATTGGAATTCGTAGGGAGTTTATCTACGATGCTGACCGCTGGAATTCCGATACTTGAGGTGGTTAATTCGCTTCGAGAAGACATGAAGGGGGGTCAAAAAATCATTCTAGACACTATGTATGAGGATTTGATGCAAGGGAAACATCTGCATCAGACGCTGACACGGTTTCCACAGGTGTTTGATAAGGTGACGGTGAATGTTATTAAAGCTTCGGAAGAAGCGGGAACGTTGGATATTACCCTAAAAGATTTGAAACATACGATCCAAAAAGATATTGAATTTAACGATAAAGTTCGCTCCGCAATGATGTATCCAATGTTTATCATTGTTGTATTTGCTGGAGTGCTACTTATGATTTTAACATTTGTTATTCCTAAAATTAGCACTGTATTTTTACGCATGCATGTTGTTCTTCCTCTTCCCACTCGGATCATGATCTATGTTTCAGATTTGCTGATAAAACAAACAATACCATTCACATTAGCTTTTTCCACTATCTGCTTATTGATCTTCTTTCTGTATAAAAAGAAAAAAACTGAATTTTTAAACATTGTATTTTCTTTGCCTGTTATTTCAACGCTTGTTGAGCAGATTGATATAACTAGATTTTCAAGAAGTTTATATTTACTTCTCTCCTCTGGGTTACCGATAACTCAAGCTCTAGAATTAACGAAAGATGTGGTCGTTAAAAAAAAGACATCTCTTATCATTTCTCAATCGAGGGAAATGGTATTTTCTGGGAAGCCTCTTTCAGAAGGATTTAGAGCTGCAAAAGGGTATATTCCATCTATCATGATCAAACTCATGGAGGCAGGAGAGAAGACTGGATCCCTTGATAAATCTATGTCGGATATATCAGAATATTTTGACTATCAAGTTACCAATACGCTCAAAACATTAACAGCACTTTTGGAGCCAATTCTATTGGTGTTCGTCGGTATCGCAGTAGGAGGCATGATGCTTGCGATTATTACTCCAATTTATGGTTTGATAAGTCAGGTCGGGGCAAGATAATATGAATAAGTCACGTGGCTTTGTTCTTATCGAAATCGTAGTGGTATTTGGCATGCTTGCGGTGCTTACTATTATGACGACGTTAAATGTATTTGGATCCAATAGAACTGCTTCACTGACAGGGGCTATAAATATTCTTATAGCGGATATGAAAAGTCAACAGACTAAAGCGATGACAGGGTCACAAGTGTCTGGTGTTTCTCCACTCGGGTTTGGAATACATTTTGATTCGACTGGATATACTTTATTTAAAGGACTAACGTATTCTGCCACTGAACCAACAAATAGCCGTATAAATAACGATATAAAAGTCCGATTTAGTAACATCTCTCTTCCGAATGGATCGCTCGTATATGCCTCAAGAAGTGGAGAATTTGTTGGCTATTCATCAACGTCTAGCACCGTAACCGTTACTCATATCGATAGTGGGATATCAAAAACAGTATTTTTAAATAAATATGGTGTTATCACAGCAATTAACTAACAAACGATTATATTCTAGCGGACAGTTGCTTATTGAATTGTTGCTCGCACTTGGGTTATGTGCGATCATGTTGCCAGTTTTAGCTGTTGGGTTATTAGCATCCAGAGAGGGAAAAGCACAACAGATACAACGTTCTGACGCTACAACGCTCACCAAAGAAGCGTATGATGCTTTACGAATAGTGCGTGAACAAGGGTGGAGTAGTGTTTCTACCAATGGAAGATACTACCCCGTAGTAGTCAATAACACATGGACGTTGGCAACTGGATCTGCCGTGATAGGAGGGTTTACCCGATTTGTAGACATTATGGATGTGTATCGGGATTCTAATGGAAATTTTGCTACCAGCAGTGGGACTGTCGATCCGTCAACGAAAAA
Source organism: uncultured Gammaproteobacteria bacterium (assembly GCA_964356315.1). Taxonomy (GTDB): domain Bacteria; phylum Patescibacteriota; class Microgenomatia; order UBA10105; family UBA927; genus CAYGFH01. The sequence continues at coordinate 49,787 of CAYHHA010000002.1, forward strand.
AATTGTTATCACTGTGTCATGGGATACTCCGTACTCCTCTAGTGCTAGTTCTACTTATTATGTCGTCAGAACTGACAATACTGTATATACGTCTGGATCATATGCTGATTTCAATAGCGGAACAAAAGTGCAAACTCAGGCAACAGATCCATCTGATGGACGGATTAAGCTTGCGAATAACACAAAAGGGCAATGGTGTTTGCCATCATTTTCTAGCGCATCTATATCACTGCCTGATGGGCCACCTGTTGCTGTCGCTGCAAAATCCGAGTCGTCTATAGCAAATCCAAACAAAGTGTTTGTCGCGCTATCACCACTAACCACAACTCAAAGGAAGTTGGCGTATGTTTCAGTAAGTGCGAATACCGACCCTCCTGTCCCTACCCTTAGCGGAATATTTACCATGGATTCTACGCTGTATAGTAATGCGTCGCTCGTGCCAGTTGGCACAGGTTTGGATAATTCATTTAAAACAAATAAAGTGTCCTACTATACATCTTCTTCAGGAAAAACATACGCACTTCTTGCAACGACAAAGCCGGATAAGGAGGTCATTGCAATATTGGTTGACGATAATAACGCAAGTAATGATGGGACAAACAATGGAGAGTATCAGGATTATACGAATAAAATTTTTAAATATTGGACGTATTTTAACACCCGTATCTATCAGGGAAATTCTGCATCTACTCCAAATCAAGATCAAGCTCCGTATACCGCCGGTGCCGCATCTATAGCTGTGTATCAAGATAAAGGGTATATGATTTCAGGGGGATATCTCTATGTGTTTGATTTATCAGCCATTGATTCTAAGTCGCCAAGTACTGGCCTGGACATGGTTGGGTGTCGTATAGAGTTGGATGGTTCAGATTGTAATGCGTCTACCAGTAGAGTAAGGAAATATGGCTCGGGAAATACCGGTACAAGTTTTGGAAATGAATCTGCTGGTCAAACAGGTTGTATAGACGGGGGAATGGTACAAATATATGCAGACAACGATGTCTACCCAGTTTCAGTTGGGGGAAATATGTATGTGTATGTCGCCGTGGGTTCAGGGACAGATCCAGAATTTAACATTGTGAACGTCACGAGTGTACCAACCTCTGGATCAAGTCCGACGATTTCAAATAATTCCTGCGGAAGAATCACGGGCGGAAATAGTGGGTGGAAGCGGATAAGTTCACTAGATTTTAATTCCAAAACAAATACACAAGAAACAGCAAATTCGGTGTTTGGTAACGCTGATGGAACAAGAGCATATATATCTTCGAACGGAACAGTAGATGCAAACAATGATGGATTGGCAGACAGTGATCAATTTTATGTGATAAATACATCAAATAAAAGTGCGCCCACATTTCTCTCCGGCACTGCAGCCACGGGCGCGCAAAGTGGGTATTACTTGGGAAGTGGTGCAAATGCTCAGCAATATCCGAGACGTTCGATTACTGTCTTTGGTGATTCTCGAGCGCTGCTTGCAGGTATTGATGGTGTCACAGATGGCAATGATGCGCAAGAGTATCAAGTGCTTAATGTTAGTAATGAATCATCACCCTCATATTGTGGCGGCACACAATTTGCTTCGGGATTTAATGATATGACTTCTATTGCGGAAGCAGATGGAGATAAATATGTCTATCTTGTGGGAAACTCTGGCGCCAATGAATTGAAGATTATTCAAGGCGGTCCAGATGGGCCATTTTTGGATACAGGAACGTATGAATCTTCAACAACAGATTTAGGAAATAATGTAACATTTAATCGATTTGATGTTATCGAAAATCTCCCAGCAAGCACCTCTATACAATACCAACTCGCCATCACCGATGCCGTATCGGGGAGTTGCAATGGCGCTACATTCGCCTATGTGGGGCCAGATGGGACGAGTGGTACTAAATTTGCAACAGGAAGCGCCATCCCTATTGGGAGAAGTGGAACTCTTAAAAATCCAGGACGGTGTATGCGATATAAAGCATATTTATCAACGACTGATTATAACGTGACCCCAACGTTGTTGGATGTGATCTTTAATTATTCTTTATGAAGCGAAAGACGTTAGGATTTACTATTGTAGAACTGTTGATATATACATCCATCCTTTTGGTTCTCTTATATATTTTTACGAGCATGTTTTCTTCAATTTTGGATGTGCAACTAGAATCTGAAACACAAAGTGCAATTATCCAAGATAGTGGATATATTTTCTCTCGGCTACAATATGATATTGGTCGTGCATCTTCAATTCAGACCCCTGCTTCTTTAGGGCAATCATCTGGATCATTAGTGCTTCAAATAAACGGAAGTGGGTATACGTACTCTGTTTCAAATGGCTTGCTATTGATCGAAAACGCTGGTTCGAGTGCTTCTCTCAATAGTGTTGGCACTACCGTATCAAATGTTTCCTTTCGTAGATACGGTAATATAAACGGAAAGAATAGTGTCAGTGTCGTGTTCACTCTTACGTCTACGACTCAGCGAACTCATGGGTATGAATCACAGGACTTTCAATCAACAATTGGATTGAGATAAAAATTATCTAGCTATGAAAAAAATAATTATCAAATCGGTAGCGTTGCAGAGCGGACAAGCTCTTGTGATCTTGTTATTTTATATGATTATCGCGATAACACTCACCACAACCGCTGTTGCGGTGGTAGTTTCAAATTCACTTTCTGCAACAAGAAATGAACAAGGAGCACTTGCGCTTCAAATAGCTGAAGCGGGAGCTGAAAACGCTATAGTACGCTTGCTTCGATCTACTAGTTACACGGGAGAGACTTTGACAATCGGATCTGGTAATGCAACAGTATCTGTAAGCGGAACATCAACAAAGACCATACGATCTATAGGGGTAATAAGTGGTTTTTCAAGAACCGTTGAGGTTACGGCGACGCTTATAAATGGCGTATTGACGGTAAGTTCATGGCAAGAAATATAAAGTATGGATACTCTTATAATAAGAATTATTGCGGGTATAATCTTTTCTAAGCCAAATCAATAAGAATTGATTTGGCAAGAAATAATTATGTTTAATCAAAAATCTATTGTGCTGGTGTTTATCGATCATAGCGGTATTACCTTCTTTGGTGGGAGTCTTACTGAGATGGTCGTAGTCATAGTGCCTGAGACGATTATTCGGGATATGGAAGTTTTGTCAAAAGATGGATTATATTCACTTATTAAAGACTGGGTGAAAAAATATAATTTGATTGGATCTCAAATTGTCATGATTTTTTCGGAGACTATGTATTTTGAAAAAATATTTGTACAAACGGAACAGTCTCAGGTTGAAACAGATATCTTAATATTTTTTGAAATGGTACCGTATGAATCGATTTGGTCAAAAGTCTATCCTGAAAAAGGTGGAAAACGTGCAATAGCTGTGAGTCGTGCTTTTTATGAAGGATTGCATCAAGGCTTTTTACTACAGGGGCTCCCAACGAAAGCGGTGATTCCCTCTTTTGTGCTTGGTGATTTTGAGAAACAGCATAGTCTAGATCATAAACTTGCAACTCATATCCTTGAGAATCTGGACCGATTATGTAAAATGAGCCTTCTAGATACTCATGAATCCAACGTCATTCGCCCTGAGGCTCCTATTTCGATTTCTTCAGACCAGGGTAAGAAAAAATCAACCTTGCCGATGCTGTTATCTGTTTTTGGACTACTTCTTCTGGTCCTCGGCATTGTTGTGTACCTGCAATATCGATAAATAGGTAATATACCCTTGACAAAGAAACACGAAGTAAGATACGGTAAAAGTATATGAAAAACACACTGCCTAATGGGCGTAAAGGTTTTACGCTCATCGAGTTGCTCGTTGTCATCGGTATCTTGGCGGTACTTTTGGCAATCACATTAATCGCCATAAATCCTGCACGTCAGTTCTCGCAGGCGAATAATACAAAACGCGCTAGTGACGTTAACGCGATTTTGAATGCAGTCGGTCAATTTGCCGCGGATAGCAGAGGTACGTTGCCTGCTGGTATCACAACGTCAGCACTGACGGTTGCAGATGCCGCTGCGGGAGGCGCAGATATTTGTGCAGATCTGACAACACAGTATCTAGCTGCGTTGCCTGTAGATCCGTTGACAAATAACGGACAGCCTATAACAAACTGCGCGGTCGCGTATACGACTAATTATACGATCGTCAGAAGCGCTGCCGATAATCGCATAACAGTCGCAGCACCAGCTGCAGAGCTTGGAGCTACAATTTCAGTAACTCGATAATCTTATATAGATGATCGGACAAAAAACGCCCTGAGGGGCGTTTTTTGGTGGCGCATGGTTTAGATTGCTGAATCTCATGGGAGGCATACTCTGCGAGATCAATCCGAGAAGAATGATAGTGTGGAGTGTAGGGGGTTTGAGTATTCTCTGAATATCTTAGAACGTGTTTAGAATGGTCGAACGATAAGCATAATAATCGCAAGACATATGCGATATATACCAAACGAAATGAATGTATGATGTTCAATAAATCGAACGAAAAATTTAACAACGACAAGTGCTGTAATAAATGAAACGAAAAGTCCAATCGCTATATATTGCCACTCAGTGGTCGTGAATCTCAAGGCGTCGCTTTTTATAAGATCAAGTGCCGTTGCTGCAACCATTGTGGGAATGGCAAGAAGAAAAGAAAATTCCACCGCTTGTTTTCGGGACAACCCCGAAAGCTGACCACCAATGATGGATGCTGCCGATCGAGAAACACCAGGGATTACCGAAAGTGACTGAGCAATGCCGACTAATACAGCTTGTTTTGCTGATATCGGTGCTGTAACGGCATCTTGAGAAGTGGTGTATTTGTGCTTCCATTCAAGGGCGATGATAATGATGCCTCCTATAAATAGCGATGCGATAACAATATACGGATTTCCAAGCAGTACGTGTTTGATAATTTTATATAACGCAAGTCCAATAATTGCTGTTGGAATAAACGCTATCGCGAGCTTCGTAAGCATATTTCTATCCGTAAGGATTTTCCGTATGTACAAAACGGCAACAGCTGATATAGCTCCCAGTTGAATGAGTATCTCAAAGCTTTTTGAAAAATCTGAATTTTGGATATGGAGAATGCTTCCGAGAAGCACAAGGTGTCCGGTGCTAGAAATGGGGAGAAATTCAGTTATGCCTTCTACTACTGAGAGTAATATCACATGGAATAAATTCATTTGATTATGATACAGGATATTGCGATAAAAGTGCAGGGCTCCGCGGTTTTTCCAGTTTCTACTTATGCGGAGTGATTGTGTGGTATACTCATTTTAGCTTGGAAGTAAGCGTATTTTTTTAGTTCCAAGATAAAGGAGAATATATGGCAATGAGTTTATTTATAGGAAATTTACCGTATTCGTACGATGATACGAAGCTTGTAGAATTGTTTTCTCCTGCAGGTACCGTTGTGTCTGCAAAAATCATTTCTGATAAATATTCAGGTCGATCCCGAGGGTTTGGGTTTGTAGAAATGTCCTCTGATGATGAGGCAAGAAAAGCCATCGAGCTGTTTAATGGGAAAGATATCGACGGGCGCCCATTGGTTGTAAACGAAGCAAGGCCACGGGAAAATAAGCCACAACAATAAAGGTAAAGACATTCTTCTCGTATCGAAAATTCTTGGATAATAAGTTTTAAGGGGTCGGTGTCGCTGATGGAGTTGGTAGAGGATTACAGCGCCCACTTTGCGGTTGGGTTCCTGCAATGAAATATTCGACTCTTCCAAAGTAGCACGGGATAGCAATCACGGTATCTGGTTTTTTCATGATTTCATCCTGTTTATTTTTTAGGAGTTCTTGCATGATGTCATGCCATATCGGAGCCGCTCCAGTGATGCCAGAGGTAAGATATGGATTCATTGGAGTGTTGTCATTGTTTCCTACCCAGACCGTGGTGACAAATGATGGGGTGTATCCAATGGTCCAATTATCCCGTTTATTGTCTGTTGTTCCTGTTTTTACCGAGACAGTTTTGTCTTTAACGACTAAACTTGAATTAGGTCCAAATGCGGGTGTTCTAGCCACATTGTCACTGAGGATATTGGAAATGATCCATGCTGTTTCAGACTTTATGGCCTGCGTATATTGAGGCTGTTTTGCTCTCTGATAGACACGACCTGCATAATCGGTAACCTCCAATATCGGTTGAAGCTCCGTGCGTTTTCCATCATACGCCAATGCGCCATATACTTTCGCCATATCGAGCATCGTTACCTCTCCACCGCCTAAGGTGAGTGATAAGCCAAATCTGCTTTCATCGCCCCATGTAGTGACTCCCATGTTTTTTCCCGTTGTTAACATTGTTGCGAGTCCAATTTTTTGTAGCAATTTTACTGCTGGAATATTATACGAATTTGCCAACGCGGATCTAAAAGGAACAGTCCCATGGAATTTTCCATCATAATTCACTGGAGAGTATGGGGGGCTCCCAAGTGATGTAAATGTAATAGGGGAATCATCTATGAGGCTTGCTGCTGTGAACCCGTTTTCAAGCGCTGCCGCATAGTTTACTACTTTGATAGATGAGCCTGGCTGGCGAAGAGCTGTTGTGACGTTTACATTGCCTTCTGCTTCAATATCGAAATAATTTTTACTTCCCACCATAGCAAGAATTTCGCCTGTGGTAGGATTGGTAACAAGAGCAGCTCCGTTTCCAACATTAAGAGATTTCAGTGACTCAATATTCCTTGCGAGAATTTCTTCCGCTTTTTCTTGGATCGTGATATCGAGTGATGTTTTGATTTGAAGACCGCCTTGATCTACAAGTCTTTCTCCGTATTGCTGTTCAAGAATGGATTTTACATACATCACAAAATGTGGCGCACGAATGGCGGTATTTGGGGTGGCAAATTTTATTTGCGTGTTTAGAGCATTTGTAGCGTCTTCTTGAGAAATATATCTATCTTCCACCATACGTCTGAGCACTTCTTTTTGTCGGGCAAATGCCTTTTCCGGATGAGATCCAAACGGAGAATATTCTGTGGGTGCGGCTGGAAGACCAGCCAGAAGCGCTGATTCTGCAAGGGTCAAATTTGTTGCGCTCTTTCCAAAATAGGTTTGACTAGCGGCCTCAATTCCCCACGCTGTTCCGCCGTATGGAACTTGATTTAAATACATTTCCAGTATTTGATTTTTTGTATAGAGGCGTTCTGTCCAGAATGCGAGAAGCACTTCTTTAATTTTCCTGGTAATTTTTACCTCTGGGGAAAGGAGCGCAGATTTTATGAGTTGTTGCGTGATTGTTGAGCCTCCTTGGACCTGTTTGTTAAACACCGTTTCTTTAGCAGCTCTCGCAATGCCTTTTAACGATATTCCTTGATGTTTATAAAAATCCCTATCTTCTATAGATATTGTTGCGTGAATTATAGAGTTCGGTATCGACTTAAGTGGTAATGGGGTTCGATTTTGATCTAGATATATCTCATATAATAATATCCCTTTTCTATCAAAAATCTTTGTCGTGACCTGTAAATCTCTTCTGGACAGTAAGTGTGGATTCGGGAGCGACATAAGTCTGTTGTATGACTCATAGGGAATAAAAACGAATAACACCGTGCACACGACGCCAGTAATAAAAGATTTCCAAGCATCAAGTGGGTCCTTTTTATATGTTTGCGATTGTTCGTTTTTCGAAACATTAGCGTAAGCTCGATAAAAAAACTCTTTTAGTCTCACGAGCAAAAGAGTCATAAGTGAAGCCCGTTCTTCTCCTTGGGTGGCCATTTCGAGTTGAAGTTGTTTAGTGTGTTTACGTTCTTTTCTTGCTTGAGCATCTGATTTGCGGGATGCAATTGATGCACGAATATATGTTATTTGTTTATGTATAAGAGCTTTAACGGTATTGCCAAACTCTTGCAGTGAAAATTTAGGATAGGAATACACGGCTTTATGAATGCGCTTCTTTGGTTCTTTCGGATGTTCCGATCTTTTTTTCAAGAACGTATATACGATTTCCTTTTTTTCGTGAAGCCAACTTTTTGTGCCTGCTACCATCTCTTTGAAGAGTATAATAATAGTGCTATAAGTTACTTTGCTGAAGTAGATAATTGTACTGAATATTTTTCGAACCATACTGCCAATAGCTATAAATACTCTGATAATTAAGAGTACAGGAAGCACATAAAATGGCAATTGAGGCTGATTATTGTTGTTTGACTCACTACGACGGTCCATAGAATGTGTTTATACCACAATCTATAGGCTGGTAACAAGCCGCATTTTTTACCGTATGTAGGTTTGTGTGTGTTCGGGATGTTGACAATCCAAACAATATTCTGAAAGCGCATCACGAATCACCATTTTTTCTTGTGGTTCAACGTTTGCCCCTGATTTATTTGGAACGACGATGTCACCCGTATCTTTGTCTATAAGGACCGATTTTTTTAATTGCTCACGTTCCGTTGGTACTGTCCCTTTGATAAAATATTCAAACCGTATAGAGCAACCTGGATCATCACCATCTTTTGGTGGAAGAAGCCCAGTCATGGAGCATACACGAGCTCCGACGATACCATCTGGTTGTTTGGGCCATATATCAGATTTTCCTTCAAGCACTTTCACCATGAGATCATGCCATATTGGCGCTGCTCCTGTAACGCCCGAAACTAACGCAGGATTCATCGGAGAATTGTCATTGTTACCAACCCACGTGGCAACAAGAAATTGAGGAGTAAATCCAATCGTCCAGTTATCGCGAAGATCATCTGTCGTGCCAGTTTTTACCGAAACGGCGTGTTTTGGTATGACCAATTCTGAATTTGATCCAAATGCATCCATGCGAGCGTTATTGTCCAGAAGTATGTGGGAAATCAAAAACGCAGTCTCGGGGGAAATGATTCGCGGTCCTTGTAAGAGAAGTTGAGAGGGGATTTCTTGAGTAAGATTTTGATCTTTGTATTCTTCTGTAATTTTTCCATTTTTATCTGTGACCTTTAGGATGGAAACGAGATTCTTTCGGATGCCTCCATTTGCAAAAACGCCAAATGCTTCTGCCATATCAGTCATGTGCACCTCACCGCCTCCAAGCGTTAGTGAAAGCCCATATTGCTTTGGATCTTTGAGTGTATCTAGGCCAAACCCGCTGGCTGATGCTACCATAGCTTCAACTGTGTTTAGTTTTAACATCTTTACTGCTGGGATATTCAACGAATTTCCAAGTGACATGCGAAGGGCGACTGGTCCATGGAATTTCCCATCGTAATTTTTTGGACAATACGATGGTTGATTTATCACACCAAAACAGGTAGGAATATCCAGAAATATGGTTGCCGCTGTTACTTTTTTCGTATCTAGACCAATGGCATAATTAATAGGCTTGATTGAAGATCCTGGTTGGCGAAGGGCAGTTGTGACATTATAGCTTCCTGATGGTGTTGCAAAGTAATCCGTGCTTCCAATCATCGCAAGAATCTCTCCGGTAGCAGGCTTGGTAATAAGTGCGGCTCCATTTCCTACACGTAAATATGATATTTTTTCAATTTCTGATGAAACTGTTGCCTGTGCATATTCCTGAAGACTTAGATCTAACGTCGTGATCACTTTAAGTCCGCCACGTTCGACAATCGCATCCCCGAATTTTTGGATAAGCTGATCTTTGACATACATAACAAAATGACCAGCTTTCAGTCCAGTATCTTTTTTGAATATAATTTCTTCTTTTGCGGCTCTGTCGGCTTGATCTTGTGAAATATATTTATCCGTCACCATGCGTTTGAGTACGTCTTTTTGCCTTTCTTTTGCATATTCAGGATGTGCGCCAAATGGTGAGTATAGTGATGGCGCCTGTGGAAGACCAGCGAGAAGCGACGCTTCAGCAAGTGACAGATCTTTTACTTTTTTTCCATAATACCGCTCTGCTGCAGATTCTACTCCCCATGCCGTCCCACCATATGGAACTTGATTCAGGTAAAGCTCTAGTATCTTGTTTTTCGGATATATTGCCTCAACCCAAATTGCCAGAATGATCTCTTTGATTTTTCTGGTGATGGTCCTTTCCGGGGTAAGGAGAGCTGACTTGACGAGTTGTTGTGTGATTGTTGACCCCCCTTGGAGCTTGTGCCCTGTGAGTGTCGCAGTCGCGGCTCTCAAGATTCCTCCAATTGGGTTTATTCCTTGATGGGTGTAAAAATCTTTATCCTCGATGGATATGGTTGCTTGCTGGAGATATTTCGGTATTTCCGTAAGTGAAACAGCAGTTCGATTTTGATCAGCAAATATATCGTATAATAATTTCCCATTGCGATCATATATTTTTGTCGCAAGGGGGATATCGTATGTCCCAAGAGAAGCCGGAGATGGGAGATCTTTAAATATTAGAAGGTAAATAAATATAACGAGACAAAGAGGAATAATTAAAAAAATATATTTAAAAGACCTGTGTTGAATAATCCGATGATGAATCGGTTTTTTTGAGTGATGTTGTTTTTTTTCTTCGGTATGGGTGCTGTGATGTGCTTTCACATCTTTATTATACCAGTTTCCTGTTTTGAATCATTACTCATATATGGTATATATAGGTAAGTATTTGTTGTAAGGAGGAATGATATGTTTACTGTCTCTGATTTGCCATACGCATACAACGCACTTGAACCGTTTATTGATGAACAGACAATGCATATTCATCATGAAAAACATCATGCTGCGTATGTAAAAAATTTAAATGATGCCTTGATAGGGCAGGAAGAACTACTTTCTCTCCCTGTTGAGGAATTGCTTGCGGATTTGCTTCAGGTCCCTGAGGAGCTTCGGAGTAAAGTGAGAAATCACGGAGGAGGACACGCAAACCATACGATGTTCTGGGAAAGTATGGCGCCAAATGCAGGAGGAGAGCCTGTCGGGGAATTAAAAAAAGCTATCATTGCAACATACGAAAGTTTTAGTGCATTTCAAGAGAAATTCACTGCAGCTGCTTTGGGACGTTTTGGTAGTGGATGGGCATGGCTCAGTGTAGATAAAGGTCGTTTAGTGATCGAAGATACCGCAAATCAAGATTCGCCACTTTTGGAGGGGAGAATGCCACTACTCGGAATAGATGTATGGGAGCATGCGTATTATTTGAAATATAAAAACGTGAGAGCTGACTATATAAAGAATTGGTGGAATGTAGTTAATTGGAAAGAGATTGAGAAGCGATTCAGTCAAGCGCTGTAGTACATATTCAAATCGGCGTATCAGATATGAATGTGTCCACTGACTTTACCAAAGAGTATTGTATTGCATTTGCCCAGCATAATGGAGGTAAACCTCAGGAAGATTGCGTTACTATTTTCAATTCCGAATGTATCGCTATTGCTGATGGGGTAAGTGTTATGCCTCATGGAGATATTGCTTCTTCGTTTGTGTGTGAAACTGCTATATGGGCGTATAAGCATGTACGTCAGCGCCCGTATTACTGGGAAGAAAAAACTAAATTATTACAGAGAATTTTCCGCACAACCAATTTATCCTTATGGCAAAAAAGGAAAGAATCTGATTTTGAGGATGGATTGGCTTCAACATTATGCATGGCAATATTCGGCAAGCATAAATTTTGGATCGGTGCTGTTGGAGATGGACGTGTGTACTTAATACGAGAAGGCCTTGTAGAAGAGTTGGTATCGCCGGAATCACAGTCATCTCTGCAGATCCCCATGGCACTTGGATATCAAAAGACAGGTATTTTACCAAGATTAGTCTCAGAGCGGTTTATCGCAGGCGATGTACTGCTTCTTGCTACAGATGGAGCGTCTGACGTGTTAACTGAAGAGGATATACGGAGTGCTTGTGAGATCATTGGCGATACTCAGAAATCTTGCGAGGATGGAGTTCAATATATATTGAAGCGTTCATTAGAGCGTGGGAGCAAGGAGAACGGGTCAGTATGCATGGTAAAGCATTGTTCTTTGAAATAATGGTGCTTTACAAATGTGATTTCGTCACTCTATACTAACTCTATGCCTGCCGATTTCTTTGAACCAATAAGTAATAATGGTATTCCACCAATCTATCGATATTTCGATGGAAAAGACTGGGTGGAGAGTAAAAGTGGAAAGCGCGTTTCTGTATTATCCCCGATAGATGGATCCGTAGTTGGAGAAACTCAGGTTGTCACTCACGAAGAGATAGATGCTGCGCTCGAAAAAAATATCAGCGCTCAGCGGAAATGGGAAGCAACTCCTTTGAATGAACGAGTAAAGATTGTTCATCTTGCTGCAGATTGGACCATGCATTATCTCGATTATTTAGCTGCACTACTCGCTCGGGAAGTCGGAAAAACGATGAGCGAAGCGAAAAGTGAAATAAAAAGAACTGCAGAGCTCACAGATTATTTCGCTGACGAAGTGCAATCCATACGTGGAGAAACGCTCGATAGTGATAATTTCCCAGGATATGACAAAGGACGAATTGCTGTGATAGAGCGAGTGGCTCATGGTGTTATCCTCGCAATTGCACCATACAATTATCCAGTGAATTTAACAGGGAGTAAGATCGCTCCAGCTCTTCTTATGGGAAATAGTGTTATCGTGAAACCACCAACGCAGGGTTGTATCAGTGCACTCCACCTTGTGAGAATTTTCGAAAAAGCAGGTGTTCCAGAGGGTGTAATGACGTGTATAACTGGTGGTGGGAGTGATATCGGAGATTATGTGGTCGCACATCCAAAAGTGCACATGGTCGCATTTACGGGAAATTCTGATACAGGCATGGCAATTGCTAGCAAAGCCGCTATGAAACCATTGTTGTTTGAATGTGGTGGTAACAATGCAACCATTGTATTTCCTGATGCAGATATGATTTTGACGGCAAAAGAAATCATAAAAGGCGGATATGCATACGCCGGACAACGATGTACAGGTATTAAATACGTCATGGGAACTCAAAGTGTTTTAGATCAGTTGCTTCCAGTAGTATTAGATCAAATGAAAGAATCTGTTCACATGGGCGATCCAAGAGATGCATCTACAAAACTTGTTGGACCAGTCGTGACCTTGAAAAATGCAGAGTCTATTGAACGAGACATTAACGATGCGATTGCAGAGGGTGCAACCGTCGCAACCGGTGGCCATCGAAAAGACGCGTATATCGAGCCAACTATTTTAACTAATGTGAAACCAACGATGAAGATTATCTCAACAGAGGTATTTGGACCTGTCATATCGTTTGTAACGATTGGTGACATGAATGAGGCAGCTGAGATTGTAAACAAGCAGAGATTTGGACTTCAAGCGTGTGTGTTTACCAAAGATGAAGGAACTGGTTTGAAATATGCTGAATTATTGAACGTCGGAACAGTGCAAATAAATGGATCTCCACAACGCGGACCAGATCATTTTCCATTCCTTGGAGTGAAGCAATCAGGAATTGGCGTGCAAGGCGTACGGTATTCACTCGAGGCCATGTCACGACTGAAGCCTGTTGTTATAAATAAACCTCAGTAATTTTAGTGATACCTCTTAGATTTTTTTTCCTCTATTTTTTGTAAGACCTCAATTGATATATCCAAATAGGAAGCGATAGAAGTCGATATTCATTATTACTGATCGAATATCACAGTGATTTTAGCTATGTCTTCCGTTATTTGATAACAGGATTTTATGTTACCGTGTTTTAAAACAAGATAACATAACTATCAACAAACTTCTGTACGTTTTTAGCGTTTTTCAAATAAGAACATTGTGCCTACTCCATACTTGTGTTTATATGGATGTTTCCATAATAAGGAAAATGTATTTGATGATATTGGTATCTGTGTTAGTAAGACGCGTGACCCCTGTTTTAATGTATTGAGTTGTTTCAGTAAATCACCTTTCAGTTGTTGTTCTAGCGTAGGTGGATGGATGCTTATATAGACAAAATCCGTGCTTATCAGAGAAACATTAAAATAATTTTTTTGCTTAAATAATATATGATCAGTCATCACTTCTGGAATCAGCGATAGTATTTTTTGAGCCATTGTTGCAGTCATGTGGAGTTCTGATAATTCTTCAACGCCGATTGCTTGTTTTAAATATGGAAACATCAATCCAGTGATTAATACTTTTTCTCCGATTCCAGATCCTAAATCGATAAATGTCTGATCCGGTTTTAGATGAGCTTTCGTGAGTGTTTCATAGTAGCTTTCAATAGTAGCACCTCCGTATTGGTATGCATCTTCCTGAAACGAATGTAATTTTTGCGCCCGCAAAGAAAGATTGTAAGCATCTACATTTTTGTGTGCGATAGCGAGCAGTTTTATAATTTTATCGAGGTTCATTACTTTGGGGAGTTAATAGTTGTAAAAAAATTTCTAAAAATTGAAAAAAGTTTTTCTTCTGTTTGTTTGCTGTTTAATACTGCCGTCACTTCCTCATGATTCGTTGCATTTGTTCCATCTTTGGCAATGGCATTGGTAATCATTGAAACGCCGAATGTATCCATCCCGCGATTTGTAGCGATGATAATTTCCGGAACAGTAGACATCCCAACAGCATCGGCTCCCATTGCGCGAAGCATCAGGCATTCTGCTTGGGTCTCATACGTCTTTCCTGTAAGCCCTGCATATACACCTTCGTGAATCGATTGATCGATTGATGTGAATATTTTTCGTAACCTAGGAGAATATTCTGTATTTTGCGGTTGAAAAAATGCATTTCCTCCGAAATCATGGTGTGCTCCAAGCATCGGGTTTGGTTGAAATAATCCAATATGAGATTTAATCACCATAAGGTCACCGACTTTATAGGAAGGATTTAGCCCACCCGCTGCATTGGTGGCAATATAAAGTTTGCATCCGAGAGATGCTGCGACTTGAACAGGAAACGTGACGATATCCATGGCGTTGGGTTCATGCGCTACTTCGTAATAATGTTTCCGACCTTTCAGTCCAATAATCGGTACGCCTTCAAGATATCCTGCAATCAGCGTGCCCTCATGCCCAACAACAGTGGAGACGGGGAAGTGAGGAATGTCTTTATAGGGAATAACCGCAACAGGTTTTATAAGATCTGCAAGCTTATTGAGGCCGGAGCCAAGGGTGAGGGCGATTTTAGGAGAGAAGTTTTTTGTTTTTTTCTGAATAAAACGAACTGTTTCATTCACCGTTGTTATATAGATATCTTTCATTATTACTCCCATTCCATGGTTGCGGGGGGTTTTGTTGTTATGTCATATACGACTCTGGAAACGTTTGGAACTTCGTTGACGATTCTCGATGAAATTTTCTCCAATACTTCATAAGGAATTCTCGCCCAGCGGCTGGTCATAATGTCATGCGACTCATATGCGCGTATGGCTACAACTTCTGCAAATACTCGTCCGTCTCCTTTGACTGCGGTGGAAAATGCTCCAGACATGACGGCAAAACATTGGAATACGCTTTCATATAGATTTGCAGATTTCATTTCCTCTATAACGATCCCGTCAGCAATTTTTACCTGCTCAAGTCTTTTTGCAGTTACTTCGCCTCTAATTCTGACCGCGTATCCAGGACCAGGAAATGGTTGTTGCATTACGAGGTCTTCCGGAATTCCAGAAAGTCTACCAAGTTCGCGTACTTCATCTTTGTATAATTCGCGAAGTGGTTCAAGCAGTTTAAATTTCATATCTGCTGGAAGTCCACCGACATTATGATGGGATTTTATTTTTGATGCATGCTTGCTCCCTTTGGATTCGATCACATCTGAATATATAGTTCCTTGCGCAAGGAACGTGGCATCTGTATGTTTGTTTGCCTCTTGGTTAAATATATCTATGTAGAGTTTTCCGATAGCTTTGCGCTTTTCTTCAGGGTCTGTAATACCAGAGAGCGCATCTAAAAATCTTTTTTTTGCGTCGACTATGACGAGATTTGCCTGAATGAGTTTCGTAAAAATATGTTTGACACGAGTGTCCGTCTCTGGTCTCATAAGTCCACTATCGACATATACCGGTATGAGTTTTTTGCCGATTGCTTTGCCAATCAAAAATGCTGCGACAGTGGAATCAACGCCTCCTGAAACAGCGCCGATCACCGAATTGTTTCCAACCGTTTCTTTTATTTCATCGATATGTTTTTGCGGATCAAGCACGAGGGGATTGAGCGATTCTTTACATGCCATGACAGCAAAATTTTTGAGGAGTTCCATCCCGTGAGTAGAGTGATACGCTTCCGGATGAAACTGAATTCCATAGAGCTTTTTTTGGGTATTAATGACTGCTGCGTATTCTACCTGATGGGTGTGTCCAACAAGGGTGAATCCTGGTGGAAGTTTTGTAACGGTATCTCCATGAGACATAATGACGGAAAATTGTGTTTCCGGTAATGCAAAAATATCTGGTTGTGTATCAAAAATAATGTCTTCTGGTCCGAATTCTTTTTTGGAATGTTTCACTTCGCCACCTAAGAGGTGCGCAATGAGTTGCCAGCCGTAGCAAATCCCGAGGATCGGGATGCCAAATTCAAAAACCTTTTTATCTACCGAGAGCGTCGCGTTATCATAGCTAATGTCGTTTGGGCCTCCGGAAAAAACAATTCCTTTAGGAGAATTTTTTTTGATCGCTGAGATGATATCCTCCGGATTTGTGTAGGCAACTTCCACGCCAATTTGCCGGAGACGCCTACCGATAAGATGTGCAGTCTGTGAGCCAAAATCAACAACGATAATCATATGTTTGTTTTATACAACTTCCGGTTGTTTTGCAAGGACGACTTTATCATGTGCTCCAATCTCAGAAACTCGAACGCAGGAGAATGTTTTTACTCCTAATGATTCTATGTATTCTATGCCACCTTGAAATACTTTATCGAATAATACGGCAAACCCAACAACGTTGACCCCGCGTTTTTGAAGACCGCTCACGATATGATACCCAGTTTCACCTGTCGCGCATACATCATCAATTAGTAGTACTCGGTCACCTTTTTGAACAAAGGATAAATTAATTCCAGAAAATACCTGCATCGCATCATTGCTGGTTGAGAATGAGCGGATTTCTTCGCGGTAGACATCTTTCCAGGTTGTAGGGATATTTTGATCTTTTCGTGAACTGTGAAGACGGGTGTTTCCTCCTAATTCCAGTGCTATGGCTGTTGCCAAGTAATTACCAGAATGAGGGATTCCATGAACGATATCAATGTCGCTGTCTTTAAATTCATTTGCAATACTTATTGCCGCAGATTTGAGAATTTGTGGTTTCATCCGAAGATTAAATGAAGAAACGGAAATATACCCGCGATCCGGATCAATAACTTTTGCATCTCGCAAAAATTCGTCTCTCAGGAACGCGAGATCTGCTTGAAGATTGCTTGCTACCATAGTCTATTTTAGCGTTACTGAGCTGTTTTAGCAATTCGGTTTATGTAGTCGGAGCTTCCGTTGCTGCTGGTGGCGCATCCTCATCAACCTTCTGAGGTGTTGTTGGGTCTTGCTCAGTAATCTCCAATCCTTCAATACCGCTTCGGATAATCCTTAAAGGATGAGGGGATGTGTATGTTTGTGTGTCTGGTACAGGACCTCTAAATCCTCCTTGTCCTCCGCTACGCGATTCATATCGATTATCAAAAATGGATTCAGGTCTTCCTGACATATATTCCTTTCTGCTCTCTTTAATCGAGAGCCATATTTTTGTATTAGACAGCTGCTTCAGATTGAATTGGAACAGGCTCTGCTTGAAATAGTAACGCTTGCTCCTCTAATGCACTCTTGACTCTTTGTGTAATTGGTTCGCATCCTAGGTTATCAGCTATAATAGCGCCAGCTCTGACTGCTGAGGCAAGTGCTTCATTTGACATGAGCGTCCCCGGCCATCCACCACCACAGGTAATTGCACACGGCCCTCGTCCATTTGCTGCCGGGCAACCAAGAGATTCATATTTATATACTGGTTTCATAAATTTAACCAAAAAAAATAGGGCGCTAAGTAAGCCCTAATATCTTTCTTATACAGCGCAAGAGGTCAAAGCGTCAAGGGGAAATTATTTGGAGTAAAATTTCTTTACGAAGGAGATCTGCTCTTCGGTAAAATGCAGATTCATAAGGAACGCTTCAATTTCTTTTTCTGTTTTTCCTTCTTTTTTCAAACTCGCATAGATATTCATAACCATTTCCGTTGGTTCGTAAGGGAAACAAATCCATGCAGATGTTGTTTGTGCGAAATAATCGGGTTTATACACAGAGTGTGGTTTGTAATAGAGTGTCAGCGTGTGCACTTTTTTTGGTGTAAACATTTTGAGATACTCAATAGCCCGTACCATCGTCGTCCCACGATCGGCTACATCATCAACAAGCAATACTATTTTTCCATCAAGTGGAATGGTAAGCGGTTTCGTAATTTTTACCTCACCTGATTTTTGAATGTCCGTGTAGCTTTGAATGGTAAATGTAGATATTGGAACCCGAAGAAGATCCGTCAACAGGTGTCCCAGTGTAAGACCTCCTCGAGATATTGCAACGATTTCATCTATGTGTAGGTTTTCTGAAAGTATTTTCGCAGCAAGAGTACGAGTGAGAGAGTGGTATTCGTTCCACGTTGGTAATAGGTAGTCAATTGCCATACTGTATTATTACTATCCTTTTGTTTCCCTGTCAACGAATGCTTTGCTTGTGAAATAGATAGTTCATCCATATAATAGGAACATGGATACCCCAATTGTTCAATCAACCAAGTATAGCAGTGTCGCAATTTCTGGTCCTCCTGGGGCTGGTCGATCTACCCTCCTTCGAAATTTGCATCCTATCGTAACGTCGTGGGGTTGGCAAACATTTTCTGGCGGGGAATGGGCAAGGACGTATGCAATCATGAATGGTACGCATGACGAGAAAGATAAGACGCATCATAAAGCTACAGATTACGGAGATGATATCGATCATCAGATAGATGCTGCCATGCGAGAAAAATTATCGAATCCAGAAGCGCATTTTGCCATTGAGTCATGGATAGCTGGCTGGAATATGAGAGGACTTTCTCATGTGTTAAAAGTACTTCTCCAGTGTGATGATTCTCTGCGCATAGATAGACTTGTGAATCGCGACAATCTCTCTGTGGATGAGGCAAAGGCACATATCCATGCCAGGCAGGAAGCAAACTTCACAAAATGGCAACGTATGTATGGGGTGACGGATTTTTGGGATCCGAAATATTATGATCTTGTGATAAACACCTACTCCACAGGGCCAAAAGAAACGTGTGATTTGGTCGTGGGTACGCTCTGTGGGAAATAATTTCTCTGAGAAGATTCTCAAAAATTACGAGTGGGGTGATTTTCTGAAAAATGCCCACCAACTCATAATGGCGATATATGCGATATAGCTGGTAATCTGAAGTAGGTCCATGTGTCTGGTAAGGCCAAATATTCCCTTTACAATATCAGCTAGTACTGTCGAGTTTTGGGGAATGACCCTGAGCGTGATGGTAGAGAATGCTGGCAAAAGTCCAATTTCCGAAAATTCATGAATTCCCCGAGTTAGCATCCCTGCGCCGAAGAGTATAAGAAGCGCACTTGTGACACGAAATGTATAAAATACGGGAAGTCGAATAGTGGTTGTAAATAATCCGACCGAAAGCAGTATTGCCAAAATGCTGCCTGTGGCAAAACCGCTGAAAATTTGAATAGGGGAAGAAGAAAAATATATGGTAGATAAAAATAAGATGATTTCAAACCCTTCTCGAAATACTGCGGTAAATACCAGTAGAAACAATCCTTTTTTTTCCTGATTCTCAATGGTTTGTTTGAGTGATGAGAGATAGTTTGTTTTCTGTTTGCCGAAATGAGAATGCAAAAAAAACACCGCCCAGGTAATAAATACTGCCGAGCAGATAAGAAGCGCCCCTTCTATTGAAGCTTCTATTTGGCCGGTATAGATATGCGCAATATTGAACCCGATAAGACTTGAGCACATAAGTATGCCGAGGCTTGCGATTCCGGCCATCACCGCTGCCATCCATACGGTTTTAATTTCGGCTTTCTGATCGATTTTTGTAAGAATACCCAAAATGGTTGCAACGATAAGCGATGCTTCCAGAACTTCTCGAAATGTGATAAGAAGAGTAGGTATCATGTCTGTATAGTAGTGTACTATATATTACATATCAATAGTCTATGAACTGTTCCGACAAGCTTGTTATGGATATTTGGGAGAAGTATTCACTCCCGGAAAATAAGCGCATTCATGTCACGTTGGTTGCGCAGGTTTCTGGGTTTCTGGGGAAAAAACTTGAAGAATTCTCACGTGATATCCAAATAGATAGCTCTACGCTTCGCTATGCATCTCTACTTCATGACATAGACAAGAATGTAGTACGACTCCCCGGAGAAATCCATCCAGATACAGCAGTTCGCATACTGCAAGAAGAAGAGTTGCCCGCTATAGCCAGGATCGTAAAAACTCATTCGCTCTATGCGATTCTTGATGCGGGAATTATGCCAACAACATGGGAAGAAAAAGTACTCTATTTGGCAGATAAGATGGTTAAATACAGCATTATTACCGTTGATAAACGGTTCGATCTTTGGAGAAAAGAAGATTTGCCAGATAGTGAGATGAAAAAATTAGATGAGTGTTATCCATTGGTTAAAAAGTTGGAAATAGATATTTTTTCTCGGATACATACGGCGCCAGAGCAAGTGGCTATTTCTCTTTTATAATCACGTGGCAACTTTAAGACAAATGCGATATACTAGGCCAATCGATAGTGTTTAAAGAGGTACCTATGAAAAAAATTCTTTCTCTCGCCATAGTTTTAACTGCACTGCTTTCTTTTGGTCCAGCGTACCGGACGACTCTTGCTGCAAATCCTGTCGTTGAATCAAACATTGTGCTACAAGAGGGAATTATAGCTGAAAAACCGGTAGTGGTTGCTGAAAAGCCCGAGTATATATTGCCGTATCCAGGAATATTATCCGACCATCCATTGTATTTTTTGAAAAAATTCAGGGATTCTGTATTAGAAATGCTTATCGCAGATCCTACGAGAAAGATAGAATTCTACATATTGCAAAGTGACAAAGAAATAAGTTCCACTGATTTTTTATCCACGAAAGGGAAAAAATCACATATTCCAGGCGCGGTGTCCCGAGCGATAGAATTTAAAGAAAAAGCTATTCAACGAGCAAAAGATATAAAATCCCAAGGGAAGCAAGTTCCTGGGTATCTTGTGGAGCGATTGGTGAACTCTACTACCAAACAGCAAGATATGATGATCTCTTTGCAGTCAGCCGTGGAATCTTCGGATGTATCCAGTATTTCAGATGGTCTAAAAAAGATTTCCTCGATACTCATAGACATAGATACGCTTAAGTAGAATACATTACGTATCCATTTCTAGTATCAGAGGTATAAAAATTACTATATTACCGTAGATTCTCCTCAGGCAATATGTGCTTGAGGCTATTATTGCTTCTTGTCCTAATTTGATATAGATGTTTCCAGTTGACGCTATCTATTTAGTGTCTTAGTATTTGATTTACCACCATAGGTAGCGTTTATTATTTCACAGATGAAATGTCCTTATTGCAATTTTGAAAACACAGACGTACTGGAAACTCGGGATAACGAAGACCTAACAGTAACACGGCGGAGACGTAATTGTTCGAAATGCGAGAAAAGATTCACGACGTATGAGAGGGTGGAGAGTGTTCCAATAACAGTGGTAAAAAAAGACGACAGAAGAGAAACATTTGATCGCGAAAAACTAAGAAGAGGGATATGGAGGGCAAGCGGAAAAACAACGGTAACAGCAAAAGATATAGATAGGATAGTTGATGAGGTTGAAAGAGAGCTAATAGGCGGGGAAAGTACAGAAGTTACAAGTAAAAAAATTGGTGAACTTGTGGGAAAGCGACTCAAGAAATTGGACAAGATTGCCTATATTCGATTTGCAAGCGTGTTTAGACAATTTGTAGACATAGAAGATTTTGAGAGAGAAGTGAAAAAGCTGCTATAACGTATAAAAACAATTTAAGTAAAGGATCATATGGAATTAACAGGAATACGAAATACCGTTTTTTTAGATCGCTACGCATTAAAAAATGAAGCGGGAACAGCTATCGAAAAAACCCCAGAAGAAATGTGGCGACGCGTATCTCATGCGATAGCTAAGATAGAACCAAAAAATAAACGAGCATATTGGGAAGATAAATTTTACGGCGCTATGCAGGACTTTGTATTAGTGCCAGGTGGACGTATATTATCTGGCGCTGGAACTGGGTATAAAGTAACGTTCTATAACTGTTTTGTCCTTCCAAGTCCTCATGATTCCAGACAAGGAATATTAAAAACCCTGACACAGATGATAGAGATTATGTCTAGGGGTGGTGGTGTCGGAATAAATCTTTCGAGTCTCAGACCAAGAGGCGCGCGTGTCACAAAAGTGAACGGGTTTTCTTCTGGTCCATGTAATTGGGCAGAATTATTTAGTGTAGCGACAAAAGACATTATCCAACAAGGCGGGAGTCGCCGGGGAGCGCTCATGCTTATGCTTTGGGATTGGCACCCAGATATCGAAGAGTTTATAACGGTGAAGCAGGATTTGAATCGCATAAACGGAGCAAATCTGTCTGTTTGTGTCTCTGATGTCTTTATGGAAGCGGTGAAAAACGACGCTGATTGGGATTTGGTATTCCCAGATAAAGATGATCCAGACTATGACAAAAAATGGGACGGCTATATGCCAAACTGGTTAGCGCTAGGTAAAAAACCAATTGTCTATAAGACGATCAAAGCTCGAGCTCTTTGGGATTTAGTTGCAACAGCGGCGTGGAGAAGTGCAGAGCCAGGGGTTGTGTTCATGGAACGATATAATAAGTGGTTTAATAACTACTATTATGAATACGTAAACTGCGTAAACCCCTGTGGAGAAGAAGGATTGCCGAGTTGGGGAGTGTGCAATCTTTGTTCTATAAATCTTGCGGCGCTGGTAAACGAAAAAGGTGAGATGGATTTTGAAAGACTTGCTGAAGTCGCACGAATTGGCGTCAGGTTTCAGGATGATGTCATCGATGCTGACTTTTATGTTTTTGAGGAAATACGCAAAGTGCAACAACAAGGAGAGAGACGTATTGGACTCGGAACCATGGGTCTTGGGGATGCACTGATAAAAATGAAGATTCGATACGGTTCTCCAGAGAGTCTTCCTGTTATCGATAAAATTTATAAAACGATACGCGATGCGGCATATGATTCTTCTGTGGATATTGCAGAGGAAAAAGGAGCGTTTCCGAAGATAGATATAAAAAAGCATTTGGAAGGATATTTCGTCAGTCAACTTCCGGATTCTGTAAAAAATAAATTAAAGAAGCATGGCATACGAAATAGCATGCTCTTACAGCAGGCTCCGACTGGATCAACATCTTTGTTGTCAGGAGTATCTAGCGGTATTGAACCGGTTTATGAATTTGAATTCATACGCCGTGATCGACTCGGCGAACATACCCTTCGTCATCCACTCTATGATGCGTGGTTTGATGAATTTAAAATAACAAATGGTCGAGAGCCGACAAAAGAAGAACGACCAGAGTATTTTGTTTCAGCAAATGATTTAACACCAGAAGGTCACGTCTATGTTCAGGCGACAATTCAGAAATACGTCGATGCATCTATCAGTAAAACGGTAAATGCTCCTGGTACACATACTGTTGAAGATGTGAAACGTCTCTATACACTTGCGTATGAACAGGGGTGCAAAGGCATCGCATACATGAGAGAAGGTAGTAGAGCGGGCGTGTTAACCAGACCTGACGCCGCTAAAGCTGAGTCGGGCAAGAAAGAAGAGGAAGTGAAAGTGGTTCCACCTCCAATGCCTGAGGTGAAACCTCGACCGATGGTCGTGCACGGGTCTACCTACCAAGTGGAAACACCACTCGGTCAGGCGTATGTGACGATTAATACCAATGGTGGCAATCAACCGCTCGAAATGTTTGTAAATGTCGGGAAAGCAGGGAGTGATGTGACGGCTATGGCAGAGGCTGTGGGTCGTTTGACATCTCTGATATTTCGCCTTGCTTCTCCTGTCTCGTCTCTTGAGCGCGCGCGAAAAGTCGCGGCTGAATTGGTGGGGATTGGTGGCGCACGGTCGATGGGCTTTGGTGAAAACCGCGTGAGAAGTTTACCCGACGCTGTTGCGAAAGTGATCGATCGGCATTTTGGATTTTTTGCCAAACATCGATTGGAAAATGCGGTAGCAGCTGATGACACCGTGCATGCTGATAGTAAAACTGCCTATACAAACGGACATGCTCAGGTTATCGCAGACGTACAAGAGCAAATTCCAATAGAGGTTCCAAAAAAACAACGAATGGTGACTGTTGATCTTTGTCCCGGGTGTGGAGAGGCAAGTTTAGTGTTCGAAGAAGGGTGCAAAAAATGTTATAGTTGTGGATATAGCGAATGCTAAATAAAGGTTGTCATTCCCGTGAAAACGGGAATCCAGATAACAATAAAGATCCCCGATCAAGTCGGGGATGACAAGGGAGGATACTATGCCTATCTATACTCGAACTGGTGATGATGGAACGACAGCAATCTTTGGTGGAAAACGGGTTCTGAAATGTGAGGAGCTTGTCGATGTGTATGGGTCTATCGACGAGCTCAACAGTTGGTTAGGCCTCGTGGCGACACAGATCATTGACGACGATACAAAAAATTTCCTCCAAGATATTCAATCTGATCTTTTTGTAGTCGGAAGTATGTTTGCGGGATGGAAGCAGGGTGGATTTGAAAACCTTACAGTGTGTGCAGAGGATATGGAAGTGCGCATAGATGCGATGGAAGAAGCATTGCCAAAGTTGAAAAATTTTATTCTCCCTGGAGGAACTGAACCTGCATCCTATGTACATTTAGCGCGCTCAATTGCCAGACGAGTAGAGCGTCAGATCGTGAGTCTTCGAGAAACACATAGCAAGAGGGATGAGCCATGGGAACATCTTTCCGCTCTGGAATGGAGTAGTATCATCCAATACGTAAACCGGTTGAGCGACTTGCTTTTTGTGCTCGCACGCTTTATAAATAAGGACGCTTCTGTACCGGAATTGGTCTGGTCAGGAGTATCAGGAAAACAAAAACTTAAAATTTAATACATCTATAGGTCCGAATCCTGTGTAATTCAGGAACTGTACCGCAACGGTAACCCGACTTCGCCCCACGCGAAGGAAAGGAAGTCCGATCTCAGACTATTGATGAAACTATACAATCCTTCGAGTAAAAGGAGACGTTATTTTATAACTTCTCAGTATTCGAGAAGTTTTTTTATGCCAAAAATTGAATTACCAAAAAATCAAACTCAGCAATCAGACCTAGTGGTCGCGGAATATATCTCGCAGAGAGTTGTGCCTGTTTTGGCGGATATGACTGCACAGCGGGTGTTGAGGATCGCAAATCATGATCGATCAGATTTTCTTCTTGATAAAGATGAGCGAGAAGAAAAAGAAAAAAAAGCATGTCCCACTGGTGGTTGTCCTCCTGATACAAAATTAAACAAAGATATTTATGAACATGAAATATCGCAGGCTGCTAAAAAAAATAACTTGGATTTAACAGATCCCAGGCAACGAAAAGAAGCCCATATGCTTATCCTCCCAAGTTTTAAAAAACGCGTACAAGAAAATAATAAATACTATCTACAAGATAAAGAAGGTCCTCCAGAGAGTAAAGGGCCCGGGTTTATTATTAGAGATGGAGGCATTTACTTTCCGGATTCCGATGTAACTATGCAGCAGCTATATCAAAATCAAAAGTTGTTGCGACCGAAGCAATATGATCCTATTGAGCATGCAGCCATGACCTTGATGGAACAAGCGCTCGTTAATGGAGCGACGTATGTACGACATCCAGGGTATCACAGGAACGAAAATTTTGAATACGAAATACGAGATGGAATTAAAATGGAGCTTAAAGATGGCATAGGAACCATGGAGATTCAGAACATATCTTTAAAAAAAGGAAGAGGCTTAACTCTTAAAGAATCATATGATGTTATGCGATCAAATGGAGATTTGTTTATAGAGGGACATCCTCAAGAAGGTATATTTATTTTTACCGATGCACCTATAGATCCTGAAATAGTTCATTCTATATTGGATAGAGCGAAACAATCGAGCGATAGTGTTGATCCAGCTTCTGAACGCATGACGCAAATCGCAGAATTTATTGAAAATGGTGTTTCCGCAAAAATCGATGAGTGGCTCAAGAGAATAGAGGACGCCCACATTCAAGACCGTATAATACCTCCGTACATGAAACGATTATTCGGGATTCCCGAAGCGGGCTTCGAACCGAAGGTCGAAGTTTCTACCCATGAAATTCATTTGAAAGATATTTTGGGTGATACCGATAGTAGCCCTGCGTTTCGACTACTTTCTGAAACGCCAAAAGATGCTAACGATGAGTCATCGTTAGCATCTTTATGGAGGGCAGTAGCGGAGAAAACGCTGCATATTTCTCCTCAACAATCTGAAGCACTATTGACTGAGGTGCAAAAGGCCCATGACACCATGAAAATACACATAGATGTTTTAGCATTGGCATTATTCGAAGGGATTTCAATAGGCGCAGGTATCGAGGCCGTGCGGTTGTTGACGTTATCGCCGGAGGGAGAAACTGAAGCAGTAGAAATTTCAGATTTTGTGAAATTACCTGAGCCTTTCTTGGAGCATAGTTCTATAGAATATGTAACACTCTTATCTCAAGAGAAAAAGGATGAAGTGATTTTGTTTATTCAACAAATGCTAGATGGAACAATCATACAAGATTCCCAAATGATGATACCGGAGGGGGTGGATACAGATAGTCTCATAAGAATCGTCGATTTTATCCATACTCTTGATGCATTGCCCTCATCTGATCGAATTGGGCATATTTTCCAAGAAAAAGAAAAGACACTGGTGATTATTTCTACTCTCATGACCAAGTTGAGCGAAGTGATGAAACAGAAACAATCTGAGATACATGCGGGTAACGAAGATTCAGAATATGTTCATTCGTTTTCAACTGCAATGATGATCTGGATGCTTATGAAAGTCGGAGCGTATTATTCAAATTTAGAATTTATTCATGCGTTTGTTACAAAGAAAGAAGACTTACGCCCCAACTTGAACAATCAACAATCCATGACTGATGAATTTAAAAATGAGAACTCGGCAGAAAAGATAATTCAAAAGGACCCCTCTTCTTGGTTGCTATTTGCTATTATTTGGCAAATGGCGATGATTCGGGAGCAGGGAATGGCACAATCAGCCGGAAGTACAAAACAAAAATCTAATAAACAATCATCCGCAAAGAAAAAAACAAAACCACAAAGTGGGTCAGTACGGATTCCTAGTTTTTTTGAGATCCCTACTGGTGTTATTTATGCGTTTAGTCATGTTATGATAGAACTATGAATGATCAGTCTACACCTGTAACATCTGGAGCTTCTGTAACACCGACAACGATAGCTAATCAGCCTATTCAAACAGGAGGAAATTTTTCTGGGAACAAAGAAATGGCTCCAATTGGCGGGATAGCTGATCATCACGAAGGACTTATCGATGTGACCGGCCAGGAAATGGAATTGCCCAAAGAAGTGCATAACGCTGGCGTCAGGATGCAGCCGACTGTCGTTTCGATTCCTGCTCACGTCACAAAACTCGGGGTTCAGCCGGCAGGTGCAAATATACCAGCACAGACCGTTTCTTCTGTCGTATTGCCTCTTTCTGATGAACAGATTGCGATTGGCTTAAAAGAGGGTATAACAAATTCTGTACGGTGGCTGGCGGAATGGTGTGTACGAAGACTAAAGCATGTACATCTCACGATAAAAAATGTGCACGGATCATTCACTCGGGTTTCCGAATAATATGGATACACAAATGACGGAAAAACTATCTGACCTCGGATATCGATTGCAAATGCTTGGAATTAGCCTAGGTCTGTTATTGTTTTTTACTGGAATACTCGCTCTTATCGGCTACATCCTTTTTTTGCTTTGGAAATATCGCAACCGCGAAGAACATTCTCTGGATACCGTGCTTCTTCAAGTAGCTGTTCCGAGAGATAATGAAGTAAAAATAGACGTGGCAGAACAACTTTTCGCAAGTTTGCACAGTATTGCTCACGGAGATATGTGGTCATTTTTGAAACCTGATGAACATTTATCTTTTGAAATTGTTGCTAAAGCTGAAGATATCAGGTTTTATGTAGCAGTTCCCAAAAAACTGATGGACTTGGTCGAAAAGCAAATTCACGGAGCTTATCCAGGTGCAGATATAAAATTGGTAGAGGAATATTCTATATTTAGTGAAAAAGGAAAAGTGTCATTTGCCGCCCTATGTCTGAGTTCGATCGACTATAATCCTCTACGCATTTATCGGGATTTACCTACAGATCCGTTGTCATCTATCACTTCAGTACTGGCAAAAATGAGGCCTGGAGAAGGGGCAGCTGTACAGATCCTCGTTCAGCCAGCAAAAAGTAAGTGGCGTGATCAGGGGAGAAGTTATATCTCTCATGTAAAAAAAGATGAATCGAATCCGGAAAAAGCGAGCTTTAAGATTGATCCTAAATCTCTCGAGGCAATTGAACAAAAAACCAGTAAGCCCGGATTTAACGTTGTGATTCGATGTGTGGTTTCTGCTACAACAAAAGAAGAATCGCAAATGCATTTGGATAATTTATTGACGAGTTTTAGTCAATTTTCATCAGACTATAATCACTTTACTAAAGTGAAAATGCCATTTAAACACTTGTTCATTGTAGATTTTATCTATCGATATTTTCCGATAATGAATGTCCCCTTATTTCGACAATTTAGCGTGTTAAATAGTGAAGAATTGGCAACGATCTTTCATTTCCCGAATAAGTCTATTGAAACTGCTCATATATTTTGGCTTAATGCAAAACGTGCGCCTGCTCCTTCTCAGATACCTATGAGTGGTATGTTTTTGGGCACATCCCGATATCGAGGTATTGAGCGTCCTATCTATGTAGGTGATGATGATCGAAGGCGACATATGTATGTGATTGGAAAAACAGGAACAGGAAAATCTCAACTACTAGAGGAGATGATCATTCAAGATATTCGTGATGGAAAGGGTGTAGCCGTCGTAGATCCTCATGGTGATTTGGTTGAAGGAGTGCTTAGTCGAATCCCACCTGAGAGAGCAGAGGATGTGATTTATTTTGATCCCTCTGATTTGGAGCGTCCGATGGGATTAAATATGCTAGAAGCGGCGACAGAAGAACAAAAACATTTCGTTGTCACTTCTATAGTAGGCCTCATGTATAAATTATACGATCCTCAGAAGACAGGTATCATCGGACCTCGATTTGAGCATGCGGTTCGAAATGCCATGCTTACGGTTATGGTTGAACCAGGGAATACATTTATTGAAGTAGTCCGCGTACTTACCGATGCGGCATTCGTTCAAGAGTTATTACCGAAATTAACGGATCCGATTATCAAGCGGTATTGGACAGATCAAATAGCTCAAACGGCAGATTTCCATAAATCAGAAGTGCTTGATTATATCGTTTCCAAGTTCGGACGCTTTGTCACAAACAAAATGATGCGCAACATCATCGGACAATCGGAGTCAAGTTATAATTTCCGAAACGTCATGGATGAAGGGAAAATATTACTGATCAATTTGGCGAAGGGAAAAATTGGGGAAGAGAACAGTAATTTCTTAGGATTAATTTTGGTTCCGAGAATTTTGATTTCTGCCATGAGTAGACAGGAGATACCAGAGGATCAGAGAAGAGACTTTTTTCTCTACGTAGATGAATTTCAAAACTTTGCTACCCCAGATTTTGCACAGATTCTCTCTGAAGCGCGAAAATATCGACTGAACCTTATTGTCGCAAATCAATTTATCGGTCAAATGGAAGAAGAAGTGAAAAATGCAGTTTTTGGCAACGTTGGAACCGTTGCGTCGTTTCGAGTAGGTGTGACAGATGCAAATTATCTACAACATGAATTTCAACCAACATTTAACGAAGCTGATCTTATCAATATCGATAAATTTAACGCATATGTAAAAACAAGTGTAAAAAATGAACCAGTGAAGCCATTCAGTATTGATCTGACAAAAGACATGACGACAGTTAATGCGCAAAAAAATAAAAAAGTTGCAGAAGCAATCATACAATTATCACGACTTAAATACGGCAGATCGAGAGAGCTTGTTGAAGCTGAAATTGTCCACAGAGCAAGATTGTAATATTTACCCCTCTTTACATAACTTGCAAATACTGTATTCTTTTTATGTGATCAATTTATTTAAACTTCATGGATGAATCCTCAAGCCCTGTTGGGCCGTTAAAAATTTCTAATAATACCGTCTACATATTTAACATGTCAGAAGATGTTTGGTCGTTTATTGCTGCATTTTCAGATAAGGAAGCACAGAGAAAAGAGATAGAAGAAAACGCAGACTTGGGAGATCGAGATTTATTTTCTTTTTGTGATGAAGAAAACATGATCTTTATCCTTCCTCATGCAGTGGATATTCAGTTTTTAGAATATTATTTCCAATTATTCGGTAAAAAAAACTTTCGTTTTTTAATTCCATCTCAACACTCAGGAATAATTTGTGATGATATTCTTAAAGATGAGTCAATCATTGATGCATTGGTTACCGCTGCAAACGGTCTGAAACGATTGACGATTAAAAGCTATACAACTTCACAGCAATTGCTGAATCTTGTTACCTTCTTGCGATCAAAAGGGCTATCCATATTTACACCAGACGCGCCAGAAGAAGAAGATGCATGGACAATAAATTTCTATGGAAGTAAATCAGGAATACGGCAATTATCTCAACAGAGTAGAGCCACAGAACCAGATTTTATTATGCCTGATGGAATTGTAGTCAGTGGAATAATCGACGCTTCTCGAATTGCTGCAAACAAATATATAAAAGAACATGGAGTAGTAATAAAAACAAATAAAGGACATTCTGGTGCAGGGGTATTAATCATACGAGAAGGGGAATTGCCTCTTGAATATACTGCTTGTCAGAAAAAAATATTATCACTGTTAAAAAAGGATGATTACTGGAGATTATTTCCGATCGTCATCGAATCATTTATTTCTATAAATTATTCCATCGGAGGTGGGTCTCCGAGTGTTGAATATAGAATTCAAAAAAATGGTCACGTTGAGTTTTTATTTAGCGGTGGAATGCGCGTTTCAAAAGATGGCGTGTTTAGAGGTATGGAAATAAATAATGAATTGATATCAGATCAATTAACAGCACGAATGGTTGATACCGGGTTTTATATTGCGGAACAGTATCGTGCAAATGGGTATAGAGGGTATTTTGATGTAGATTTTGTAGCAGCGAAAAATGGACAACTATATGTAACAGAATCAAATGTACGACGAACAGGGGGAACCCATGTGCATTGTGTCGCGGAGAAATTATTTGGGAAAGATTTTATGTACTTAACGTATATCCTTTCAAATAATAATTATGAATTTACTCAGGATCATGAATATACGTTTTCGGAAGTATTGAGTTTGTTATCACCAATTTTGTTCGATAAACAGTCAAGAGAGGGAATCGTGCTTATTTCAGAAAATTTACTTTCCTATCATAAGCTCGCGTATATAATTTTTGGCAAAAATAAGAAGCGAGCGTATGAATTAGAAACCCAAATGGAACAGCTTCTTCGTGTATAAGGCTTCTTTTGTTATAATAACATCACGTTTCCGAAAAAAGGGCGAGTAGTTCAGTGGTTCCCGCCCGCCACACAAGCCTTTGGCTTGCAAAAGGCGTTGCGGGCGGGGAGCGCTTATGTTTTATACATACGTTCTAAGAAGCAATCTGGATAAAAAATTATATGTAGGGTATAGTGCAGATCTTAGGAAGCGATTTGAAGAACATATAAACGGGTTAGTTGATGCGACTAAATTAAGACGTCCTTTGACCCTAATATATTACGAAGCTTGTATAAGCGAGAAAAACGCTATAAAACGAGAGAAATATTTTAAAACAGGGTACGGTAGGAGATATTTAGTCAATAGAGTAAAGGGCGAGTAGCTCAGTGGTAGAGCGCTACTCTTATAAAGTAGATGTCGATGGTCCGATCCCATCCTCGCCCACCTAGCAATAAACAATAAGCAATAAACAATAAGCAATAAACAATAAGCAATAAACAATAAGCAAT
>CAYHHA010000002.1:81960-106186 GCA_964356315.1 uncultured Gammaproteobacteria bacterium
AACAATAAGCAATAAACAATAAGCAATAAACAATAAGCAATAAACAATAAGCAATAAACAATAAGCAATGCAGGAAGAAGTCATACTTGTAGATGAACAAAATAATGTGCTAGGTACTGCACCCAAAGCGACGGTGCATACGCATGATACCCCACTTCATAGAGCGTTCTCTCTCTTTTTATTTAATGCTCAGAACGAACTGCTTCTTACAAAGCGTTCAACTTTCAAAAAAGCGTTCCCAGGACTTTGGACAAATTCTGTATGTGGACATCCTATGCCGAATGAATCAACTTCTGATGCTGTAAGTAGACGACTTAAAGCTGAAATAGGGATAATGGAGTGCGTCGCTCGCGAAGTGGCTCCCTATAGCTATCGATTTGCAGATTCCAGTGGAATCGTAGAAAACGAAATTTGCCCAATATTCGTCGGATTTTCTGATGATCAGCCAACGACTGATCCTCGCGAAGTAGATGAATGGAAATGGGTTAGTTGGCAGAGTTTTCTTGAAGATATTGATACAAATCCTAGTATCTACTCACCATGGTGCAAAGAAGAAGCACGTATTATTAATTCTCTAGATTCTCTTATCAGAGAGAAGTAAATCTAATCCCACTTCAACAGTTAAGTCTGGAATTGCAATTATTTCGTGCCAGTCCACAGGTTTTCCACGAAAATATGCATAGCTTCCAATATAAACAGCGTTGTCTGTGCAAAGTGAAATAGGGGGTGCGTGAAAAAGGATTATGGATTTTAGATCGTTGATCTTAGTGGAAAATTTTTCTCGAAGACGAAGATTGGCCGATACTCCGCCTGAAACTAAAATAGATGTAGCGTTGTATGCTTCAGCTGCTTTAAGTGTTTTTTTCACCAAGACATCCGTGATAGATTCCTGGACCTCATAGGCCAATGCCTGAATCGATATATCTGTGAAATTATTTGTCTCTTTTAGTTTTGTTACTTCTCTGGAAATCGCAGTTTTTAGCCCGCTAAAGGAAAAGTTAAACATATTCTGTTTATCCAGCATCGGACGTGGTAATTTTGCGATTTTGCCTATCTGTTGTGCTGACGATTTTGAAGCAGATTCCTGAATGGCAACGCCACCTCTGTTTTCAAATCCGAGCAATCTCGCTGTTTTATCAAATGCCTCACCTGCAGCATCATCAAGCGTTCCTCCGAGCCACTTGATATCGGACTCTGAGGTCATAAGATAGAGCTCTGTATGACCACCAGAAACAACGAGTGATATGGCTGGAAATTGAATGTCATTGCGAGCCCTGTCTCTAGGGCGTGGCAATCTCTCTGTCGATTTTATAGATTGCTTCGTCGCTTCGCTCCTCGCAATGACATAAGAGGTGTCAATAAAATTTGCATACATATGCGCCAGAACATGATTCACGGGGATAATCGGTATTTTTGTGATAAAGGCGATGGTTTTTGCGGTTTCTACTCCAACGAGCAGAGAGCCGATAAGTCCTGGTCCATTGGCAATAGCTATAGCATCTATATGATTTTGTATAGTCGATAGAACATCTGATTTGTCTGTCGAAAGTGGAGCGAGTGCTTCTCGTAGTGTTGGGATTATATAATCTAGTTGTTCTCTGGCTGCTACTTCAGGAACAATACCGCCATATTTTGCATGTAAACTTGTTGAAGAGGCAACTGTTGAGCTAATTATCTTTGTGCCATTTTCAACGATAGCTACAGCCGTCTCATCGCAACTGGACTCTATAGCTAAAATTGTTTTGTAGTGAGACATATAAATAGGTTATTCGAGCTCTAGCAGTCTTGCGAGTTGTGATGTTGAAGGGGTAATGATTTTGGGAATTTCGATAATTTTTGCTCCAATAGATGTTGCCTGAAGCTCTTTTTTTGAGAATTTTGGATCACCTTGGGTAACTGCGATGATATCAGGATGAACCTGTTTGGTCAGTGTATAATATTGTTCATCAGTGTCCATGGGAGACAGCTCAATAACTTCATCAACACAAGAAAGGGCTTCTAACATGAGTCTCCTTTGTCTTTGGGAATGAATCGGTCTATTTGGTCCTTTGGAGCGCGCTACGTTTTCATCCGATTCAAGGGCAACAACAAGGAAATTTCCTAGTTTTTTTGCGCTCTGCAGAAACATAATATGTCCAAAATGCATGAGATCAAAACATCCTCCAACGAGAACCTTTGATTTATTCATAGTCTCTGAATCGTGTATTGTATCATTCATATTTAAGCTACATTGTTCCAGTCAAAAATACTGCCTGCCAGGGTCGAAACGTTGAATAGAATGTTGTGTCTTGGAGAATTTCTTCTCCACGAGTGACTTTGTACTGAAATGAGGCTTTTGCTCCCCATGCAGCCCAATCGACCTGACGAACGACACCCTTTGGAAGTGTCGGGTCTTCTTGGTAACTTGGTGGTGGGGGAGGTGATTCTCCCCAGACTTTATGATCGAAAGTTTCAGATTTTCTCCCATCTTTGGTGCCGTATAACTCAAATATCAATGTAAGGTTTTTCGAATCAGGTTTTGTCTGTATGAGAATATATGAAGCAGTATCGTTTTGAATTTTCAAATCAACAGAAGGACTAAACACGGTTGCGTCAATTCCTGGCTTAAACCCACCCTCTTCATAATAGTGAACGCGGTACGCATGAGCGTGACGTTCGATTATTGGAAGTCCTGCATCCATTGCGGCGCGAAATAGTGTGCTTGACACCTGACAAACCCCACCGCCGTCTCCTAGAACAGTTTTCCCGTCTTTGATGATGTACGCGGATTGATATCCCGTTGCCGCTGATATGTCTCCAACCGCGGTAACAAAAGAGAATGTTTCCCCAGGTTTTATGAGAAGCCCATTAAGTCTGGATGATGCAAGTGCGACGTTGTGGATTCTTCCTGGGATTGATCCTTGGTATTCAGAGTATCCTCTTCCAATTAACTCTTTGATTCCAAACGTATTGGCTGTATCCGTTGTGATTGAGGGTTTTGTAACTTCAACAGGGAGAGATATTAGTACTCGTTGTCTGCTTGTGGATGCTACTTCAGAAAATGCATTTTGAAGTAACGATTTTGTTTTCCGCTTATTTAATTCAACGCCTTCTTTGGATGGTCGAAATTGGGTAACCTTGTCGTTTTCGAACTGAAATAGAGAATCTTCCGATAAAATATTAATTTGGTCCGATAAGTTCTGTAGTAGTGTCGTTATGACGTCATCTTTCCATCTGAAATATGGAGAAAGATTTATATTTTTCATAAAAAATTTCTGATAAATATTTGTAATAAATCCATTGGATCTTCCTACTAAATATGCTTGAGTTGCGGATAGGTCCGCATCGTATCCAAGGTCAATATCATTTCCCGATATGGTCGCGATAGTTTCATTGAACGACAGCTCGAATTGAGCGTCGGGGAAAGGTGAATTTCGTTCACGCCAATAGGCAGCGACTTCTTGCTTTGTTTTTCCTCCAAAAGGAATTCCGTTTATGGTGATATTGGGATAAATTCTCCCTTCATATGACTGTTCAAAAAAGAATATCGCAAAGGAGAGAAGTCCAATGCATGTTAGTACTGTAGCTAAAATCGCTCTGACTACTCGGGTGCGCTTTAGTAGATTATGCTTTTTTTGAATGTTATCCTTGTTCTTTT
Organism: uncultured Gammaproteobacteria bacterium; assembly: GCA_964356315.1. Taxonomy (GTDB): domain Bacteria; phylum Patescibacteriota; class Microgenomatia; order UBA10105; family UBA927; genus CAYGFH01. Next base: position 85,598 of record CAYHHA010000002.1, read on the forward strand.
CTTCGTGCATGATATGATAATTGTACTCGATACACTATAGTAAATGCGAGTCTTTTGTGATTAGTATGGATGACCCAAAGCAAATCGATTCAAATATGAATGAACAGGTGCCTTTTGCCCCTCCTCCAGTAAATCCTCCGTCTGAACAAGTGTATGCTGTCGATCCTGCGACACATGTTAATCCTGAAGCTCCTTTCGTGGTAGCTCCTGCTGAATCGTCCAATGTGAATCCTTTTATCCCACAGGTTACGCCGGATCCTTCTTCACAATATCAGGGATCTGTAGGCGCTGCGCCAAGTGGCTCGTCGTTACCAAGACGAATACTGATAATTTTCGTCATAGCACTAGTCATAATAGCTGGAATTTTTGGAATCAAATTCGTGCTTAGTTTAGTCAGTGGTGGTGGTGGAGTAGGTGGTATCGGAACATCAACAAAACCGATAACACTCACCTATTGGGGGCTTTGGGAAAATGACGCGTTAGTTCGATCTGTGCTTTCAGGTTTTGAGTTAGCACATCCTAATATTAAGGTGCAATATCAAAAACAAAACCCAAAACAGTATAGAGAGCGACTACAGGCATTTATTGCAAAAGGAGAAGGCCCGGATGTTTTTCGGTTTCATAATACCTGGGTTCCGATGCTTCGCAATGAATTATCACCAGCGCCATCCACTGTAATGAGCGCATCTGAATTTGCCTCTGCATTCTATCCTGTAGCAAATGCTGATTTGGTTGGCGGGCAATATGTCTATGGTATTCCAATGGAAATTGATGGTTTAGGACTCTATTATAATGAAGATCTATTCGCAGCTGCTGGAGTGATCCCTCCTACTACATGGGAGGATGTATTAAATATTGTTCCAAAATTAACCGTAAGGAACGAATCTACCATAATTACTTCTGCAATAGCTCTTGGAACTGCTGGAAATGTCGAGCACTTTAGTGATATTCTCGCAACTATGATGCTTCAAAACGGAGCAAAATTATCTGTTCCAACAGGGCAACAAGCAGAGGAAGCATTAACTTTTTATAAGAAATTTTCGACACCCTCTGATCCGATTTATACTTGGAATGATTCTATGGATAATTCAATTTATGCTTTTTCCTCAGGGAAAGTGGCGATGATTATCGCTCCTTCATGGAGAGCATTTGATATAAAGCAAACAAGTCCACTTCTTCGATTTAAGATTGTGCCCGTTCCACAATTACCCGGAAACACCGTCACTTGGGCCTCATATTGGGTTGAGGGTGTGTCTATAAAGAGTAAAAATTCTGCAGCAGCGTGGGAACTTGTGAAATACATGACGAGCAAAGAAACAACGATTAAGATGTACACAGAGGCATCTAAAACAAGAATCTTTGGAGAGCCGTATGCGCGAGTGGATATGGCGACGCTCATAAGTAATGATCCGTATGCAGGGGCTTACGTAAAACAAGCAAGTACAGCAAAATCATTTCCGCTCGCTTCAAGGACATTTGATAATGGTATGAATACAAATTTAATTAAATATTTAGAAGATGCAGTAAATAGTATGACACAAGGATCTGCTCCTGCTACCGCCTTGGAGACTGTAGCCAGTGGGTTTGCTCAAGTGCTAGGAAACTTTGGATTATCTACAGGAACTGTCCCCAAGGCTTCGCCATAGTTATGCGTTTATCTCAGTCTGACTTTCTTTATGCAACGGTGTGTTACGCGGATATTTTTGATTATCCGTTAACGGACGATGACATCTATTTCCGTAGTATCAAATATATTCCTGGGAAAAATATCCGCCATAAAATAATTCCAGGAGTGAAGAAGATAAATTATTTACGCTTTTTAAAAGGTAGAGAATCTATCGTGAAATCATATCTTGTGCGAAAAAATAGTTCCAAGATAAAATGGAATATAGCTCGCCGTATAGCTAATAAACTTCAAATTATCCCAACGATTTTTCTGGTCGGGGTAACCGGTGGTGTGGCAGTAAATAACGCGTCGACTTCAGATGATATAGATTTATTTTTTATTACTGCTAAAAAATCTGTATGGATTACAAGGTTGTTGGTGACAATATTTGTCACAATTTTTTCACACAGGAGAACCCCAGGTATGAAATATGTATCGAATAAAATTTGCCTCAATATGTTCGTAGCAGATGATGGGTTGGAAATACCAAAAAATGAGCAGGATTTGTTTACCGCTCACGAGGTGCTTCAGATGGAGCCTTTATGGTCCAGGAGAGACACGTACAAACGATTTCTTCAGGCAAATGATTGGGCCAAATGGTATCTGCCTGTGGCATGGGGAATTAAACAAATCGGAAGAAACCAACATCCAAAAAATTCATATTGGTGGACGAGAGCTGCTAGGGTGGTGTTGAAAGTCTTTGAACAGCCTGCAAAGTATCTTCAATTATGGTATATGTCACCTCGACGGACAAATGAAATTGTGACTGATAGCATATTGAGATTTCACCCAAAAGATGCTCGGATTTGGGTGCGAAAGGCACTTGAAAAACGATTAAAAAAAAGGAATATACCCCTTGACAATGTATTTTACTGTAGATAAAATAGCAGTCACTTCGGTTGAGTGATAATGTAATAACATCGGAATGTGAATGAGAAAAACCCAAAGGGAGATGGCGCGCTGTAGCGCTTGGATTTGATTATTCGCATTTCGAATTTAGATATAAGGAGGTCTTTATGGTAAAACTAAACATAAAGCCGTTATTTGATAATGTTCTCGTTAAACCGCTGGCTGCGGAAGAAAAACTACCTTCAGGAATCATACTCCCAGATAGTGCCAAAGAAAAACCCCAAATGGGCGAAGTTATGGCCGTTGGTCCTGGTGGAATTGATGAGAAGGGAAACCAGATAAAGATGATCGTGACTGTCGGAATGAAAGTCATGTATAAAAAATGGGGTGGAAATGAAGTAAAAGTTGATGGCAAGGAATGGATGCTTGTCGAACAAAAAGATATTTTGGCAATCGTAGAATAAAAACATTAACCCCACTACGTCCCGCTAAGCGGGACTACGCGGGGCAAGGAAAGGAAAAAAGCGTATGGCAAAACAATTAAAATTTTCTGAAGACGCACGACAATCCCTGATTCGCGGGGTAAACGTGCTTGCAAAGGCAGTCGTTACAACGCTCGGACCAAAAGGCCGAAATGTTGCGATCGATAAAAAATGGGGAGCTCCAATGGTTATCCACGATGGAGTAACCGTTGCTAAAGAGATTGAATTGGAAGATCCATTTGAAAATATGGGTGTCCAGCTCGTAAAGGAAGCTGCATCAAAAACAAATGATGTTGCTGGAGACGGAACCACTACATCCACTTTGCTTGCACAAGCAATCGTGAATGCAGGATTCAAAAATGTGACAGCAGGCGCCAATCCAATGATGCTCAAAGCTGGTATGGAAAAAGGCGTTGAGGCGGTGGTAGAGGAAATCAAAAAACAGTCAAAAACTGTCAAAGATGCTGATATCGCCAAGGTGGCAACAATCAGTGCTCAAGATGAAAAAATTGGGACACTTATCGCTGAAGCATTGACTAAGGTTGGTAAAGACGGTGTTGTTACCGTTGAAGAAGGCAAAGGTCTGACGATGGAAATTGAATATAAAGAGGGTATGGAATTTGATAAAGGCTACGCCTCACCATACTTTGTGACCATCCCTGAAAAGATGGAATCAGAGATCAATGATGCGTATATTCTTATCACCGATAAGAAGATATCAGCAATCTCTGATCTTCTTCCTTTCTTGGAAGGATTCATCAAGGTTTCTAAAAACCTAGTGATCATCGCCGATGATATTGACGGGGAAGCGCTTGCAACTTTGGTTGTAAACAAAATGCGCGGAACATTCAACGTCCTTGCTGTCAAAGCTCCAGGATTTGGAGATCGCAGGAAAGCGATGCTTGAAGATATCGCTGCATTGACTGGCGGAACTGTAATCAGTGACGACACCGGACGAAAGTTCGAAAATGTCAAAGTTGAAGATTGTGGACGAGCTGACAAGGTTTGGGCAGACAAAGACAACTGCCGAATCATCGGTGGCAAAGGTGGAAAAGCCGCACTTGTGTCCCGCGTTGCCCAAATCAAACGTGAGATGGAAGCATCCACGAGTGATTTCGATAAGGAAAAGCTTCAGGAGCGATTGGCCAAGCTTTCCGGTGGTGTCGCAGTAATCAACGTCGGAGCTGCTACCGAGGTAGAGCTTAAAGATCGAAAAGAACGCGTTGTTGATGCTGTTGGCGCAACGAAAGCTGCACTTGAAGAAGGAATCGTCGCCGGTGGTGGCGTAGCTCTTCTAAAAGCCAGAGGAGTTCTCGCGAAGGTGAGAGCGAGTCTTTCAACTGATGATGAAAAGACTGGTATCGATATTCTGTACAAAGCTCTTGGCGAACCAGTCCGCTGGATTGCAAAGAATGCAGGTGCAGATGACGGTTGGGTACTTAAAACCATCGAAGAATCCAAAGTTGCTGATTTTGGATTTAACGCGATGACCATGGAATTTGGTTCCATGCTTACCGCTGGTGTTCTTGACCCAGCAAAGGTTACCAGAACTGCACTTCAAAATGCGGTAAGTATCGGCATGATGATCCTGACCACAGAGGCCTTGATTACCGATATTCCAGAAAAGAAAGATCATTCACCAGCTGGTGGTGGCATGCCAGGAGGCATGGGTGGAATGGATTATTAACCAATTAACTAATTAACCAATTAACTAATTAACAACGTAACAACGTAACAACGTAATCAAATACCTATGTTACAAAGTTAAGAAGACCCCGTCTCTCGCGAGAGGCGGGGTTTTTGGTATATTGCAACCATACTTAAATATTCTTGTTTATATTGAAATGCGGGCAAAAGGGTATTCATCACTATAAAATCACTGGGTAATATATAGATTTTTATGCGCCAAATACCACCTCGGAGGTGGTATTGAAATACGAGGCTAAATTTAGAGAAAAAATGTAAATTTTACTTCCACCTCGGAGGTGGAAGTAAAGCGATGAATGAATTAGGAGAAACGGTAGTTTGATATACTCAAGGTATGTGCGCTGCTTTTTTACGAATGCCTCTTTGGTTGAGGGTATTCATATTCATAGTATGTTCCTGGACTCTTTATCGGTATTTTTTTGCTACGCCTGAGTGGGTGGATGAATTTGTTGCAAAACCATTGCTTCAGACGCTCCCGGTAATATTTACAGTATTATTTATTGAGAAGAAACCGCTATCGTCCTTATCTATTGGTTCAAAAAATCCGTTGCTACATATAGGTATCGGGTTTGGAGTTGGTTTGCTTTTGGTTGCAGAATCTCTGTTTATGCAAAAAATGAAGGGGGCGAGTTTTAGCGTACATCTTGATCAACTTATTCTTCCATTTTTTGTATCTTTAGCGACAGGATTTTCAGAAGAACTGGTCTTCAGAGGATATTTTGCAAAACGTATTTCTGAACTTATAGATAATCAGTACATAGCAAATACGATGCAAACTATGTTATTTGTGCTTATTCATATTCCGATTATGATATTTGTGCTTCACTATACCCTTGCCGATAGCTTGCTATACGGCGTGCAGTTATTTGTTTTAGGATTTATATATGGGTATATATTTCTGGAAACCCGATCGATCATCGCAACAATTATTCCCCATACCCTTTGGAATTTTGCAAATGGTATATTTAGATAAGTAAACTATGAAACAATTTTTATTGTCTGAAATTACCACATCCGATGGGTTACGACATCAGGGAATCTATGCAGAACCCGGTGTGAAAAAAAAGAAGGCCGTGCTATGGGTGCACGGACTAAGTGCCGCATTCTACAATGACTATGAACTCTATGAAGTTATTGCTTCAGCTCTGAATGGCAATGGTTGGGGTTTTGCAATTTTTAATAACCGGGGGCATGATCTCATTGCAGGCATCCGAAAATATGATGGAACACCTCCGAATGGATATACCTATTATCCTGGTGGGGCAGGAAGTGAAGTATTTGAAGAGTGCGTTTTTGATGTCAATGCAGGCATAGATTTTCTGGTTAAAAAGGGTTTCTCGGAAATAATCCTTGTCGGGCACAGTACCGGTGCAAATAAGGTTTGCTATTATGCAGCGACACAAAAAAATCCGCACGTCGTTGGAGTCGTATTGTCTGGGGCTATGAGCGACAGATTGGGACATCCTGAATCTGACAAACAGATTGAGACACATATACACGAATTGAAACAAAAGATCAAAGAAGGCAAGGGAGACGAATTATTATTCGGGTATCATTTTTTTCCGATTACTCCAAAACGATATCTGAGCTTGTTTGAATCGGGATCACATGAGGACACGTTTGATTACGGAGATCTAAATCCAAAAATGACAAGTTTTTCGAGTATTCAATTACCATTGTTGGTTTTGCTCGGAGGGGCTGATGAATATGCAGATAGGCCTGTTGAAGATATCACGAAAGTTTTTGACGCACATGTAACATCACCACACTACAAATCCATAATCATACCCAATGCACTTCATAAATTTCATGGAAAAGAGCCTGAAGTGGCAGAATCTCTCGTTGAATTCATAAACGCGCTATAATCATATATATGAATACAATAAAATCTATAAACCCAGCTACTCAAGAAGTCATTGGAGAAACACCTGTAACAACTCCGCAGGAGCTTCAAAAGATAGTCGAAAATTCAAAAAAAGCGTTCGAATCCTGGAGGAATGTTCCAATGAAAGAGAGAGTAATCTATGCATGGAAGCTTGCGGATTTGTTACTTCAGAAAAAAGACGAGATAGCCCTTCTTACTACTCGAGAAATGGGCAAACCACTTCATGAAGCACTCGAGGATATAATTTTCGAAGTGGATTTTATCCGTTGGTATGCAGATCATATAGAAGAGGCGCTTGGAGAAAAGATAATCAAAGAAGACGCTGCTACTGTATATAAAACGGTTTATGAGCCTTGGGGCGTTTGCGCATCTATTCCTCCTTGGAATTTCCCAATAACGATGGCATCTACCGGCATTACTGCCCAACTTCTGGCCGGCAATACCGTGATATTTAAGCCGTCAGAAAATTCAACGCTTTCCCAAAAAATGTTTGTCGATCTATTTAATCAAACTGGGCTTCCTGATGGGGTTTTGCAATGTGTGGTAGGTGCAGGAGATGTCGGTGCTCAACTTATTGATAGTGACATCGATCTTGTATGGTTCACTGGGAGTACAGCTGTAGGACAGCAGATATATAAAAAATGCGCGGAGAAATTTATAAAACCACTTTTAGAACTTGGTGGCTCATCTCCTGCAATAGTTTTTGCGGATTGTGATTTTGATAAGACAGTAGAAACGATAAAAACAGCACGATTTTTTAACTGTGGGCAAGTTTGTTCTTCTGTCAAGCGATTATTTGTAGAAAAATCATTGTTCGAAAAATTTGTCACCGCTCTTGCTGTGAAACTTCACACTGTACGGATAGGAAACCCAGAAGGAGATGTTGAGTTTGGTCCTTTAGTTTCCAAAAAACAACTTGCGACTTTGATCTTGCAAGTCGAAGATGCCGTACAAAAAGGAGCTATGGTTGTGGTTGGCGGAGCAAGACCGGCAGACGCGACTCTTTCACAGGGGAATTATTTCCTACCAACGTTGTTGACAAATATCTCAGTGGACATGAAAGTGATTACGGAAGAAGTATTCGGACCCGTGCTTCCTATCATCCCATTTGAATCTGAGGATGAAGCAATTTCTCTTGCTAACGCAAACCCGTACGGTCTGACGGCTGAGATTTTTACGAAAGACATTGAAAAAGCCAATCGAGTTGCAGGACAAATACAAGCAGGAGGCATATCTATAAATATGGATATTTCCTATAATCCTGATAGTCCCATTGGGGGATATAAAAAAAGCGGACTCGGTCGGGAATATGGTTTGGAAGGGTTTCGTGAGCTTGCTCAGTTGAAATATATTTGTGTAGCTAAATAAAACTATGGAACAACAAATGATTGTAATTTATGTCACGTGTGTGGATCTTACTGAAGCGAAAAAAATTGGTACCCATGTTATGCAAAAGAGACTGTCTCCGTGCTATAACATAATTCAGAATACCTATTCAGCTGCGTTTTGGCCACCAAAAACAGGGGCGATCGAAGAGGTTTCAGGAGTAGTATTGCTCATTAAATCTATTGCTGCTAATTTTTCTACCATTGAGTCTGAGATAAAAACTATTCATAGTGATTTAACTCCATGCGTCTTTTCAATACCGGCATCGAATGTCTCAGAGGCATATTTTAAATGGTTTCTTAGCGAATTGGAGGGGGTATGAGATTTACAGATAAAATTGTCCTGATAACCGGCGCGTCACGAGGAATCGGTAGGTCTACGGCATTGCAGATTGGGAGTGAAGGCGCAACGGTAGTTGTTAACTATAAATCGAATAAAAAAGAAGCGGATGAGGTCGTACAAATTATTGGAAAAGAGCATGCAGTTTCATTGCAGGCGGATGTTTCAAAAGAATCGGAAGTCATCGCACTCGTCTCAGGCACCATTAAAAAATATGGCAGAATAGATGTTCTTATCAATAATGCAGGAGAAATCGGAGAACGAGGTTGGAAGACTGATGTTGATGCTTGGCATCATACTATCGATGCAAATCTGACCAGCGCATGGATGATGATCAGAGAATCTGCAAAATATATGAAATCGGGAAGTGCCATAGTAAATCTTACGTCTGTATATGGATTTCTTGGAGCAGCCCCAGTATTGGCTTATACAATCGCGAAAGGTGGACTCATAACGCTTACAAAAGCATTTGCCAAAGAGCTTGCTCCAGATATTCGGGTAAATGCAGTTGCTCCAAGTAATGTAAATACTGATATGACAAAAAGTGCTGGTGCGGAGCTGATTGCATATTTTGCAGAACAAACCCCCCTCAAGCGCATAGCTGAGGCTGAAGAGCTGGCAAAATCGATAGCATTTCTTGCATCTGATGATGCTAGTTATATAACAGGGGAGATGTTGGTTGTTGATGGTGGGTATAGCCTCAAATAATTGCTTCGAGACGTTTTGGTATGCTATGATGTAATTCTCATGAAGAGGAAAATACTTTTTATAGCAGGTATTGTTGGGATCGTGCTAGGTGGGTTTTTTCTTGTACGATATTTTTTAAACTCTGGCCCAAAATTCGGAGAACTTCGTGTGGATAGTCAGACGCCAACTACGATTTTTTTAGATAATAAGAATATTGGGAAAACTCCGTATAAAGATAAGATCGCTTCTGGCGACTATTCATTAAAATTAGTAGCTGATTCTACAACTACACAACTCGCCTCCTGGCAAGGGAAAATAACCGTTGGGAAAAATCTCTTGACGTTTGTAAACGCAAATCTTGGAGATAGAGATCTGACCACTGCGATAGATATTGTTTGGCTAGAAAAAATTACTAGTAAGCAATCAGAACTTTCCGTGACAACAGGTCCGGATGGGGCAACAATTTTAGTAGATGATGTTTCTCGTGGAGTAACGCCATTGTCTGTTAATGATCTCACTGCTGGGGATCATTCTATCAGTATAACAAATATCGGATTTTTAACTCGATCGATAAAAATAAAAACTACCGCCGGGTATCGGGTAATAGCAAATCTAAAGCTTGCGTTATCTGGATCAGGAGACGTCGCCACTTTAAGCGACACATCAATAGCAACTTCTTCAGCTAGTCTAGAGTCGACGACTCCTAGTGAAAAAGCAACACCTTCTGGGAAACTTTCTCCAACGCCGAGTGTGAGAGTAACGGGAACACCTTCCACGAAAAAAGATCCGGAAAAGCCATTCGTCATTATCAAAGATACCCCAACTGGATTTTTGAGAGTTCGTATAGAACCTTCAACATCTGCGACTGAATCCGGGAGAGTGAATCCAGGAGAAAAATATCATGTAACAGATACGAAAAGCGGATGGTATGAGATTAGCTTCGAGGAAAAGAAATCAGGCTGGATTTCAGGGCAATATGCAGAAAAGGTAGAGTAAGTTATCCTCCAATGCCATAAATCACAAAGAGCACAGTAAGCGCCCATAAAATCACCGTAGTGAGAAGTGGCATGTCCGATGTAAGAATTTGCTCTGGTGATTCTCCTTTACCTTCATAAATCAGTTGCATGTATCGCATAATGCCGTAAAGCACAAACGGTATTGTCATCATCATCCATTTTCTACCTGGGAGTTCTGGTGCAAAATCACTATATCCGCGAAAGAAAAACCCTTGGGTAACAGGTCGTTCAAGAAACGTGTAAAACGCATACGTAATGAACGTAGAGTTCGCAAACATAGCTGTATACGTATCTAGTAATTTTTCGCTATAGTGGGAGAGGCTGGATCTAGTATCATTAGCATTTGCTTTAAATCCCTGCATAAGCGTGAGCTCAGCTCTTCTTTTTCCAATTGCAAGAAAAAGAGCCAGTGACAGCACAGCGAGCGCGAGCCATACAGAAATATGATGCCCCGTCGCCGCCTCTCCAGCATAGACTCGAATAAAATAGGCTGTGGTAATTGCGAGAATATCTATGACAGATATGTGTTTGAAAAAAACTGTATAGGAGTATTCAAGGACAATAAACACCACTGAGAGAAAGAAAAAAGCGCTTCCAAGCGTATAGCTTATACAAAGCCCTGTGATTGCAAAAAGCGCTGAAACACCAATAGCTGTTGGCTTTGACAATTCACCACTCGCAATTGGTCTAAATTTTTTGAACGGGTGTTTTTTGTCCCGCTCACTATCCATGACGTCATTAAAGATATAATTTGATGACGATAACAAGCAGAAAGAAATAAACCCAAGTACAGAAATTGTGAATGATTGTGGCGCAAATAGATTTCCTGTAACTAGGATTGTGGAGAATAAAGCGAGGTTCTTTAACCATTGTCTCGGTCTTGCGGACTTGAAAATTGAGTAAAGAATGCTACCCATAGTAAAAACCCTCCAAACCCAACTGCTACCACTAGGAATGCAAAGAATTTTTGTTGACTAGTGACAGTTAGTGCAACCGCACCAAGTATAGCTGACACGCTCCAGTAAAACAAGGCGATTTTTCTTTTGCTCCAACCCAAATCGAGTAATCTATGATGAAGATGTCCTCGGTCGGCTAGGACGGGAGATTTTTTTGATCCGATTCGACGAAGTAGTGTATATACCGCATCCATCATGGGAACTCCAAGCACAAGGAGTGCTGTCCCAACTTTTCCATAAGAAAGTATGGCTAAAAGAGCAAGTAAAAATCCAGCGAGTGTTTTTCCACTATATCCAGGCATGATTTTTTGTGGATAATAATTCCAAGGTAAAAATCCTGCAAACGCACCTGAAACAATAAATGCGAGTGTTGTAATAGTAATCTGAGAGCTGTCATGTGCCATAAAACGTGTTGAAAGAATGCCAAGAGTTAGTGCACATATAGCCACGAAACCTGGCATTTGTCCATCGACTCCCGCAGACCATCCAACGATATTCATCGTCCACATGATCCAAAGGAAAGCGAACAAATCAGCAAATACCACAATAGAAAGCGAATAATTCTGGAGAAAAGGGATTGAGAAAGATATTGTATCAAGATGAATAACTCCCCCTAATGGATTTGTGACATATGGAACACCCGCTCCAGAAAGAACGACAATAAGCGCGGCGATAGCGTTTGTGCCTAGTCGTACATACGGATTCACATCTCGAATGTCGTCCATTATCCCAACAATAACAAGAAGCAATGATCCTACTAATATGCTTATGGTTAATGTAGTTAACGGTAAAAAAATATATACAGCGATAAGTATTCCGAGAAAAAGAGCAGCACCCCCTGCTCTGGGGATAATTCCTTTATGTGTATGTGCCGGGTGATATCTGTTTTTGGGATCATCGACGAGATTATATTTTCTAGCTAAATATATAATAATTGGGGTGATTATGCAGGTGATGCCGAATGTAACGATAAAATAGACAAAAAAATCCATGATTAGATGACTAAATAAATAATTTTTATCACAGCGATAAACGAGACTATGCTGACTATAAGAGAAGATAAGAAAATGGATTGGGTGAATATGAGATATTCAGCTGTCACATACATCGAAAGAAGAGTGTTGATTAAATATATGCAGATCGATGAAATTGGAAGCAAGAATAAAAAAATAGGTTTAGCAAGCTGATCTATGCCCCAAGGTCTGGAATACCATAATGGAACAAGCGGTGGAAGTTGTTTCCAATTTAATGTGATGAGAAGTATAGAAATAAGTGCAAAACCTATTACAAACTTATGTACCAACTGTATGAGCCAATTCGATTTGGTGATAGCCCAGGCTGGTAACGCAGGAAATAGAGATACTTTCATAGTATTTTATTTTTTCAGATTTATGTATTTGCTGGATATCGGCATATCGTAAACGATTTCATACGATCCATCGAGATGAATAAGAAAAGCGCGATATGGATACTGTGGTAATTCTTTAATGATTTGAGAAGAATGAATAATATAGTCTCCTATGTACCACGGGAAAGAATCGCCTTTTGGATTGTACCAATATATTTGAGATTTTGATGTATTATAGTACATAGATTCATATAGACTCATAGCATCTTCAACCAATATATAATCCCGTTTCCTTTGTAGCGTGTTGATCTGTTGTAAGGTTTCTCTCATCGGTATCTTTTTATGATATGGAGTAAACCAATAGGTAAATCCTACTAAAAAACAAAGAACAGATGCCCCAATAATTTTTTGGATAGTAGTGTCTTTTATGTGCGAAATTGCGGCAACGATAAGAAAAATCTCCGCTACCGTTGAAGGGATCATGTACCGCATGACAAATAATGGTTTATAGATTGAAATGCCAAGTATGGTAATCAGTGGGACATAGAGAAGAAGAAAAAAATATATTGTCATTGATCGATTTTTCTTGCCTAACATACTAAGGATACTTGTCAGCGCAAGTAAGATAGATACTTTTGTAGTAAAGGCCCATAAGTTCCAAGGCGTACCTTCATAGCCTAGGAATATATTCCCTAGCACGGATTTAAATAGTTGAAAGTCTACGGGAAAATACCATGACTGTTTGAGCCTAGGAGCATCCTGGATCATTTTTATAATCCAAGGACTATAAAGTAGGAGTATCACGCCAACTTTTTGGATATATGCATTTTTGAATATACGCGCTAATTGAGGCACGCGTGGTATTTTGTGTGTGATTGCAAAATGCAGAACCTGAATAAAAAATACAAACGTCATATAGGCATGGGTATATAATCCAAGAGTTGTAGAGAGAACATACCATAGCCATTTTTTTTCAAAATAGGTATAGGTGGAAATACATGCAAATGCGAGATACCAGCCATAGGATCGAGCTTCAAAGGCGTAATACAACAGCATTGGATTAAGGAGAAAAATAGTCGGAGCATACCAGGAAAGCCAAGAGTGTGCGTATAATTTTTTCGCAAATATCGCAACGGTATATATTGCGATAATGAATGCAATCAAGGATAAGCTTCGAACAGCGATTTCTGAAGTCCCTACAATCTTTATCCAATAATGAAGCATCAGATAATAGAGAGGTGGCTCAAAGCTTAATTGGAAATATGTGCTGATAGGTTTTTGCGCGATAAGAATTGAGTACGCTTCATCTCTCCAGACGCTCTGAGATAAAAATAATAGAGGTGCGCTATGTAGAATGGCGTTGAACATACGTGAGTATATTATACCTTTTCTGTAACTCTATATTCCAATCGTTTTCCTAGAATCATTCGGGTGTGGGCATCGAGTCCCGGAAGCGCGTTAAGAAAAAATGAAACGACTGGAAGGGAAAACCATTGTAAATATAAAAATGGTAATTTCCAAGCTGCGAATTCTTTTGGTCTCGGGGGTTTTGTTCTCGCATCTAATATGATAATAATTAACATGAACATCATCGAAAGAGTGAGAATGCCTGAAGAAAGTTGGGATAGATTGTGGCCAAGCACAGTCCTGCCAAATGCAGGGTTTACCAGTGGAGGAATCACGCTTCCCACTGTCAGAATAAACCAATTTGACGGCCAGAATACATGTTGTTCCAAGAGTTGAAGAACCCGTCTCGTTCTGTCCATAACTGGAATTTCTGTGTGTACGATGGCATTTTTTATCACATATGGTATATCAGAAATTCCCCATGCCCAACGCTTTGATTGTTCGTATTGATTGATCATGGTTTTCCAAAATCCATGACTTTCTGCTGAGTCAAAGAGAAGAGGAAGGAAAATACTTTGCACACGAACTTTTTCACCGTACGTAAAATATACCTGAAAAAACATATGATAGTCTTCAGGTATAACATCTACCCCCCAAAATCCTGCTTCCTTAGCAGTCTGGAGCGATAAGGAATATGTGGAAAAATTTATTAATTTACTTTTTTGTGAAAGCATCGAGAGATTTGCAATACTAAACATCGTATTTACCACGCGACTAGGGAGAGGGATACGCCAGATATTGTTATAAAACAATATTGCACCCTGATAAAAACAAAACTTTCTATTTGGATCGGATAAAAAGGAATGAGCTAAGTATGAGAGATATTTAGGATGAATCATGGCATCGGCATCACATGATGTTACGGTGGTTAACTCTGGATTTAATCCCCATTTTTTGCATAGTTCATAAACCTCGCGGGCTGCGAATGCCATATTAGAAGATTTTCCCACAACTTCTCCTGGTTTGACCGTGTGTATTGTTCCGATAAATTTACCGAATTTTGATTCATACTTATTTTTTAGAAGTTGAATTGTTTGCTCTGCATCGGAATCCTTTTGCTCTGTTGCAAGTACAATTATCACATTTTCCTTTGGATATTCCTGATTCGCAAGATTATCGAGTGTTCTTTCTAATATATGGAGAGGCTCTTTATACTCTGGAATTATGACAATGTGATGCAACTCATTAAAATGATCCTGAAATTTTGCAAGGGTTAACCAGTCTATTTTGACATGCGCGTTCATGGTTACAAACGAGCGGATTGCATGTATGCCGAGAGTAAATGATTTATAAAACCAGTAGATATCAAAAGTAATGATAAGGTAGGCTACAAGAGCTGGATGCCAATAGGAAAGCCAGAGCGGCATGGTGATAAGAAGCCAAGAAAGACTTGGGATAAATATTTCAAGAAGTCGTGTGACTTTTTCCGGATACAGAGAAAGAATGCGGCGCATAAAGAGTATACCTATATTATATATCAAATAGCGCAATTGCACTGTTTGTTGTTTGCGAGGCTACCGTATCGATATCAACTGAGAGAAGGGACGATACCTTTGTAGCAATAATCGGAATATGAGATGGGTCATTTCTTTGTCCTCTGTGAGGGATGGGTGTTAAGTACGGTGAGTCGGTTTCGAGAAGGATCATGGATAACGGAACTTGCGCGATTATTGATTGAAGATTTTTTGCATAGGTAATATTCCCATCTACTCCAATGTAAAATTTTCGTTCTTTAGCAAGGCGAACTTCCTGATTTCCACCTGAGAAACAGTGGATAACTCCACGAGGAAGAGAGGAGAGTGAATCGATAACTGAAAAAAAATCTTCGTAGGCATCACGGCAATGCATAATGACAGGGAGATTATATTTTAGCGAGAGTCGAAGTTGGTCCTCAAATAAGATACGCTGTTCTTGTTTTTTTCCGAGGGCAGGTTCTCCTTTGAATAAATGATAATCTAGTCCAATTTCACCAATGGCTACAACTGGATGATTTTCACTTGGTGAGGACTTCATGGGATGAGATAATAGGTGTTCGAGATAGGAAATATTTGGATTATGTGAAGCTTCATACGGGTGAAAGCCAATGCTTGGAAAAATTACCCCTGGATATTCGGTTGCTAAATTTATAGCCAGTGTGTTGGAAAATGCATCAACACCGGGAACAATACACTTGGTGACACCTGCCTTTGCTGCGTTTTTAAGCATCGTTTTTCTATCTTCATTGAATTGTTCAAATTGTATATGGCAATGGGTGTCGATGAACATACTGAGTTAACGAAAATAACGAAAATAACGAAAATAACGAAAATAACGAAAATAACGAAAATAACGAAAATAACCAATTAACCAATTAACCAATTAACCAATTAACCAATTAACCAATTAACCAAGTAACAAAGTAACAAAGTAACGAATCAATGATACTAAATAAACGATGAGTGATTTATTTTCCTACGTGATTCTTTGGAATAACGATGGTCTGATGGTAAATATTGGATTCGTGAATTGTTCGATAATAGATTCTGCAGTCTTGGGTAAGATTGGTTGTAAAAGGGTGGCGATTTCTACAATAGTATTTGCAGCAGACAGCAAGAAAATTCCCCGCTCTGGATCCAAGAGTTTCCAAGGGGCATGTTCGTTTATAGAAACATCTAATGCTTTAATATGTGACCACAATGCAGCAATAGCATTGTTAAATTGGAATTCTTCGAATTCTTTTGCAAACATATGGTATGCCGGGGATTTTATCAGTTCAGTAAATTTTGGTTTTATAATCGGAGAGGGAAGTGTGGTTTTCGTGATAAGTGTTGCGATTCGTGCAATCAAATTTCCGAGCCCATTAGCCAAATCAGCGTTATACGTTTTTTTGAATTCTTCTTCTGAAAAGTCACCGTCGTTAAACGGAGAAAACTTTGCTAGAAAATAATACCGTAGAGATTCTGCTCCATATGTTTTGATCAATTCTATTGGGTCGATTACATTTCCCAAGGTTTTGCTCATTTTTTGACCGTTAACTGTGAAATATTCATGAACAAACAGGGTTTTTGGCAGTGAAAGTCCTGCAGAAAGAAGAAACGCTGGCCAATATACCGCATGGAAACGGGTAATTCCTTTGCCGATAACATGAACATCAGCAGGCCACCATGATTCGTATTGCTTCGCGTCCCATCCGAATCCGACGCCGCTTTGATAAATATTGAGTGCATCAAACCATACGTACATGCGCTGCGTGTCATCGTCTGGGACAGGGACTCCCCAGTCTCTTGCTCGTTCATTGCTTCTTGAAATGCTAATGTCATCTAGACCGCGTTTTAAGAAAGCGAGGATTTCATTTTTTCTTTTTTCTGGGACAATGCGTATTGTGTCTGATTCTATAAGAGTAATAAGCCTTGCTTGATATGAGCTGAGTTTAAAAAAATAATTCGTTTCTTTGACTGTCTCGAGTTTTTTCCCTGGATGTTCAAAACATTCCCCTTGGGGATTCAGTTCATCTAGCGCATAAAATGCTTCACACCCTACGCAGTAAAGACCTTCGTAAGATTTACTATAAATATCTTTTTTACACCGGTTCCAAAGCTCTTGACTCGACGGAAAATGGTGTTCTTTGTCACTTCCTTTTTGCCAAACATCAAAAGAACAGCCAAGCGCGAGGGTGAGATCTTGAAATTTTTTTGTGTTTCCATCGATAAATTCTTGAAGTGGCATGCCTGCTTTTTCTGCCGCTTGAACATTTTTTAGAGCATTTTCATCGCCTCCGGATAGTAATTTTGTCTGCTCACCGAGAAGTGCGTGATACCGGGTGATACTATCTCCTTGAATAAATTCAAGAGCGTGACCAATGTGAGGGGCGGCGTTCACATATGGAATTGCACAAGTGACATAGAATTTTTTCCCGTTCATATGCTCATTCTACTGTTTTTGAAAGTAGAGCTCAAGGGAAATAATACAACCGATAAGAAGCAAGACATAGTAGAGGTCTCGAAGACCCAAGAGTCTAAGGAGTAGGTAGACCGAAATAGTAATACAACTAAGCAAAGATAGTCTTAGAGATCCAGTGATATTAAAAAATAGGCCATAAAGCGAAAGGCAAAATACCAGAAAAAACAGGGCGATAATCGGTGTATTCGTCGGAGCTGTTGCATGGGTTAGCCATCCGACGACACTTATGCCAGCTATGGAGGTAAGTAGCCACGGAATATGGAGATTTGATTGAAATTTATAAGTAAGTCTATTCATTTAATTCGTACCTGTGACAATTCAATACTTAGCGTATCATACTTTATTGCACTTTTCTAAATTTGTGCTTCAGATGATTTGTTGTGGAAAGTTGAATATGATATGGTGTGATAGATATGCAGATTGAATTACTACTTGTATTGGTTGCCATAGGAATTGGTTTCGCAGCGCTTTCCTGGATTGTTAAACAGGAGCTTTCAAAAATTAAAAAACCGGATGATGCAATCCTTATCCAATGGCTTCAATCGATGCAGGGAACGATAGAACATACAAATAAAACACTCAACGAGGCTATGCGTGGATCAACGGTCGAGATGACCCGGACTTTGCAGGGAAATACAAAACAAGTAAATGAAAGGTTAGATGAAGCAGCTCGAGTGATTGGGGCGCTCAATAAGCATGTAGGGGAGATGTCTGAAATGGGAAAAGGCATAAAATCGCTTCAGGAATTTTTACAGTCTCCAAAACTTCGTGGAAATATCGGAGAACAGGTCCTCAAAGATATGATCGGACAATCGTTTCCAAAAAATTCTTTCCATATGCAGTATGCATTTAAATCTGGAATGAAAGTCGATGCGGTGCTTAAGACTGATGCGGGTCTTCTCTGTATTGACTCAAAATTTCCAATGGAGAATTTTACCCTGATGCACAACGGAGAAACTGAGAGTGTACGGGCCTCAGCGAAAAAAGATTTTATATCTGATGTAAAAAAACACGTTTCGGACATCAGCAAAAAATATATATTACCAGAGGAAGGGACGATGGATTTTGCTCTCATGTATATCCCTTCTGAATCCGTATATTATGATATCGCAAATATGAATGACCTTATGGAATACGCTAGGAAAGAACGCGTATACCCAGTGTCTCCAAATACGTTATATGCCCATCTTCAAGTATTGCTTCTCAGTTATCAAGGAAAAGAAATGGAACAAAAATCTCGCGAGCTTTTCCGCCTTTTCCGCGCAATCCAAAAAGACTATGAGAAGATAAGTGAACAATTGGGCGTTCTTGGAAAACACATCGGAAATGCTAATAATTCTTTTAGTGGGGTGAGTAGTGCATTTCAAGTTTTAGGACAGAAGATGAACCATTCGCATCAAATTGAAACTGTATCTGATACGATAGAAAAGGAACTATAAATAACATAGATATCTTTGTTACTGTGTTTTAAAACAAGGTAACAATACATATGACACAAGTATCGAGAATTCCGCTTCAAAAGGAAGTTGAAAAACGTGTGTACGAAGTGTTGATGGAATGCGTAATGACGACTTCTACCCACGATTCGGTAGATCATCTTCTGACTGACTTACTTTCACCCACAGAGAGGTTGATGATAGCAAAGCGGTTAGCAATTGCTTTACTTCTCCTTAAAGGATATGAACAACGGGTGATTTCGCATTGGCTAAAGGTCAGCTTGGCGACAGTGAGTAAAGTAAGCTTGGCAATTCAAAGAGGTAATAATGGATATAGAATTGTGATAGGTTCATTGTTAAAAAAAGAAAAATTGGAGAAATTTATCCAAAAAATTGATGATACACTTGCTGATCTGATGCCTCCGATGGGGAAAAACTGGGCCAATTGGCGACGTGCTCGCTGGAAGAAGAAAGTAGAATCGCAAAAAATCTTTTAAACAGAAATCCTTGTTACTGTGTTTTAAAACAAGGTAACAAGGGTTATAGAGCAGGATGAGCGTATTATTGATATAATAATTTGAATATATGCGAACGCTACAAGGAGAGTTGGTTAAAACAATTACGTCTGATGGATTGGAATTGTCTGGCTTCTGGATGGACCAGAAGAGCGATGTTGCAGTATTTCATACTCATGGCACAGCGGGAGATTTTTATACACATTCATTTATAGAGATAGAAGGGGAGGCTCTTGCTGAAAAAAATATTTCTTTTCTTTCTGCAAATAATCGTGGACACGACGTATTTGCTGATATCAGAACGTATGATAATGATCATGTTTCTTGGAAAACAATAGGTGGAGCGTATGAGGTGTTTGAAGAATCATTCCTCGATATAGATGCATGGATAACATTTTTAGAAGCTCGAGGAGTCAAGGAAATTATACTTCAGGGTCATAGTCTTGGGGCGAATAAGACGGTGTATTATCAATACAAAAAACACGATGCTCATGTAAAAGCATTTATACATCTTTCTCCGCAAAACGATGCAGGCCTCATGAGAAATAAGTTCGGGCAAAAAAAATATGATGAAGTCAATGTGCTGATTCATAAAAAGCTAGAAGATGGCAAAGGAAAAGAGATGTTGCCTGATGAGTATGCAGAGGTATGCCCTGTATCAGTACACGCGTACGCAGGATATTTTATAGAGGACGGAAACGGAAATTTATTTCCTTATCATAATCCCAATAACCCAAATTGGAGTGTGCTTAAGGCTATTAAGGAACCACAGTTGTTAGTGTTTGGTGAAAAAGATCCCTATATACTTCCGTCCACAGCAGAGGCTGTTTCTGTCTTTAAAAAAATGATAAACAGCTCATCTGTTCTTACAACACGAATTTTGACGAATGCTTCTCATAGCTTTGTCGGATATGAAAAACAACTGGTTGAGGAAATTATGAAGTGGTTACAAGTCACACATATATGAGAAC
>CAYHHA010000003.1:0-83278 GCA_964356315.1 uncultured Gammaproteobacteria bacterium
TGTATACTGTATACGATATACCATATACTAAATTCCAAGCTCCTACCTCATCTGCCGTCTAAGCTACTACTAATCTGCAAAGCTACTAAGCCCCACTCTCTTTCTACGCTACTAAGCCCACTCGCGCCCATGTCCCCTGTCCCCGTGTCGCCTGTTGCAGGTTACGGGTTACGGGTTGCGGGTTTCCTGTTTCCTGTTTCCTGTTTCCTGTCTCCTGTCTCCTGTCTCTTGTCTCTTGTCTCTTGTCTCTTGTCTCTAATAACACGTTTGACACTTTGTATGAATATTGCTAATATTCATACATATGACAACTATAAATATTTCCCTTCCCAGTGAGCTCAAAAAAGAAGCAGACGCAGCTATTGCTGATGGCCACTATTCCTCGTTTAGCGACCTAACCCGCACCGCGCTTCGGCAGTTACTTCGCGATCGGAAATTAGATCGAATGGTTGCGGAAGCTAAAGCCGATTATAAGGCCGGACGCGGAACAATCTTGCGAACAAATAAGGACATCGAGGAATATATGGAACAATTCAAGCCCAAATCAAAAAAATGATATGGAGATTTTTGCCACCAAAAAATACGACAGACGTCTGGCAAAATTAGTTCGAAAAAATTCTGAAGTATACATATTTGTGTTTAATCGACTCAAACTTCTTAAAAACTCCCCTACTCACCCCTCACTCCGTTTGCATAAACTCGCCAATCGCGAAAATGAATACGCGATTTCCATAGATCACTCGATTAGACTTATATTCTCCAGAGAAAAAGACTCCATCTATCTTCTCGACATCGGCTCGCACGAAGAGGTGTATTAATTGATTAAATACCTTGAAGCCTCAAAAGAATACTTATCACGACAACGTAGACTCGCGAGTACTACTTCAAAATTACGAACGTATGCTGTTCAAAATCAGCATTTTTAGCGATTATATTATCCCACGTAGCCTCATCTATAGAAACAGGCTTCGTGATGTCATGTAGTAAATCTGGCCCTTCTGATCTTCTTTCAAAAATATCGAGCTGATGCACTCCAGACTCGACAACATCAGCTATGGCTAAATCAGTTTGAATGCCTTGTTTTTGCAACTCATTTCGGAACTCTTCTTGCAATGTTTGATTAAAAAACACCCGAGAACTTACGTTAATACTCACAGGAGCATTGTCCTCTGTGAATCCATACATAGTCAGATAATTGGTTGAGGTAAAATTTGGCTGAGTCCCAAGATAAAGAAGTGACGAATATAAGTATTCTAAATCATGTTTTTTCGCGTAATTCAGATCAAATGATTGATCTATAGGATGCATTGTCTGAACCTTAACAGCAGAATTCATCGCCTTGGTAAGAGCACTGGAATCCACCATAGATACTCCTTGAGCAGTAGAAACCACCCAATACCCTACGTCGGTAGTTTTCGTTTTATATTTATTAAAAGAGTCTCCATTGTATAGATATGGTGCTTTTGATTTAGAATCGTCAGCTTCTTGATCATAAATCGTTGAAATATAGGTAAAAAGCACTGGGTCAGATAGCTTCTTTCCCAACGTTTTATAAGCGGAAAGTATATCTTCTTTAGAACTCACATCAACCAGCACACCACTTTCCAACGAGCGAATGACAAAAGCAGGATGAGCAACACCTCCAGCATCTAGCTTCATGAGATTGTTTGTAGCTGGATCAGAAATAGTATAGATTGAGACACCGTCTTTCTCTTGCTGTGTAAACACCCCAGCAGAGACTGCTTCTGGAGTCGCTGGAGTAGGCACGACAACGGCAACTTGCGCCTTTTTCTCCAAACTGTTTATATAATTTGCGCATTGTGTATCACCAAAGAGTATCGCCTTCATGCCCTGATACATATAGTTCCAATGGATAATACCGTCGTCTATATCATGAAAAATCATATAAAATACCATCCGACAATTGTCAGGTAATAATTTATTTGACAACTCCTTTCCAAAATTCACAAAAGGACTTGGATTAAAATATGGAATAGCAAATAATGCAGAGATACCACTTATCCCCAAGATGCCATCTCCCCGAATGCATTTCGGGAATTTGCAATCTCCACCACCAGCTGCTGCCCCCGCTTTGGAAAACACAATACGATACCCAGAGATTACTACCTCAATCGGCGTATGATTGATGATCTTCCCCAAAGCCACTAGACATCCTGACCCAAATCCCCCGCCTTGCCCGCCTATGCCTTGCGCATAGACTTTTTGGACTATTCCAGCATCAGAAATACGGCAGTTTTTGACAACATCAGCAACTTCTTGACCAATTATTTCATCAAGTATTTCAGTGCGCACTTCACTCTTATTACCCTGTTCTTCAACAAACCTATATGGTTGATTTGAAATGCTAAAACTCCATGCTCTCTCTTGAGTAGCATAGGCCTCCGGCTCCCTCCAATCAGGAGTGAACGCCATTTTCATTGCAATTGGGAACAAAGCGAGCATAGCAATACTGGTTGCTAAAATTAACATTGATGGCCACATAACAACTACACCCAACACAATGACTAAAAGCAACATTGTCACTCGGATCGGCGTAATTTGCATTAATATGGAATCCCGATATTTTTTCGCATCCCTCATAGCTTGGTATATATGAACAAATTCGTGGAATGTCACGGAGGTAAGTGTTTTTTGAATTGCACCTTTTCGTTCAGATGGACTTAATAGTTCATAATTTTCTAATCTCAACTCCTTTATTTTAGTTGTATTTTTTACAATATCGACTACAACATCTGGGGACATTACCACAGAGACACGACCATTTTTATGCTGGAAAACGCTTCCAGCAGCATCAGCATCTGAAAGATATGACGCGCGGGTGGTCTTCAACTTCATGAGTATCCGATCTAGAGCACTAAACCATCTTGACGAATTTTCTTTAGCGTTTCCAAAAGTAAATGTCACGTTCGTTTTGAAATATTCTTCAGCCTGCTTTCTGTTTCCACCTATCTTCTCAACAAATTCACCATATGACATCGCTAACTGTTCCGGATCAGTTGAAACGTTAATAACATCACCATCACCATCTGGAACCTGAAGCGTGGTAGCTATCAGTTTTGCAGTTCCAAACCCTTCCAACATATTTTTTGTATTCTCATCTTCATTACGGAGCGCTGGAATCCAAGTTCGAATGGACATGGAAAGACGAGATATGAAAACCGATATTGGAGACAGGAGGCGTTTTGAGAGAGAATCTCTAGTCGTCGTTGCTTTTTCTTTACCTTCGAGATACAGATAGCGTGCGTGCATATCATTTTTGAAATCCGCAAACAACTCTATATCTTTTGTACTCAATAGTGGTATTTTTTCTAATTCTATCCAAGCAATAGCTTCTTGCTCTGTGGCGGGTTTTTGAGAAGTTTTGAGAGGTGAGACAGTACCGATATTCTTTCGTTCCATATCATTTACCATATCAATAGCCTGTTGTGCTGCTCGCACCGCTGCTCCCCACCCTTCTTTTGTTCCAGAAAGCAGAGCCTTTCTCATTTCTATCTGAAACAATAAATCTGCCCAAACTACAGACTCCTCGTAGAAGTGGTTTATATAGCCGTCAATGAGCTTTAGGACTCTTTGAGCTTCTCCTTTGTCCCCCGCTCTCCACGCCGTGTCAAATGCGACGATCACATTCTTTACCGTCGGCACGACGACGCTACAATCATCACAACCTTTCTTGGGATACATAGATTGAGGGTGTGCGATTTTTTGCTCCAAAATACCGATAATTTCATCTGTTAGTTTGCGTTGCTCACTCTCACTCAGATCCCCTGTGCTCAGACTTGATATATGGCCTTCATCGAATAATTGTCTTTGCAATTTAAGTTGCTCAGCAATGACCTGAAGAAATTCCCTATACGATTCAGGAATAGTTATCACGCTTTTCTTCTGATATAGTACACCAAGTTGTTTTTGTAGTATTTTTTCTGAATCTATTGTAGGAAATGTTACTTGCATAATCCCCGTGGCTTTTCTCAGTTTTAAGAGTTGGTATATGAATTGCATTGAATACTCCAAGCTCGGTGAAACCGCTGTATGGTCATCGCTCAGGGCAGTTGCTTTTAGGTTTAGGAATCTATGGTTTATAATATAAGAAACTTCTCGATCAATAAAACTCTCCTCAAATGTTTGTGTAACACCCTGAGATTGCACAAGTTCGTAGTCGAATAACTTGAGCATCTTTTTTCCATTCGATTCGACGACTAAAATGTTTTTGCCTCTTGAGGCTAGCACATCGCTAAAGGAAACCGAATAACGCCCGATATCTTGTAACAGCTCATTCGCGAGGATCGCGAGATCTTCGGGAGAAACACTTGTTTGCACTTTTGACTCACCTTCTATTCCCACTTCAAATGGAGTCACGATAAATCTGCTTTGTCGATCTGCATACACTGGAATAAGATGCTGAGACTCTCTCAATTGTTTTGGGAGTGATTGGAAGTTTTGTATCCCTGATGAAGCATTGGCGTATTTAACTATATACTCCAATCCTGTTGACCTACTTCGAATTTGATATACCGGCCGTATTCCTTTCTCATTCGGATACATTCGAATTTCCCAGCTATCATCGAGTGTTGAATATTCTTTACTCGTATTCTTACTACGATAAAACGCGACGATCTTATCCGCAGTTTCATTAGAAAGTTCTGGAGCTTGCGTTCTATTATTCACAACATCACCTGGCAAATTTACTGCGTTTTTCCCCTCAACAATAACCCTTCCATCCTGATCCACTATTCTCCCCTCAACAGAATTGCGCTCCGAAGTTTGTGGAATGTCCGCCTTCTGTGTTCCATACAATTTAATTCTCGCCACCTCTATCCTCTTTATCTCATCATCGGAGATTGAGGATATGCGTGATTCAAGATCATCCAGCGCTCGCCGTGTTGAGAAAAATGCTTTATAGTCCCATCCTGAAACCGCTCCTGGGACAAGTGTCGGATGCTCATTGGTTAAAAATAACGATGGGATAATATCTTCCTGCAACATACGCGTATCTGACCGCCACATATTGAAGTCAAATCTATTCATCAACTCATGGAATATCCTTGGGCCACCAGCTACACCTAATCCGAAATCCAACATAGGAACATGAAAATTCCCAGTCTGATCTTTATACAGTAGAAAATTTGCCATGCGTATGTCTCCGTGTGAAACTGGGATCGATCCAAAATTACGATAGTGCTCAATAATCTTTTTTAGGATTTGAATTTTTTCTTCGGTAGTCAAATTGTGTACGACAGTACTCGTAGCTCCTTGATTATCATCTTGCATCGTTGAATATCCGAGTGGCACCCCTGGCAACTTTTCCATAACAAAATTATGTAAACCACTTTGTAGCCCTGAAATATTTTCATATAAAAGGTGCGGGACGTCTGGAAGATATTGAATTCGTCGCAATATAGATGCTTCGTTCTTCATTGCATTATTCAAATATGCTGTAGCAGCTTGCTTTATCATGACCACCCGACCGCCATCTATTACACCTTCATACATACTACCTTGCTGCCCTCCGGTAACTTTCTTTATCGAATGTATTTTTTTGCCATCCGGCAAGCTAATATCTGCTAGTAATACTTCTGTCTCTTTGCCAGCTGAACCTTGTTGTCCAAGAGAATGTTCTAGTGTCTGAGCAGGCTTCTTTATAGCAACAATGCCTGGCAAATTTACTGCGTTTTTCCCCTCAACAATAACCTTTCCATCCTGATCCACCACCCTATCCACTGGGTTAATGGTTACTGGTTTTTTGCCGAACCCAAATTCATGAATGACGAGAGGCTCTATGGAGCTTAGCACTGCGCGCTCCCGAACGATAGAGAAGTTTTCTCCAGAGAAAAACCATTGAAAAGGCTTAATAGTAACCGTTTCTGTAGTTCCATTGGAGTGAGTAATGGTATAGGTATTCCAAACTGATAAACCAACACAGTTTTCTCCAACAGTTTGGGCAAAGACCTTAGGAAGGAAACTTATTAACCCCGTGCTACAGCCAGTACCAGACACCCAGGGAATTACATTAACAGCAAATACTGAAGCTGTAATAAGAATTACTACAATGCCAACTCTCCCTTTTTTCATCCATTGCCATGCTAGAGAAAACCCTTTATTCAATGACAATCCACGTTTTTGTAGATAAATTAATCCAGATCGAGCAGTCCAAAGAGACAATAGTGCGCCAGCGGAAGCTGCCATGTCACCCATACTAAATGATGCGTTAGGCTGAATAAGCTCTAATAGTATGAGAATAATTCCTGTTAGTAGCATTGATAGACTAAATCGATGCTTCTTCTGCCAAGTCGATTCATTCTCTGGACTTAACTTCAAAGCCAAGGATGCGAGAGAATCTACAAGTAATAAACCGATACCTGCTATACCGAAATCGCCCAAAGAATTTCGTAAGAAATCCAAGTCAATATATCCACGTAAATGACCAAGCGTATCACCTATAGTTTTAAGAAAAGTCAGTCCAATCTCTGATCTAAAATATTTTTGTCCGTAATATACGGAAGCACCAAACAATGCAGCATCGGTTATGCGGTAGAAAATTGTTTGTATACTATTCCAAATTTTTGAGCGCTTAGGTAGTGGGGCTTCTAATTCTATGTCCTTGTTTTGTTTTTTAGATACTGAAGTTTGATTGCTCACTTCGCGCTGCAGCGCTTGTATGCGCAAGAAAAGCTCAGCATAGAACCGCTTATACTGCTCAGGGGCGAATAATGGTGCGAGATTATTTTTCGGATTCGCCTCACCTGCATCTACAATCTGCCACTTCGAAGTCTCTGTGTTTCGTCCCAAAGTAAACGCCCCAACGTTTGAGCCAGAGCCTCGTATACGCATCTCATCCACCGCCCAAGTCAATAACTCATGCACCTGCCGATAATCGGCATCGTTTTTAATTCCAAGAATTTTAAATGAATTTCTTTTTGCCAACGCGTAACCAACTGAGCCAAAGAGACTACGCATCCGCCCCCAACGAAGTTCATGCGCACGCAAACTGAGAAGAGAAATTTCAAGCAAATTCGATGTAGCTACGTCGGATTTCTTTTCGATCAAAAACACAGAACCATCAGATGTTTTTCCAAGCGCAATAACATCAGGCACCTCAGAATCTGTAGCCGTGAAGAATGTCTGCAGCTGATTGAACAACTGATTGTTGTCTGGTGAAGAAATCCGAAGCACATTCCCGTCACCCAAATCGTACACTGTGCGATGCTCTGGCTGTGTTGATATAGGTTTGTATACGTTTCCATTTACTACTATTTGATCACTGATGCCATCTGAAAGCACGCGGTACGCAGAACCTCGATGCAAAAGAGTTGGCAAGCGATGTAACACATATTTCTCCCAAAGCGTTCTATCTCCTTCCAAATAACCTACTACAGAGACATATGCCTCACGCACTACCTTTTTTATAAGGAAAAATTTTGAGGATGACACTTCCGCCCCTTCTATCGTAAACCCTTCTTGAGCAAGAACTCCTTGGGTTTCCAGATCCTCCCGTATGCTCGTCAGCAGTGTGGTTAAGTCCTCCTCTGCCGTTCGACTAGCGCCCATGATGGTTCTGACGGTAGTGTTTGGGTTTCGCCTCGCCCATGCTTCAATCTCTTTGCCATATCTTGAAACTATCTCTGGACTACCAAGGAGATCCATAATGCCCTGTACTGCTTCTGGAGTTAGGACATAGGCTTGAGCTTCTTTCTCATACCGTACGATTGCGAAATATGTTTTTTGAAATGCTTTGAAGGCTGGCTGTTTCGTAAGCACAAACATATCAAGCAGGTCAAAATAATGTCCACCTCGTCGGAAATTCACAAAAGACTCCCAATTTACTAAACCAAGCCTCTTTGCGATACGCTCTGCAAACGCAATTTCTTGTTTATTATTGAGTATCAAGTCGAGACTACTTCCAGAGTTCGGATCGCTATCTGGAATCACCAACCTCAACGATCCTCGTTTCACCATGTCTGCGATAGCATCGAGCTCTGTATCAAGCGATGCGACCGTGTTTAAAAATATCAGTTCTCGTCCGGAAAATATCGGATTATAGAGCTCCGCAGAATCATGCACAGCACGAGGGATCGCCATATGGATGCCTTCGGAATATAGATCGAGGTTATTAAATATTCCCCCCAAAAGCCCTATGCGCATCCCTATTTGTAGTACTCCTTTGCGGACTATTGCAGGGATCACGGGATTGTTCACCGTGCGTGTCAGAAGCTTAAAAAAGTTATCCTTGAACGTTCCATTTCCATACAATAACCAGAGATGGGTAGGATCGCTACTTACAACCGGTGCGTCAGCAATAAATTGCACATGGTTGAACTCTGTTAATTTTTCCACCCTCGCCGCCCATAACAATACCGTCATGCCCCCCAGAGAATGTCCATACACGGTCTTTATATGCTTAGGAGATATACCAAGCGCGGTGTTGCTTGCGTCTATCTGACGGAATAGATCGTCAAACAAATACGCCCGCCTCCCTCGAAGGATCGCCTTCGATCCTTTGGTCAGAAGAGAAACACTATCTGTAAGTTCATACCAGAGAGATTTGAAAAATCCTACGCGCACAAGAGTACCATCCGCACCTTTTTCCATAATCCATGACTGTGATCTCGCTGTCCCCTCGGATCCGCGCAAGGATTTCGCATTTGCCAGCTGAGGATGTTCTATACTCGAAACTCCAATTGCAGTTACTGCTGTATCGCGAAACACTTCTTTAGATGCATGAAATCCATGAATAAATTCCACAACAGATTTATTGTCGTTTGCAAGCATGCTGGCAATTACTTTGCGTATCTCGCTATCACTCATGCTGTCGAGTTCATCTAACACTGATGTTGGTAGTTTCACAAAAAATGCATCAGGTGTACCATCTACCTTTGGATCCGTTGGATGTGGCGTGTATGTTTCCCAAGAGAAAACCCCACGAGCGCGGTCAATATGCCTAGATCCAGGAACATAGTATGATCCAGCACTAATTCGTAATTCTTCGTCCATAACTCGTTGAACGTTTTGTATCCGGTCATTGGCTGACTTCACTTGAGTATTTGCCTTTGCTTGAGCTTCTTTCAGTCGATAATTTCGATCAGCCAACAGTAACTTCCCCACCTTTTGGACAAACGTTTTACTGTCAAATCCACCCTTTGTCTCTTTGAGATTTGTAGCCTGCAGAGACTTGAGCGTTTTGTCATTTACCCCCAATCGCCCAAAAAGCGCTCGACCTGATGGGAAATCTGTATTAAAGACCCGGTAAAAATATCGATAATCATCAGGTGTAAGCGCTGGAGCCTTCGGGTTGGATCTGTCGATAAACCTGCGGATAAACTCTCTGACCTGCATATCCCACGCATCATCTTCCATACTGAGCTTTGCTTGCTCAAATTCTTCATCAACTGCTGACTTTACCAATGCCTTAGTAGTTGAAGGTGTTATTGGGTCAGACACGATGTGCAATTGCTCCGGAGATACGGTCAGATGAACTGGCATATCAAGCGTTGAGGGAGTCGCAAATGCTTCAGGAAGTTGAGCAAACTCGTCTGCCATATTCTGATAGATCGCTTCTGGCAAGACCATATACCAAGCACGACTCTCTGGATCATCGTATATCACTGGACTAAACGCTGGGTTTCTCAATCGAAGCGTCTCTACAATCAATTTCAACAATTCCTGCTCCTGTTTTTTCGTGACAATAGGACTGTTTTCTGGCAATACAAATCCCGCCTCTATCCGCACAATGGTGACGTATTCCGATTCCTTTTTAGCCACTGCAAGTGCATCGGATGCGTCTCGAAAAACCCGCGCGTTGGGAATATCCGTCACAATCGCGCGATTTTCTATCAGAGGATCAACGATCGACAGCATTTTTGACCACTGTGCGGAAAAGTTTGAGATACTCTTCCCCGTGGTGCGAGCGGATAAAAATACCGTTTCTAGCACGCCTCGAATACCTGTTTGAGACAAAGCAACCATATTAAAATCCAAAGGAGGGTTAGGTAGTATCTCCACAGGAGCACTAAAGCGTACGACGAGCGGTGCATTGACCTTTTTCCCTGATTCCATCCGTGGGACAGAGACCTGACTCAATGTGGAATTCATTGTTTTCTCTTGATTAGCCGTGATAGGTGTGCTTTTTCCACTCTTTTTTGTAAACACCGTAAATTGATTGATAGCCGGACCGTGCACGAGTACCACATCCGGACCTAATGCCTCACGAAGCGACGATGCCACCAGACGCAACACCACATCACGCATTTCTGTTTGCTCTGGGATGGTAGCCTGCATCGCATAGAGACCATCTATAGTGACCGTTTTGATGGCGACATAGTTCTGTATTATGGCCTGCAACGCTTGAGGCGTATAGACCAATGGAGGATTCCGGACAGAGGGTCCGTGAACATTCGCCATAAAGTTCGAAAAACGACTCGTGAACGTGCGTTCAAACCATGAATAGTGCAAAGAAAGGGCGTCTTCTGAAACAGGCAAGATGGTGTTTGGTGTAAATATCCGGTCAAACACCCGACGGGAAAGCGCATCAAAGAGCATGGCATGTTCTTTTGGATTGTTTTGTAACGCTGTTTTCAAAAATGTATCTGTATCCTGTCCCAGCCAATTTTCCAGCTCCGCGTCTGTATGGGTTCTCAACCCGGCAATATATCGATCAAGAATATCTTGAACAACTTTCTTGTACATATCTTTAGCTTTAGTTGGCAGATCTTTTCCATCAGATAAGGAGCGAAGCTTTTTAATTTCATCTACTTGAGCCCCAAGCTTTCGCAGACGGACGACTCCTCGCTTTTCGTATGGAAATGCGTATTTTAGGATAAAATTTACGATCATCGCATCGGTCTGGGTGTCCTGAAGCTTTTTCGCCATGGATTCCATTTGTTGGTTAAATGTTGCAGGATCAAGCTCTTCAAATACGCTGTATAACTGCTCCGGAGCAATCTTACCGTCAATCATGGTCATCGCGCTCACCCCTACCCCTACAAACATTGGGAACGCCACCTCACCCTTCGGTGTCATCGTTTTATACAACTGCCCGTTTAAACCTTGCAGTGCTGTTGCGATTGCTTCTACATCTTTTTGGGTAAATCCAAACGCACCAGGGAGTGTCAGATAAAATTCCGAGCTCTTGGCAAATGTGAGCATACGGATCAATTCTTCCGTTGATGAAAATTTTTGCTGTATCTCTGTGGGGATAGATGAGATAATTTTCGCAAACAACGCGCGTTTAAATTCGTTGCCTTTTTCATACCCATATTTATCATTAATCAGTTTTTGGATTGCAGCAACATCGATCTTGATCACCCCAACATACGCTTGCTGCTCAGGGAGTATTTTTGGATCTTTCTTATGAAGCGCGATAGACGCTTGGATATTTTCCAAATAGTTGAGACTTTCTCGGTATACAACAGAGTTTGAGCTTATCATGTCCCCAAGAAGCACCGGATCATAATATAACTCTTCAAACACACTCAGATAGTTATCTCTAGCAGTGGGAGAAAGACCAGCAAACATCGAGTCCTCAAGCAACCCTCGCTGCACGAGAATTGGTTGATATCGGCGCAAATTCGAGAGCCGTTCTGCAAACGGCCTCTGTGTTAACGCATCATGCGCGGTCAGATTATTTGCGGGATTGTCTTCACTAAAGTGTATCCCTGGAGTTTTTACAGAAATCTTTTCAATATCACTGTCCGTTGGGGATGCGATATACGGAAGCTGAGTCTTTCGCATCGCTTCAAGAATTTGAGCTTTCAAAAGCTCCAGATCCCTGGTCATTCTGGAGTCAGCAACACCCTGACTCTCATTGCTATCATATAGGATAGAAAGCATTCCTTCGTCCCCTGATGTGTGGATGAGAGAAAATTGATATCCAGCTTTCTGATCTTGTAAGACTTTGTTCATCGCATCAACCTGCTCTTTCACCTTGCCGAACACGACATGGAGTCCATAATCCCCCATCAGATTCGCAATTTTTGATGGATAGGCGTTCAGGCCGGAGAGATATTCCATATCAAAAAAATACAGAGCTTTATAGAGGGGATTTTTACGCTGAAAGACATGCCACGCGACGCCATAAATTGGCAGAGCCTTCTTATACGTCTGTTCTATACTCATAAACATTGCCTTT
Organism: uncultured Gammaproteobacteria bacterium; assembly: GCA_964356315.1. Lineage (GTDB taxonomy): Bacteria > Patescibacteriota > Microgenomatia > UBA10105 > UBA927 > CAYGFH01. The sequence goes on from CAYHHA010000003.1 coordinate 12,143, forward strand.
TTCTGAGAAAGCGAAAGTGCTTTTCCATTTTCCCCGTAAATCTCAATATCTTCGTAATCTGCGGGATCAAAAGATTGCAAATCTTTGCGCAAAATTCCGTTTAACATCTGATTTGACAGTCGCCGTAGAAGCTCTTCATGTACTGCAGGAGGCAAGTTTATAATGCCTTTCTTTTTCAAATCGTCTTCCAAAATCTTTCGGATATCTGCGGTAAGCTCTGTTGAGACAGCCGGTTGTCTTGCGTGCACATCATCTGGAGCATCGGGATACGTCGCTGTGGTGACATCTGTGACAGCCCGTGAAGGACCCTGGTTAGATCTACGAAATACCATTGCAAGACTATTGAAGAGGCGTTGAATGCGCGTAAGAGGTTGCGTTTCCGGTGGAGTAGCTGGAGTGGCTTGAGAAGTAGCAATGGACGCTATGCGGGCCAGAAGATATGCTTTAATGGTTGCTATTTCTGGAGGACCTCGATCAGAGAACAGAGACTTATACTCAAGATCGCTTGGGATCATATCTACGATCTTTTCGAATTCCCCTGACTGGATAAGCGCTGGTTGAGCACTCGCAACGCGCTGAGCGATTGCATCAAAATTCGAGAGGTACGCACGAGGCAACAACGCCGTAGCAGTATCGAGCGTTTCAGATCGACCAATAGTCCTAAACGTCACTGTTTCCCCTTTGGTCACTCCAATGGATTTCGAAGATGGGGTGATAACTCCCCAAGACCCACCAGAGGTTGTGTACCACCCATAGGTGGGAATCGCCACTGTTGTTACCCCATCAAAATACTCCCCTCCCGGAGCCATAAATACACAGTTCTCCCCCGCCGCAAACACACGGGAGACGAAGGGATTTAGAGCGGCTTCACAGCCGGAATCTTTCTGGACAAAGCCAGGGTTCATTTCTTGTACAGGCTTTTTCTGTTGTAAATATTCTGTCACAGGAGATATATCACGAAGCGATTTTCCTTCTTTCTCAAGCTCGATAACCCGATCAACACTGATTACATGCTGAGATACCCAATCAAATGCATTGACATTTGCTTCATTCATCCCATTCCTAAAATAGTAATCATTCAATAGCCATGCCACAAACGCCTGGGCCTCATAGTCAGATCCTACCAAAAACATCAATGCATCGGGTGGAATAATATCTACGCCATTTATTTCGTCCTTCACGATGATATCTTTCATTTTTACTCCTTTTGGCAAAACCATGAGCACTGCATATCCTTCAAAAAATCTTCCAGCCGACTCGCCGATTGGCGCCTTGCCAAATTCACCGTACATTAAACTTTCTCCCGGATTGTGACGAAAACCAAATTCGAGCGTATGCCGTAAGCCGTTCATTACCTCCTCTTTATCTCCACGGGACGGAGCGTGACCATATATACCATCTTTCTCTAATATCTTTCTCGCCACTTCGATTTTTGAATCATCATGATATTGATTCAGGAGTTTAGAAAGATTCACCATGTTGTCGTATGTCAGCCAATAAGGCACTAACTCATCGATCTTTAACTTATTCATCCGTGAAATCATTAATGTTTCAGGAAAGACAGCATTCCCATTACTCCGATATGAAACTTTGTCTCTTAAGTCTGATGCGATATGTGTGTACGCTAATCCTCCAACAGCCATTACCGGTCTTTTCAGATAAACTGTGTTTCGACCAAACTCTTCAAACGTGAATAGTTGATTGTTATATTCAAATACATCATTGGGATGAATTTGGATTTTTTCCGAATCCACAGTCGTTCCATTTAGTAAAACGTTTTGAGCACCTGAAGGGATAACAACAAACCAATCGTTTCCTTCATGATGAATTTTTGCGTTTGTACCAATCAATACTGCGCTTGAATTATCCTGAACAACCATCATGTCGAATACTGATTTGTTTAAAGAAGACAGCGGAATAATATCCGACCCCACGATGGTGATATCTGTTCCTACGATCATCATCGTCCGGTCGTTATCGAATTTAATCTGAGTATCTTTATCAAAGACATACTCATTTTTTTCTCCATTCAAGGTATATGTACCAGAAACCGGAATTGTAATCGTTTCGTTTTTGATCGTATATGTCTGACCGGCACTCAGAATCACGCAACCTGTTGAAGCACTTTGGGCAAACACACGGGAGACAAATGCCTTGAAGGGGATTTCACACCCTTTCTTTTTCTCTGTTTGAACCTCTATAGGGACTAAGTCGGTGGTTTTTGGAGTCTTTCCTGTCGATTTTCTAGCAGTGATTACACTTTGTTCTTCATACACATCCCACCCGAGACGTACGAGTTCGTTGATGAAATCGATCTTCGATCCATCCCTTTTTGAGTAATCAAAACGAAGGATAGCACCAGGACGCGCAACTCTGTCTATCGCCTGAACTGTCTTCCATTCTCCCCATTTGCCGATAGCTTGTACCGACATGATTCGATCGATGCTCTGATTTGGGATGTGCGCCAGACTATCCCAATCATCACGGACCAGCTGTACTCCCGATCGATTTGTCATCTGTCTATCGAAGCTATAGTTCAGATCAGCAGCTACCCATGAAATATTTCTATCTCTATACTGTTGTTCGAGTTGTCGTATAGCGACCGCCTCGCCGGCTCCATCATCGAGCACCCGAGTGCCGGGGGTGAAAAATCCATCCACACCACCAAATATGGCCGATGGCTTCTCTCTCGCGAGGTATTGCTCCCCTGTCGACGCATAAAATGGTATCGACTGTATCTCCTCCGATGAGTTAAAAAGATGCGATAGATAGTCTGAGGCGTTTCGATTCGTCGTATTCCCATACTGAGTGAAGATTGGCTGCGGATCGATGATATCCCATACATATTGCCAGATAGATGTGTATGGGAGTGGTGCTACAGGAAGTGTAGTTTCCATCTCAGTATATCCCACGAATTTCGCTCTATCAAATCCTGGTAGCTCAATATCCTCTGGTATCCATACATCCTGACTTGGCTGCTCATCCGGCGTAACAGCTTTTTTGAAAGAACGTTTTGATAAAACCAGCTCATCACCACCTGGTGCTCGTGAAATCGAATACGTGACCCGGTGTCCTTCTCCAATTTCAAAAATATCATCTTCAAGGATATAGCGTGCATCCCAAATCCCGGTTTGCATATCTGATCCCAACAGTATGCGACCGGGTATCGCACCAGGAGCATTTGCCAACGCGAGGTTTCCAGTCTTTGGATCGATAAAAAAGAGTGCGCCGTTATATGTAAACGTAGTGTATTTTTCTGGCCAAATGAGCGATCGAAGGTACCGCATCAGCTGTCCAAATGCACGAACCTGAGCTTCGCGTTTCGTTTTTGGAGTAGTATCTATCGTTATCTTTTTGGATTCCAAATCAGCTATGAGCTTCTCTTCTGCCCTAAGCCAAGGAAATCTGGTTCGGAGCCAATACCCTGCTCCTTTTTTGAGAATCTTTTGCACATAGGCTGTATCAGACGGAGTCACTGGCTTGACCGATCCCTTATCTGTTGTGAGTGTATCTATATAGGTGAGTAAATTGAGGTAAAACTCTCCATAGAGTGCTTCGGTATCGTTTAGATATGGTGGAGAGATAAATGAATTGGGAGAATCGAACGATAAAAATTGATCCTCATCGTCATTCAGAACAGATGGTTCTGGAAGCTCCCATTCGTGCGAGCGAAATATAGCTTCTGTAAGCTTTCTAGCTGAATCCGCAAACTGCAACGCTGCCTCATATCCTGCAGGTGATTGCATAGCTTCGCCCAATCTCTCCATGATCTGCATTCCGAGGCCTGATTGTATGATGTCTTCGTCAAATGCATGATCCGTGAGGACATATGAGATGAGTTGCTCAAGCTTTTTCACTGCTTGTCCTTTATAAGAGTCCTTTCCTCTTTCGAGTAACCTATCTACTTCTTTTAGCGTTTTTTCGGTAACCAGTTTGATGTAGGAACAATCAGAACAGCGTCCTCCTCCCGTTTCCTGTATTACACTCTGCTGACTATTGGGCTTGCTACCATCTTTAGGTGCAATGGGTTCTGTGGAGTTTTTTGAAGCAACTCGTATGACCTCTTGTATGACAGACTCTTTTTCCGGGAAATTGGCAACCCCAAGATCAATGATCATCAGCCTACCATCTGGAGAGCGTCCGATCTGAGTCGTGGAAAAATCAAATAATTCATATCGTTTCGCGAGGGCAAAAAGCCCAGGTAGTTGTTCCAAATCTCCCTCTGTGAGAAAATATTTTTGCATCAAGCGCTCTTTTTCCATGACGCCATTCGCGGAACTGATAGAAGCGAGTATTTTTTGATAATCCGACAGACCAATAATCTGATCAGTTTTATAATCAGATATTGTGACTATCGAAACAGCCTTTGAAAGAATAATGTAATATCCACCTGCTTCCGTCATCCCCCATCCCTTCAGAAACTGTTTCATATAGGGATCAGCGATCATCACGGCGATTTCGTTGAGCATTTGTATTTGATTGGTTGTCGTCACAATGTTTATCTTCAACACTTCGTTGTTCCCTATGTCAAAGACTTGGCGTTGACCTCCAGATCCGATTGCCGTCAATTCCCTAGTATTTATTTTCCTTACCGTTTCCTTCTGAGTTGCTTCAATAGTCATAGGCCTATACAAGCGATGAAGTTCGTCTGAAATGGAATTTTGGCCCCTCAGGAGAGGGATTTTCGTGAGTGGATCTGAGGGCGCTGGGGATTTTTCTTTAGCTTCAAGCGCTTTGCGTATATACGCGTCGATAGCATCGTTTTCTGGAGAGCCGCGTCCCGCCGTGAGATCTTTGTACCGTTGATCAGCTTTAATGATATTCATCACCACTTCCACATCACCTTGAGCCAGAAGCTCAGATTGGCTTATTACTACCTGAGAAATCATTGCATTGAGCTGGTGTTGAGTCGTACCATCGACATTTGCACTATTTTTCAAATAACTGGACATATTCATGAATATATTTTCCATTACTCCCATTTCTTGTTTATATATTTCAGCAGGTATTATCCTATAATCGTGCTCACCAAGAATATCCGCGATGATTTTCCTAATTACATTGATTTGGACATCTCCTGCATCCTTGAGATCAAATAACTTTCTATACTGTTGGAACATCACGAGATGAAGATCATTGTAAAATCCTCTCGTTCTCATGCGCTCATCCGAAATTTGTAAAAGCTCACTGTTAATTTTCTCGTAGTCAAACGATGCTAGAAAATGTGCGTATTTTGATAGCGATTTGGTTTTTTGGAATATATATCTCTCTGTTGTTTTATCCTGGTATACGTCCCATCCGAACTCTTCAAAAATATCCAAGTACATCGGGTCAAAGTCTTGAGATGAGGTCAGCTGATCCAGAAGAATTATTGCACCCATTTTCGCTTTTCTCGTCACCGCTGAAATCATTTTGATCGGATCCTCATTTGCTATTTCCGTGCCATGCAACATCGCACCCTGGTAAGATAAAAACGTATCGACACTATTATCCGGAATCCCACCTAACACATTCCAATCTTCTTTTGATAGCTGCAAACCGGGTTTATGAATATCAATTGGCAACTGTTTTTCGTATCCGTTATCAATGCCGATAATTGTCGCATCTGGATACTTACGGGAAAATTCCAAATCCGCGACAGCCAGTCCGCTCCCCAAATTGAGCGTAACATTTCCTTTTTTAAAGACATCTTGTTCAGTCGGAGATGCAAATGCAGGATCTGCGTCCGATGTTATTGCAGATAAATTCCTAGATCTGAAAAGAGACGCATATTCCGTCATGTTCCGTACAACTGACCATAGTCCTCTCCCGGCTTCCGTGTAAGTGACGCGTTTAAAAATCCCCATGGGGATTTTCACCGAACCATTTTCTTTAGGCTCCAACGCGATACTTTTCAAAATAAAATTTCCCACAGGATCATAAAGAGGAAATATACGGTTTATCCAAAACCTCTCAGCCTGTATCATGAATTTTTGAGAAAACGAAAGCCCGGTCAAATTGACGGAAAATATATCCTGTGACGCTTTGACAGGAGCATTGTGAAGATATGAGAGGACATATCGGATATTTCCGCTATATGTCACCGCTACAGCTTCCCGATACAGTAACTCCAAATCCCGCGCCCACTGCTCATCTTCGTCAGAAAAGCCGAAATACCCAAAGAAAGACGAATTTCCACCTACACTTCTATACTTTAATAGTATTTCAATTTCTTCTATTGTAAACAATTTAGAATTTTCCGCTGCTAACTTCAATTCGGCCTTTGAATACTGTTTATTTAAAAAAATTGCATCATGGACTATCCATAAATCATTTTTTATCGGAGAAAAATTACGAAGAACTTTTTTTTGAATAATGGTAAAATTATCATTGAAATTAACTGCATTCCGGGGAAACCCACTTATCAGACCATATCGTTTTTCTCCTTTGCTAAGATCATTAAAATTATTATTGATTGCATCTCTCACAGTCTTTTCATCAACAATCCCTTTAAATTCAGTAAATACATCCCTATTATTGTTAATGACTCGAGTAACCGATCGAACATTTATAAGTGAACCATACATTGCATCCGATGTGTCAGAGATAAACAAATAATTTTTATCTTTTTCCATTATATTTTTTATAACCCTGGCTTCTTCGTTGGTAAAATATGCACCATTTTCCTGATAAATATCTTCAGGCTCTAGCTCTGGAATCACACCTGAATATAATGAGCGAATGCGAGGATATCTCTGTACTTTCTCAGCTAAGGTCTTTGGTAAAGCAACTAACATCTTATGATACGATTCTAATCCTAGAAGTGCTTCATCCCTCGTTACAAATAACGATTTCGAGAATTCTCGCGGCTGTGTATTTCCCACCACATTCCTTCCATCTACTTTGAGTGTCGTGCGACTAAAAAACTGCATCATACCCCTAAATGGCATCATCCATGATCGAGCAACATCACTACTCGGATCTACTCCTCTAGCCTTGTGATATGCTGTAATAAATCGCTTTACCCATGTCAAAAATCTAGTACACGGATTCCCGTTCACCGCATAGACAGTCGAGAATATACCGATACCAGGTGTTGGAATACACGATTTCGCTTCATCCTCTACCCCTTCAACCGCGATTGCCGCTTTTGCAGCAACTGTCCTTGCTACTGTTTCGAGTGGACCAATAGACGCGCTATCATCATGAGCTGCTTGTGACACTGCGTCAGGACTATTTGAGTTTGAGGCCACATCCTGAAGCGCGTCTTCTGCTTCTTGCGTGAGTGGTAGTTCATGCTCTACCCCACGACTTTCAAGTGTATCAAGAAAAGCATCAGCTATAGTTTTTTGTTTTTCAATTTGAGCTTCTGCCATCGAGATAGCCTCTCTAATGCTGTCAATTTTCCTTTTTACGGGTGAGGTGTGCAGAAATTCCAACACTTTTTCATCTCCGAGCTGCTTTTGCAAGGCTTTGCCAAGCATAATTCCTATCGAATAATACTTATCATCTGTACTAATAATTGATTGCCTCTGTAACTGATGTTCAATATCCAGTAACCGTACTTTTGCTGCCAATTCGTTTTCACTATTTTGATCCATTCCATCAGCCAGCGTATTCAAAAATCTCGATGCTGCCAACTCACCACCCATCTCGTCGACTATGCTTTCAATATATTTTTCCTCATCGTTTAAATTCGGATGTACCAAAAACTGCTCTTGATAGGAATACGTAACAGCATGATCAATTTCATGGGCAATAAACGCTAGAGCGCTTACTAATCCTTGATTATCAAATTCATCGCTAATAAACAACATGTGTCTAGGCTCTCCATTTATGGTGGTTTGGATTGCCACACCAAATGTCTGCGAAGCTTTTAGAAAAGACGATTGCGCGTCCATATTTGTTACCATAATAGGAATTCGCATGGTCACGTTACCCGTTTGAATTACTATATGAGAGACATTCAGACCTTTGAGAAATTCTCTTTGCAGTGTAGAGTATTGATCCATCTTCTCGATAAGCTCTGCGGTAGGCAATGCCAAAAGCTCATCTCTCAAGCGCTTATCGCTAATAGCATTTTTTACAACTTCCTCTGCAACTTTTCTTCGTATTTCATCATCAATAGACGCTGATTCTATGTGAATGTTAGCAATTTTTCCATAGACAGACCGTAAATATTCTTCAAAACTTGCTGGATTATGCTGAATATCGAAAAATGGTTTTTTTTCAGAATCAAGCAGTTGATTTAATAGAATTTGTTGCTGGGACGAAGCCATTTTTTGACCTTGCATTCTATTTTTGATAGCGTTATCGTACGTTTTTAAAATGTATATTAGAGATTGTGTATGCTTTGCAATATACGCAGAAAACTGTAATGAAAATTGAGGAATATTAAAAACTAAGTAGTTTTTGGCTCGATATTTCGTAGCGCCTGATTCTCGAGTGCTTTTATCGGATAACCCAGCTTTAACTGACTCTTCTAGATAGGACGTAACCAATTCTTGTGCTATCAGCATACTGTCACCTGCGACTTTTGTAATAGTTTCCTTTTCGATAACGGCTGATTTTTGTTGTGGTACGTTTTCTTGCACTGGATTTTTCTTTATTAATATCCCATTTTGTTCAACCCAACCATATGCAGAAAATAGCTCAGCATACTCACCTTCGACATCCGCGGATATAATTCTCGCGCCATTTTTTGCTATTCTGGACACAGCGTTAATAAACTGAAGAGCTTTTTCTTCCCCTTCTTTCAATCCATGCATCATGCCCCCGTTATTGGATAAAAACGTATCGACACTATTATCCGGAATCCCGTCCAAGGTAAACCAATCTTCTTTAACGAGTTGTAATCCTCGCTTCGTAATGTCAACTTTTTTCCTGGTATCATACCCAAAATCTATGCCAATAATTTTTGCCTTTGGATATACCCGAGAAAACGCTACATCAGCGAGCGCTTCGCCGCTGCCTAAATCCAGCACAACTTGATCATCGGCAAACACCTCCTGCTCTGTAGGCATATTTTCCGTACTGCCCGGTGTACGTTTTCTCAGCATTTTTGCATCGGCAAATAATAAATCAGTATAATTACCACGATCTCTGTCCGTGTCCCATCCTCGGGAATTTAATGTGAATGTAATATTCTTGAACCAGCCTATCGTCACATGATATTTGGCGCCTACGGAAGGCATATGTTTTAGAGGTTTCTTTTGGGCTATATATCTTCCCGCAGGATCATAGATAGGAAATATATACTTCATCCAAAACAACTCAATACGACAGAGGGTACGTTCAGATCTAGATGCAGTATTCATATCCAGATAGGTAAGCTGATTGCTTGTATCCTTCGCATCTGCACCCAACTGCTTCAAAAATTGAAAGAAACTCCTAAACATCGCACGGTGATACTGTGAAGACAAATTGTTCTGTATCGTTTCTTTTTCTTTTTCTGTCAAAAACGTCACTCCCTTTCTGGCTATAAATATGTCTAAACTATCTTCTATGAGTCCTTTTATATATCCGCTATGTGCGTACTTCGGAATGCTTTGAATTCGTGCGATATAGTCACTATCCTTTACGATCGCCTCCTCTAGATTTTTTGCTGTAGCAAATTCAGCTTTTGCATCTGTTGATCTACTATTTTCCTGTATAAATTGAAGTGTTTTTTGAAGAAGCGGCTTTGTTTCAAAGTAACGTGAGTACTTTGAGGACTCTTCAAGTTCAAGTAATTTTTGAAGAGACGGAGGGCCAGTCTCAAATAACTTTCTGATTAACAGCGCTTTTGGATTTTCAACATCAGGGTTTACCACAAATGCGACAATGTCCTCTTCTGATACTACGCCACTTTGGAGAGAAGGCAATACCGCCTGAATGATATCCAACACTTGAGTTATCTGCTCCGTATTCAGCACATTTTGTGCATGAGCCTGTGCAAACGCACGGTAGTCAGCAGGAACAGGCTGAGCTGAAGTTTCAGGTAAACCAATAGACTTATCATCATCTTTTACAGCCGTACTATCCAAGGATGGCTGCTTATCTACTGAGCTACTTTGTCCCTGTTTTGATCGCTGAACATAAGCATCATACCCAGCAATACTTCTCCCTTTTGGAAAAATCAAGAACGGCGCTGGTTCAACTTTATTGTATAACGACTCTAAGCTGTAAATAATTTGTAATTGATAAAGATTCAGTAGAATCGCCCGAATTATTGATAAATCGTCTAACTGGATATTCTTCCATTGCCAAGAGATCTTCCCTGGAAATTCCTCGACTACTGCTTCTAAGAACGCGTCTTCTGTCGGAAATTTTTCGCCTACTGTTTTCTGAAATGAATCCCACGATTCAAGATCTGCAACAGGAATATTCAACAATGTAGCAGTCTTTTCTTGTTGCTTTGCATCGTATAACTCAAGATAATCCTCATCACTCATTCCGACGCTCTGTGGCGCTCCTATAGGTACTGTCTTAAATACTTGTAGAGATATGCCTGTTTTCTCCCATTTTTGAGCAAGTTTTTGTATTTTTTGACGATCAAATTTCCTAATATAGGATCCTCGTAGAATCGAGTCAACAAAATCAATGAAGGTAGTCTGTTCACTCGTGAGCTGCATACTTCCCATATTCTTTGGATCAACATATTTATCTGTAATCATCTTTACATCATCCCCAAGAAGTGGATCTGTACTTTCTGCCCTAAACTGAATTTCCCTCTGAGAACCAGTTTTAGGTTTAACTTTAAAATATTGTCCTGGGTACCCAGCTCCTCCAGGAACTTCTCCTGTTTCAAACACTCCGGGAGTCCTCAACGCCACGAGCAAAGCCCCACCTTCAGGCCTGAGAGCGAATCGATCACTTTGTGTGTCGGAAAAACTAGTCGTCAATGTTCCCTCGGCGAATCCCAATTCCTCAACACTTTCAGCATTTTTCTGAGATGTTCCACTTAACAACAAGAGTGGATACCCTTCTGGGATAAATTCTGCCAACGGACCAGTGATTTCAGATTTCGTTGGTGAGGCAAATACATCATTCTGAGAGGACGGCAACTCAGGTTCTGCAGCGATTTGCACCTGAGTCTGAGCTGGTCGATTTTTTGTGGTAGAGGGCAGTGCTGATCGGATTGGTTGAATAAATCTTACGAAAAAACTCTTTAGGTATCCTGAAAATTGAGCAATATATGTGCGCGGTTTTGAGAATAACGCTTGTTCGTATGACGTATTAAGACTATTAATTTCTGTTAATACTTTTATGAATTGATTGAAATATCTGGAGACTCTTTCTGGTGTTGGTGGTTGCCAGTTGAGAAGCGCGGTTGCCTCAAGAGTCATGAGCCAATATTTCGCATTTTCATATCCTTCTTTGAAAGTAATTACACCATCTGCGACAATGAGTTTGCTATGCGCTCCTGCGCGCTTATGGTACAAAAGCGCAAGGTTCTTTTTCTCCTTCCCATTCAGTCCCCGATCATTGATATGCTCCATAATCGTATGGAAAATCTGATCATACGCACTTTCTCTCAAATACTCATCCTGTATCACATCAGCTTCATCCATCTTTCCATCTATTTCACGAACAAGTAGTTTACAATCAGAACACTTTTTTGGTAGATCTTGCGTAATACTATTTTCTGCTTCTGGCGCCCTAAGGCCCGCAGCATACGAGCGTAAATACTCGCGTCTTCGTATCAAGACCTCGGCGATTTTTTTCTTATCTACAACACGTAATGCAGATTGTTCTGTTAGATTGATTAGAACTTGATCTGTCATAGTGTCGACCAGTATATCTATTTGATTTACGATCGCTTCAGTATCCAACCCGGGGTATCCATCCAACATACTGATTAACTCAGTCACCTGTGCAGTCTGAAACCGTTCTTGCCGCCTCTCACCGAGGGATTTGAATAAGACTGAGGATCCATTATCTATACGAATTGCTCCTTTTCTATTTTTTTCGTATTTCATGTCGAAATTCATCAACCATGCGTCAAGTACAAATCCATTTTTATAATCTTCAGCTATTCTAGGATCAGATTCTTCTACCCATCTTGAAGCTCGTCCTATTTTCACCCCATTTTCAGTTTCAACCTGAACTATAGTAGATTCAACAACAGGAATTCCTAATCTTTTGTAGATAGAATCCATCAATACTTCGCTTGCGATGGCATCAGGTGATTGAAATTTTACGTACCATTTTGATTTATCTGTTCGTTCGACTAACATGGCCTCATTGCCACCGCCGAGATCACTTGGCAAAATCGAGTATTCACTTTTTTTCCATATACCTAAGACAGGATTCGGATCTGTGAATTGAGATACCACCCTATTAATCGAGGCATTTAATCCCTCAGTATCCTCAGAGCCACGAACATATGGCTCAATGGTTTCCAACACTTTCACATACGATGATTCAGTCAAGTTCATCACATAATTATCGAAGCTGTTACCTCGAAGATTTATGCCCGGATCATATATACCGTATTTACCCTTAAACTCATCAATCGTAAGGACTCCACCATTCGGGTCATGAGCTGCGTCCCAAAATGTTTTCATTGCGATTTCCAGATTACCGTTATTGGATAGTATCCAGTTTTCTACACCTATGCCGCCCAATCCCGCTTGCCCGCCCGCCCCGGTGCCTTTTTTATACACCTTCGCCTCTTTGAGAATTCTCTTTGCCACAAGTATATTTGCTACAACGAAATTTCGCTTCTTCTCTGTTATGCTGTCCAATCGCCTTCTGACAGCCGCATGAGACGGAAGATTGATAAGGTCGATATAGCTATTTATTCCTATATCTATATCTATGACTCCTTCAATGCCTGAGAACTGTACATTGGTAAACCTAGTTTGAATAGATGTGCCTGTCGCGAGTGGATCGTGTATTTCTTGTCCTCCGAGGGCAGAGAAAGCAACCCTGAGATCCTGTGCAATCTGCGAACCATATTTTCCAACCAACGCCTGGTTGAGGGTCAGTGTATAGTCAAAGTCTGCATCTCCAGAAACATTTGTCCCTCTCCCCGTTGAGCCGATATCTTCAAGCACGGCGTCCTTCAGATCTACCTTTCCAACTTCATTGCCTGAGATTGGAATCTTGTATTTCGCTAATATATCTCCGACAATACTCAGAACATTCGATCGGACAACAGACATCCTTTGCGCTTCTTTTTTAGTGTCGCGTTGAGCCACGACTGTTGTAATATCTTGTTGCAACGAGACACTCTTAATTGCCGTATTCACAGCAAGAGATTCTCCACTAAATTCTGGCAATCCCTTATATGACTCGCGGATAGTGTCATATTGATCTTCTGTAAAGATTAGCTTTCCGTCCTTATCAAAAATAGGGATATAATATCCATTTCTCGCTATGACTGAGTAGATCATTTTTTGTGTATCGCCACTCGTATAAATCTCCGGATCAAGCAAAATTGCGCTGATGAGGTTTGATGGCAGGGCGCCCCGAATATCGACGTGTTTCATATTATCCTGCTTTACGACATCTGTGATATACATTTCCGGTCGCGGATCAGAGGTAGTAGCTTTTCCTGTGTCATTCAGCCTTCCATCAGGGTGGACAAACACATATAAATGTCCATAACCTTTCAAGGCGTTCATCGCCAGCTGCACGCCTGAAATATCGGCATCTCCCTCGAAGCGCAAAAGGTCTAATCCAAACGGAGTTAAATCTTTCTCTGTATATCCCCCGCCAAGAGCTTCTCTCATAGAGGGACCCCTCTGTAAAAGCCCGTAAAAGTTACTCGGACTCAGTTGTCCCACCAACAGCTGACCCTTGATCAAATCTCCTTTTTTAGCTTCAAATAGCTTTGAACCAAACTGTTTTGCGTAGGCTCGATTTCTTGCGTCCGCCTCAATCCGAGAACTTCTAATTTTTGAAACCACCTCTCCGAGAGACGCTCCCATATTTGTACCAATATTTTTCGGCCCTATAAGAAACAACTCATTCACTCTTTCCCGCAACGTCTGATTCGGATGAATTTGTAGGTTTGCATATAAGGTATTAACTGATTCTTGAAGCTCCTTATCCGTCATATCCTCTATCATGCCGAGATTCAGAAATATATTTTTTGGCTTCCTCTCCTTTTTGCTCACAAAGGCAACTGTCGAAAGACGAACCATGGTCATTTTCAATAATTTCCTCTCCTTTTCTATTAAGTGCTTACCACTTCTATACTTTTCTATGACGTTTAATCCTGCATCCAACTTCACTAGATATGTTTCCAGTTCATAATTTCCTGATCCAACGGCGGCAGACAACAAATCTCTCCAAATAAGCACCCTCCGGTGAGCATCATTAGTCCTAGAAAGCAACGTCGGGGAACCTATATCTGCCTTTGGAGTAAATTTCGCCTCAGGAAACAGAGAATTAAATACATAAAATAGCTTGACGATGAGAGGTGTATTGTTTTGTGTAAATATTGTTCGAATATTTCTAAACGCTTCGAGTGGCTGTTCGAGATCCAACAGTGACTCCATGATTTCTGTCTTTAATTTTTGAAGCTCCAATGAACCAGACTCATCAACCATTGCCTCAATAGCGAGAAATTGTTCAATTTTTCCTTCTTTTTGGAAGATCTTCACAATCTCATCTGGTGTTTTTGTGGCAAATAACTCGCGCAACGAAGGAAGCTCAGAATGAACACGTAGTAGGATTACTGTGTCCAGAGGAAGCTCTAAAAATATTCGTTTTTTCCGCTCTGCCTCTGCTAAAATACCTGAAAACCAACGGAAAACCTGATCAATATTGCGACTTTCTACTTCACTTTTTATGAATACCGCAATTTTTTGATCGCCGGTCAACTCACTCATTTTGTTTTTCGCATAAAATTCTAATCCATTTTGACTAAGTGGCGCTTGAAGATATGGCTCGGTTGCATAGGTTTCCCAAAATGACCTATATTCATCAGGAAGTTCATTTAATACTATTGCTAGCTTTTCTGGATCGTTAAGCTCATGTTTGAAGCCCCAGACAACGCTTATGTTACCGGCATTTGTTTCGTGCTTTATGATGGACGCAACCATTCCAATATATGGATCTGTACGAGAATTCTTTTGTGCAGTTCGCTCCTGGAAATACACTAGTCCTTCTTTTCCACCAAAAAAAGATCGTAAACTACGATAGTCACGATAATACCGTAAAAATTCATTCTCAGGTGTTCTAGGAGTAGCAAATATCTCATCCTGTATAAATTCAGCTTCGTGACCAAGGAAATCCAATCCATCTGATTTTGCATAGGATAATAGATATGCTCGCTTTTTGGCCTTCATTTCCTCGCCGCCACTCACCAAGCCTAACTTCTCTCCGACCAGAATCAGATCCAACCGAATGCGATCTACGTTTTTCACTGGGATTCCATTAAGCATTCCAGCGCCTGTTACCAACCGATACAAATCATCGGCTAACCAAGCAGACTCATTCAAATCTCCTTTTTTGAACTCTGTGTACAATATTTTCTCTGCAAGCTGTATCTCGATATCATCCCGCGCTATCAAGTCCCTAATTAGGATCCAAATGCTATCTGTTAGAGACTCTAGTTTATACAATTCCTCTGCATATCTCATCAGCTTCACTGCACGATCTCTATGGAGGAAAGCCCGTATAAAGCTAGGTGGAGTATCTATTGCTAAAAATATTTTATCCAGGTACGATTGAGGCTCGTTTGGAAAAATAGACCGCATGAGACCGATGAATTCCTCAGTGTTCGTGTCGAACTTCAAAACAGATCCATTTGGCGGATCCGTTTTCATCTGCCCTAGCACTGTATAGAATAACCTCGTCTGTTCGTCAGTAAATGTATTCAGAGTTGCGACAACCTGTTCCCTAGGTATATTTGGGTACGCGAGTAATCGATCTCGCATCAATTCCACCCTATATGATGTTGCATTTTGTGCTATCTCTTTATTTGCAAGAAGCGTCGAGAGTGTTTTCGGTATAGAGAGTACGTTCGTAGTATGAATCAGGAATTCACTAACCAGATCGAAACCTTGAAGTAACGCATCACCTGATGGGATAGGATCGTCAAAATATACAAGCGTTTCAAGAATTTTTTTTCGTACCTCAGGAAGTATCTTATATTGTTCGAATTTTTTATCTAATTCAACCGAAATTCTTGCTAACTCTGGAATATCTGATAATTTTAGTTTTAATTTTTTTTCACCTGTGTCTTCAATCAATACATTGAGCGAAATATGATTTCGAAGGGCAAACAAACTAGTAAGCATACCAACAGGATCTTCAGACTGTGGAGAATACCGAAGTGCTATAGAAAATTGTTCAGGGTCACTATGCTCAAAAAGACTCAATCCGTCTAAATACTCACTTTTATCCGTTGCCTGAATATATCCAGCTATCAAATTCTCCGCTTGCCCCTGCCTACTCATAGATCCAAGTGTATCTACAAATATCTTATTTGACTGCAATGTGCCCTTCGCATACAGCTCTAGAGCGTGAATTTCTTCATCGGATAACTCCATAAACTTTTGGTAAGAATCAGGAGATACGATAGTTTCAAAGTAGTACTTCAAACCAAGAACCAAGCGTTTGTCGCTGAATTTTTTCACCTGCATCGCAAACAGCTCTAATTCATGATTCGGATCTTCAGAATTAAGAGCACGCAGAAGCATATTAATCTCAGCATTCCCAAAGACTTCCCAGTTGGTAAACCCGGCCTGAGACAATGAAAACATCACTGTTTCAAACATCTCCGGACGTATAGACTGAGCCTTATGGATTGCATCTTCGGGACGATCTGAAAGCAGTATTGCCGCAAGCAATTGTTCAGAGTACCACACCCGTACTGAACCAATACTCTTTATATGAAATTGTTGGAATGTCGGGGCGAGCTCTGCAAAATGCTCATGTATATATTCGATAGTTTTTTTCTGTATGCGGTCAGTTTGCGTATATAGAATTGGCAAAACTCTAGCCGTCCAGTCCATTCTATTGGAATACAATGAACTACCACGCAGAGGATCCAGCACATTATTTTTTATTTTCACCCGACGTATATCCCTATTCAGCAATGCAATTTCTGGTACCAGATGTTGAACATACAGAAGTCGTTCATATAATCCTGAATCATTTTTTATGTATCTATCCGAATCTGATATCAATCTATGAACAAATGCTAGTGGTACACCACTCTGGGTCAATCTCGTATGTACATCCATATATGCATCGAGAAACGTACCAATAGGAATATCTTTCCGATAGTCAAACATATAGCCTATATATGAGGCTAATGCGATTGTTTCGGTTGAAAGTAATCTAATAAAACGGGGGTTTTTTTGCATATATACTATCAATTCCTGAAGCTTCTCTGGGCTTATATATTTTTGATAGTAAACCGAATCTATAAAATAACTCTGATTTTTATAAAAGAAATTTGAAAATGCTTGTCTTAAATCCACATCCATCTTCTTGGGAAATAAACCTTGAATTGTTAAAATTTTTTGTAGGTAATTTTTCCCGTTTTCAGTAGGATTTCGAATTAATTCGGTTATATACTTTTTTCCATCTTCATCACCAAGAACCAAACTCCATGCGGGATGAATCAATGGAACTGAAAGTTCATCAGAAAGTGCAGTCAACGCATCTCGCTGTTCAAATGGCAAAGAGGATATATATTCATTTGTAGCTCTATAGGCATACGGAATTTCGATATTTTGTTGCCATATATTTTTACCTATTTTCAGTTTTTTTGCTTGTTGGGATATAACTACCCACTCTTGTGCTTCTCTAATTGGCATTCGCCAAGATCGAGCAACATCACTACTCGGATCTACCCCTCTAGCATTGTGATACGCGGTAACAATTCGATTAACCAAAGTCCAAAACGCACTACATGGATTCCCGTCCAAAGCGTACACGGTTGGGAATATACCCATACCTGTTTTTGGAGTGCATGTTTTCGCTTTCTCCTCTACTCCTGCAACTGCTATTGAAATTTCTTCTGAGAGAGGCTTTGCTGCCGCTTCAAGAGGACCAACTACTTGGTCCTCTGAGGCTTGTTGTAATTCATTTGAAGTTTGGTCCATCGTGGTTGGTTTGCTTGATGAGGAGTCCTTCCCAGAGGGGGAATTTAAATCAGGTTTGGGTTGCGTACTTTTTGTTTGTCTCAGTAGTCTCGCTACACTATCAAGAATTACTTTTATTGGACGTCTGCCTCCTTGGGTTCTGATTATTGCCGCAGCGGATTTACTCTGTCCTTCAATCATTGATGCAAATTTATCCATAACCCCAAATGCGATTCGTTCGTCCACTGACCGAACTATGTTCAATGTTCCAACTTTCGTAACCATGTGTATGATTCGATTAATCCATACTGTTTGTTTCCGAATATCGGATAATTCCTGTGCTGTAAGTTGTGGAACATATGCTTCTAATTTTGAGATAGCAAATATAGTCTTCCCTACTACATCAGGTGGAGCTGTTGTTACGCGCTGAACTGATTCCACAAGTAATTTTGCATTTCTTCCAAATTCTCCTTGAACAAGCGGAATATCTTTCGGTGCATCTGTCCAGCCTAATTCAGACAGTGCACGAAACACCATTTCCTGACTTCCAACTATCAACCCGCTTAATAGATTACGAATCGCTGGCATTTGAGACTTCTCTACTCGTTCATTTAGTCCAGCGTCAAGAATAGAAACGATCAGATCTTCACCTTGTGTTTCTACAAATATATTTCCTGGTTGCAAATCAGCATGTACATTGCCCGTATCAAGAATTTCTGAGAGAAATTCTTTCACGATAGCGGAATTAACCAATCGTATTACTTGAAGCATTGACTGTTTTTGCTCCCCCTCAGACATGTGAGAGAACTCTTCTAAAATGCTGTCAAATCCCCGACCTAGAGCTATTTCTTCTAAAATTACCACATTCGAAGCAAATAATATTTGTGGTACGTGAAGCGCTACGTGTGGGATTGAACCTCGAGCACTAATATCTGCCGATAGTGCCTCTCGAAATGCTCTTTCATTTTCAAACACTAATTCTTCTTCAATTGCAGATCGAATCTGACGAGCAAATCCTGCAGGCAATTGAGATGCAACATTTCGTTGAGATAAAAACCCAACAACCTCACCCAAAAGGTTTATATCATGATCGAGCGCTCCCGACTTTTGAGCTGACGGTCGTTTAAACTTCCCTATCACGTCTTTAGTCTGAGTAATACCAAAACTATCTTCATATTCAATGGTAAGAATGATTGCTTGTTTATTTGACGCTGCCCCTACTAACGGTCCAAATTTCACAATCCGTACCGGACTATGTGGATCTAACAATCCAGAACTTTGCGCTAAAATCATAATAGCCCGCTTCGTTAACCGATCGGCTTGACTTTGAGCAGATCTCAACTCTACACGATACTCTTCAGGGACCCAAAGGGCTTCAGACAAACTTTGTGCAACTTTTTTACCAGCGACACCTAGTTGAGAAAGAAAAATGGATAGCGCCTTTGGCGTCGTCATATCTTTTCCTTCAGACTTCAACGCAATTGATGATTCGATAAGTTTTTCCACAATCTGCGTTGATCGCGCAGGATCAGCTTTTTCCAGCAAAAAGACGAAGAGATCGCGAAAAAGCCCAGAATTCTCACCCTCTTTTATGAATGCTTTTGAAAGCTCTGTAAGAAACGCTTTTCGCTCTGTTTGCGCTTTTTCCAGGACGCCTTTATCTCCTGATTGCTCGGCAACACGCAGATCCAAGATGCCCTCAGCGCCTAAGAGCAACCGATTTAGGAATATTGTTCGTTCATCTGGCGTAATTCCAGCAAACACTTCTATAAGTCTATTTGCAGATCCATCTGAAACTGACTCTATGAATTTCACTTTCCCAGGTTTTTCAGTCGTTAATTGCATGAGCCACAAGGCCAAGTCAGATCGTTCCTTTCTCAATCCCGCTGCAAGTTGCGTCATAACAAACACACTGGGGTTTGCCTTCATATTCCCATCAGAATCCTGAGCTTGACCTTCTTCAGTCACACGCATTGAAACGAGACGCTCCAACTGCTCAGGCGTCACTGAAGTGTTATTTTCGATTTGCTCAAAATAATAATTTCTTGCAACTGATGGCTCTGATAAATACGTCACTACCGCTCGTACCGCTGAGTCAAAATCCTGATAGAAATTTGGCGTTGTTTCAATCAAGAGACGCAACGCAATAATTCCATATGTTTGTTTAATAGATGAGTTTGGCGACAATATACTGAGAAGTTCAGAAATTCGAGTTAGAGCAACCTTTTTGTCTATTTTTTGATAATCGATTGCCTCTTCAATAAGAAATTCTACATATGCATCTCGTACAGGAGAAGCAACCGGTGAAAGAGATGTTAGGAGTTTTACCCGATCAGTAAAATTCGTTTGTGGATCAAATAGTTCTTTTTCATGGAAAAACAATTGTTCTGCCAAGTATCTTTTAACAAATGGATCACGTTCATCATACCCATGGAAATATTCATCTTTAACACTATCGGCAAATGTTCTATACCGCATAAACGACATCCGTCGACGAACAAGATCACCCTGAATTTCAGCCATCTTTCCTTTTGCCTTTAGATCACTAGCTAGAGCAACCATGTCACCACCGGTTACATCTGGACCATTTAATAATGATAAAAATCGCGCTGAAGCAGGAATGACTATTTGCCCTAATAGTGGTGATGTCGGAATTTCGTTATATATCACCAAAAGCTTATCACGCATTGAAGATGAGGTGAAATGTTGTTCGATCCAGTCTAGATAGGCAGTTTCATTTGGAAATTCACGAACTGATTTTCGAACGATATTCCAAAACTCGACAACCCGCGTATTTTCTGGCGTACGGGATCCGGGCGGAACTAGTGAAAGAAGTGTACATACTTCTCCGAGAGATAGATCCCCATACATTGCTTGGTATCTTTCATCATAAAATGGGTGAGAATTTACTGAGGAAAATAATCTTCCCAATTCTTTTAATGTATCTGCTGATGCATAGTTCACTATGTCTATAAATACTGGCTTCTGTATCTTGACAGTAAATGTATCACTCCAAAAGTCTGGAACAATTCCATTTGATGTGAGAGTGTGAATTACTCTGATGATCTGCTGCTCTTCCTCCTTAGTAAATGCGTTAATTGTCTTTTCTTGCTCCTTTCTCTTCACGATATCAGGAATTGCTTGTAAAAAAAGGTGATTAAATATTTCATCTTTACGGACTCTTGCATTAATCTCTTCCCCTCTTTCTCTTTCTTTATACAGTCGAGCAAAAAATTTCAGTAATCGTTCAGTCTCACCATCCGTTGAACTTTTTGATTTCTTAGCTAGATCAATAAATTGGCGTATCCGACCCTTTCCTTCCCATGGAGAATGATCATAAAGATAGATAAGATCGTCAGAGGATAACGATATAGAAAACTTACCCATGGATCGAATAATAGTAAGAATCTCGGAAGACGCAGATCCGTTTGCTCGCATCTGAGAGATATATGTGTTTAGGATATCTTCTCGTGAAGTCAAAAGAGCTTTAAATTTATCAACACCTGGGATATGTATGTACGGAGTCGGTGAATTTGTAAAAATATCAGTCGCTAATCCCCATTCTGATTCGGATAGGTTCAATAGTTTTGGATTTTCAAACACCGGGGAGATGTCACCTTCAGACACACCTCTTGAAATCAATTCCCACCCAAACATAGACCTAAGTGCTTCTTCGTATTCGTGCACATAGTAATATCTATCAGATTGTTTCACGACAGGGACACCGTCAACCCGCTTCATCCTCTGTGAAGTTGACGGATTTATTTTATCTAGAAGCGGATGGGTCATATATCCACGTGCTTGAGGAATTTCGAGTGCTTCCCTCGTTAAATCTCCATTTACAATAGTTCTCAGAGATTCCATATATGATTTACCTTGTTCATGAGGGGAATTTCGCATAGGCAGTATTGGTGCTACTACGGATAATTTTTTATAGAGTGATGGGATTCTTTCCCTAGGATAGGCACGCAAAAATGCAAACCACTTTACCTCCCCTTCAGGGGATTGCATTATCCATCCTGCAAACGCTCGAGCCTCCTCAAGAGAAACGCCAGCTTCATTCTGAATGAGGACGCTAAGAACCTGTTGAGCATCGGTATTCTCTGGAATTTGCTCAAGCAACCCAAACACTAGATTTGTAGCCGACGTACTCTTTAGCTCATGTATCGATTGTGGTTCTGAAATATCTTTTGTAATCGTACGTTCTGCAGGTAATCGCACCCCATTGTTGATTGCTATTTTTCGAGCTTGGTCATTTAAATACGAATTAACATGTTGTGAATTCTCTGGAAATGCTGTTTCAAGAATTGCTAAAGGTGGATCAACTTCATAATTGCCCACTTGTGTGTAATCTAGAACAGACTGAAAAAATGATTGATTTTTTGTAGAGAAATTTGTGTTTGCTTTATTCTTTGAGATTAATTCGCTAATCGCCACGTCCAGTATTCTATTTAGTTCAGCTATATGTGCAGATATTTGCTGGACTTCGGCATCATTCACTCGCCCACTTGGTAATTGAGAACGATATACCGAGTCAACCATCAAACTACGTGTAATTACATCATAGTAATTCATAGTCTTTGAATCATAAATTATACTGAGTATCTGACTTCGCATATGCTCTTTTATATTTGTAAATTTTGGAAAATCCACGATTGAATCATCCAGAACCTGCAATCCAGATCGTAAACTTTGAAGAGCTATTAGTCTTCGAATCGTTGGTTGTAATTCATCATTAATTTTTTCTGCTATGCCCTTTGAAGCCTCGACTCTCTGTGCATGACGTTCAGCTTGGTAGTACAGCCAAAAATCAGTTATTGTTTCTGCCTTTCGCATTTTTTCCAATGCTTCACTAGATGATAAGGTCGCCATATCATCGATGACATACACTTTCGACTCGGCATCAAACAATGCTAACAACCGTGGTGATAATTTCTGGGAGGTGTAAGTAGCAATCGGATGCAGATCATCCGTTGCGGTCAATTCTAGATGCGAAATGCGATCTATAATTTCTCCATGACTCGAGCCCCTGTCAGTTGTTAATCCCATCGCCGTGTATGCATCAATCATCGCCTGATAGTTATATTTACCGATGTTTGCCAAGAGCATCATTCCTTCTCGGTCTGCACGGAATTCTTCACTCGTGATGCTCGTCTTTTTGTTTGCAACATTAGCTAACCAATCTCCTGATTCACCCAACCGATCTTTCGTATCTTTGTGCATAATTTCGTGTGCAAATATAGCTGCGACATGGTCTTCTGTAAGCACCCTACCTTTTTTAGCGAGTTCACTTTTAATTTGCCTAATTAATCCTGTAGTCATAACAATTATTTTTTCTGTTTCATTTGCAATATGAAACGCGTTTTGAGTGTCTGAATCCAACGCAATGATCTGATAATCGGAAGGCAGCTGAAGTCGCTTTGCTATCGCATGAAGTAGCTGAGTGAACTCATGGTCATCGGGCAACGGTTCTCCCATATTCCATAACACTTGTTTCAAATCATCAGCTATTTGGAATCTATCGAGCCCACTAGCTTGAGTCAAACTAGATACATTTGAATTAACGCTGAGAGCGTTTGGAGCAGTCTTTATATTTTTCAGAACAAGGCTTGACTCATTCTCGCTCTGAGGAATAGTACCGCTGTACATCGAACTCTCCAACTCTATGGCTTTTATAACTTCTTGAAGCAAAGATGCGGGAGGTGTTCGTGCTAAAATCGATGCCACATCATCATACTCTTTAACAATTGAGAACACCTCATCTCCACTGAGTGCATCAATGCGTTTTACGGATAGAATATCTTGTAAATACGGTAGTATTGCATCGAATAGTTGAATTGCCTGCGCTTGTAGTTTTGGATCTGTTATCTCTCCTACTATTAGCGCTCTCCCCTGCTCACCCAAAAGTATAGATGCCTGTGTTATACGCACGGGCGCTTCTGATTGAAAATTTGATTGAGTCTGACTATCTCTCGTTACTCTTTGCATCAGAAATAATGAATTCCCTCTCAAAAACGTTGAAACGGAGCTCCATGGCCTTTCGGCGATAGCATTGGTAATCCTATTCACGGTAAGCTCTCGATCCAATATTAGTTGTTGTGCACGTAATCTATCCTCATCCGTCATCTCAACACATTGATCTGTCGCGGCATACACCTTTGGAATAAATCGGTACGTTCGGATCACAGCAAATGGAGAGCCACAGCTTCCTGATTGCTGCAGCGCAAAGGCAAAGGAAAACAAAAATCCTGCGAGAAGTCCGAGAGAGCCGGGAACCATATGATTGCGAGTGAGCTTCGTAGTTTCGTAGCTTAGTAGCTTAGTAGAACGAGACATGGGACATGAGACATGGGAAGCGTAGCTTCGTAGCTTAGTAGAACGAGACATGGGACATGAGGCATGAGACAGGAAACAAGAAAAGCGGGAAACGTAGCTTCGTAGCTTAGTAGAACGAGACATGGGACAAGAAACATGAGACAAGAGAGTAGAAATGAGATGAAAGAATAGATGAAATAATTTCACGGTAATTACGGCGTAAAATAGCCTCAATTATCAGTATGCAGAACCCCGTGAAATAGTGCAAGGGGTTATTATATATAAGTTGGTTAAGAAGCTTGGTAGCTTAGCAAATGGAAGTAGCTTAGACGGACAAAAAAAGCATTTAGATTAGGATGAGAGTGAGCTTCGTGGCTTTGAATTTGGGGTAAGTAGCATGTAGTATGGAGAAAGGAGTACGACAATTCTCCCCTTATCCCTTACTACATATACCGTACTACATTGCGGGATGTTGGATTTAGGATTTATGATTTAGGATTTTAGAGAGGCACAGGATACTAAATACTCGATACAAAATACAAGATATTGGATTTAGGATTTAAGAGTTCGAATTATGAATTATGAATTATGAATAGTTGGGATACGGGAACCATAACGACAAAAACTATTCCATTTTGTCTACTATAGTAGACATTTTAGTGTTGTTTTTGTCTATACCACGTTGTATGAGGCATGTTATTTTTTCAGAAACACCAGTTTGTGACTGCAACGATGGGTATATACCAAATCGAAGCAGTATATCAAGATGATCTTTAGGAGATGTTAGTGTATCAATGGGTATCTCCGAAAGTGCTAATGGGTAGAGAAAAAACTGTCGGATACGACAAGTAAGTAGCTCCGGATCTTTTAAAGATACTCTATTACATTAATCTATAGTTCTATCAAATATCATGATTACGTTACACTATACGTATAGGTAATTGTCAATTTCTAACTAGAAAGACACGGCCAAAGCTAAGCTTTTTCGGCAGAATTGATCCACAAAGCTTAGCTTTTTCCGTTATGAATTTCAGAGCTATTTACGCTACGCTTTGGATTTAAGATTTAGGATTTTAGAGAGGCACAGGATACTAAATACTCGATACATAATACAAGATATTGGATTTAAGATTTAAGATTTTGGAATACAGAATACTGTATACAAAATACTAGAATGGGGCGAGCGAGTCACCGTATGCTTTCTGACTGAAGAAACTGCTTGACAGTTTCATCCGGCACCTCATGCCCTGGCATATACGTGACTTCCTCCGTATAATCAATATCGTCAAAATATCCCAGCTGTTCACGAAATAATTTCTCATTAAATTCGCCACCAAAAATCTTTCGACTTTGGCGTATAACATCCGCAAAAGGTATTGTTCGAAAGATTTGGTACAAATCGACGTAATCTTTCCATTTTGCACGTCTCGATAGAGCGTACGCCTTCATTGCGGATAGCGATAACAGGCTTGGCATGCCGATAATTCCGTCAAAATCGTCAGGACATTCGAGTGAAAATGGATACTGAAGAAATGTCCATTTCACCCCTCCAAACGCAAGCGTCAGCTCCTGTTCCTCTGAAACGAGAATACTGTCGATGCCACCATGTTTCCTCAGGGTATCCTGGATGGCATCCCGTTGTAGAGATTCCTGTGTCATGCAGTCAAAATCCACGGAACGCCGGTGACCCAAATGAAGCGCAATTGCCGTTCCCCCGATAAGGCTGAAGGAATGACGAAACTGCGCAAGGACCGGAAGAAGTTTATATTGCTCTGGCGCTAAAATATCAGGATGCATAGGCTGTATAATATCTGGAAAAATACGCAATCGTTTTTTTTCGGAGGTTTACGCGGTTACTCGAACACATCTCTTCAAATAATTGTTTTGTTTTTTGGATACCGAGCGTGCGCTCCGTCAACACATAATCATCCCAATCCCCATAATTGAGGATATGTTCAAGGATGCTCTTTTCTGATAGCCGGGATGTGTCTGCCAAATACCAGGTCAAATATGGCTTTTTTTGAAGCATTTCACTCAATGTTTCCATACATGCAGTATACCTCATTTTTACGAATCATGAGTAGTGTACACCCCTAAACTATTGAATATCAATCACCATGCTTTACTATATCGATATATATCATACTATGATCTATATGGATCTTTTCAGATAGAAACTCTAGTTTGCGATTTGCGTGCAAAATCATAAAGCTCACTTCATACTGGGCGGGTAACAAAGTCCAACACATTCTCACGATGGATTATCGCATAGGTAGAATCGGGATAATTTGTACTCCACGCGACCGGCGCCTTTTGTTTTTTCACCGTCCACTTTAATTCAAACGCCTGCAACTTTCCTCCAGCATCTTCTACATAATCCACCTCTGCGCCATCCCACGTGCGCCAAAAATATGAGTTCACAGAATTTCCTGAATTATTCATACATTTGATCCGCTCTGATATGCAGAAATTTTCCCACAACGCTCCTGTGTCGGTCCGAAGTGACAGCGGGTTCACGTTATTGATAATGGCGTTGCGTACACCCACATCATAAAAGTATACTTTTCTCAGCTTCGAAAGTTCTTTCCGATGATTTCGCGCCAGGGGCCGTAGGGTAAATATAATAAACGCCTGTTCTAAAATCCGGATATAATTCATAACTGTTTTCTGATCAATGCCTAGCAAATTGCTCAGCTCAGTGCCTGATACTTCGTTCCCGATCTGTAACGCCAACGCCTGTACGAGTTTTTCTAAAATATCCGGATTTTTAATCCGCTGATATCCCAATACGTCTTTATACAGATAACTTTTGGTCAATACGTTCATCGACTCCCCCGCCTCACTTGGTTTGAGAATAGCGCTTGGATACATACCATATTGGAGATATCGCTCAATAAGTCTCATGGTCTCCAGTCGGTCCGATACTGAAAGAATCTCATCAAGAGAAAATGGATATAAATAAAATTCATAAATTCGGCCGGTTAATGGTTCTGAAATTTTATTTGACAGATCAAATGAGGAGGAGCCGGTCGCTATAATCTGCATCCCCGGTGATGTATCAATGAGTAATTTCAGCGTGAGCCCAATATCAAGCACACGCTGCGCCTCATCGAAAACTACGAGCTTTTTATCTCCGATATAGGCACGAAGTTCGGTTGATGTTTTATGTGTGAGCGCCTGGCGAACATCCGGCTCGTCGCAATTTAAATATACCGAATCGGTTTTATAGTGATTTAATATCTCGGTGACAAGAGTAGTTTTCCCAACCTGACGGGCTCCGTAGATTATAATTGCCTTCCCTTGGAACAATTTCGCTTCTACTCTCGGTTGAATACTCCGTTTAATCTGCATAGTTAAGTGATTCAATTCCTTTAACTTATACCTATTTAGAGGATTTGTCAACAAAATCGGAAAGTCCCCTTTATATATCTCTTCTTTCCACATCTGTGCACCACGACCATCCTCTCCTCTTTAACAGGGATTAGTCACAGGCACGGTACGATCCTGCCTAAAGAAATCGTATAGATCATACCCAGCAGTAACAAACGGTCGGATTAAGTAATCTTTTGCAAGCTCTGTGATATCTTCACGTGATGGGAGTGATGCACGGATGCTTTGGATAGATATCGCTGGGACTGTGGCCCCTGCTTCACCACCAAACACTGCGCTGGCGTTCCTTTCCGCTTCAGAGGTAAACAGAGAATTTGTAAACGACGCGAACCCTGCACCTAAACCATCTTTCTTACCTACGGTAAAGGCCTTGATTGCCTCTGCTTTTGCCCGGAACGGCGCACGAAGGAAAAGTACACAGGTATTCCCCACCTCGCCGAATGTCACGGCATACACGCGTCCTACGAGAGGGTTGAAAGAAACACAGTCAGACGCGCGTGCAACAAGACCTTGTTTCGTACTTTTCACCGGACGCATTAGAACGAATCCAAAATCATCTACATTTCTAATTGACATTGCTTTTTGCTTTGGCACACCAAACAACATATCAGACCAGCTTTGTGCGCCTGTCTGCGCTCCCACATAAATCGATTGAATCGTACTTGCTGCATTTTGCAGGGTAGTTGATTTTTTTATAGCTTCACTAACTTGTTTTAACCTATCAGAAACATCTGAAGTACCTTTCTCCACGGCATCGGATCCGAAAAAAAACGTATCACCATCTTGTATCGGGTAGCTATTTCCGTACGCAATCATATTTGGCAATAAAAACGATACAGGAGTGGAACCTGTGCCCGAGTTGTATAAAAACTGATATTTTTGACGCTCTGAGTCGTCTAGAGCAGACCACGCCTTCACAAACAAATCTGTATCTTCCCAAGAGGCTGGGTTCTGACGATTGAGAATCCTAGTCACATCTTCGGGAGTCAATGATTTTGTCGTAAAGAGACTTTCGTAGGCTCCGTTGGCATGAATCACATATTGATTCGGATCACCTACAACATAGGAGAACATATACTGCATTCCATTTTTCTCGTAAGGAATATGAATAGAAAACACCATGTTTCCAGTGACCAGCATCTCTTTAGAGAGTGCGTCATCCACTGCTTGCCGTACTTTACTAGAAATAGCATTGCGTCGATCAGAATCACTCTCAAATAATACTGGATTAAAATTGTTCATCGCACTATCAACGAGTTTCGCAAATGTAACTGCGCTTGCTTGAATTTCTTGGGCTGACAATTCTCCGATAATAGATGGACTATCCACTACGATTGAATACCGGTCGTTCGTAACGGTCACATCTCCCCCACCAACATGGATAGTAGATGTATGAAATGGGATATCCGAAGAATCCGCTAGTCCTTTTCCTATTTTCCCAACCGCTAACGATGCGCTTTCCACAGGAACTGTACTTGGAACGCTGGATTTCTTCGTAGACAACACTTCTTTGGATGGTGTTGTAGTCACTGCTTGTGGCGCCGTTTCTCTCTGTAGCTTCCATGCTGAAAACGCAATAGTATTATTCACGCGCACAAGTATGTCTATGGTACGACCATCGGATAATTTAATAGTCGTAGTCTCACTACTACTCATTGAGTATTCTTCTAAAACTCTCTTTACGGATAATGCGTCAGCTGCGTTAAGCGAATATTTGGAATCGATAGCATTGAGTATCTTTGATCTTGCGTCTACCAAATCAGAATGGGCGATAATTCTTCCCATAAATACACCGCGTTCTGCATTTATATACACCCCATTTTTTGGTGATATCTCAGAATCAAATTGAACAACCGGCTCGCCTAACAAATCACCTTGGTTGAAGAGCGCCACCCGTCCTTTCACATCAATTCCTACTATATAAACCGTTTCAGACCCATTAAATTCGACTGTATCGCCGACTCGTAGATCTGTACTCCTAATTAAAGTAGATTCACCTAACCTCATCATACCGCCCCCGATATCCGCAGGAGCAGATCGATACTGTTTATGTGGAAAAGCAATTCCATTTATTTTAACTATCGATATATCACCCTTCACATCAATTTGTACTGCATCAGGCGTTATCACGATTTCTGAGCTCGTATACAATGTACGAAGACTTTGTTTCCCATTTTGCAATGCTCCAACCACTACTTCTTTTTGTTCTGGGGTGGAGGATGATGGTTGACTCGCGATACTAGATTTTTTTGAACTTGGGGCCATTAAATAGTGCATTGGTGGACTATTTACATCCAAACGTTCCTCGGCGCTCATAACTGCGGCTGCTAACATATATTCACCATCCCCAGGTGAAACACAGGGGATTCCCCGAATACGTAATGCAGTATTAGAATATATAACAACAGGGATATTTAATGCGTTTCGAATTTTTTCAGGATCATCATGCCCATCCACAATAACAACATTTGGAGATTCGTTAACATACCTCTTAAATGTCGCTTGAGAATCAGCAATTAAAATATTATCCCTATCAGCCCCGTAATTCAATAAGTTTCTTCGTATTTCTTCTCGAACATATTCGTTTTGAACTACTACAAGTATCCTATAAGGCTGAAGATTTATTCCTGCTTTCTGTGCATACGACGGGTAAGTTCCAGTAATTGCCACATCCATTTTTATCGGTATATTGTCTGATTCATTTTGCAGAAAATCAGTACCTTTCAAATACGCTTCTATCTCGCCAGGATTCAATGAGCTCGCCCTGCTCCCAAGAGCCGCTCGAAACGCTTCAGCCATCGCTTTTTCTATGCCTGCTCTTCCAAGTTTAGATGGTTTCAATTCCCGTGTCGCGTTGAAATATGAGGCAATTGCAAGTAAGCGATCTTCTGTTGACACATTTCCTGCAAAAAGGACGCGAAAGATACTCGTTTCAAATTGGTGATACAGCTCTGCATAGGCCTCTGAAACGATCCCCGGATTCTCTTCGAGATTTGCCGGATCCCCAATAACAGAAAGTGTTGCCTGTTGCCAAACGCTTCCACTCGCAGAGTCCACCGCTCCGTTTTGCCGTAATTCATGTGCTCGTCTGGCAATCATAAGCACGATTGCAAGCTTCTCGTTGGCCTCTGGTGTCAGATATGGACTGTATTCCCTCACGAGATCATGGGATAATTCATGTGCTATCAGATCCCGAATATACGCTCTATTTGGACCATCCGCACCTTCACTTTTTGCCAAAAAGGCCACACTTGAGCGAATTACGATGACACCTGTTCTTTGATCATATATACCAAGGATCGATTTTAGTCGTTCTTGAATGTCTGTTTCAGTAACAGATTCAGGCCTTGTTCCTTTTGGCAATTCGTTAATCAACTGCTCTTTCACATTTGCATAGAGGGATTTCTCAAACGCGACATCATCTTTAGAGACAATAGGCACTGTTTTTGCATCTGCGTTAGCGGTTTTCAACGGCATGCCCATTTCGGTGAATTGATCATTCACACGGGTATATTCTGCATCGAACACATCACGGTGCAACACCTCTTGCTCGACTAACCATTTTCGGAGTTGCTTTTCAAGACTTGTCACATCACCAGAGGACAATTGCTTTGGAGAATCGAGTAGCAATTGCTCCACAAATCCGCGAATTGGACTTGACTCGAGCTCCCCATAAAGAAGTGATGTCAGAGGAGAAAGATTCACAGACTTATCGCTGTTGTATGCCGTTACTACCCGCGTCAAATCCTTTTTCGCTTTGGCAAAATCTGTGGTTCGTTCTATTTCATCCTTAACTGATCGCCATGGAGATGTAGCTATGTCAAAATTCGCACGGAATTCCGCGATAACACTGGCCACTTCCTTCGCCGGTACTATTAACCGATCAAGAAAATTTGGAGAGGATTGGGATGATTGGACAGATTTAGGACTGATCGGATTACTATTGATAATTTCTTTCGAATAAAACTGTTCGCGAGCCTTGAGAACGGCGTCGATATTCTTGGCCGGAATATTGATAAGATAGAGGTCGCCTGATTTGTCTATGTACACTCGAAAATACTGCGGGGTCATTATACCGTAATATGCCAAACCTAAAACATCACCTGACTGCAAATCGGTGTTATCTTTAGCTGAATATCTTCTTGTCACTGATGGTCTTTGTTTTGCATTTTTCCACCACGGTCCGTTTGTGATAACAAAGTTTTTCGTAGTTTTATGAACTCCCACATACACCGAATTTTCTTCATTCAGAGAAGTTGTTGAAATGTCGCCAGATTCGCCTATTTTTACGAAGTATTTTTTGTATTCGACTGGAGCATCTGCTAGGGTGATATCTGATTTTTGGATCACAAACACACTTTCCGTATATACACTGCGTTTTTCCTTAGATTCTTTCGGATTTATACGGATTGCAGATTGTACATCTGGTTCTTCTGGCCATAGAGACATGTCGACATTTACTTCTGAATTCTCTGGTGATGTAGGAGCCTGCCCTTGCATGCTATCATTCCACATGGTGTCGTGATACGCATCTATCCCCGCATTTATCCGCTGTATTGTATCCTCTGTAGTACCCAGGAATGTCTGCAACGCTGTGATGGTTCTATCATTCACTTTGGATGCAAATATATCGAAGGAGAGAATCGGTTCTGCCTGTGGAACAATCACAGTAGCGCTCGCTTCATCAGCTTTAAACAGTCGCGAAGCAGTAGATAAAGATATGCTTTCTGTTTGAACGTCATCAATAGATTTTATATTTCCTATAGTGTTAGCAAACCTTATCATCTGGAGACCATATATATATAGCTGTGCCTCAGTCTCAAACCGATCAGCATATACCATAGCTGTGCTTGCGATCTCTGCATATCGTGCGAATTCACTGACAATTGTCGCTACCTCAGTTTTAAACGCTTCTATGATGATTTGTTTGTCTCCTTCAGGTAATGCTTCAAAGTGCGCAGAAATGGCAGGACGTTCTACCTGTGAAAATAAACCAGTTCCAAACAACCCATCGGTTTTTACTTCGTCCTGCGCATCAATACGTTTTCCTTGCTTTATCTTAAACTCAGCCATGCGGTAAGCATTCTCTATACGTTTCTTCAATCCCGCTTCATACTGTACTGCGAGATCCTCATAGGTCGTAGATTCGAGCAGTGTTTCTGCTTCTTCCAATTCCGTCCGCTGTGTCAGGCCTCCCAATGTAACCTTTCTATTATTCTCTGTGAATTCTTTCACTAACATTTTTATTGTTATCGGAGACGTATTTACTCGCTCTTTTGCTTCATTGGTCAGAGTTTCAAATATTGTTTGCACGTTTTTCATTCTCTTTATAGTTTGTTGGGTAAAAAAGTACGAATTCAGATCTGCTCCGTACTTTTTAACAAATACATGTATAGCATCGAACATCTCAATTGATTTTGATTTATAATATTTATCCCATCCGTTATCTTCAAAATCTGGACCAAGTGAGACCCGATATGTAGAGGTTGTAGTCTTTGCCATTACCAGTAGCAACGAAGTCAACCACTCTTCTGGTGATGTCTTTAAATCACTATGGGCATATAACATACTCAGCGTTACCCAGTTATTATTATCAAAGGTCAATGATTCAATAAGCGAAGCGATGACATCAGGATCATTAAATACTAATTTCTCCTCTTTTGATTTTTTTGCAACCTCTTTTTGTTTCTTTAAGAGATACTGCTTCAGTGTCCCATCTGCAAACTCTATAAATTCAATTTTTGATTTCCACGGATAGGCTGATAGTTGCACGGACGGTGTACCAAACAGTTGCAAAAATACCAGTTCACCGATATACGGATTATATGCTGGATCCACAGATTTCCATGATTCTAGCCATTCGGCAAATACTCCTTCATTCGTTTGTAGAGCTATTTTTTCGAATAAAAATTTATCATATATATCCCCAATTATTGCCCCGTATGAGTTACTAAAACCTATTTTTTGCAATAATTCCGGTTTTTCCTCCTTGCTCAATGTATTGATATAGAGAGTCATAACCGAATATATATTCTCTACCCCTTGTAGCCGATTCCATTCCGATTGAATGTTTTTTGCAAACTCTTCTCTACCCAAATATTCATACCTTGACTCAAAATAGGACCATGCATTGAGTTTATTTGCAATAAATGTCAGAGCTTTTGGTTGAATTAGCTCGCCAAAGTAGCCTCGTTCGGCAAATGGCCAATCCAATATCTGCTGAATCGTTGAAACTTCCTGAACGTCATCATCAGTGGCGTTTATATCAGATCCCATATTTTTTAGCGATTCCTGAACGATGAATGGCTGAATATATGACCATAATTGGTCTGCAGCTTCAGGGGGCAATGTTACGGATAAATTTAATAATTTCTCTGCCAGAATTTGATGCCCTTCTCCTTCTATATCCGATAAATTCAACGCAAATTTGACCATGCCTTTCGGCAAACCTAATATTTTTAGGGCATACTCAGCCTGGCTTGTATCTTGAGCAATTTCCAAACTGGAGAGAATGTCAGGATCTCTAATACCCGTTGTGTACAAAAACACCAGTAAGTCCTGCTTCGTACCTCTGGACTCCCTGAAATTCAAGATGCCTCCGAGCTTCTTTGCTGCCGATTGGGTAAAATATTTCACACCGCCCCGTACGTCATAGCACTTCCCACCACATAAATCTTTCTCATTGGCTTCCATAACTTCCAGAATTTTCCCTCTTCCCTGATCTATCAACAATTGTGGCGTAAGATCGCGATAATATGCGACTATTTTTTCACCGGTCTTTATTTGCTCCTCCAATGCTTTTGTCTGACGATGATGCCCATCATCCACCCAGCGCTTGTCTGAGGCATCAACCCATGTTCCCATAATACCCGCACGCCGAAGATCATACCTCTTTCCTTCTATGGCAACATTTATTTTTTTTCCTAATTTTGTAACTTTTTCCTGCAAATCCTGGTGAATACCTACGTCGTCTACCGGTAATTTCAATATATTTGCAAACGGATTTATGGTTGTTTTACCCTCAAAATATCGCAATCTCAACTCGATTTCATCAAGGTTTGAATAAATTGCAGTATTATTTATGGAACTGGCACTTTGCTTTTCATTCTTATGGATAAAAGGAACAGCATTTTCCGCCATTAACGCAATGGCTAATTTTTTGATTCCCCATTTATCTTTAATAGCGGTAAGGATAAGTGAAGATACTAACGACTCTTCGAGTAATGATTCCTCATGTTCAATTCCATATGTAAATCGGGCTCGGTTTCCATACGTCAGAGTTTCTATAATCGGAAGATATTCGGGATTCTCAAGGGCCAGAGTAAACCATTTTGCCCGATCATCATACAGTGCGAGCTGCTTTTTTAGAAACACCTGCTGCTGTATATATGCTATATATGGATTTGGAACTTTAGTGATGATAAATACCCCATATCCAACGTCCTTCATTTGTATCGGCTTATCATACGTTTTTTGACTGTTCATGACCATAAATCCTATGGATCCCATAGAGCCATATGACACCACAGTCGGAAGTTGCGCCAATTGCGTAACTTTCTGTTGGCTCGTCAGTGTCATATCACTCTCTATAAATGCACGCAGTTGGACTAATTCATGAGGAGTTGGAGTTGTTATATCGATCACAACATCATGCCCACTCTTATCTTTAAATGTAAATTTGAACCCATCATTTCCAACATAATAGATTCCCAATGTCTGATATTGTTCCTGTAATTTTTTTGCCAGAGCTTCTATATTTTTATTGAGTTCGACGCGATCAAGATTTTCATTGCTGTTTGCACGTGCTTTATCTGCCTCCAGAGTCTGAATATCGCCAATAATCGTTCGAATGGTAGTCTCGTCAAAAGCAACCGAGTCAGAAATCTTTAGCACATCGTGTAACGATTGTGTCGAGGCACCCGTGCGCAGTTGGCGTTGGACTGCTGTCTGCAATTGGTCCACGTCTCCATGCTCTTTGCGACTCTCGTCGTATTTTTTCGCCAAAAGAGTACGGTCTTCTCGCAAATATTCTGCTGTAACATCTAAAATCGAATCATTGCCAAATTCAGATATATTTAAGTAGTCTTCTTTGTGCGAGGATGTCATCTCTGGAATCTTTAATCCATACGATTCGCCCGTTTTCGCATCTGCAGCGATCCGATTCCACAGATAGATACCTATCGCGTCGACGAATGCATTGACGAGCGACGGTTCCTGAGATATGCCTTGAGATGTAAATAAAGCTCCTACAATTTCCCGTAGGCGTGCTTCATTCGCCGTAGTAAAGCCGTTGGCTGTGGCATCGGCAGACACATACCACCCTTCTGGAGTTATAGAAGTCTGCATAAGAGATCTTATGGATTCAAAAAATGCTGCCGTATCCCCTGTTACATCCTTTTTGATAGCCGCACGTAGTATTGCATTCACCATAGGAATTGCATCTATCGGAGCAACCCCATCTGATACAAACTGCGCTGCAATTCCAGCACTTTGTGACACTACCTCAGCACTTCTTGCAAGATCAAATCCCGCGTCCATAGCAGCTCCAATGGGAAAGACTCCGGAGAGAAGCGCATCGATCATATGTTTTACGTTTGGCACAGAACGTAGATATGATGGCAAATTTCTGTATATAATGTGCCTGAGCGTTCTCCTTTCAATCTGAGAGATCTGTGCCTCTGACGGCACTTCATACACGGCAAACTGACCATCTTGGCTTCCAACCAACAGCACTGTTTTATCTTTGTATGTAATCAGTACTTTTCCTTGAAAGACAGGAACTTGAGGTGATCCCATTGCCTTCCAGAGACTGATAGTTGAAAGTGTCGTTTCACTTTTCTTGTCACCTTCAAATTGTACAGTCATCGATTCTTTGGATGATACGCCTATGTTAAACGTTTTTGCCAACTCAGTGTAGATCTGTACCATCGTCGAAGCAGTTTTTTCTATGGTTGAATGATACGTCACGCCATCGAATTGAACCGATGTGTATGGGAAATCTGCTGAATCACGCTCAAAGTATTTATAGGCCACATCAGTTTTGTCCTCATTCGATTGTATGAGTATTGATCGGCCATCTCTTGATATCACAACGGGCCGGTGTGCACGCAGCTCTGTTTCCACCTGATAATCAGTGAGATTATTTCTGTACCCTCCGGGTACATCATCATGTCCCGCCAATTGCCCCATCATTGATTCGGCAGGATCATACCCCACAAAGCGTTTAACGGCTTTCACAATATCTTCCGGAGGAAGTAGCCAAGATGAGACACTATCGGAGAATATTGTGCTGAACTCTACTGATTCCCACGAGGTAGATGCAAATTCCCCAACTTGTGCTTGAAACGGCAGTGTGGATGGATCAAAAATGACATCAGGAGTTATAGATTTAACTTCAAGGAAAGCTGGATCAACATGAAACAGAGGAGCTGTGGCCAGTGATGATCCTTTTGTGTTTGCGTTACCACCGCGTGGTGCTTCTATCGGTTTTGACTGTTGCAGTCGTGCGTACACATACCTTCCCAGCTCGTTGGTAAGCCTGAGGAGCGCTACATTGGATATAGCGGAATTATTACGTCCCAGAGAATTCTCTGCAAGTACTTTGGTTATTTTTGTGGTATTTGCTTGCGCTAAGACGAACGCAGACTCAGGGTTTTTATCATCTGCCTTGGGCATGACCCAACCTGTCTTCATACCATCCAGATCATCTACAGATTTTTTCAAGGCAGACAGAACCGTAGGAAGCTCGCTTCTTTTTTCAAACCCCACACTAAATATGGTCTGAACATACACAGACAACAACCGCTCCACGGAAACTGCAGACTCACGTGCCTCGTTGAGTTGAGATTGTATGCCCGTGAGAGCCATCCTAAATTCCGGATTTGCCTGAATTGCTTCAACAGCATCTGTCAACTGCGATACTGATGTATAGAGTCCGAGCGCGGGCAGGATTGATTTAATGACCGAGTCTCTGGATGCGTCTGCAAGAGTGATGGTTGGTTCCATGGTCAACAGGAGGTCGATCATGGTATTCCCCGCTGATTTTTTCTCATCCTGAACTGCTTTATCGGGAATTTGGGAGAATACTGCTTCTGCAAACGGGCGAAGGAATACGTACAGATCGTAGTTTTTTCCCGAAGTATTCAAAGAAGCGAGGTGTGCTGCAAGTATTGGTCTGTTTAACTCTTTGGTTTGCAAACCTGTGGGAGCAATGAATGCAAGAAGCTCTTTGAGAAATGCAGGATTTGTGAGGATTTCATCTGCATTTTTTGGTTCAGGTTCGCCAAATGATGTCACCTTTTGAATTGCCGCAATCGCCTTTTGGAGTTCCGTTACAACAGTCGGCAGATCTTTCATACTCACACTTCCAAGCAACTGCACTAGAGATGGCATATAGAGGGAAAATTGTTGCATAGCCTCTTGAGGAGTATTGGTACCCGTTTGGAATGATGTAGCCAGCTCCCCCATCGCTTTTTGAAGTCTTGTCACTTGAGCTCCGGTTCCCGCCATATCTGACTGAATCTTATCGAGTGGAAACCCCGAAGAGACAAATTCGTTTATAAATCCAGTGGCTAGCGCTTCATACTCCGTGGTACTTTCTTTCCATGTTTGTGGAACTTCCTCAAGCAGTTTAACTGTCAGATTTCGTACCCGTTGCATTGGAGGCTCTGTGTATAAAAAGAGCTTTTTATATGCGTCCACTTTTTGACCGTCTTTTTCAAGCGCGGCAATCAGGATTGATGCATTTTGTTCCAGTGTTAGAGATTCATTGTATGCAATCCCCAAACCGAATTTGATGTTTGCTGATTTCATCAACTGGGTAAGTTTGTTGCGTGTTGAATCGGGAGCGTCTTTCACCTGCTCTGCGGTTCCACCTTTCAATTTTTGCACATCAAGGAGTTGTTTATCCATACTTCTCCATACGTTCACATAGGCTCCAGCTATAGCCAACCTTCCTTCGGGTGTCTGTATAGTTTGCTGAAATGCAGACAATGGCGATCCTGCAAAATTCTTTATATTTACATTTGCACTCTTCAGAACCGCTTCCAGAAATTTACCGGGAGATACGGCTATCTGTTCTTCCGTTACCCCATATGTACCGACCGTAGCTCCCATCAGATTATCAAATTCACTCAACTGTGCCATATCGATGGTACTACTTTTTTTCACCTGCTCGGCAAATTCTTCGAGTTTTGCTATGACCGTAGACTCAGGTGGAACTTTTGCAAATATCGAACTCCCGAGTGAGGAGAATTCTCCATGTAACGATCCTTGAGAGTCCTGCATATTTTCAAAGAGTGCCCGTATAAACGATGGGTCCAAGAGCACTAAAAATGAATTAGGATTTGATGCTACACTCGCTCGCACCGCATCTAAAAATGTATCCTTAGTACTTTTCACCGGTGATTTTATTTCCGATAACACTGATGTCATTTTTTGTTCCATCTGCTTCATTGTTTCCTCATCACTTAACTTCGTCCCTTTGTAGCCGTCCAAAAGCGCCTGTATTGATTCCAATGACTTCTCCATTTGTAGTTTAATAACTGAAGGACCGGCATCTGTTGGAGTCAGAGAATCCAGAAGACTCTGTACCCAGGTAGTTAATCTATCAGCATACACTGCATCATTCCATAGCGTTGCGTCTTCTGCTTTTGGAGCCGGGTAGAGTTCCAGTAATCCTGTTTGTCCCACAGCTTCACTGACTCGATTTTGAAGCAAACTCAGGACATTGCGAGTAGCCTTCATTACAGCATCTGCGTTTGATAGTTCTTTTCTGAGGCTCTCCAAAGGCTTTATGACACGTTCATATGACTGATCTGCAATTTCTGTTCTAAACGCTCTGACATCAGTACCGACTGAATTTGTATTCCAATCGCCTTTTTGTATAATACCGACCAACACATGGACAGCAAATTTTTTATAACCACTGAGCCGCGCAAACGTATGAGCAAATTTCTCTGTTCCTGCAGTCAATTCAATAAACTCAGGGGCAAAGCCATATTGTTTTCCGTACGCTTCAAGTAGCGCTTTCAGTCGCTGAACAACCTCATCCGTAACCAAATCAAATGCAATTATATTAGCGTTTGAATTATCAAAATCCGATGGCTTAAACTCTGGTTTTACTAACTCATCAAATAGTTGCGCGATGTCTTTGGTCAGAGTATCCGGTATTTGCGTGCCATAATCTCGAAGCGCTATTTCAACGTTTCTAAGTAATTCAGCATGTTCGATTCGATTTGTTGGGACAAGAACAGCACCTTCTTTATCGGTATTCATTGCACCTGCATAGACAGCTGATACGTCTGACCCAAAGACCTGTTTTACATTGCCTAACGCCTTCTGCACCGAATCTGCATACCCTACATTTTCAACAGGTTGCGTTCGACTGATTTCCTGCTGTAACTTATCCAACGCTTCAGAAATTGGTTGAGCTTTTTCTATAACAGGATTTGTGGCAACTTCAAGCTGTCTGTTCCAGAGAGCAAATGTTTCAGCAGGAATACTTCCATCTGGTGTCTTTTGCACATTCTCTATGACAGTCAACGGAAGGTCGTGTAGAACCTGGTCATTCATCAAAGACACCACCAAAAGTGATTCCTGATCATTAGAAGCGGTGAGAATAGCAGTGATACTTTTCACCAGCGCGTCTATAGCAATGGAATCTGCGGATCCACTCATATACCCACCGTTTCTCTGCATTGTTTGAGAGTATAGTGACGCAATGATTCTGGCATAGTGCTTTGACTGAAGATCTGCAGGAAGAATGCTGAGTCCTACCCTCTGTATGCCTTCCACTTCACGGGTAAATGATTCCTGCTTATCATCCCGACCCGACAACTTTGCCACCTGTGCTGACAGGTCGGTGACTTGCTGTATGCGCGAGAGGTTTGCCACTAGAGGCGCCTGATTTTTCAAACCATTGAGGACTCCAGTAAGCATCTTGTCCATAAACTCGAGTTCTCCTTTTTGAAGATTTTTACCTAAACGATCTTGGACATGGATCTCGACATAGGTTAGAAACGCCTGTAAATCACCAAGTGATTTTTTCGTTAGATTTATTTGCGCGAATGCTTTGAATTTGTCTTTTCCCTTGACCAAGGGCATTACCACAGTCTTCAAAAATGCAGAGGCTTGTATGTCTAATGCTTCTCTTTTGCCTGCATCATATTGCTCCTGCATTGCAGCTTCCAATTCCGTTTCAGTCCAATATGTTGAAGCTTCGTCTTTCGACTTTTTTGGTTTGGCGGTATTCGTGACATTCAGTTGAAACAGTTTCAACTGTGATTCAACAGACGTAGTATCAGAAGCACCTACTTTATTTCTAACTGGAGGCAAATCACCACCGGTTTTCCCTGCTTCATACGCTACCTCAAGAGTTTTTGCTATGACTCCCCGCGCTCCCCGCTGTCGTATAAATCTCGGGTTTGTAAAATCATCACCCTCAAACATGGCCATTTCGTTGTAGTTGGATAGTAGTATCCCAAGGAGTCCCGCGTGTTCTTTGTTTCCAAATAGAAATGCATCTGCCTGTGCTATTTCCTCCGGAATTTTAAGCACATCGGTAAAAAATGTAGAAAACGTACTTTTCCATTGTTTTTTAGCTTCATCCTTCGATCCTGAGCTGATAAACTGTGCAAATAAAGTCGCCAATTGTTTGCCGTTATCCGTAGAGATATCCCGTAATGCATCCACGACCGTATAGAGAGATGTCACTACATCCTCAGACCACATCGGAGCCGGTACAAACCCGATCATAAGAGACATAGCCTGCAGATATTGTTTCGCTACCACTGGGTCTACATCTTTTGCTTCCAGAAAACTCCCAATCATATCCGCATTTTTAGGATCAATGAGAGCTGCTGCCAGCTCTGATTGATTTTTACTATTTACCTCCAACATTCCGGATGCTCCCTCTATCAACACATATAACTGAATATATGTCGCACGATTTAACGGTTCCCCCGGAGTCGGCAGTGAACTTGCTGCGAAGGCAAACTGCTGTTTACCCGTCAGACTCAACGACGGCGTCGCTGATCCAAGTGACCTCGTACCCTTTAAGAACGTTTGAAACCAATCTATAGCACCATCAGTAGTATTCACAACTGTGTACCATGGAGCATCTGTAAGAGTGTTTAGGGCATAGGTCAGCGCTTGATTTGGCGCACAGGATGTAGCTTGGGCATATACCACAGGAAGTATATGAATACCAACCTCACACCCAATACCGGACCGAGCCACTAGATCACCAATACGGGTACGCTTTCGTGCTGAAAATTCATCTCCCCCATCCATCATCGCCTGAAATTGAGTAGGTAAGTACGTACGGACAGATGTTTTTGTATTTGATGGACCTCCACCTCCAGCTAGAGGAGATTTGAATGAATTTCTGATATCTTTAGTGGCTTGAGGGGCAATGGCCACAGCCATAGTTCTCGCAGCATCCATGTCTCCGAATAGAACCTGTAAAAGTTGTTCTTCCTGTGCACCAACAGTAATATTGAGAGTAATATGTCTCCATTCATCGCCGGCAATAATTGCTTGAATATGCCCTGACACCATTAGTGATAATCTAGATGGACTTTGCGAGTTTACTGATATATATGCCCCTCTTCGTTTCTTATTTATAGGATCAGGTGATGATAATTCAGCCTGTATCGCCACTATGATAGATCGTGCGATTTCTCGTACGGATGGATCAAGTCCAATTGTGGTAAAGGCTTTTTCTATGTCATCATTTGGCGCTTTTGTTGAGGCTGTCGATTTTGTCACCGCGGGTTTTGTTTGCGCTTGTTTAAGTGGAGCTTGAGATTGTACTTTCTCGGCTGCAGGCTTTTTCTTATCAGCCGTTGCAGCAAACATCTGTGCCTGAAAACTCTTTGCCAGTAGTTTCATCTGTGCATCCGTGTTTGGTGGGAATTTTTTGGTATCAAGTAATTTTTTGTAAATATTATTAGTGACATTTGTGCTGTCCGGTTTCCAACCAGCACTGTTTGCTCTTTGTTGAATAAATTGTCTAATCGCTACACTATCTCTTACTCCAACAGTGGCGGCAAGAAGTTGTGCCTGTAGCGTAGGTTCCTTTGTAATTGTGGCTATGATAGTTTCCAATTCCGTCTCGGCATTAGTAGCGGTTGACGTCGAAGCACTCGATGACGGCTGCGTGTTTGTCGTCCGATTTGCGACAGTTGTAGCTGTGAGCAGTAAGTTTCCTTCAGCATCAAAGGAAACAGTAAATGCATCATGGCGGGTATTTCCAAACCGTATCTCATCTCCGGCTTTAAGGATCTGAGGTTTTGTAAACTCTCTTCCGTTGATTGCAACATCTTCAGATGATGCTTTGTTTATAAACCATTCGCGTTTATCTGGATTTCGGTCCAAATCATACTGATTTGATATCTCCATATTCCCAGATATCACCCGAATATGGGCATTTTCGGTGCTATTCATCTTGAGAGATTTTGCCGTTCCGCCGAACATTGATTGTTGTAATCTGTATATGACTCCTGCTTGTGGAACTACACGTGATTCAGGCACTATTTCTGTGGTTTTTGCCAAAGAGGCATCGAACTCGGCTTGTTTTTGTGCATATGCTGCAAGCA
The DNA here is from genome assembly GCA_964356315.1 of uncultured Gammaproteobacteria bacterium. Classification (GTDB taxonomy): domain Bacteria; phylum Patescibacteriota; class Microgenomatia; order UBA10105; family UBA927; genus CAYGFH01. Next base: position 55,455 of record CAYHHA010000003.1, read on the forward strand.
CCGGGGTAAGGATTTGTGGATTGATCAATCTAAAGTAGTTCACTCCTCCTACTGCCACTTCTCCGGTTGGAGAACCTGTTCGCTCATAGTCCCCCACTGTTTGACCGGAAAATGGCATCGTCTGTGTTATTGTATTGTTTCTGTTATATCCAATCGTTCCGCCTGTTACCGTTCCCTTAAATGTCTTAAAGCCATTCTCTTCTTTTACAAACACCTCTAAGCTCGTATTTACTGTCTGATATAGCGTTATACGAGTACTACTCATTTGATTACTAAAGGTTCTGTACAAAGGATTTTGGTTTATGTTGAGTGCTGCATCCCTAAACCAAAGTTGTCGGATAGCAACGAGTGAAGAGAACTCATCACGAGATCGAATCTGATAGTTGCCTAAAAATTCTAGTGCTGCATTTGCAATCGCAGGCTGTACTACATCAGCATTGGAGAGATTCAAAACTAACGTAATTTTCTGTGCATCAGTGACAAGTTTTGATTTCAGAGCATTCACAATCTGCTCTTGATTGCCTGCTACATTTGGCTGAGCGGGGGCGGATTGAGCTGCCACATTTTTCTCTTCAAACAAATCAAATCCACCATTTGCTGACCGTTTAAAATTGATGGTTATAGTATCAATAGTGAATGAGCCAGCATTAGTATTGTTTAGTGAAAAAACAAATGGACGCAGTGTCGATGTTACGGGAACATTATTAACCCTATGAGAACCGATTGAACCAACCGTTAGATTTTCACTCGTCGTGCTCGCTTCAACTGAAACGAGTGGATCTGTAGTCTCTAAACGATTTGCACGAATTTCCATTTTTCCATTATTCATCCAAAGATAATATGACTTACCATCCTTTGGAATAGTGCCGATTGATACTTCCTGTTTGACAGTTGAATCCGACGCTTGAGCTTGTGATGCGGGGGCATCACTTTTTGGCGGCGCTGTAGTTATACCAACATAGACAATTTTCTCGTCATCGCCTTTTCGCAATATAAATGCCTGGAATTCATTTACTTCGGCTTTCGTCTTTGCGTTTAGCTCATCAAGGGTAGATTGTTTAATCACCGGCCCGAGGGTGGAAGATTGCGGAAAAAGTTGAGAGGCAACGAGCATCTTCATGTCCCTCTGCGCGCTTATCAAAATTTCTTGAGAATTATAAAAATATCCATCGGTCACTGAGGAAAAGTACTCCGCAATTTTTTTCTTATCTCCACCAAACGCTTCTACATAGGCTTCGATTACTGGTGAAAAATTACTAGAGAGAGCCATCTTATATAATTCTGATCTTTTTATAGGATCAGTCCAATCAAATTTTCCAGAAGTTTTCAATCGCTCAAGCACGCGGGCTAAACCGATCGCTCCACCCCAATACTTTGAACTTTTTTCTATTTGCTCTGTGGGTAATCCTATTTTTTTTGCGTAAAGATACTGAAGTGCAGTCACGACGATCTCTTGGGACTCTGAATCAATTGGCATCCAATATGATTCTGTCGTGGAAGCATCGCGAAGTGCAGATATCTTCAAATGAAGTTTTTCATGAAAAAGTGTTAAGGCTTTATCCTGATCTGTTGTATCAGTCCGTGCTAAATTTAATGCGCCACCACCTTGCACATGAGCTTTATCACTATCTTCTTTACGAAATACGATAATATCGTTTATCGGATCTGAAACACTGTTTTCATCATATACATACGATGAATTTTCTTGTTGTAGTAGTTTGATAAGTGTTTCTTTCGTTTGGATTGGCAAATCATATTTTAGTGCCTCTTTTGCAACAACTGCAGAAATAACTTCTTTCAGATCTGAATCCGTAAGTGTTTTAAGAGCAAATGAATTGTTTTTAGAGCCAAGTATGTATTCCAAACTTACGCTAATTGCATCTGCCTCATGAGGAGCTAAAAACCCAGGAAATTCAGTATTAACTTTTATAATCGCATCCCCTATATTGTTTATTCTATTATCCAAGGCAACAAGCACATGTATTGTGTATCGAGCAATTTTATTTTTCTGAGCCTCAGTAAGATTCGAATATGTTGAAAGAATGCTAGTAATTTGAGCACGCATTTCATCAGTTATGATGACAAAGTCTGCTTCAGACCTCGCAAGTTTTTGCGTGAGCAATTCTTTTGCAGTTCTCTCTTCCTCTTTCATCCCCTGTACAATCAGCTCGAGATCGGAAGAACTAGGAACTTGGGATGTTTTAAGATCTTCCTGGACTATTTTCAACACATCACGCACTTCCACCATTTTGTTACCAGCGCCAAGCGGGATTATGGACGCGCTTACAAGTGCTTTAAGAATATCTACATTTCCCGCCTTCTGAACCGCTCTAATCGCCCTTGCGAGAGATCCAATTGCAGTCTTTGTATTTTTCAAATCTACCTGTCCTACTTTTTGTATCTGACCCAGTGCTGTTACTGCTTCTCTCACTCTTGTGACATCACGATCCTTCAGAGCGTCCGTTAAATCGGATAGTAACGTTTTAAAATCAACATCGACGACTGGCGCAGCAATAACTACCACTACTGGCTTCTGCGCGTTTGCCGGAGGCGTTGGAACTGGTGTTAAATAATACATCTTCGCACCTTTGTAATATGCTTCAATAGTCGCCGTCTCAGTCAGGGCCATTCCGTTGTATTTAAATAATCCATATACCGTATCATCTCCCACATGAAATGTGCCTGATACAACATCATAGACACCATAATCTTCTAAAAACTGTAGTAGAGAGCTAACAGACCGATATTCCACCCGAGATCCTAAGTCTACCGCAATCACCAGATCCTTCCCTGCACTTTTGGTTAACCACGCCTGCATCGTACGTTTAAATTCAGCGAAGTTTGAAAATACAAGCGGAGCTTCAGAAGTGACCACCTCATACTCGGGTTGTTTAATAAAAACTGCCGTTGACAGGCGATTTTTTCCTGCCTGTATCTCATTTATCGCATATTGAATTTCTTCTGGAGTATTTGAATGTTTTGCGACAGCTACATCAAGTATTGTTTTACGCGCTTTCAAATTGATAAAGCTTTCTCTCAACTCCTGTACATTCGCGCTATTTTCAAAACCAAACTCAGTCAATACCTTCAAAAATGGATCTGAAACTCCCAATACTGCATTTATATACGTCAAGTCGTTAGACTTTTTCAGAGAATCAATACTCACCTTCAATTCCGTGATCATCAATGCAAATTCGTTTACATTCCCCTTACTAATTTCTATTGAATGATTCTTATACACATCTGCAAATGGATTTTGCGATCGAATCGTTTTCTGGATATGACCGTCCAACCTTTTATACAGAATAGGCCGTAATTCATCTAGGGATTTCCATTTTTCAATAACCGGCTTTAGCGTCATGACAATTGCATCGATATTCGCTTCGTCTCGAATCTTGCCAAACGCATCTATAACCTGTTTCACAAATGAATCAGCTTGAGGCTGAGCATTAAATGTTGACACAGCGCTCTCCCATGAAGCAATAGACAAAGCTGTCGCAGTCTTCACCGCGGCCGCAAGTGCAACTGTATCAGTGGTGGTATTGGCATTCTGCAATGCGGTTAGTAATTCATTAAATACCGCTTGAGCAACAGAGGATTGACTCTCCCCCGTCGCATTGATCGCTTTTAATTTCTTATTCAATTGGGCTACCGTTTTGTTGAAATCAGTTATTTTCTTCACAATGCTTGTAAATGGATGAACACCAGTCCACTCAGATTGAATAATTGAGGCAATCTGCCCGAACCATACTAATTCATCTGCAGCTGTTCTAGTTCTAAGTGTTCTTTGCAGTTCACGGGTAAAGAGTGTTAGGTATTTCTGTATCACTTTTCGAGCGTCGCCAACACTGGAATCTGCGGTAATTGTAGATAAGAGATCAAGTAACGCTTGATCTTTTGTGTTTGCCTTAAGAGCGTCGATTGCTCTGTTCATGTCCGCTAAATCCTTTGCATTTGCTAGCATATCCTTTGAATATGAAGTTATTTCTTTGGATGTATATCCAAGCTGTGTAAGAATTGCTTCGTATGAGGCTATAACTTGTGCTGTTTCGAAATTTGGATCAGCATATAAGCCTACATACAACTCTCTTAATGTCATAGGATCTATCGTTTCCTCTATTAAATCTGTAAGTGCTCCAGTAGCTTTTTGTGCGAGAGCAAGTGCCTCAGGATTTTCAGCATCGCGATCCTCGTCTTTTACCATAGCGCTGATAAGCATTGAGGTAGGGCTTTGTATATCTCCTGTAATGACTGCTACTTCTGCTGAAATATCCCTAATAGTTTCAATAACATATGATTTTCTCTCGCTTGGTCCTGCCGGTAGCTGGTGAAGTCTTATGTATGCTGCTGCTATCACTCCAACATAATCATTTGCCTGAATATATTCTTCAGGAATGTTGATGCCAAGTTTTTCCAGATCTTGTAACAGATCTTTGTATAACCGTATTGCCCAGGCTTTGTTTCTTTTTTCCTTGAGAGACGCAATAGACTGTGTTAACTTCGTGGTTCGGGAAATCACATCGTATACTGGTAATTGTGTCTTTAGGTCAGTCTGAATTGAATAAAGAACCTGCGACCAGAAAGATAGTGTTTGGCGGTCTACCTGTGCGCCTCGAGTATTTTGCTCAGCTTCACGTACAACAACTTTCACCAGTTCTGCAATTCCTTTCACACCCGTGGATTGCGCGCTATTTATAAGTTTTGCAACTGCGGCAGGTACATTCCCTTCAAATGCCGGGAGAAGTGTTTGTTGTATAAATTCATTTACTCGTGCGATCTCACCATTTTCTTTTCCGAGCGCGTATTGAGTGCTTAGTTCTGTGCGAAGCGATGCTGCTGTCCAACGTGTTTTTGCTCCAATACGATGCACATCGGTAAGCTGAACTCCCAATGCATTTAACCGTTTGTTAAGCTTTTCGATTGTATCAGAAGCCTGTTTGACGCCATCATACCCCTGCTTTTCTACATCACTAAGACTCATCGCAATTACATGATGAACTACATTCATTTTCTGATTGGCTATATATGCTCGAAGCGGTGCAACACGACCTCGAAGAGAGATAAGTGTGTTATCTGTCTCTATCCTTTTGAGATCTGCTTCAATACGGGCCGGAGTGTCGGATAGGAACCATGCCTCATCCAGATCTTCTGTTTCTATGCTCTGCATAATTGCGCTTAGAATAGTGCGATCCATTTGAGCCTTTCCCAAGCGGGCATTGAGAGTGGTTATGAAAGTTTTTGTGGTTTGTGCAACCCAAAACGAACGCACAGCTTCAGGAATTGCTTTACCGTCAAATTTCGCGGCTTTAGCAACTGCTGTTAGTTGAGTTACGGCTTCTGTATATGGATCATCGGCAGCCAAAAACGCTGTTTCAACTTCTTCCCGTTTGCGGGCAAGCGCACCTACCATTGCTCTATCCATGCCATTTGCTTTTGTTTTTGCGGCTTCGAATACTTTCTTATACACACCAACGCTATCTGCGTCATCATCAGCTAAATTCGGCCTTCCGGAAATAAAATCCAACATGCCTACGGTTGCATTGCGGGATCCCTGTTCTTCACGCAAAATATTTAACAATAAATCTGCTTCGTTGATAGGATCAGCAAAAAAGTTGACGAATGCAGTGCGTTTTTCCTCAACTGTTGCGGACTGCAACTCTATCTTTTTATTGTGTCGCATGTAGAGGATGGTAAACAAAAGTTCTTTCGCTGTAAGATTCCCCATATAGCGTATATCTACTCTCCAAGTTGGATTCTCTAGGCCATCAACTCCTGCAAGAAGACTAGATATACCGGCATTAAATGTTCTTCCATCACCATATGGATACGCGCGGAGTGCAGAGACATCCACAAATTGTTTTGCAGAACTTAGTAGTATAGAGCCGTCTCTGAGTGCAAGTTGGATGCCTTTAAGTACTTGTTTGATATACTCTACACGATCCGCAGGTGTCAGATCGTTTGCCAGTGCAGCTCGCACGATAAGCTCTGCCCAATAAGGTTGTTCTGCTTTTTTGGTGTCCACAGGCAGGTTTAATAGAGCGTCTTTCAATAATGCTACTACCACTGGGTCGTTCAGAGCAGCAAGAGCTGCATTAAACACGCCTTCTGTTGTTCCATTTTCCTTGGCCACTTTTTCTACTATCTTTGGAAAATCGCCTTTGGCGGGAGTTATGCCTGTGTTAGATGCAAAGGCGCTCGACAATACTTCCTCTACCTCTACTTTCGGATCCTTTTGCACGGGTGCAAAAAAGAGCATATACGCAAAACCCGTATCATCATTTATCATTCTCGTAAATTCTGCCAACGTGAAATCTCGGGCGACATTTAATCGTTGATCCCAACCTAATATTTTTTTGTTTACTCCATCATATCCATAGAGAAGCATTGCATGATTTTCTCCTGGGACGCCGAAGGTAGCTACCCCTCCCCTACGGAATGTTTCCATGAGTGCAGGGATTGACCTGCTGTTTACTCCCCTATTTCTATCCGATAACGTATCTATTTTTTCACCATAGAGTTCCTCCACAACATGTGTTGCCGTCTGCATCATAAAACCGACAGGATCAGCTGCTGAGTACGCGTTGGGATCAGGCTTGTTTGTCGTACCAAATTGAATTTCTATCGCTTTATTTATAAGCTCCGCTTCACCATTTTTTGGCAATGGGATTTCCGGATTATTCTGATTCAATATAATAATCGCATTTTGAAGAGATGCCGTGACACACGATGAAAAATTACAATTTCTCAAAACTGGGTTTCTCCCACCATTGTACATCTGTGGTTTCATTTCAGATGGTCGCAGTAATTTAGGACCTATGACAGTAGTTGGCAACTGCCCACTCGCCAAATATCGTGTGTTGATAAGTGAGATCGCATCGTTGGACGATCCGAATAGACTTCCAGAACTATGAAGCGCATAGGCGAGACTCGGAATTCCGGTAAATTCTACGGTCTTATATTCAGGCTCTTTCTTTTTCGCTTCCGCTATATCATGACGAATATTTTGAATCTGAGTTTTGGCATACTTTTGAGCGCCAACTTTTGCTTTTGGATTGATTCCAACTATGCCGTCCACAATTTTTTGTATTTCTGCCTCTGCCGTATAGGTAAAGTTAGATTGAATACCTGCTTCCGCAGACTGAAGTGCTTCAGACATAAAATCAACACCGAATGAGAGTACTTGTCCAGCTGCTTTTTGGAAAAATCCGTAGGATATGTCGGTAAATTCACTTTCGGTAAATAGAAGTGTTCCACTACTGAGATATATAGGAACATAAAAATCAAAAGATAATGCAGCATCGATTGCGGTGTCTAAATCAGCGCGATCGTTTATGATAATCGCACGGACAGCAGTGGCTGGAACACCAATTGAGGCAATAAAATCTTTGGAATCTGAGACCTGCCCTGCGCTTCTCTGTTGCATCGTCTGGTCGTCAAAATCCATGACCAGCGTGACGCGTTTTTCTGCTGCAGTGCTAACACCATATTCTTTTGCTTTTGTTCTATTTATCACATCTATCGGCGTATCTTTTTGGAAAATTTGTCCCGGCTTTGACATAAATACTGCATTTGGGATAGTCCCTACACTTCCGTAATAATCCGCTGCTAGGACACCATATTCACCCTTGTCTGATACCTGAGCCAGCGGGACACCGTGAAGTACTACATTTCCCGTTCCTTTTTGATCAAAGAGATTATTTTCCGCCACTAGTTGGACATTTCGGTCGTGAGCCTTCTGTACCGCTGCCGGGTCATGACTTTGGTTTGCAATCACAAGTGCTTCGTCTATAAACAATTTTTCCAGGTTACCGTTATAGTCACTTACCTGTTTGTTACTTGGTAGTGAACGGATCGTGCTTTGACTCTGCATTGCTGTAGATCCCGATTGTGCAGCGCGTACCAGTTGTCGTATGGCATCCTCGCGTGGATCCCCAAAAACAAGACCAACTTTCTTCGTAGGAGCAGCTACTCCACGAGCGGCATCTAGAACACTTCGCAGATCCTTCAGTGATTGATTTACTCCCTTAACCGGGAATGCTGCATTCGCAAATTCGTTTGCAACAAAGGCTATCATACTGACACGTTTTGTGCTCTGCAGTGCTGTGATAGCATCTGTTATCTTTAGTACTCTTGGGGCATACTTTAGACCCACTGTTTTCCATTGTTGTGGAGATAATCTGGCAAGTGTGGTGAGCGCAGTCTGCGCCTTTTTCACATCTGGAGCTTTCCCGCTTTCAATAGCACTTTGCAGGTCTTTGAGAGCTTTTGCATATTCTTTTTCGGTAACGTCTGCCGGTTGAGATTGTTTTTTCCAAATCATAGATTTTCCATGCCAATCCCCACTTCTCATATCTCCTGATCTCAGTGCCAGCGCAAATCCAAATTTCTCGTACATAGAGACGAGCACATCTATATCTGCCTCATCCAATATTGTTCCCTTAGCTATCGGCAAACCACTTGGCACTGCCTGAAGTGTGATTTCTTGAAATAACTCCTGTGCTTTTTTGATCATTGTTGTTGCAATATCCTGCCCCTGATAGTCCGGATGCACGATCATCCTATCTGCTTCTGCCTTTTTTCCATTTGAATCTGTTGTATGGAGAGTCAAAAATCCGACTAATTCATTGCTATCATTGCGTACTGTGATTACGTGGGTAGTTTTGTTGTACGCAGGATCGGCTTGATTCCAATTTTCCAACGGATTCGCATCAGCAATAGATTGTTTAAATGCTTTAATTTCGTCGATGAGTGATGAAATATTACTTTTCTTCGTTTCAACGACAGGATTTATGTTTGTGAGAGTATTTGTACCGGAGGAGCCCGTTGATGATACTTCATATTGTATCCATTGAGGCTGACCGCTTGTATCAAGCCCTGCAAAATATAGATATACTGGCTCAGCCAGTTCGGATGACTCAATTTTCACGAGAGGTGTTTCCCCACCTGTTTTAGTTTGAATACTTGCACGCTCACGGTCAACATTAAATGAACCACCTGAAGGCGTGTTTGTAGCCTCAAATACTCCATTGGCTCTTTTGAAGTATGTGGCAGTATATGCGGTCACTCCTGAAAAAATACTGGTAAATTGATCTGATGTAACCAGTCCTTTGTCAACAAGTGTCGGACCATTCTTTATCGTGATTTGTTGTGGGGTATTTTTTTGAACTGTTGCTAATTTCTTATTCAACTTCGTTACGGTTTTGTTGAAATCTACGATCTTTTTCACAATGCTTGTAAATGGATGAACACCAGTCCACTCAGATTGAATAATTGAGGCAATCTGCCCGAACCATACTAATTCATCTGCAGCTGTTCTAGTTCTAAGTGTTCTTTGCAGTTCACGGGTAAAGAGTGTTAGGTATTTCTGTATCACTTTTCGAGCGTCGCCAACACTGGAATCTGCGGTAATTGTAGATAAGAGATCAAGTAACGCTTGATCTTTTGTGTTTGCCTTAAGAGCGTCGATTGCTCTGTTCATGTCCGCTAAATCCTTTGCATTTGCTAGCATATCCTTTGAATATGAAGTTATTTCTTTGGATGTATATCCAAGCTGTGTAAGAATTGCTTCGTATGAGGCTATAACTTGTGCTGTTTCGAAATTTGGATCAGCATATAAGCCTACATACAACTCTCTTAATGTCATAGGATCTATCGTTTCCTCTATTAAATCTGTAAGTGCTCCAGTAGCTTTTTGTGCGAGAGCAAGTGCCTCAGGATTTTCAGAGAGAAGTGTTTCGAGTTCTTGATATCTTGGTAAGAGATCTTGTACTGTTTGTTGCAACTCCTCTACTGTCGATATCGTTCCATATTGTTTGTTTAGCTGCTCAATCTCTTGATTGGTCTTTTCCAACACTGCTGCATCATATAGAGACTGTGCCTGATCTAATAATTTTGAATTTGCCAGAGAAATAGCACGAGGTGTAACACCAACTTCTTTCCATTTTAGAAGCTCTGCTTTTTCTATGGTGCCGTCATACTCAGGATCATTTTCCCACGCGGCTGCAATATCTGTAGCATATGCTGTGACTGTGGAGGCAAACACTTCGCCCCGCAATTTGGTAAATGCAGCATTTGCTTCATCCACCTGACGCTGCATCTTAGCTGTATTTATATCTCTTTGAACGATAGCTCCAATTAGGGCACTGGCATCCTTAAATCCTTCAAGGGTTATGTCTGGTTGTGCGAGAATTTGTGATACTTCACCAAGCGCTTCGGTTACGCGAGTTTTTGCCTCATTTTGTTTTGTTGGCACCAGTGGCTTTAACAATCCCTGCAATTTTCTTAAGCCTTCTTTGAGTCCATTTGGAGCTATACCAATCAGACGAGAAATTTCCTGTTCCAATGGTATTGCCCTATCTACCTTAAGATTATTATTTGCGATGGTCATTTGGACTAATTCATAAAGAGCAACGGAGATAACATTATTGATGGTACTATCCGTATAGCTTGGCCCATCAAGCAGACCGTCATATTCTGGGAATATTTTGCGCAACTCTGTCAAGATTTCTTGTGCTTTCACAGTAGATGCCACCGATTTTTGTGTTCCTGGAATAAACTGTATGACTTTTTTGCCTCCTGGTGCCACCGGTGCCTGTTGGATAACAGGAACAGCTACAGTCTCAGAGGATTTCGGAAGCTTTGATACTCTCATGACAGCTACAGACACATCATCCGGTGCTTTTGGTCCTCGAGATTCCACTATTGGCTTGATCAGATTAAATATACTTCGTTCTATCTCAAGTGGGCTACTGCCTTTTCCTGCTTTGACCATGTGTTCTGCGTAGCTTTCTGTCTTGGTGCTATCTTTTGAGAAATATTTATGCAAACCGTCTGATGAGATTAGGATGGTGTCACCTTCCGTGACCGCAAATGAGGTAATTTTTGCTCCCCAGAATGCGTCGCGGCCGAGCATGTTTGGAATTAGACCCATGGTACCCGTTGATTTCATCGCATACATATCCTGGTACGCTGATGAGCTTGGATAGTCAGGGCCATTTTGTTTTTGTGTCCAGGTATTTACTTCGTCCAGTTCATACACTTTTCCATCACGGCCAAACATAATATCTCCATCTCCTACCCGAATGGTAAACACATACCCGGCAGGATGGATAAACGCACCTGTGTATGTGGATGCGCCATCCTCACCAAATTCATCCATCACTTTTCTGTTTATTTCAAATGCCTGTTGTTCCAGGAAGGACTGCACTTTGTTTAGCGGCAGTTTTTTTGCTTCTGCCTTTACCTCTTCCATCAGATCAGCTATATAACGGGCGCCCTCAGGGGAACGCGAGACATGCTTACTTGATACACCGTCAGCGGATCCTATAGATGCCGGTTTTACTGCTATAGCGTCTTCTCCTGACTTTTTGGACTTTGGTTTGCTTACATGGACTGCAGCGATAACGCCATTTGGCCCGCCTTGTTCCATAGTTATGTTACCCTCCGACTGGTTATCTACTACATGTACTGTGCCATCGAGCTCTACAGAAAGAGTATATTTGTTATTGATTTCGACCAAATCAAGACGATCTCCTCTTGCACTTATAACTGCTGTCCATGCCTGATTGTCGAGGCGAATGACAGTCCCATTCTGAAGAGGAATCCCACTTAATGGTTGTCCATCAAAGGTGCCAACTCTTCCACGAGAAGGCATATTATTGATCGTAAATACACCTGTCGCGGTTCTGACTATGTTAAAGGCCTTTCCTACAAATCCAGGATCAAGCACTTTTATATTTTGATCTGAATCAGAACCAAGTGACACTTTCCATTCTCCTGTAAACGGCTTTACATCTACAATTTCCATCCCGCCATTTGCAAACAGTTTATACATGCGTTCACTTGCGGGATCATAGACAGCCAATGTCCCTTCATACTCTCTGACAAAGTACGAAATGCCGTTATGAACGACTGTGGTGCCTTCCACAATCGGATCGCTTGCCTGATCTTCCGCTAAAGGTTTTCCATCTACAATTGCATTATTATTTTTTGGCATCACTACGAACGCACCATCTCCCCGGCGTTCTATGACAAAGACTCTGGTTCCTACATTATCCTCAATTGTCGGCCAGCTTGTAACAATTTCATTGCGAGCCAGAATTTCTGCAAGATAGCCGTCTATTGCTTTAACGAATGCGGAATTGGCTTTTATCTGAGCAAATACAGATTTGATGTCTGCTTCAGAAATATTCAAACCCTTCAATCGGTCAGCAATTTCATCTGACAGAACAGGATCTGACGAATTTTGGAAATCAGAAGAAAAATGATCACCTAAGATAGTCCGAATCTCGGTCAGCTTTTGTGCGTCAGTTAGTGCGCTATACTCTGCTACTTTCATCCCCCCATATTTTCTGGTCAGTAATACGTCGACAAGATTGGACACAATAACATCTGCTGCTTTTGCAGCATTTATATACCCCACCAATTCCTGCCAGGTTTGAACGTTGTTTATATCCAGTGGCGCCGGTCGGGTGGCTAATTTTGCCTGAAGTCTGGAAAGAGCACTTATGAGTACCTGAGAATTTTTTATCACGCTAGCAAATGGATGAACATCGGTCCATCGGGATTGAATATATTCTGCGACTGATTGCAGTGCACTGAGCTTTTCATAATTTGGCTTAGTTCTACCAACTTCTGTATCTATAGCAGCTATCAATAATCTGACGAATGCTCGCGCTGCGCGCTGGGATGATATGAGGTTTTTCCCAAGTTCAGGAATTGCGCGGGCCAGTTCTGTGGCTTTTGTACTCCCAACAAAACTGATTAAATGTTGCCAGACACTTTTAGAATACGCATAGTCTGCTACCTGTTTTGCTTCTGCCAAAAGTGACTGTATGTTAGCCTGAATTGTTCTTATCGCAATACGTTGGGCGGCATATACATTGCGTATGCCATCCAACTCTGTTGTGACAATATAGTCAGGTTCTAGTACCAGCCTACCTGCTACATCTCGAACAGCAGTATCGTAGAGTGCATCAATTTTCTTTTGCAGCGCCTTTTCAAATTTGCTCAAATTTCCGGGAGTTAGAGCTGCAGAATCTTTCACTTTCGGAGGTAACTTTTTGAGTTTTGCAATCAGCTCGACGGCCTGTACAACCTCTGTTTCATTCACAGTCGCTGAGGTTAAAAGTGGTAACAGCGTTGCAATGTCACTTTTCGCCTTTTGCTCCGGTGTAGAGCTTGCGATAAAAGCAGTTCGAGCTTTTTCAGTCAAGATAGTTGTCTGGGCACCTACCCATGCCTCATAGATCGGCAAGTCAACGGTAGCTGGTTTTATCACTGCATCCCGAACTTTCGTTTCTATGATAGTGCGTGCACCCGCTTCTCCTGCACCAAATACCGCTATGCCAGCACTTACTATCGGAGCTGTATTTGGAGGAATATTGAGTTCAGCAAGTTGAGGTTTCAGCAACGCAAGTTCATCTCCTATATATGTCTTTGGATCCGCTGATGTATCAACACCTTTTAACAAAGTAAATTCAGATGTTAGTTTCAGTATACCTTCGGATTTGGCAAGTATATCCGTCTGCGACACTCCAGTTACGAGGCTTTCTATGAGAGATACCCGTTCGGAAACGACCTTTGTATGAAAGGCTGACCGTTTTTCTGCTATATCTTTTGCTTTGGCTTTGATGGCGTCTGTGGCTCTGGCGATTTCTGCAGATTTTACATTAGCCGTTGAGTACGTAAATCCACCCAGAAGTGTATTTATAGCCGTTTCCACATTTCCGAGTGTCGTTAGGTTTTCATCGTAAGCGTTTTTGTTTACCAGCAACAGTGCAATTCGTTCTATTTCGCGATCTGATACTTTTTGTTTTGCATCACGGGCAACGGCCACTCTCTCTTTTAGATCGGTATATGCGATGAGTGCTACATCTTCATCTTCTTGCAAATCCACGATTAAGACAGGAGGAATTGATAAACCAACGGCTTCCTTGTTTAGGGGGGTAATTTTAGTGATGAGATCATAATATCCTGCTGTTCTGATTTTTGCACCACCACCACCACCTCCACCAGCTCTTAATCTCGCGGTAGATATCTCTGTGAGTGGGATAACGTATGTTTTACCTGCGCGATGGATAAAAACTCCATATCCAAGAGAAGTAATATTAGTGGGTACGGTATGTGAAAAAGATAAATTGCGACCTAACGTCTCAGAACCCTCTACCGTAACATGGACTCTACCAGTTGCCTGTGCCACGTGTATAAAACCGTAGTTAATCGTGTCGGTCGGCAAAATAGTCACTTTCTCACGTACATCACCTTTTTCAACGGAGGGCGTTTCTCCACTGGAGGTATTACTGACTAACATCTGCACTTCATCTCCGACATTTAATTGCCCTGGAGTTGCAAGGGTTTGATTTACAGGAATTACTACCACAGGAGTTGTACCACCACCAATAGAGTTTATTTGCGCGGCCTTTTGTTTCACCCACGCTAGATACAGGGCGTTATATCGCTGGTCAACTATACCGAGCTTCCCTACGATCGCTGTCTCTACTCCTAGGCCTGCTACCGGTAAACCACCAGCTGCAACCATTGTTTCCCAATCTTTTATTTGCGCTACGATATCTTTGGCAAAAGCATCTGCGCGATCTTGCAAAACAGATACCTCAATTGTTGGAGAAATACCGGTAGTAGTAGCCGTTTTCAATAAATCTAATATTGTTTTTATAGCTGTTGGATCGGCAAGTGTTGGAGCGGTTATACCAGCTTGGATAATAGCTGGCGTATTTGCTACTACAACTGCATCCATAGCAAGACGTAAGGCAAATAATCGCTTCGCAAGTGCAACAACGATCGCCATTTCATCGTTTACCGTTTGTGTTCGGAGTCCTGAATCAGTAATAGTCGAATTAGCAGCAACTATCTGAGCGCGTGCATCTGCAACAAACGTATTTGTGGAAACATCTATATCAGCCAGTCCGCCAACATTTTCAGCGATTACCACTGCCTTTTTATATTGTGGAATTTTCGAAACATCGCTCGTTCCAGCTATCGATTGATCAAACGCATCGGGTGAAATAAATGCCCAGAATCCACCAGGAGTAAAAGAAATTCTTATAGCATCAAATATCCACAATGCCATATTTCCCAAAAATTCTGTGATCGCTAGAGGAAGCGGAACAAATTGTTTCCAAAGGAATGCGCCACCAGTGACACCCCGAGTCAGATAATACGATGGGTTAGCTCCGGGCGTTGCAGTAAGTAATTTTATAACCCACGAAATAAATTTATTGGGCGTGGTTGGATTATGTATCCAAAGACCTCGTTGTAAATCATTAAGCTGTGACCACTGAGGTGGATCCTGAAACGGTGACAAGTACGATAGCACTGTTTTCGCTTTGCTAGGAAGCCACGTGACCGCATCTAATTTTGTAGTTGTTACGACGCGAGCTGGAGCATTTGCCCAATAATCTATTTGTCGCAGCACATCCATCGCAGGAAGCCACCAATTTCCAGATACAATAGCAGATGCTCGAGTTCCGAGAAAAATTACAGTTTTAACGATAAAATGCACATTTTTCACAGTTGCGTTACCAACAGGTATACTGCGTCCGAAAGTTGGAAGTACGGTTTCATATGCCACAAGTGCGAATTGCTTCCACCCTGTCTCAGGCATTCGCTCTATATAGCGTCTCGATTCATTCATGACAGCTACTGCTACACCTCTGAATCCACCACCCAGCATGTACCATCCAGCTATTCGGTTTGCCCCCTGTAATACTTGTGTCACTTTTGTTCCATTCGACTGTGATGCGTTGACATCAGAAGACACCCCAGAAGAGAGAACATATTTTATATACCCAGTCGGAGATTTCGAGGTAGTGCTTGGTGTCATGACATATCCAATAGACCCGAGAAGTAGTGAGATTCCTCCAAATACGGCAAATACTTTATTGATTGACCAGACTGCCTTTGTCGCAACCTCTGAGGACGCTACCGCTTCAGTTGCGGTTACCGTTGCGACAGCTCCCCCAGCTCCCGCGATCGCTCCGATTCCCGCTACAACTAATGCTCCGACCGCCAGTGCGATTATTCCTGCTACCCATCTTGGCAGAGAAATATTTGAACTCACTGGAGCACTAAACCATGTGCCAACATCTTTGAGCGCAGGCACCACTGTATTCGTAAACCAGTTTGATTTCGCAGGCGCCTGTGCGGGAGTGATTGAACTCACAGTAAACTGTGCGCCTCGGGCGTTTAGATTTGAACTGAGCACTATCCGAGTCCCATCAAAATCAACGACATCATCTTTTTTCAACTCAAACAAAGCCGTAGATGTAACATTTACAGGCCTGTTATTTATCAGTAAAGTTTCACTTCCCGATGCGGGGCCAACTTTTGCAACCATTCGGCCACCCACTTGTTCAACTAATACTTGAATTTTATCTGCTGGATCTCTTCCCGTAGTCAATCCATTTGTATTTGACATCCAGAATAGATCATTAGTCTTTACTAAGACATCTTTTGTCACAAAGCTAGACACTGTTACTTTCGTAATCACATTATGCATCCCTGCCCCTATGTCTTTTGCCTGATATGTTATTAGATTTCCTGCCACGTCGATGGTTATCGATGAGCCATCTGTGGCAATAGCGGTCACCTTCCCAGTTTGTTTTTGACCATAGATAAATGAACTTGGTGTTACCGTAATAGTTTCTCCAATAACAATTGGAGCGCCATTTTTGTCTAAAATTGGAGCTACAGCTGGAATGACTGGAACTGATACTGGAGCAACACGCACCATTTCATCATCAATATGCTTGGTAATACCATTTACGATAGCTTGTATTTTTGTTGGATCAGTTATTGTTTTTGTCGCTAATACCTTGGCAACTTCGGCCTCTAATGCCGTATGAGCAGCCGTGGCATCCTGCCCCGCCGTCTTGATAATCTCATAATTCATAGCAATATGCGCAAGCGCTGTCACATCAACACCTGGCGCTCCTTGTGCAACAAGTAAAGAAGAAAGCTCTGCTGCTACTATCGGCAAATATACTTTCACTGCCGAATTCATCCTTGTTTTTGAGTCATTCTTAGCCGTATCCGAGTCAGATTTTTCAATTGGCGTTTGATTTGGTGTCGTAATGTTAGTCAAACGACCCGCGACATCTTTATCGACCGCTCCTTTTTGACCTGATAAATCCTCAACGGTAAAATCGATTGATGGAATAGGAATTGGCGTACCTATTAATGGAACGCCGTTAATTTTAAATCTCGCTTCCAGTTTCATAGTGGTCGTTACTCCATTTATCACAACAGGTATTTCATCTCCAATAGAGAACATCTTCTGTTTTTGTATGGTCGCTTGCGTTCTACTATTTGCTAAATAATCCAAATTTAATGCAGTAATTGCAATCACCCGTTGAACTCTGTTTGCAGTCGCTTTGACACCATCTGCTATGGTTGCACTGCGCTTAGCAGATTCTATGGCTGGATGAGAAGCACGCGCAACAGGTGGTGTTCCTAAGCTTCCATCAATATCTGTGGTTGATCGAGGCGTTTCTCTGGATGTGGCGCCCAAGTCACGCATTTGAATCGGCTCACCTCGGAACACATCTTGATCAAACAATGCTTTTTTAGTCGCCGTTTCCATAGAACGGATAGAATTAACATATTGATCCAGGCTCTTTACCTCATTAAGTGGCGTAAACTTTGCTCCTGGTTCTGGCGAATTAGTAAGCAATTCTTGTCCATAGGATATTCTCTCGCGGCTGACTCGCTCATAATATACTTGTTTCACTTCAGGCGGGAGTAGTTTGAAGAATTTGTTATTTGAAGGGATGAGTTCAATACCACGTAGAAATGAATGAACTCGATTGATGGTCGCTAGTATATCTGCCGCACCTTTTGTACTTCCTCCACCGAGGGAATAATTTAAATCCGTCACTTGCCTGGCGTCCGCCATAAGTTGTTCTATGAATATCTTTGTTGTTGCGTATTCGGTTGTATTAAATCCAGTGATTAACCGTCGTGCATTCATAGAATCCATAGCCTGATACATGGAGGCCAGTGTATCTCCGATCAAATTATCCGCCACTCGTTTGACTGCGGAGAGCTGACTGCGGGCAATAAGATCTGTTTCATTTTTATTTAGGAATTCCCGAAGCGTCGTCTGATTGGTGAAGGATGTGCCAATACCCACAATGTCCAATTCTGAATATCCGTCAAATCGTCCTCGATCACGACCTATTGCTTGGGAGAGCTCTGTCATTGTGGTGTCTTTTCCTGCGATAACCGTAAACTTTTCGCCAAATTTCGTCACTGAATCAACCCCCTTATGCATGCCGTACTCATAGACAGTGATAACTTTTTTACCTTTATTTGACCCACTGCGATACGTCTCGACTAATGCGTCTAGCTCTGCGAGGTCTTTTATTTCCGTTCTCGTGCCATCTTTGGCGATTCTATAATGCTTCAAATTCGCATCGCGTACGATAATGTCCATTTCGGTGTGCTGTGACCGAATTCGACTTATAAGATCCAAGCTTGATCGTTCACCAGTTGCAATGACGACATGCTGAATATCTCCTCCTTTGATTTGAGTTGCGAAATCTCCATATGATGCCGATACAACTTTTGATATAGCATGTTGTGATGTGTATGTTTTACCGTCAAATACACCACCAAATATAAATGTATCCTGACTGATTCCACCCACACCCATGTCGATGCCATAAATATTTTTAAACTGTTCCGCGACATATTTTGGCGTACCGGTAAAGCCGAATATTTCTGTGAAGTTTTTAAGGAAGGTGGCATAGTTTGTGGATGTGGCCGATGCAGTGATTGAGATGGCATTTACATCAACCGGCCCAAGCTTCGTGCCATTATGATACGTTGGTACTCCGTTATATACCTCTGTGCCGATCACTTCGAGGGCCAGTGCATCGTAGCCTTTACTCGGCGTGCGACCGGATATTTGATTTTCCTCGGCAAGCACTATTCGCCCATCGCCATTCCTATAATGCACGCCATATTCTTTGGCAATAATATCTACGATTGATTCTGCTGCTGTTTTGCGTTCAAAAAAATCTGTCCGCATTTGTGTAAGCGCTTCTCTGGCAACTCCTGGGATTTCTGTTTTTTCTAATAATTCACCCAGCTTTGTTTGGTAGTCTTTACCTGTCTTACCCGCAAGCTCACGAGCTATATACTCTTGAACCTTTGCTTTTGATGCAGGGTCCGTCATTTTTTCTACTGATTGTTTTAATAATTGTTCATACAATTTGCTTTGCACGCCATCGTCAACAATCCTCCCCTGTTCTCCTGTGCGCGCTTCTGTTTTCAGTAGATTTCTTGCGCCATCCAAATCTCCACGTTTTATCAAATCTATAGCGTCTTTAATGAGAGATTCACCTTTTGTCACTTCATTGAATACCGATATTTGTGTTTTTCCACGTAAAGTTGAGCCTAAATTGGAGCGCTCACCATGGGACATCACATAATCTACTTCCAACCGAAGAGATAACTGAGCCTCATCAGCTAGAAGCACTCCACCCTTCATTTTTTCCATGATGGCATACCCCTCTACCCCCTTGATGGATTCGAAAATGACATCTTTAGTCGTGAGTATAATTCTGGCATCAGCAAGCTCTGATGCTGTGCGTGGGCGCTGACCCTCGAAAATTGCGACCTTTTCGCCAAACACTTTTGAAAGCACCGCTTCTGCTTCATGAAGTTGCTTTGGGGTCAACTCTGATAGTGACTTCCCTTGTGGCAAATCAACATAATTTTCGATAAACAATCTCAACTGTGCTTTATCACTTAAGACCGATGTCACCACTTTCCCTGTAACTTTTGCTTTCATGACAGCGATTTCAGGGATCAGCATAGTTGTTTTCCCGATGCCTGTGAGTGCTTCAAATAAAATACCCCGTTTCCCAACCTCGACTGTCATAGCTTTTAGAACGACGGAGGCTTGGTTTTTCAGCCCACCCTCAAATCCTCGAAGCGCGGATATCGACATATCACGCACTGGTACAAGCGTACCTCCTTCACCTGGAGTCAGAGTGATATAGGTTGATTCTCCTGCTTTTGTCGCTTTTTCAAATACCACTTTTTGTCCGTTAACTGTGAATTCATATTTCCCGTCCAGTTGGCTTTTGAGAAGTTCTGCGACGTGTTTCCCAACACTTCGATCAGTGGCCGCTCGAATTGTGGGATCCAACCCGGTAACCGTTTCCGGCGTCGTAGCACCGAGTTTTTTGAACGATAATTCTGTTGGAACGTTTTTCCCTAGTATCGAATCAATCTTCGCATCGACACTCACAAAAGAAGATAACTTTCCTTCTTTATGTGTTTCGAGGCGCACTTCATACTCAGCCATTTCCTTGTTCAACGTGTCGATGATACGGTCGGATAGTTTGAATTTATTTAGGGATGATCCATCAGAAACATGGAATCGAGTTTCGGTTTTTAACACCCCATCGGCAAGCTGTAAATCTGCCGTACTGCCAACCTGTGTTTTGCTTGCTACATCTAGATACAGGTTGCCTTTTTCATAGAGTATGTTTACTTTTTGCCCATTTATCTCCAGTTGATATCTACCTTCTGCAAGACCTTTGGTCTTCATGAGATTTATGATTTCATTTGGCGTTTTATTTACAAGCTCTGCAGCGGTAAGTGTTTTACCGCCAGATTTAACTTCCCATATTTTTGCATTTTCAACAAGCTCAACCAGATCGCCTTTTGTCGCGGACTCGCTGATATCGCGAATGCGCGAGCGCTCGACTACCCGACCGGTTTTCACGGCTGTCACAACATCGACTTGGGCAAGAATAGGCTGAAGCGATCTATTTACCCAACTTGCCGCAGTCCATAACCCTTTTGCCACAACATTCTTTGGCACCTCTGGCGTGCCGAGGAATGCGTCCTTCACATAGGTTGATGCACGTTTCCATATCGAAGGGCTGTTATTCACTTTTACGGCCACTTCTTCACGGATTTTTCCGATTTCTTCAGCGCTGAACGCTTTATCTTTACCCATTTGTGCCATGGCCCGATCTACCTCTGTTTTGATCTGTATCTCTTTCACCTGTGCATCGGTAAAGCTTAAGCGTCTAAACCATTCGACGCGATTCTGAGCAGCAATTGAAACTGCATCTGCACCACGAATATTCGCAAGAAGTATTCGAGGGCTCCAACTTTTGGTTTGCTCAAGCGAGGCAAGGGCAAGGCTAAATTCGTCTTTCAACGTCACTTTTCCACTATCTATTTCTCTCATTTTTGTGTTGAGTTCCGCAATATGACTACTCGCTGTTTCTGTCGTATAGGCAGATTTTTCCACACTCTTTGCGATTTTCAGCATTTTTTCCAACAGAACGATTGAACGGTCAAGTTCAGCTTTTACTTCCGGGCTCATTGTCCGGGTGCTGGAACCTGCAGCAGTATATGCATCTGAAAGTTGTTGTTGAAGCTCAGAAATCGATTCTCCAATTCTTGCCCGATTTTCTATGGCCGACTTTTCGAACAATGCCATATCAGCCTCTTCTTGAGCGGCTGCAAGCTTTTGCTTCTTTTCGTTGACTGTTTCGAGCATCTTCTTCTGTGCATCGGATGTATATGTGCTAAATTCGAATACTACCTTTGCCTTGCTTACATTACTCAGTGCCGCTGCATACTCGGGACTCGCAGGATCTGTTATTTTGAGTAATTCACTGCGGGCTTGCGCGAATTTTTTATACGTCTCCGATTGTCTATTAACCAATTTTTCGAACGCGTTTCGCGGATCAGTCGCTAGTGATCTTTCGATACTTGCCACCTGTTCTGCGGCATTTAATTTTGATCGAGCAGCTTCTATCTCCTGAGGCGTTGCTCCTGCTTTATATTTAATCTCTGTTACGCTTTTACCCTTTTCGAGAGCAACTTTTATCTCTGGTGAAAGTAAATCGAGATATCCTTTTTTCGCTTCTGTGAGAAATTTCGTAACGCCTTCTGATAGTTGCCCTGCTTTTGTTTTTGTGGAGAATATTTTTGTCGTCTCTACGTGTGTTGCAACCCGGTAATCAACCGCTGCCGCAGTCCTCTCAATCATAACTTTCGTTGTAAATTCATTTTTTGAAACAACGCTCCCATCGGAGAGTGTTATCGACTTGCCTGGCTCCAAAGCTTTATAGGCAGCGGCATCAGCCATGCGATTCTGATACTCAATTTGACTTGACACTCGATCTGAACTGCCTGGTGTTGACGGCTCATGTTTACCAAGGGTTGACCCTGCCATTGCTGCGGTCATAGCACAGGTTGCGCCCTCTGCGGCACTCTCAAATCCACCACCCGCCCATCGACCACAGGCAGTTACTGCAAATCCAATATTCACAGCCCGATCTGCCATTAACATTCTCTGGGCAAGCTGCGTTTGTGGATTTGCCAGAACCGTGGATGGAAGGGTGATTCTACCAATGGACATGGCCGTCAAACCCACCATCAAAACACAATCAATAGATACCCCCTCTTTACAGGTTTGAATAGCCCCATCAGTAAATACTGCCGCACCAAGAAGACTAGTTCCACGTTGTGCCCAGACAGGAGCCTGACCAATGCTCGCTGCTGATTCTGCAAATTGCGTCGCCTTTTTTGCGTAGAGCGCAGTGTTTGCTGAGGCAGCTGCTCCTGCTATCGCTTCTTTTGCCGCTAATTGGGAATATGCATTACTTCTGGCCATATCGAGTGAAGCTGCGCTTCCTCGAACTGACTGAACAGATGTCGCTGTTGCAAACACCGCCATCGCAGTCGCTCTTCCACATTCGGCGTTATTTACCCCAGACCATCCTTTTTCTATTTCACATTTACTCCCTGCTTCGGCCCATGAGGTACCTGCAAACCATGTGCTTAATCCGGCGGAAAAGCCGCTTTTTACTGTTGATGCCAACGCAGCCCGACCAACAGCGGTGCTCAATCCAAGTGTAGATACTGTACGAATTCCTGATAAGCCGGGAAGCGCTATTGCGGATAATTCTCCGAATAACTGACCACCGCCTAAAACCCACCCACGCGTAACTTTTGCAGCACTCCCTTCTTTAAACCCTTCATACGCTAAATCAGATCCTTTTGCGAAATTTCCTGATGTGTGTCCATTGAGCCATAGCGCTGCTTTTGCAGCTCCACCGAGTTGATCGTACGTTGCATTCCAGGCTTGCTCAAGAATGATATAATTTGAGTTCATCGCAGCAGCATCTTTGATATTTATATCCGCTTGTCTATCACGTGAGGTAAACATGGAGATAAACTGATTATCAGCTTTCAGCCGCGCATACGACAGAATATTTTCCTGCCGAAATGCAGAGAGAGATTCTGGTGTGCTTTTTGTGATTTTCTGATCCTTTAACCACTGTTTATACGCGTCGCTTTTCTCGATTTCAGCATCTATTTTTAGCCTATCAGCCTCCGAGGTCAGAGAATCATATGTTCGCCCGACTTCTGCTGCAGCAAGTTGAGATCTATCCACTGAGGCGAGCGCAGTGTTATTTTTAATCGTCGCAAGATTATTCAACATCTTGAGCACTTTTGGATCTCCCTTGAGTATCGATTCTTGCATCCACCCTGATTCATCGGTAATAAGCGCCGCTGCATCCGGACCTAACTTTGTACTCTCTTCTGATGCGCCAAGGATTTTAAAATTCAGACCAAACAATCCCTTATCTGCAGCTTTTCGTTCAAGATCCCACCCATCCTTCAGAAGATCTCTCTGATACATTTCTGTCGTATATGTTTTACCATTATTCGCCGGATTTTTCTCAAATTCTTTTTTCGCTTTGTCATAATCTGCCTTATATGTTGGATCGGTCTTATATACGTTTAATAAGTCTTCGTACGCTTTTGGATCTGTGTTTTTTAAATCTTGCTGCACAATCCGCGCATTTGTCTCATCCGCCATGGGAGCATTTGCGGCAAAACCACCCGCTCCACCAAGCGTCAACACGTTTAACATGCCGTTTGCAACACCTTGAGTCCATATTTTTCCTGAATTATTCTGAACGGCGCTAAGATCCAATTGCCCTCGAACTACCTGATCTGCGACTGCGGCAGGGTTTGTACGTTTTGGATCGATATTTAAGATGAATCGTTCATCCGCAGTAGCCGGAAGTGTTTGTAATTGCTGGTTGAAAAATGCGGTACGGTTCGTTGGAGTATCTTTTCTCCCATTAAGGTAATTAATGTATAACGGAGAGTCTGTATATCCTGCCATTATCGCAGTTTTAGCAGGTGGAGAATACGCACGATCTAATAATGTCGCTTTTGCGCCTGAACACGCCTTCCTATTTACTGCAGATTTTATCCCACTACCGATTCGAAGAACGTCGTACCATTCCCCAACCGGGCCACACTGTTGTGTGACGTTTTGGACCATACTTTGAACATCTGTGGCCAGTATTTCATCGTTATTGATTTGGTTTTGATATAATACAAAGCTACCTTTTGATAATTTTCCTTCAATGAATTTCAGAGCCTCATCTTGTTTTACCTGAAACTGCATTGGGGATAATTTTGATTCCTTAAAAGCATTTGCGTAGTCTGTTTTATTTTTAATTTGGTAGTCCAAAGATTTTATAAGCTCCGGATCATTTATCATCGCAGCCAGTTCTTTAAGATATGATGCCTTTTTTACAGGATCCACTTTTCCATCCGCTTTAAAACACTCTTGGCATGATCGGCGAAGCGCTATATCATCTAGAGATGCTTCATAATATCGAGTCTGCGCTCGAAGCGGATCATTTTTAGGGAGTGAAGCGGTCAGCGTAACATTGCGCCGCTCCGGAGAGCATGGATTATTGTCTCGTGATCCCGCTGAGCCGGGATTTAGCTTTAAACATAATTCCGCATCATCCATGGGATCTGCCGTTGACATGACCGCATATATCTCTGTTTGATTATTTGCTTCTACCACGGTTGCAACCGTACTCGCTATGTCACTTAATACATTTGTCGCACACTCCTCTTCTGTCTTCGCTTTATCTTCCATACAGACGGTGATCGCAATAGTTATCGCCCTATTTCGATTTGCGCCTTCAGTCGCTTCGATGGCCTTTCCCACCGCATCACTATACTTTTTCTGTGCCAATTGAGATTCTTGCACTAATGCTGCATATTTTCTAACAACCTGGGCTGAACAGCCTACTGCGCTGATTAGTCTCTCTCCACCTGATACCGATGTCGCCGTACCACAGGTCGCATCGAGCTGTTTTAAGTTCGCCAACACCTGATTTGGATTTGCAGCACATGTGCTCGTTGTTCCATCTATTTGACACTGTTGCCAATCGTACTGGGCCTTGACATACTCATTTACATATCTGGTAACAAGATAATCGCCAAAACCTGCATCAAGGTTTTTTGTGTCGATTCCATCTTGACCACCCGTCTGCAGGAATGCTTTGTTCATCTGCTCCTTTAAGCCCTCACAAATAGAAACAGTGGACGCTCGCTGAATCTTACATCGCTCATATTTCTCTTTTTGATCCAGATAGGCACCTGCGGCGTCTTGGGATTGTATAGACTGAGCAAATTGTGTTTTGATGCCAAATACGGTTTCTGTGTTTCCGAGCGTTTTTATACAAGAAGTATTTGTTCCACCTGCGGCGACACAGTCCTCATATACTTTTTGAAGCCTATCCACTTCAACTTGCTTTTTTGCATACAACGCAATGAGGTTTTTATCTGTCAATTGATAATATGTTCCATCTGTTCCAACGACGAGCCCTGGTGTTCCCTTGGCTAACAGGGCATCGTATTGTGCTTTCGTCAATATTGTTCTTGAACCCGTAGGAACATTGCTAATATCAGCAACACACAATGGATCATCTATTTTACACTTTACCCAACCGACAGTGTTATTTGCACCAGCACCACAAACCCACCCTCCTGAAACAATATCTCCATAGCTATACACTGCATTACCGGACCCGATACACTGGCCTGTTGGAGCCATCGTTATACTTGGATCATCTTTGTCAACCGATGCCGAAGCCGCAGACCGAAACAACGCAAGGGCAGCTGCGGTCTGCGTCTTTGATCCATCAAACCAAGCAGGTTTATATTTTGGCGTCAAGTCTTCAATCGTATACCCAACGTTAAGCTTGGTAAGATCGATATACTTTCCTGTCGCCCCTTCACATCCATATAAATGATTACTCTCCCCGAGAACGATCGCGCCGGCCTCAATCGCACCACAGGTCATCTTCCCTGTGAGATTTGGCTTATTTGATGCGACGATAATAACGTTGATCGCCGTGGCTGTTGGAGGCGTAATAGAGGGAATTACCGCGGAAGATGCTGACTGTGGAGTCTGAGTTATGACTGCAGTTATTTGAACAAGAGGGATGCTGGCAGGTGATGGGTTAGCTATCATACACCGTGTCACGTCATGTGTTTTCTGTATACACAAACCGAGTTCTTCTTGTTGTTTCTGAAGCGCTGTTTTTATGACTGGTGGAGCTACTATCACTGGAGCCTGAGTAACTGGAACTACAACACCAAAAGCTACATAACAACCAGACGTTGATCTTCCCTTTGCCTGATTATCTTTAATACATGTATCTATATCTTTTTGCTGGGCTGTTGTTATTGTAATTGTAACTTTTGGCGTTGTTTGAACGGCTACTGTGGCCACAGACGTGCTCGATGAACTAGGAGCGTTATGACAAATCCCCCCAAGATTCGCCCCATATGGACATCTATTACAATTGTTTGTTGTGGTAAATTGCTTACAATCAGCTCCTGGAGCGAGCAGTGGAGGACGAAGTGGTTGCCCCGCTGGAGCATCTTTACACCATCCTGAAACCGTACTTCCATATGGGCACGCTGAACAATTATTCAAACTCCCAAATTTATTACAATCTGCACCGGCGTCTAACAATACAGTGGTTGGAGCGACAGCGGGAGCATTCGCTACTACGGCAGGAGCTACGACCACTGGTGTTGTTATTGACTTTAACTGACACGCATAGGTATCTCTCCCCGATGAAACACAGGTGTACGCAGGAGGACAGCCACCACAGGTTGAACTGTTTGAATTTGGAGCACCTATTAATGCAAGGGTACCATTTGTTGCTGGAGCAGTTGTTACGACTGGTGCTGCGACGTTTGGAGTCACAACGGCTACAGATTTGTTTGGATTTTCTTTACACCTGCCGGCTCCATCATCTCCATACGGACATCGTCCACAGTTCGCGTCAGTGAGAGTTTCATTACACCTATTCCCTGGCTGAAGATACGATGGGGTTCCTGTTATGTCTGATGGCTTGGGCTTACAGTATCCGCTTAATTCTCCATATGGGCATCGTTCACAACTTGCTTGTCCCTCGATCGAAACTAGGTTACAGTTTTGCCCCGCTTTTAAAAGAGCGACCGTTGGGACGACGTTGATTGCGGTTACTTGAGCAAGAGGGATGCTGGCAGGTGATGGGTTAGCTATCATACACCGTGTCACGTCATGTGTTTTCTGTATACACAAACCGAGTTCTTCTTGTTGTTTCTGAAGCGCTGTTTTTATGACTGGTGTCGTGGTAGTCGTTGGTAATTTGATTAGTTGAAAGGAATTGCCTCCTCCGACCAAATATGGTGTTGCATTCGAAAACTGACTCAACAATAATTCTTGGCGGGTTTGTGATTTTGTTGGGGTATTTGTTGCAAAAGATTTTGTTGGAGTTACATTTGGCAAACAAGTTCCACCCGCTACACGTCGACTGGTTCCCGACTGACATGCCCCATCTGTAATTGATTTGAATGATTCCGGAACCCACGTCTGTGGAGTTGGAGTCAACCTTACGAATCCTTGTCCTGGTACAAACGAGAATACTCCTATTGTAAATAATGGGGCCTTCGTC
>CAYHHA010000004.1:0-6660 GCA_964356315.1 uncultured Gammaproteobacteria bacterium
CCTCAGGCTTCAGATTATACCCTGAGAGTGTTGCACTTCGTTTGCGAACTTAAGTCGACAAAGGAGTTTGTGATTCATGTACGGGATTTAAGGAATGGCGAGTGTCAGGATCATATCCTTCTACTGACGGTCCTCCGATAAAACGAATGATCCGATCTTGTGGACCAGTGCTCCAAGAAGTGTACACGAGAGGTGATGCAGATCTTTCATTCGTAGACCTTATACCTGATTCAAACTGGAGCCCATGGCGACAGGTGTCACCTCTTACAGATCAAGTGGTTTATATGCGAGTAGATCTGGCAACAAAACGTGTTAATGAAACAGTTGTTTCTTTGGCAGGAGGTTTGTATAAAATAAATGAGAGTTGGGAGACGTATGATAATTGTGGATGAGGATCGTTTAAATAACAGGCATGTCGTATCTTCTAAATATAATTTGATGCCTGAAGAACCTCAGTCATTGTGAGTATATTTTCGAGTATACGCAAGTATGTATGCATTTCCAACTGTTGCTACCACAGAGGTTTTATAGTGGATTAAAGAGGGGATTTTTGCTGCGCAATGTTCGACAGAAAGTCTATTGGATGGATACCGAAAACATAGTACATAGATGTTAGATTTCTGTTCATCGAATGGTGGATTATAAAGAAAATTATTGCCTGACTGAGTCAAAGAAAGCTGTATTGATCCGGATTCAACAAGCCAATAGAGCACGCGATATGCGACATTAGTATGGTACGAATCATTTTCAGGATAGGTATGATAAAAAATAATTTCTTTTGGATTAAGACCTCTGGAGGCTATGTCGTATCGTATAAAATTGGCAACTGCTTTGACTTGTCCCACTGTTTCAGATGTCTGTTCGTCGTAAAAACGCGACGAATATGAGATATTACTTGAAAGATACACAACGATACATGCGATGCCAAGAATTTTTTGATAAAAGTTCCCAGACAGAGCGCGACCAAGTAGAAGGCTTGTTAGTAAAAAGACAAAAGGGAGGTAGGCCCATGTGTAATGAATAAATAGCTCTTTTGGCTGAAAATACACGAGACTAAGACCAACCATAATCGACAACGGCGAAATAAATTCTCGTATTGTAGTGGCTAGTCTCCTGATATAAAGTAGCGTGAATACACCAACCAGGCTATACAGCAGTCTGTTGGTGAAAAATGAATTCGAAAATGTCCAGTTAAATCGTATAAACGAATCCCCAAGGGCTACGAGATTAGCGTAGATTTTTTGAAAGAATTCCGAGAGAGTCATCGGTGCGATAGGATGAATAAATAGTGCATTCAAGGTGGGATAACCGTTTTGAAATTCATACACTATTTGAGGAATAAATACTACGAGTCCGATTAGCATAAAGGTTCCAATGGTGCTCGCGAATGTTTTACTATGTGATAGTTTCGGTACTGTTTTATACCATCGAAAAACCTGAAAGAAAAAATAAGGGAGTATCAGCGTTGGAGAAGGGTGCGTTGAAACCGCTAAAATATAACTAAAAACACTAAGAAAAAGCATGGTTAAGCTTTTTTTGAGAAACGCCCGCCAAAGAAATAATAACCCAAGAATAATAAATAGCTGAATTGGGTACGGTTGCCAGTAAGTTCTGCTATGCTCGATCATGACCGATGAGAGAGCGAACATGCCACCTGCTATCAAAGCTGACTTCCGATCAGCTATGCTATGAATAAGCACCATAAGAAGTATCAGACTAAGAATATTCATGAATAAATAGCCATACACTATTCCGGAAATCGAATGAGTAGCGTGATACAGAAGCCAGGTTAAATAATAATATGTTGGAGGAGTGAAGACACCGTTTACGGTGAGCATAGGTCCGATCAAGGGTCGATATCCAGAAATCTCCATGAGGCGAACTATGAGTAGATCCCACCCTTGATCATCATGGAAAAGGATCATAGTTGGCAGTCGATAAAGCCGGATGGTTACTGCCAATAGAATGATTATTAGATATGGGAACAAAAAAAGAATTTTGGCACGCAACACTTTTTTATTCATATCGTGTTTGATGCACGTTATCATCTTTTTCAACCAGTTTCACTCATGAAGAAAATATTTCTGCTGAATATTACGTGAAAATTAGAGTTACTTTGTAGAGCAGGTAATTCTATTTTTGTTATCTATACCCAGAAGTAGATAGCACGTTATGCCTTTTCCATCATATGCATCGACTGATTGACCAGCTCCACCTGCAGACTTTGTGATATCGAGTTTCAGCGCTTTTTCTAGTATATTTTTGACAATGACAATGTGAGATTTTTCCTTTATAGCGCTGGTAAAATCAAGCGTCCATGATTTCTTTTCTATGTCTCCATTATTGGAATAAAACATATTGCTTTTAATTGCAAAGAAATTTGTCGAAAGGCCTTTATTTATATCGCTAAAAATATTTGCTACTTCATCTGGGATAAGGGTAGATTCAGGATATGGTGTTGCGACGGCAGCGACTGTAGGGGTAGATACTACCGTTTTTGTTTTTTGAGTGCCAAGCATATATGCTCCAATTACCGCAAACACAACTAGAGATACTAAAATAATAGTACTAACGCCATTTGATTTTTTCATATACTTTTTATTATAGTAGGTTCAAACCAGTGAGAACAGAGAGAAGATTGTTCAAAAGTAGTAAGTTTGTTACAATCAGCGTACTATGAAGAAATTTTTAATCGGCATATTTGTACTTGTACTCGTCATTTTTGCTGGGCTCGTCTATTTGGGCGTCGTGCCAGTACTTTCCGGATACATTGCAAAACCGATAGATCTAGGGATAAAAGCAGATACCACCCTCGTCACGGCGTTTGAGGCCAAATACGGTAAGCCAAACGGATCGGGTAAAGTGAATCTCGATGTAGATCTCTCGAGTGAAGAAGTGACATCTATTTTCGCGGTATGGGAAACACGGGATCCAAATTTTCCGCTCCACAATGTGCAAATTAGATTCAACAGTGATGGCTCAGGAGAAGCATCTGGTTTATTGAAGGTTTCCACAGCAATTTCCCTGGCAAAAAATCTCGGATATTCGGACTCGGATATAGAGAAGGGGAAGAGCTACGTGAAATATGTCGCAGGCGATTTACCATTTTATGTAAAAGGAACGGGAGGTATGCAAAGCAACATGCTTTCAATTAACCCAAGCACATTTCAATTGGGGAGAGTCACCGTTCCAGATTCAATCACCAAACCGACTTCAGAGGTCGTCTCTGATATGATAGATCGCCGCATAAAACAGATTGGTGGCGCAAATATTCAAGATGCGAGTTTTCCCTCAGGCAAATTTCATTTGTCTGGTTCTGTCCCCGAGACTATCAAGTATTAACACGCCCTCGCTGACTAATTTCGTAGCAAGTAGTGATCGGTATACCATTGGGGTGTAATATTTCTCACTCACATACTATATATATTGGTAAAGCGCATACTCTTCATTCAGTTGAGCAAGTTTCAGAAGAAGAAGTAACTATTCAAACACTTTCGCAATTCTACTCAGGCAGTAGTGTCGCACCTGTCGCGGAATCTTTTGCGTGATGTTTTGAGATATTATAGATTCCAGCAATGATTATGATCGTTCCGATCCACTGTGTTATCGTTAACGTTTTGTGATAGATAAAATAATCCATTAAAATTGCAGATGCTGGCCACGTCAATTCACAAATTGAAGACACCCAGACAGGAGTTCGTTTCAGGCCATAATAATATATCGACAGCGCTACCATGCCTGTCGAGAGAGAAATGATTACCAAAAACAATAATTGCGTCTCATTTATCGCGTATAGTGCGGAGCCCTGACCAGTCGAGAGAATAATGATCAGAGTGAATAGTGATGCAAGTCCAAATCGTATGGCGGTTGCCAGCTGTGAAGGCATCTGCAGGAGCGTAAACCGGCTAAATGCGGTAGATGAGCCCCACGAAAACGCCGCGCCGATGGCAAATAAAGCTGCAATAATGGTTCCTTGGCCTGTCGTGACATTTATGACCATGTTCGGAAACGCTACCAAGTAAGCACCAAATAACGAGGCGATAAACCAGGGGATAAATCGTTTATGGATGGTTTCTTTGAGCAAAATGTAGCCAAATAGTACTTCAAATGCTGGCTGGAGTTGTTGCAGGAGAACCACGACAGAAAATTGTATATATTGAATCTTCCCAAGTGCCGCGGTATAAAACAACGTTCCTGCGATACTACTTAGGAGTGTGATCCAAATAAATGCACCCCATGTTTTTTTTGGAATATCAAAAATCTTTTTAAAATGACTGATAACAAACGGGAGTAAAATAGCAAAGCCAAAGGTATGTTCATAAAACACCACGACAAGTGGGGGAAGGACATATAAACTTCTTCGCAGTAATCCATCCATGCTCCAAAGAAACGCAGCAAACATAATGGCAATTGGGCCAATCGAAATGAGTTTTTTCATAAAAAAGTTACGAAGCGATACGACGAGGGTACTTACACAAAGAAGTCCGCCAAGAAACGGTACTTTGAATTTCCTTCTTTCATCCCGACTTTACCCATTTCATCTCGTAGTCTCCTACGTATGACAATGGACGGTCGGTCTCGGGATCTCACCGCAGTCGTGTCTTTGACTCAACGTCGCCGACTCGTGGACTAAACTATTGTCATAGTCATTACCACCGATTAGGAGTTCCCCGCACTTTGTGGGGTCACCTGTACCCTGAAGGATCGTTTACTATTTTATGATATCCCCATATATCAGATTATGCAACAGACCATAATATCGTTTCGAATAAATGCTATACTATAGCATATGGCGTTTTCACCGATGGTAGATGCATTATTTTCTTCATTTGAAGAAGAACATGTCCATCAAAAAGAACATACACACATAAGTGTCAGCAATACCGTCTCAATTCTGGCGCGCATTTATGAGAGAGCCAGAAACGCTGTCGAATTTCGTGCAGAACATCTCGTGAGACGAGCTGCAATTGAGCGTATTTTAAAAAGACGTATACTTTTAAGTAGCAAATCTTCAACTATAGCAGATAATCTGGTATTGGAATTGTTGTGGGCAAAATATATCGATAGCGGATTGATTGGCGATGAAAAGGTAAAGGAAATCCACGATATTATTGAAAAATATCTCAACCTAAAACACGCTGTTTTTGGCTCTGCATCGCAACACACAGGAATCTCCTGGGAGACCATACTGGGACTGATTTCCTCAGAAATTGAAGACACGCTGGTTTCAGCAAAAAAGCGTGAAGCACTGATCAACTTTTTCTACCAAGCAATCCGACCTAAAGTTGTACTCCCTGACGCAGATGAACGATATGTAAATCTGCAGACCTATATTGCGGTGGAAAGAACATATGCGCAGTCCGATGAAGCGCTTATCGTGTATGAGGTGCTAAAACTGATCCAGCCTACTTGGTTTGTTAACCCGCTACAAAATACTGAAGAAGAAACAAAGTTATTGTTCGAAAATTTGCGTCTGATTCAATCTAGCTTCAAAGATCCGATAGGGGAATCCCTGAGCAGATATGTAAAGAAAAATAATCCGCCATTCTTATTAATTCGAGATTTCTTTAACGAATATGGCGATAAAGCACGAGCTATCCTTGAAAACAAAGAGGAGTTCGAGCAGAAATTTTCAGACCTCGCGCATGGTCGCTATATGCTCATTGGAGCAAAAGTCAGACGCGCCGTAGTACGCAGTATTATCTATATATTCCTGACGAAAATGGTGTTTGCATTTGCCCTGGAGGCACCTGTCGACATGTTTATCACAAAAAAAGTGGAATATTTAGCGCTCGCGATTAATGCGATTTTTCCTCCTATATTGTTGTTCTTGGTGGCAGGTTTTACAAAGCCTCCAGGTCATGAAAATACTCATCGATTGATCGAACGGATAAAAACAATTCTCTACCATTTTGATTCTCTCAAAGATGAGAAGGATGTATTTGTACACAAGCCAGAAGTCCGCCGTCCGATCTTGACGGGGATATTTTCGGTCATATATCTGATTACTTATCTGATATCGTTTGGTGTCATCAGTTTTATGCTGACAAAATTGCATTTTAATTTTGCCAGCCAAATTATCTTTGTCTTTTTCGTCACGCTCGTTAGTTTCTTTGCGTACCGTATAAAGACTTCAGCAACAGAGTACGAGATGACTGAATCTTCGGGATTTTTGTCGCCATTAATCGATTTCTTCTTTTTACCCATATTACGTGTCGGACATTTATTATCCCGAGAGATCGCGAAAATAAATATTTTCATATTTTTCTTCGACTTTATCCTTGAAGCTCCTCTAAAAGTGATTTTTGAAGTTGCAGAAGAATGGATCCGCTTCATCCGCACAAAAAAAGAAGAGATTGTGTAAGGCTTAGTTTATTCCGCAACAGGTTGACCTGGTATTTCCGGTCAGTGGATACTGTAATATCAGGTACTCCATACGCTATAGCTTCCATATATTGGCTAGATAGTAATAACCGTTTTGACAAAATGTGTCAAGAGTCTTTATGCTCAAAATTTGATATAATGGTGATGTTGTAACAAAGCGACACGTGAAACGTGTCTGCCGTGTTTGACGCGGCGCTTGTAGCTCAGCGGATAGAGCATCTGTCTTCGGAACAGAGGGTCGGGGGTTCAATTCCCTCCAAGCGCGCCTCGTTTCGC
>CAYHHA010000004.1:6760-10584 GCA_964356315.1 uncultured Gammaproteobacteria bacterium
TCGGCGTAAACGCCATCTTAGGCTCGGCGTAAACGCCATCTTAGGCTCGGCGTAAACGCCATCTTAGGCTCGGCGTAAGTGTGATAGTGTATGTGGTATCTTTATATCGCACAATTTAATAAAACTAAATTATATACAGGAATATCGAATGATGTTAAGAGAAGAATCGAACAACATAATGATGGTACTGGTGCAAAGTCACTACGTGGAAAAGGACCAGTACTCTTGTTGTATATAGAAGAATTCGCAACTAATATTTTGGCAGCAAAACGAGAAAAAGAAGTAAAAGGATGGAATAGAGAGAGGAAATTAACATTAATTAATAAGACAAAGGTGACGGGTTTACCCTGAGTTCAGCGTAGCTGAACGAAGGGCGCATAGCTCAATGGTAGAGCACTTCCCTCTTAAGGAAATGGTTGAAGGTTCGAGTCCTTCTGCGCTCACATGTGGGTCATTTATATTCTAGAGTGCTGTGATGGCACTTTTTATACTGGCATTACCTGTGATCTTAGCAGGCGAATCAAGCAACACAACACTAGTCCTACGCTAGGAGCTAAATACACTCGCATTCGCAGACCAGTGGTTCTGATGTATTCTGAAGAAGTCGAAACAAGATCTCTTGCAGGAAAACGAGAACGGGAAATCAAAAAGTTACCACGAGCATCCAAACAGAAGCTTATATTACACTCGTAATTCTTCATTAAGGAGCGGTTTTGCAATATTTTCTATGTGAAGTTCCGAGGTTATCTTTTGGGCAAGTACACTGCGTGGCTCATTTTCCCCATGAGTTAAGATGACTTTTTTTACCCCTTTGATCTCTTTGAGCCAGCGAAACAATGTCTGCTGATCTGCGTGTGAGCTCATGGTTTGCGTTTCATGAATCTCAGCCTCGACATGAACTCGCTTTCCGGAAATTACCACGTTTTTTTCACCCTCAAGAAGTAGTCTTCCCAGCGTTCCTTCTCCTTGATACCCAACAATGAGAAGTCGCGTGGATTTTTCAGGTAAAAAATACTGTGCATGCATAAGGATTCTGCCTCCGGTCATCATGCCACTGCCTGCGATGATAACTTTGGGTCCGGGAGCATACAACGCGTCCATGCTATCTCGTCTGTTATGAGTAATGCGAAGTGCAGGGAACAGAAAAGGATTATGGCCTTTAAAATCTGATTGAATCTCTGAATTCATGAGAGATTTATATTTTTGATAGATCTCTGTAGCTTTCTGTCCCATTGGGCTATCCATATAGACAGGAAGCGTCGGGTGAATATGATAGAGAAGGTGCAATAATTCTTGAGTCCTCTCCAGAGAGAATGCAGGGATAAGTAGCGTGCCAGAAGTTTTTGAAATCGCATCGATTTCTTCACGTAGGATATCGGAAGGATTCCCATCAGGGTGATTTCGGTCACCATATGTTGATTCCATAATGACGACATCAGCAGAGGAAATCTTCTCTGTAGGGAGCGTAAGGTCCTCCGGTGAATTCCCTAAATCTCCACTAAATACTATGTGTTTTCCATCTACTGTAATCTCCACAATTGCCGAGCCGATGATATGTCCCGCATCACGAAACACTATATGGAATGGTCCTATCGAAAATTCTTGATGATAGTTCACGATGTGAAACCGTTCGACCAGCTCTGAAACATGAACCTTATTAAAGAGAGAAATATTTTCATGATCTTCCAGATGAATCTTTGCGCTGTCTAGTAATGAGAGTTCTGTAAGATCTGCTGTGGGAGCGGTCAGGTAGACGAGTCCAGTGAAGCCTTTTTGCACGAGGATAGGCAATCTCCCACAGTGGTCCAAATGAGCATGAGTTAATACAACGCCCAAGAGGGAGGAGCAATCTGCTTCAAAAGGTCGAAAATTCAGTTCTTCTATATGTGAAGCGCCCTGAAACGATCCAAGATCGATGAGAATACTTTCTCCAGCATCGGATGTCAGCAAATAACTAGATCCGGTCACGGTGCCTGCAGCTCCGAGGAATTTAATCTTCATATAGTATGAGTGTAGCAATAATGCTCGGGTATGTATAGAGAAAGTGTTTGTCAATTTGACAAAAACGACCCGACTATGTCAGTATACTTTTATGCGTAATAAAGCGGTATTGTTAATAGCGTGGTTTCCTTTATCTTTTGTCCTTTTGATCATCAATTTTTCTGTTCTGGTAACGTACTCAGCCACAAAAGCGACAATTGATCATCCTCTTAGTGCGAATCCTCCTGTTGAAATTACCTTTCAGTTGTCAGCACCAGGAGGAACAGCACAGGTGCTAAGTTCTTATATAGAAGCTGGTGACTCGCGATCACTTCTTCTTGAATCATTTTTACGGCAAAATAATTCACCGATCGCCCCCTTTGCAGGAACCATTGTTTCAGAGGCCGATCGCTTCGGCTTAGATTTTCGCTTGCTTCCGAGTATCGCTATGTGTGAGTCCAATGCAGGGAAGCGCATGCCTAAAAAAGATGAATTTAACGCTTTTGGTATCGCAGTTTACACGGGTCAGCAACATGGTAAAGCATTTTCCAGTTGGCCTCATGCTATCTCCTGGGTATCTCAATATATAAAGGAACGATACTATGATCGAGGTATCACCAATCTTCGTGATATCGGTGCAATTTGGGCTCCACCATCAGTCCAAACCGATTATTCCTGGACCACGTGCGTTGAGTCATTCATGGCAAAGATAATATAGGCTATCCCTAGCCTCAGCCTAGCTTCAAATACATAAATCGTTTTAGCCTTCAGTACGTGCCTATTGAAGATCTTCAGATCGTTGGAATATCCCATAATACTTGACAAGATGGTATGTCTATGATACACTCTGTTCTAGATCCTAAGGTTAATGACTAATCTCATTTGCTTTAGGATTTTTTAGTTGTACAGTTACTGAATGAATTCTTATTCATGAAGTTACTTACAACTATCTAGCAACGCTAGATACATAGTTTAGGTAGCGAATGAATTCTTATTCATGAAGTTACTTACAACTATCTAGCAAATCTAGAATTCTATTTTTATCTTCTTTTTTGAATTTCCTCGTACGTTGCCTCGAAAGACTTTTTAGCAAGTCTCTCGAAGTGAGGTAGGAGCATATGAAGATTCAAACACTTATTATTTTCTCTCTCGTATTTTTGAGCTCTATTGCTCATTTCTCTCCTGTGCATGCTACTCAAGCAGAAGCTGGTAGCGCTGGGAAGCTCGCTTCGTTCGCACCTATATTGGTGGATAAGCGGGTTTCTCATTTGCAAGCATTTTTGCGATCATATAATTCTCCGTTGGAAAAACATGCGGTCACGTTCATCCGTGAGGCAGATAAGCACAACCTAGACTGGAGATTGGTGGTATCTATCGCAGGAACAGAGTCTACGTTTGGTAAACATATCCCTCCAGGGTCATACAATGCCTGGGGATGGGGTATTCCGACTGGTGCTCAGTCAGGTATAGGATTTGATAATTGGAACGATGGCATTGCGACCGTCACAAAAGGCCTGAAAAAAAACTACATAAATAAAGGAGCGGTATCGTTGCCTCAAATCGGCAGAATTTATGCGGCTTCCCCAGTTTGGGCGTCCCATGTGGAATATTTTATGGGCAAAATCACGAATTTTATTCCAAATACCTCGGATATCCTTGAAGTGAGTATTTAACTTCTTCTGGCGCTGTTGTCATATTATTATTATAATACCTAGTGTCGCTCTCGTGGTGGAATGGTATACACGCAGGTTTTAGGAACCTGTGCCGAAAGGCTTAGAGGTTCAACTCCTCTCGGGAGCACATCTATATTTAGAAGTTCCTGTTTGATCCAAAAGATGGTCAGA
>CAYHHA010000004.1:10684-34307 GCA_964356315.1 uncultured Gammaproteobacteria bacterium
CCCGCCATCGCAAGCTGTGCTTGCTCAGGCGTTGCGGGCGGGTCTCGGGAGCACATCTATATTTAGAAGTTCCTGTTTGATCCAAAAGATGGTCAGAGGTTCCCTCCTTCGCTAGACGCTACGGAGGATTGCGTCACACTACTCACTCGAAGACTCGTGAAGTGTGTCGTTAACAACTCCCCACGCCCGCCATCGCAAGCTGTGCTTGCTCAGGCGTTGCGGGCGGGTCTCGGGAGCACAGTCTTATCGTAGTCTCGGATACTGGTTCTTCACAGGGGTATGCGTCATTTTAAACTTGGCCATTTTATTTCATTTATAGCCTCATATTTTGAAATTTTATCTAAAATATTCTGAAGCCCCGTGCTCACAGAGTTATCAGAATTGGTAATAGTAAGAATTTTTGATCTATAGTCAGTCATATACTGTTCGTACTGAATATAGATATCATGACATTCCTGACTAGTATATTTACCTGGTACTCCTCGTAAATCTAATCCTTCTATATTTTTTTGTGCAGCATCAAGGTTCACTTCCTGCGCCAGTAGAGATTCTACTGATTGAGCTGATTCTAAAGATGAAGATGCAGTGTACACCATCGCGACTGTTTTTGGCATGGGATTATATGTCGCAAATTGATATGCAGTAATCCCTAAAAAGAGAACAACGCAAGCAAATCCGAATGCTGGTGTAAATATGAACCTAAAAGAGCTAGCTATGTTAAAATTTCCAGAGCGAGATATGCCAGTTTTATGGAAAACACGGCGTTTTATAGACGAAACAACTTCGTCCCGCGGCTCTAGGCGCTTCAATAGTTGTAATGTAGCTATAATGTCCTGATCATTCATATAATTTTTTTAATGCAGAAAGCGCTCTGTGAACTAGAACCCTTACTGTGCCTTCTTTCTTTTTTATAATTTCAGCAATTTCTGATATATCAATTTCTTCAATATAATGCAATTGTAATACATCCTGATATTCCTTTTTTAATTCTTTCATCTTTCCAAACATGTCCTCTATATCTTTTTTCGTATCTATTGCTTGTTCTGTATTGTCATCTCTTCCGAAAAAAGCCGGATCCACTACATCTATAGATACCGATGATCTATTATGCTTGCGGTACTCATCGATTATCAAACCGTGCGCAATCGTATACAATATTGCTCGTTCATTCAATATGTGCTGATCCTGGGTTAATTTATTCCAGAACTTTACAAATACGTCACTTGTTACATCTTCGGCAGTTGCATGGCTTGAAATCTTTGAGTATGCATACCTAAAAATATCCTTTGCATAGGTGTCGAAAACCTGTTCAAAATATGACTCTTTTTCTTGCTTATCCATATATACGCCGTGGGATCTTTATAATTGTTACACTTCTATATTATTTATTCATTTTATCAAAATATTTGCATATTCCCTAATCCGTATAACATTGTCTACGTCAAATATAATTATTGACATAAGAGCGTGTGAAGATATGCTGATATCCAGATCAAAAAAATTGAATACTGTAACAAATATCACACATCTTCGGCTTATGAGAGTATAAACCGTTATTGTGAGGAGGAGTTATGTATAAAAAAGCATTCTTAGTTATGACGTTGTTACTCGCACTTGGTGTTACTACCAAAGCAAAAGCAGTCATTGGAGATACACCTGTCATTACCTATTTTGTGAATGGCGTTGATGGTATGACTACAATAGTTACGGCTAATTCGGGAGATGCACTTACCATACAGTGGAGTGCGACAAATGTAGCGTATTGCAAAAAATGGGGAGTATGGGGTGCGGGAGAGTTACTGACCGGACTATCTGGAACTGACATAGTTCCTGCACCATCAGTATCTGTCGTAACGGGAGAAAATTATCAGATTGATTGTTATGATGCATCCGGTGTGCATATAGCGCAAGGTGGAGCTCAGGTAAATGTATCTCCTGCAGTAATTACGCCAACTCCTACACCAACAGCATCTCCAACATCTACCTCAATTAAAGCAAAAGGTGAGGGGATTATCAGTACAACAGGAGTTGATTATATAGTGGTAAACAAAACAAAAATTTATTACAACTCAGATACTCGCATAAAAATCAGTACAGGAACTATGGCATCTGGAATGAACTCGAAATGGGAAGGCACACGCTCTGCGGACGGAAGTGTACTTGCCACTAGATTAGAAGTTCAATAATGTTTATGAGAATAATTGTAGTATTTAACTAAAAGTGTAATAAATATCGCGCATATACGGCTTATATGCAGAGTTCATATAAAAAACATTCAATAGGAGATCGTATGTTGAAAACATTAAAAATCGCAGCTGCCGCAGGAGTATTGTTCTTAGGGTCAAGCACAATGGTACTCGCCAAAACGACCACAACTGTTCCAACGGTTGCAGGACCATGCTCAGAAGCCTGGGCTTCTGATGCAATCGGGTTTACCGCGTATTACCCACTTCCACATCCGATGGGTAACGTTGGAGTAAATATGCATATGAACATGACGACCGGTGTACCGACCCTTGATAGTGCGTGTATCCCGGCGGGATGGACTGTCACAGGAGGAAGTGTTACAGACGGAATTCAGCTTTCGTTCTCCTATCTCGGGAAGAGTGCTATCGATTTCAAGTATGTACTTGGTAAAACAGATATACGGTTTAGATAATCTTTGAAATCACTGTCGAACGAAAACGCATATAGAATTATCTATATGCGTTTTTTATTGCATGTCGTACTTCTGTCACTGCTCTTGCTTGACGGTCGGAGTATATATAGGTACGATAGACATATGAGGAAGACTGCCGTACTGCTTCTGGTTATATTCATATTTCCACTTAGCTATATCTTTGCGTCAACTGAGAGCGCACGTAAAGATTATATTTTTCAATTTGATATTTACCGTCAAAAGTACTCTGAATTTCAGGTCTCTAAAAATGAATACGCAAAATTCAAAACGCTCACTGCACAGGCAACTGCATTGGATAAAACAAAAAGTATGCTTGGGCAAAGAGATCAACTTTTGCATGCGTATTTAACGCTTTTGGCCGAAAAATTAGCGGAAGATCAGGGGCTTCCTTCAACAACAAAACAACTATACGTTACCCTTATTTCAAACGAATTGAAATTCCTAGAGACCCACGCCCAGACTATTCAATCTATAGCAACACTCGAAGATGCCACGCGGGTATCAGAGGAGCTCAGTGGCCACTATCGAGTACTGCAAATATCTATCCGGCAAATTCTCACGGGGCTCTCTCTTGGGCAATTGTCAATTCTAGGAAATATGTATGATGCGTCACTGCGCGATGCTCAACTCGTTATGTCTACATATAGAGGAACATTTCTTCCGTCAAAACAAGAAACTATCAACAGATGGATATTGCAGATAAATAACAAACGAAGTTTTTACCAACAAAAACTTGATGCAATAGCATCACTAAATGCGCAATTAGATGCACCAGACCTTGATGAACTTGATCGAAAATTTTCTGAAATCACTCAAAAAATTGCAGAGGCGAGACAATATCTTGTTGAGGGAGCTTCCTTTCTTGTAGAGCTTAAAAACGCATTAAAATATAAAGAATAACCTATGGATGAACAAATTTCACTACAGCCATCGATTTTACCACCTTTGGAAACTCCAGAGATTCATGGTCCTGTCGCTGAGCGTGTTTTAGCTGAGGACAAACACAGTGTGGTCGATATGCTCAAAAAATTTGCTCCATATATTGGGATATTTTGTATTCTACTGGTTATTCTCGTGGTATCTTCGGTGTCCAAAACGACAACCCTAACTGGGCCTACGACAATAGCGACACCAACGCCTACAAGCGAAGTGAAGGTAATCTCATCGAAGTCATTGAACTACTTTGCCACGGAGAGTGCTTTTATAAAATTCGATGCTACGATAGAGTCACTACCGAAAGTTATTCAGGAAGCTGTCTTGCAAGATCCTAGAGCGCTTCCACCCGTTTTGGATCTTCCTCTAGGGTTTTCAAACTAATAGCCCCTGTAGTATTTATACCCAAACATTCTTGCGTGTGGTATTTATACCCAAACATTCTTGTGTGTGGTATACTTCATTTCATGAAATCACAACTAACCAAGCAAACCGACGGCACAATAGAGCTTCTTTTAACTATTCCTTGGGAAGATGTTACAAAAGTCTACGAGACGGTTGTCACCGACATGGTCAATAATGCCGAGATTGACGGCTTTCGCAAAGGCAAAGCCCCACGCGCAAAAGTAGAAGAAAAACTAGATAAAACAAAGGTATATGAAGAGGCGCTGAAAAAAATAATCCCTGATTCATACGGAAAAGCAGTAGAGGAGCATAAGATTCACCCTATCGTCCAGCCAAAAATCGAACTGAAAGAGGCTACAGAGCAAAAAGACTGGATACTTCGAGCACTTACCTGCGAAAAGCCACCAGTTGTATTGGGTGAATACAAAAAAGCAGTCACAGACTTGAAAGCATCCAAGGCAAAAAAAATCTGGACACCCGGACAAGACGTAAAAAAAGAGGAAAAGGAAGAAAATACAAAACCAACCATCGATGAATTGTTAAAGGCATTATTTGAAAATACCACTATCACCATTCCAGCACTGCTTCTTGAACACGAAGTAAACAGACTTTTGTCTGAGCTCATCGATCAGACAAAGAAGCTGGGCATGAGCGCAGAGCAGTATCTTTCCTCAACGGGACGAACAGCCGAATCTATCCGCAAAGAATATGAAGAACAAGCGACACGAACGCTTTCTTTGGAATTTGCACTGGAGGCAGTTGCCGATAAAGAGGGAGTGTTGATATCTGATGATGATATTGATATTGTCATAAAAACGGCTAAAACCGACGAAGAAAAGAAGGCACTTACCGCACAGAGATATTACATCGCTTCAGTACTTCGTCGCCAAAAGACCATAGATTTCATAGCTGGAATTTAGCATCTTTGCATACAGACCCCGCCTGTAGTAAAATCCATAGCTAGTATGGACGATACTGCGTTTAAACAGTCATCAGGCTCCCAAAAGCCACAACAGGCCAAATATCAAAATGATTCCATCTTGGAATCACTGCGATCTCTGGGGAGTGGTGTGGGAAAATCGATAGTAAAAGACGTTACGGGCGCCGTGGCTTCAGACGCTTTGTCCTCCCTGTTTGGTTCCCCAATGAAAAAGCAGGGAGAGTTAACTCCGAACAAGCCATTGAATTTTCAGAAAGAACGTATGCCATTTCCTGGCTTCAGACGACCGGAAATGAAAGCGTATACGCCGTTTGTGAAAAAGGAAGAGCCACAATTAAAGGAACAGATTCAAGCAGTCCAAGCGGAGCTCAAGGCTCTCTCTGCCTCCATAAAGAGCTTAAGTAATGACATTCAAAAAGCAGTTACAGAAACACCAGTGGATCCTGGTATCTATCATAAAAACTTTTACGAACGTATCAGATCTGTTCTTAGGCTCATGCGAGAACAGATAGATGACAGTCGCACATGGCTCAATTTATCTTCAAACAGAAAGCAGAAAAAAGGGTATTGGGGAAAATATAAGAAACACGGAACCTCATTCGGCCTTTCCAATGAACGCACGGTGGCTACACAATCGGGATAGGCTCTGATATACTTTCACCAAAGGGATCTGTAGCTTAGTTAGCTTAGACCTGCCCGCCCTGCTACGATTCAGCGAGGCAGGCGGTGCGTTCGGTGTATTTTCAATTGGACATGTAGCTCAGGGGTAGAGCGCTGCATTCACATTGCAGATGTCGGGGGTTCAAATCCCTCCATGTCCACAACTAATACACAAAAAGAGCTAGTGTCTCATGATTTTGTCTCAGTAATACCCCATAACACACTCATCGAACCGATTCACACCTATACACACCTATACTCAGTTGTTGACACCATGGCGAAAAGATGATATAAATTTACCCTATAGCGCACCGATAAGCGCGTTTTTTTTGTTTTTATGGAGACGTACGATAGATTACTAACTGTCCGTGAGACAGCAGACATACTGAAGCTAAATACCCTCACCATATACGAGTATATTCGTAATGGAACCCTCAAAGCCGTAAAACTCGGCCGATACTACCGCATTGTGTATATAGACCTTTTAGCATTTATTGATTCGCATAAAACACAGTAACTATGGCACCAGCAGGCATATCTATCATCATCCCTACGTTCAACGAAGCAGGAAATATTAGGAAGCTTTTCACGCGCCTTGAAAAGGCTATGAAACAGCTTTCAATCCCATATGAAATTATCATTATTGATGACCATTCAACCGATGATACACAAAAGCTGGTAAAGAAGGTAACAAAAACAAACCCAATCATTTTTTATAAAAAAATGGGCCAAAAAGGGAAGGGGTTTTCCATAATGGAAGGTGTTACCTATGCAAATTATGAATATATTTGCATGCTAGACGCAGATTTACAATATCCTCCCGAGCTTATTCCAGAGCTCTATCATAGTGCGCA
The DNA here is from genome assembly GCA_964356315.1 of uncultured Gammaproteobacteria bacterium. Taxonomy (GTDB): domain Bacteria; phylum Patescibacteriota; class Microgenomatia; order UBA10105; family UBA927; genus CAYGFH01. The sequence continues at coordinate 17,157 of CAYHHA010000004.1, forward strand.
AATAAACGGATTCGCTGTGGCAAACAGGACAACATATAAAAGCACGATACTTCGACGTTTTGCATCACGTTTCAATGCGTTTGTGTTTGGGAGGTTGCTCTTGAACTTACGCACAGACGTACAATCTGGTTTGAAACTGTTCCCACGGGACGTTTTCGACCGAGTAGATCCACGCCTTGTGTCCGCATGGGGACTGGATATCCCGCTGGTCTTTACGGCTCATGAACTTGGCTATTTACCTGGACACGTGGATATGGATTTCGAGCCAAGAACCGAAGGGGAATCGAAGATTGGTTTTTTGTCTACCACACGTGAAATCATAGTAGGGGCAATTAAAACAAAATTGTACCATAAACCCTTTCGTATACTTAGTGACAGTGAAGATTCTATGATCGGATCGGGTTTTAACTATAACCGAAAGAAATTCACTACCCATACAACGCTCGCGACACACGAATCCGCAATCACCACATTTTCTATATGGCAGGGATCACTTATTGGGCTTATCGTTATAGCGTTTCTCTTTAGTGCCAGCCAAAATCCATTGTTAACGGCGATTGCAGTTACAGCAACACTTAGTGCTATATATTTTATTGATGTGCTTTTTAATCTCTGGGTTATATCCAAAAGCCTGCACACGCCACCAGAAATAGAAATTTCGGAGAAGGATATAGCACTGTTGCAGGATACTGAATTGCCCATATATTCTATTTTATGCCCTCTCTATAAAGAGGCAAGAGTGCTTCCACAGTTTGTAGAAGCAATGAGCGCGCTAGAATATCCGAAGGATAAACTCGATGTGATGCTTCTTTTGGAAGAAGATGATACGGCAACTATACAAGAAGCTAAACGACTAAATCTCCCATCATATTTCCGCATTGTGATCGTACCGGATTCACAACCGAAAACAAAACCAAAGGCAAGCAATTATGGCCTTGCAATGGCAAAGGGGGAATACGTCGTCGTCTATGATGCCGAGGACAAACCAGAGCCGACTCAACTGAAAAAGGCTATTATCGCCTATTCCAGAGCAGATAGATCCATAATTTGTCTGCAGGCAAAGTTGAATTACTACAACCCAACACATAATATTCTGACCAGATTATTTACAGCGGAATATTCGCTGTGGTTTGATGTCATCCTACCTGGTCTGCAGTCCTTAAATACCACAATTCCTCTTGGCGGAACAAGCAATCACTTCAAGACTTCAGATCTTGTACGTCTAAAAGGGTGGGATCCGTTTAATGTAACTGAAGACTGCGATCTGGGGGCCAGGCTGTTTAAAGCAGGGTACAAAACCGCAGTAATAGATTCTACAACATTAGAAGAGGCCAATAGTCATGTAAAGAATTGGATTCGACAGCGTAGTCGATGGATCAAAGGGTACATGCAGACGTACTTGGTCCACATGAGAAGCCCAATTTCATTCACGCGCGATTATGGATGGCATGCTCTGATTTTCCAACTTATGATAGGTGGAAAGATTGCATTCATGCTCATCAATCCGATTCTATGGGTCATCACCATTTCTTACTTTGTACTCAATCAATATGTTGGAGCATATATAGAGGCAATATACCCAGCACCTGTCTTTTACATGGCAGCTTTTTCACTCGTATTGGGGAATTTTATATGTCTGTACACCTACATGATTGGTTGCGCCAAACGAAACCATTATGAGCTTATAAAGTATGTTTTTTTGATTCCATTTTACTGGCTGATGATAAGTTGGAGCGCATGTATTGCAATTTTTCAGTTATTTTTTAAACCACACTACTGGGAAAAGACAGTACATGGTCTACATATATTGGCGGCGGAAGTACACGAAGAAAAACAACTTCTTCGCATGGAAAAATCAAGAACTAGAGCGGTACGATTTGCAAAATTTGCAGATTTAGCTAGATCAAAAATCTTTATCGGTGGAGGAATTTTAGTATTTTCATCGTTCGTAGGAAATGTTCTTAATTTTTTGTATAACGCATATCTTGGAAGAAAAGCAAGTGTAGAAGACTTTGGTGTTATAAGTTTAATCGGAAGCTTTCTCTATATTTCTCAAGTGCCTATGGGCGCCTTTGGAAAAGCGGTGACACACAAAAGCGCATATCTCTTTGGGCAACATGGATTTCCGATAAAAGAATTTTGGGAGAACATCCGAGGAAAGGGATTACTGGTCTCTGCGGGGATTTCACTCTTGTGGCTTTCACTGATTCCGTTTCTCATGCAGGTATTCAATACAAATGACGTTCTTCCGTACATATTATTCACTCCTGTTTGGATCGTTGGAACGGTATCATCTATAGATGGTGGATTTCTAAACGGAAACCTAGACTTTACTACGCTCGCAGTAGTGTCTGTTATCGAAGCTGCATCAAAATTGATTATTACCGTGTTACTCGTCGAGGCTGGCTTAGGTCATTTATTATACGCAGCATTGCCTTTGTCCATGACCATAGCCTTGATGGTTATTTGGACTCGAGTCAAGAATATTAAAACAACATCTATACCATCTCATCAACGAGAATCTGCACGTTCTTTTCCTACGAAATTTTTTGTTTCATCCATATTAACTTCACTAACGAAAATCACGTTTCTAAGTCTGGATATCTTGATGGCGAAGACTTTTTTATCAGTTAAAGACGCTGGCATATACAGCTTACTAACTCTTGCTGGAAAGATGGTATATTTTTTGAGCACACTGATAACTCAATTTACTATTCCACTTATCAGCAAAAACATTGGAGCCGGCATTAAATCGAACGCCTTATATATACAACTCCTCTCTCTAGTACTCGGAATAAATATATTTTCGTATATAGTTTTTGGGCTGTTTGGATATATAACTGTGCCTATACTTTGGGGACAGAAAGCAAGGCTTGTTATTCCATATCTCCCCACATACATCTTCGCGATGGTAGCGTATTCAATATCAGCCTTTATTATCACTTATCATCAGACAAAAGGACGAATTATATTCCCAATACTAGGCATATTTTTTGGGATATTTCAAATTATCAGTTTCTCACTTTTTCACGATAGTATATCGACGTTTATACAAACCATACATTACATATCTGTTTTGCTTCTGCTCGTTGTAATTATTGTTGATCGGAATTATGGAACACTGAAGATTTTGTGGTGGAATACTGTAGATTTACTTGGAATATTTGGGAGATTGCCAGTTTCTGGAGGACTTACCAAGGGGAAGAAACGCATATTAGTGTTTAATTGGCGCGATTTACGACATAAATGGTCAGGAGGCGCTGAAGTATATATTCATGAGCTATCAAAGCGATGGGTAAAAATGGGGCATGAAGTGACGCTTTTTTGTGGCAGTGATGGGGGCAGCAGGAGACACGAACAGATTGATGGAGTCAATGTTATTCGCAGAGGAGGATTTTATTTGGTATATTTTTGGGCGTTTTTATATTATATAACGCGTTTTCGCAAATCATTCGACATTATAATCGATTCTGAGAATGGATTGCCGTTTTTTACACCACTGTATGCAAAAAACGTAAAAATATTTTTACTTATACATCATGTTCACCAAGAAGTATTTCGAAAGAGTCTTGCACCTCCTTTTTCATGGATAGCTCAGGCGCTCGAGAAGTATGCCATGTCATTTGCATACAGAAAAACAGAAGTGATTACTGTATCACCATCGTCAAAAGCGGACATCTTGGCACATAAGCTTACAAAAACAGATCCTTATGTAGTGTATAACGGCGTCAATCTAGATAGATGCAAGCCTGCTAAAAAGTACAAATATCCCACAGTTCTATATCTAGGAAGACTTGCTCAGCTGAAAAGCCTGTCGGTGCTCATCCATGCAGCAAAGCAGGTACGTGATGATGTTAAGCAGGTTAGATTCATAATTGCTGGAGATGGCCCTGATCGAAATCGATTGATGCAAATGACAAAAACACTAGGGGTCGAAAAAATAGTCAGATTCGTTGGTAGAGTTTCAGAAGTCGACAAGATACGTTTGTATCAAAGATCATGGGTATTCGTAAACCCTTCACTGATCGAAGGCTGGGGAATAACTACGATAGAAGCAAATGCCTGTGGCACACCTGTGATTGCTTCTAATGTATCGGGACTACGAGATGCTGTGCATAACCCACATAGTGGGCTTCTCGTACCATACGGAGATGTGGATGCATTCGCGAGTAATATCTCAAAACTATTAACAAAGACTTCTCAGCGCACGCGCATGAATATAGAATCTATAAAGTGGGCAAAATTATTTAGCTGGGATAAAAGTGCAAAAGAAAGCATACAAATTTTAACTAAGGAGCTATGATGATGCATTTAATTAGGTCATATCTACGTACGCGTTCGCTAAATCAATTAAAACCAAATACTATCGATGGGTTTGATTTGGATGGAGTGAAAGCAGCCTTTTCACAGGGTGAGGCTATTGCCAGCAAGGGGACCGCTGAGTATATTCAATTAAGAAAATCTCAATATAATAACCAAACTCTTCTCATCAAACGGGCAAACATAGCTGACGTATATAAAATCGGATTGGTAAACGAGATTAAGACAACTATATTTCTACAAAAGTATCTAAAAACAACCATACGTGCTCCAAAGCTGATCATGTTTTCACTCGATAAAATTCATATGTATATAGTATATGAATTCGTCAATGGCAAACAATTTTCTACAAATAATATTCGACACGTTGTTGAAGTGTATAAACATATTATAGACCAATACCACGAGTTAGGACCGCAAATCAAAGCATCTGATAAAAATTTATTAGTAACTAAGGGCGTTATATACATAATCAGCACGTTTCCGGTAGTAATTTTGTTAGCATTAAGAAATGTTCCCAATGCGTATAAGCAGATAGCCAGAGGTGCGTATTATTTTATCACGCATATGAAAGCGTTTAGGAGTGCTACATGTTGTTTTACTCATAGAGACTTAAATTTAGGAAATATTCTAATTCATAGGGAAAATATTACCGTATTGGATTATCAATATGCTTCTTTAGGAATTGCTGAATACGAATATGCCTCAATACTACGCAGTGCATTGCCAAACATGCCACTTTTTTCTGCACTAGTATCAGAAATTAAAGGTGTCTATTGTAAAAATGAGAATGCGCATATTCGATTACGTATGTTATGCATATATTATGCAATGATGGGGTTGATTGATAAAAACCATACAGAACAACGGACTAAAGATTTTATGTATCTGCTGGATATTTCACCAAATTTATGAAGACAAAACTAAAGATTACCATCGGGATTCCTGCGTATAACGAAGGCGCAAATATTCTTTCTCTTCTTGAGGATTTGCTTACTCAAAATCAACAGGGGTGGATAGTTCAAAAAATACTAGTCTATTCCGATGGGTCTACAGACGACACAATTCAAAAGGTGCGTTCTCTACATAATTCCAACATTGAATTAATTGTCTCAAAGGAGCGTTTAGGAGTCTCATTGGCTCAAAATAAAATATTTAAAAAATCAAATGGGGATGTGCTGTTGCTACTTAATGCCGATATCCGTATTTACGATACATCGTTTATCAATTCGATAATACAGCCCTTTTATTCTAGTACGAGAATAGGTCTCGTAGGTGTGAGGGTCATCCCGGTACAGGCGACGACATTCTTTGAGAGGATTATAAATTTTAGCCACATGGCAAAAATGAAATTATACACAGCGATGGGCACAGATAATGTGTATTTAAATCACGGTCGTGCAAGAGCATTCTCTAAAGAATTTTATTCACGGTTGAGATATCCAGAAGTAATAGCAGACGATGCGTATAGCTACTTTAAATGTAAATCCCTAGGCTTCAGCTTTTCATATGCAGATCATTCAACTATATTCTTTCGTTCTCCTAGGACTATGGAGGATCATCTGAGACAGAGTGAGCGTTTTAAAATAGGAAGAAAACAGTTAGACAAGTACTTTCCAAAAAAAATGATCAACGAGCAATACTCGATTTCACTGTACAATATTCTTACCATTTGTATAGATACGTTCTTTAAAAATCCTATATATTCAGTTGCGTATTTATATATAATATCCTATTCCTACGTTGTATCTGCTCTTGAGAGTATTCCAACATCTACAGCATGGGAGCCATCCAAAACTTCCAAATCAATATGAGAACTAAAAACATACACATCATAGTAAAATACTTCTTTCCAGTAACAGCTGGTATAGAAACAAATATTCTACAGTCCTATAGCCACATGATTGATCTTGGGTGGAAGATAATAGTACATACCACCCGTGATACACTCACTCAATCGAATGTATTACCAGAAAAAGACTTGGTCAAGGGAATAGAGGTCATCAGGTATAAGAGTGGTATATTTGGCTTCTTTCCAAAGATAAATCTTTTATCATCAGACTATCTTTGTCTGCATAACTTTAACGTTTTTCCTCACAGTTATATCATGTTGGCTAGCTTCATACTGAAAGTGTTTAACGTAAAAAAGTTTGTCTTATTTTTGACTCCACATGGAGGATTCACGCCACAGTGGAACATGTTCCCCATAACAATACGAACGTTGAAATATCTGTATCATAAATTCGCTGGAGTATTTTTGATTAATACAACGGTCGATGGAATCAGAGCAGTCTCTGTTTGGGAACAAGATGAATTAGTTAAAAGCGGTATACCAAAAACAAAAATTTACCTTATAAAAAATGGCTTAGAAGAAATAGCATTAATTCATAGCTTAACGAAGGTTAGCAAAAATGCTAAATCTGCTGTGACTAGGCTCGGAAAATATATCATTGATATTGGTAGAATTTTCCCAATAAAAAACTATGAGGCCGTTATATCCGTGCTACCCAATTTACCATCTGATATAAAATTATTGCTGGTCGGACCCGTGGAGGACCAAGCATACAAAGAATCACTTCTAAGCCTAGCCAACAGAATTGGAGTATCTGACAGGCTTATTTTTTATGGAGAGGCTCATGGGCAAGACAAATATTATTTATTACGGCATGCTCAGGCATTTGTACACTTGGCTCATTGGGAAAGTTTTTGCAATGCTCTAAACGAAGCAATGAGTCAACAGATATTTTGCATTGTTGGGAATACCACTGCGCTTAAATACCTCGTAAGAGATGGAGTAACTGGTGTTACTATAGATCCAACTAAAATAGGTGAATTACAATCCATACTCACGGAGTTGTTCTCTAGTAAAAAAAGCCAAAAAATAATTCGAATATTTAAGAATTTACGGACAAATAAAGTGTTTACATCATGGTCAGACGTAGCGAAGATTTTAGATAGTGTATTTATTTCATTTAACTAATAGTATGTTCAAAAAACTTTATCTAGCGTTCATAAAATTATTACCAGTACTTTTCCCACTTTTGATCATTTTAATCGGCATAAAAGGCTACTGGGGTAATCCGAAAATTTCTGATTTAAACACGAGGGTGTGGCAAGACAATGGGCCTTTCGAATTGTCTCCAGAGCGGGGGAGATTTGCCCTTTTATATTCTATTGTCGAAGATAAATCTTTTCAATTCTCCGTCGAGGTGGCGCGTTTTGTAACTCCTGATCTAGGATATAAAAATGGTAAATTTGTTTCATTGTTTGCCCCAGGGTTATCAATCATTTTAATACCCGGATATATTATAGGGAAATTTGTGGGAGCATCACAATTAGGAGCTTCTCTGACGATTGGTCTTTTTGCCCTACTTAATATGTACTTAATATATTTGTTAGCTCAAAAATTCGGAGCAGATAAAACCTCATCGTATATTTCAGCTATATTGTTTGTAGCAGGAACTCCTGCGTTCTCATATGCGGGAAGCATCTATCAACACCATATATCCGTATTTTTTATACTCCTGTGCCTCTATCTCTCAAAAGTTTCTGTTTCAGGCCTGAAGCTTTCTTTCATCTATATATTGAGTATATTTTCTATACTGATTGATTATCCAAATGCTTTTTTTCTGCTCCCAATTCTGATATACGCAACTTTTCGATATATTACTGTTACCCTTCAAAAGGGGACTTTGAACATAGTTATACCGAATGCGTACCCAATAGTTCTGTCTACCATACTGGTGCCTTTAAGTGTATTTTTTTATATAAATTTTGTATCGTATGGGAATTATTTTCAATTGAGTAGCACCGTGACACATATTCAGGCTTTAGATAAATCTGGCAAACCAATCGCTGGAGTAAATGCTGATCAGCGCTCCGTCGATGAGGCTCAAAATTTGACTGAAAGAAAAAGGAACGCGTTTACCTTTTTCAAGCCCAGACATATGGTTAATGGTTTATATATATTATTTTTTAGCCAAGACAGAGGTATTATTTATTACGCACCCATAATGCTCATCGGCATGTATGGATTGTACACACTTATCAAAAAAAAGAATGAACTGTCTCCCGTTATACTGGCAATTATTGGAATAAATATTTTGATATATGCAATGAGGCGAGATGTCTGGGGCGGTTGGGCATTCGGATCACGGTATCTAATCCCAAGCTATGCACTGCTTTCCATTACCCTCGCTTTATCGATACCTAAAAAACGCGTTCTGTTAATTATGCTATTTATTGTTATTTCTGTGTACTCAATATCGGTAAACACATTGGGAGCTATCACTTCAAACACAAATCCGCCACAGCCGGAAGTGTTACAACTTGAAAAAATATCAGGCACGATTCAAAAGTATACCTACGAAAAAAATTGGGACATGCTCGTTGCTGGAAAAACTAAATCAGCATTTTACGATATCTTGCTTAAAAATATGATCTCTCCTATGATATTTTACAAAATCTCTGTGGGAGCTATATCACTTGTCCTGGCGGTGCTTTTGTTACGTATTTTCTTTACCAAAAAAGCCTATGATCATTAATATTCGTCTAGCTACAATCAATACATTGCTACATATTTTGAGGAAATATGCATTTGCATTCGTGCTAATCGGGTTATCTGTTGTGTCCGTGCTTTCTTTTAACTCTTACCTTTCAAGTGGCCTAGGATTGTCATATAACGATGCTCGAAGCCATCTCGACATAGGAAGACGGGTAGTAGAAGGGTTGAAGCCTGGCTTGGCGCAATTAGGTTCCGTGTGGCTACCTCTAAACCATATGCTTATGGTGCCACTAATCTGGAATGACTGGATGTGGCATTCAGGCCTAGCCGGAGCTATTCAGAATATGATTGGATTCGTTATAACAGGATTGGTCATATTTAGACTGTTGGAGAGACTTTCCGTGGGGTTATTAGGAAAACTTGTAGCAGTTATTGTATTTGCCGCAAATATAAATATTCTCTATCTACAGTCCACAGCCATGACGGAATTGCTTCTTCTGGCTACCATGACCGTCGGTGTGTACGAATTAGTATTGTGGCACGAGAATGATAATGTATTGCATTTGGTAAAATCCGCATTTTGGATTATGCTTGCAACGCTTACTCGTTACGACGGATGGTTCCTCTTGGCCCATGCAGCAGTTCTGGTAATAATACAAACGTGGAGGAAAAAAGGAGCAAAAGCGGTTGATGGGATGTTTGTGCTATTTTGCACGTTGGGCGCGCTTGGAATTGTACTTTGGGTACTTTGGAACCAGATGATTTTCAAAGATCCATTGTACTTTGCACTTGGTCCTTTCTCAGCACATGCACAACAACAGCAAATGAAAGAAGCTGGTGTTTTGTTTACCGAGCATAATTTGTATTTGTCTATAAAAACATACTTCTATGCGATGTTCTTTAACACGTATACGTTCCCAACACTGCTGGGCTTTTTGGGATTTTTTATATTTATATTTGATACACGCATTTCTAAGCATATTCGCCTTGCTATTACCGCCTTCTGGTCGCCACTATTTTTTAATATTCTTGCTCTCTATTTAGGGTTTTCTGTATTGTTTGTACAAGGGATTGCGGGAGACACATGGTTTAATGTTCGCTATGGTATTATGCTCGCTCCAACTATAGCCTTTTTCATAGGATATCTTATAGACCGCGCTGGCAATCTACGTTGGATTTTAGTAGGATTAATAGCTGTTGTTATCTTTTTCGCATTTGTTAATCAGGATTCCGTTTCTATTGACGATGCCCGTGTAGGAAGTAGCCAAAAAAATGTATCAGAGGTTTCCGGATACTTGGAAAAGCATGCAAAAAATCAAAAGGGATTTGTACTCATTTCCGCAGCGTCACACGATGCGATTATATTCTCTTCCAATTTGCCGATGAAACGTTTTATTCATGAAGGAACCGGATTGTATTGGGAAAATGCACTTGCCTTGCCCGACCGGTGGGCAAAATGGATAGTAATGCGCACATATGATGATAATGATCTGACATGGAAAGGCGTGAGCAAATCAATAGGATTCCAGTACTATAACAAGGTTGCCGCATATCCCTTCGCCGATGTCTATGAACTACAGGCATCAATGAGTGCAAAGCTTAATACAGAGGCAACTCTTGGTAAACAAAAATAACACCATAAGTAGAATACGACTGTTTTCTTTTGATATGATACTACGTATGAGAAATATTCTCCTTACACTCCTATCTATAATAACAGTATGGTCTGTGCGTCCAGCATATGCGACCGATGAAGTTCAACGTGCATCGTGGTGGAGCGTGCAGTCGATTGACACGATGAAGTACTCTCGGGATCTTGCGCGTGAGAAATTGGGAGATACTTCATTTGATACGGTTATAGAAGCTCAAATGCAATCGATAGCAAAAACAGGCGCGACTCATGTAGCCATTGCTACACCCTACGACGAAAAATTTGTGAGCGTACTTACCCGTTGGGTGGATGCAGCTAGACGTCATAACCTGAACATTTGGTTTCGGGGAAACTTTTCTGGGTGGGAAAAATGGTTTGATTTCAAACGGATGACGCGTGAAGAACACCTTGCCCTCACCAAGCAATTTATCAAGGGGCACGCTGAGCTGTTTGAAAACGGGGACATATTTACCCCATGTCCGGAATGTGAAAATGGCGGACCAGGAGACCCCCGGCAAACTGGGGACATAGAAGGACACAGACTTTTTCTGATAGCCTCTTACAATAGTGCTACTCAGGCATTTCGTGATATTGGTAAGGGAGTTGAAGTTGGATACTTTTCCATGAATTATGATGTGGCCAAGGCCGTGATGGATAAACGAACCACAGAGGCGTTGGGAGGCATAGTCACCATTGATCATTACATAAAGTCTGCTACGCAAATAGCTGTAGATGCCAGAGTTATTGCTCAGCAGAGTGGCGGAAAGGTGTTTATCGGAGAATTTGGAGCACCAATTCCTGACCTGCATGGGAACATGACGGAGGAAGAACAGAATACATGGGTTCAAGAAGCATTAGACGCTCTTGCTCGTGTACCCTCAGTTATCGGAGTAAACTATTGGGTAAATGTCGGTGGTTCAGCACAACTCTGGAAAAGCGATGGAAGTGCAAGGCTCGCTGTAGAGACACTTACTAAAGCATATCGACCTCGTACTATCATGGGGTTTGCGAAAAATCAGTACCATAGGCCCATAGCGAATGTGGAAGTTGCTACAACCCACAGAAAAATTGTCACAGACAGAAACGGGTACTATTACCTACCGATACTAGACGATGATGATGCAATACATATTCGTTTCGAAAACTACCCTCAGGTTACGAAACAAATTTTAGAATCTGATACGCAAATAGACATCATCGTCCCAACTCCTAAGAAAAGCTGGTTTGCGTCAATGATAGCCTTTATTCAAAATTTATTGACTAAGTAAATAGTAGTTTGCGATACAGTACATTGGTATGATATAATACTATCATAGTAGATCTCTGCCGTACTACTGATATTCTCTGTGAATATACACGCTCGAATACACATTGCTATTATAATCTTAACTATCGCGTTCGTTGCTAGTCCCGTATACGCGGTTTCGACCCCGAATTTTCCATTCTGCAACAATCCACAAGCACCTCTGAGGGTATCATATCGAGCAGGAACACACGGAATTGTGGGAAGTAGTACAGCGCTCGAAGGATCTGATTCAGTATATCAGGCTTCCGATATGACGGTTTTGCAATGCTTCTGCTCAGTAAACGGTGAGGGTATTCAAACGAATTGGTGGAAGGCCTCCTCACTTACCGAAGAGCAGGTGCAACAGTTGAAATCTGAGGGATGGAATTATATTCCAAATGGTGGAGTATGGGGACTGGACAGCGATCCATACGTTGCAAAAAATTTGAATTACAGCTGTTTGTCTAGAAGTGGAGACACAAGTGGACCAGGAGATGGCAGATCCGACGGTCTTTCTGATGGACGCTCAAGTTGCCCAGAGTGCAACAGTGCAATTGGCGGTGGAGATGTGCTTGGAATTTCTACGGATGGACAGGTGCTTGGGCTGGCAACCACAGGAGATATGTTAATTATTCTTTCATTGTTTGGCTGTTCCGCAATATTTTTCTTTATTGGCATCAAGTTAAACCAAATGAAATCTGACGAACATGATTCTTTGGAGTGCCATGAAACAAGTACTCGGTAAGCTCTTCATTATCGTATCCGTCATGTGTATGTTCTATGGATCGTTCCTTTTATGGAGACGCTCTGACTCTCGGTATTTCAAGTTGGTTAAAGCCCAAAACACACTAGCTCAAATGCACTCGTATGCCGATGCGATGCCTACGAAAATTACTATTCCAAGTATTTCTGTGGATCTCCCTATAGTTCCATCAAAGATTTCCAAAGGCGTGTGGGAAGTGTCGACGATCGGCGTTTCTTATATAGCTAAATCTCCCATACCAGGGGATATCGGAAACAGTATTTTGTACGCACATAACTGGCCCACGTTGCTGGGAAATTTGGCAAAAGTTAGACCAGGAGACAAAATAACCATCTCGTATCAACATGGAAAACCAAAGATATTTACGGTGCAATTTATCAATACCGTATCACCTGAAAGTAGCTCAGTTCTTTTTCCTACGACCGATCGTCGTATCACTCTGTATACCTGTACTGGGTTTTTGGATTCAAAACGATTGATTGTAACTGCTGTGTTGGATTCCTATTCTGAAGAACTATCACTTAGCGCTCGATAATTTGTATCCGCCGAAGTATACTATCTGGAAATGCTTGAATATATATTTTTGATATTACAGCTACTATTTGCAGTCTACCTTATCTATTATATTGTAGCGTTCCTGTCCGGCGCCCCGTTCGTCCCGTCCTCAAATGCCACTGCCAAAAGCATGATAGCGCTCTCTCAACTCAAAAAAGGAATGATCGCCTATGATTTAGGATCGGGAGATGGGAAATTATTGTGGCCAATTTCCCAAACAGGTGCCAAAGCGATCGGAGTGGAGATTAATCCACTCTTGGTGCTCTATGGCAATGTTCGAAAATTTCTCCATCCCAATCGAACGCTCATTTCTATCAGATGGAGAAGCTTTTGGTCTATGACATTCTCTGATGCCGATGTGCTATTTATTTACCTTCTCCCGCTTCGTATGGAGCGCCTGGAAAAGAAACTGGCCCACGAATGCAAGAAGGGCACTCTTGTGGTGTCAAACAGTTTTTTGTTTCCGCACTGGAAGATTGTGAGACAAGATGATGCAAATCATGTCTATGTCTACAAAATTCCCTGAATGGGGAGTACAATATCTGTATGAACGACACACTGTTTGACGGACAGCAAGAAGGCGAGCGCATCCTCTACACGGTACATGAACATCCGCTCTCAGCCTATATTTCGTATGTCACCATCGCTTTGATTGCTCTTTGTATCTTTGGGTTCACTGGGCTTATTTCTTCCACCTTTCCCGATGCTTCAACACTTATATGGAGTATAGGCGTTTTGTTTGGCGTAGGAGTGTTGGCTCTCGGAGCACTGTGGACCAAACGGCATCATGAACAGTCTGTAGCGTATATAACAGACAGACGCATTATGCGGCTTGAAGCGGTATCACCGTTTTTTGTGGCAAAGCGGGCGCTGTTTTGGAATGAGGCGCTCAAAGCAAAGGCGGTGACGAAAAACGTATTTTGGAAAATCCTCAACATTGGCATGGTGGTAGTAGAGACGCAGGTGCCAGAGCAAGGTGAGGTGAGACTCGGAAATGTGTATTATTACGATGATTTGGTAAACTATATAGATAAGATCTTATATCTCTTTAAAAATACTCCGAACGAAATTATCGCTCTTCGCCCCTTTGTCCCCAAGCCAAAAGGAAAAAGGGATTAATTTTAGGAAAAGTGTGAAGCGCGATGTGTGAGAATATTTCCCCACGTCATGCATTTTTCAGCCCACGCATCTGTATGTTCAGGTTTGACCTGACCCTCCAAGTAAAGAGCATTAAACTTGGGTAAAAATGCTTGTAGTGTTGGTGAAAACGCAGGAGGTATCTCCAATGGATCAATGGTTCCAATATAGTCTTTCGTCTGATCCAGAAATAACATGATTCTTATTTGTTTCATATCATAGCCATCGGCAGCCCAATTTCCGATCCGATTAAGGTTCATGGCAATATCAAGAATTTGTTGCTTTGTTGTTACCATTGCGTGTTAATGGTACATGATTCCGATTAGTCACTCAATTGATCTTGCAAATCACGCATATACTTTTCTGAGACCCGGCGGGGGTATCTCGTACCGGGGAATCGGCGGGATAATAAAATCATCCTCTGCAGTATTTTCCAGTATCAAAAGCTCTGAGTCTTCCAGCAGAAAAAATTGTAACCACGGAATATATCCACCCTCCGCTCCCTCCATCCATAATGAGTACTCCGGTATGGTGCCTCCACCATCGCCTTCGGCAGCAAATTCCCGATACGGCGTTTCAAAGCCCCGTGAATAGAAGGTTGGGGATTCAGTGATACTTCTTCCGGACGCAATGGTATTTTTGAGAGAAATCCTCTGAACTGATCGGGTCTTCCGGTTTATCATGGTCATCTGTGGGGTGTCACTATTTGTTTCCAAAAGCAACAATACGCCATTTATTGTCAAAATAGAGTTACAGTTCACAAAAGGAGCATCTGGTGGAAGATATGTTGAGAGCACGTCACCCGTAAATTTCGCCAGTTCTCTGTCCCATACTGCAATGCGTGTTTTTGCTGAAAAAGCATCTATCGATATCCGGACAACATCTCCACCGGGGGCAATCCGGACTACCTCCTGAGATATCGGAGCCTGTTGCATTCGTATATCCAGCGAACCCCATGGATTTGGTTCGGGTGGCTCAGGCTCAAAAGCTTGACTGACTTCAGAGCCGGGAATTTTCCGTATTCCTCTCTCATTTACGGTTGCATAATAGGACAGCGTTGAATTATCGTATACGTTTCTCTCATACACAATGACAATTCCATTTCCTGCCATTCCCACATGATCAAGCACATACCCTTCATTGGGATAGATGACATTTAAATGCACAACACCATCGGATTCATATATCGCGAGTGCCGGCTGATTATCATTAAAACTTCGAAAGACGCTTAGTTGTGCAAATGACACACCACGGTCGGTCAGTCACTCAATTGCCTGAGTTTCCGGATACTCCGGATTATACGTGCTGTCTTGTGAACTCTTCATAAACCACAGCGCGTCGGAAAATGCATTTGCATTATCTCTGGCAAGGACTGCCGAATAGACCGCTCCATTGTCCGGAGAAATAGTATAGTCAGATGGATCAATTTTACGTGCGGCAAAACCATTTTTCAGTTGTGACAACGTTTCGGGGGTCAATACATCGCGAAGCGATGTATGAGCTGGTACCGTGTAGGAAGCGACTGAAGATTCAATTACATTCAGAGGTACCTGACACGACACGCCAAGCTCAGACTCGATGCAAATTGGCGTTCGTATATCCGGAAACAGTGCTCCAAATTCCGGTAGACGCATTGCCCCCGCCAGGACGTATTTGCTCAGCCTCAAAAAATCCCTTCGTGAAAATTTGCCTGTCTCGTTCATCTTCGTATGCCCGTATTATACTATACGGTATGGATAGTTGAGAAAAATGCCGTACCATAGAGATATACTGTATACCTCTTTTTCGGGACAAATGGATGGCGAAATACTGCTTCATGTCATTCCGTTCCATCCGATGGTGGTGTTTATCGGCTAAAATTCCATAGGAGTGTTTTATATCCTTTGGTTGGTGTTGTTTTTCGTGTTATCTTCGGCCATGCCTTCCGCATCTTCCATTCTTCAAATACTGGGAAGTATATTAGGAATTGCTGGACTTATGGGGCCTACCGGAAAATCAGGAAGTGTAGGAGGGTCCGGTGCAACAGGAACCCAAGGTGAAACAGGCCCAACCGGTATGATAGGACCAACCGGATTGCAGGGACTGATGGGTCCATCCGGAATTGGAGATACGGGAGCTACCGGTGCAATGGGCCCAAGTGGGGTTCCCGGAGAAATTGGTCAGACGGGAGCAATGAGGAGTACCGGACCAAAAGGATTAGATGGAGAAGATGGTTTACCCGGACAAAAGGGTGATATTGGAGAAACAGGCCCAACAGGTATGTAAGGGGCAACCGGAGTACAGGGACAAAATGGTCAGAATGGAAGTATGGGTCCGACGGACCATCTGGATCTGGGGAAACGGGAGCCACCGGAGCCGTAGGGGCTACAGGACAACAGGGAGTAAAAGGAGATACGGGTTCATCTGGGATTAGCGGAATTAGTAATTGGGAACGGGTCGTCGGAACATATAGCACTGACGACGAGTCACAAAAAACAGTGAGTGTGGATTGTACGGCGGGAAAGAAATTACTCGGAGGAGGATTTGTAACGCAGGATCGAAGTAATTCAGGAAAAATTTTCGTGGCATATAACGGGCCACTCGATGATGATACATGGCAAATTATCGCCGGAGTAGATGGAACGACTTCGGGAGATGAGAGTTTTTCTATAGCTGCAATTGCGATGTGTGCGAATATTCAATAGACATCTCGTACATGCAAAAAGTCCCGCCACAGCGGGATTTTTTGTTGTCATCGATTTATTGACACGACAATATTTTCGGAGGTAGTATAGAGGTATGTTAACCGATGCGGACATAGAAAAATTAAAAGCAGTCTTTGCCACGAAAGATGACCTTGTCGCGATGGAAAAGCGCTTCGATGCAAAATTTGCCACGAAAGATGACCTTGTCGCGATGGAAAAGCGCTTCGATGCAAAATTTGCCACGAAAGATGA
>CAYHHA010000004.1:34407-77394 GCA_964356315.1 uncultured Gammaproteobacteria bacterium
AAAGATGATCTTGTCGCGATGGAAAAGCGCTTCGATGCAAAATTTGCCACCAAAGATGATCTTGTCGCGATGGAAAAGCGCTTCGATGCAAAATTTGCCACCAAAGATGATCTTGTCGCGATGGAAAAGCGCTTCGATGCAAAGTTTGCCACGAAAGATGATCTTAAGAAATTTGCTACGAAAGATGATCTCAACCGTTTTGCCACCAAAAATGATCTTAAACAAATGAAGAAAGAGATTATCGATGACATCGCAGATATGATCGAAAACAAGATCGTAAAGATTTTAAATGAACACGAAATGCGTCTCGATCGACTCGAGAAGCGAGTCGGTGGATTCCCTCCAATTGCTTGACTCCAATTCTATTCAGGAATATACTAAAGCTAATCTTTTCGGTTGAATGAGGCGTCACTATCCTCAGAGAAAAGCGCGATACCGGCGACCTGGTATGAATTAAGTACCGTTTTTTTTGTGTGCGATGGAACCTCCCAATTAGGGATTGCACAAGTAAAGAACGGTTTTTTTGTGGGGAGGAACCTATATGTCAGAAACAGATAAGTTAAATAACCTGCGCCACTCCTGTGCGCACCTGCTGGCCGCCGCAGTCATGGAGATCTGGCCACACACAAAACGAACCATTGGCCCGGCCATAGATAACGGGTTTTATTATGATTTTGATTTCGGAGATGTAAAGGTTTCCGAGGATGATTTTCCAAAGATAGAAGCAAAAATGAAGGAACTCGCAAAGTCTTGGAAAACATTCGAGAGAAAAGAAATAGATAAACAGGAAGCAGTAGTCCTGTTTCAGGACAACGCGTACAAAAAAGAACTTATCGAGGAATTTACCCAAGAAGGACAAACACTCACGAGTTATACGTCCGGAACATTTGTCGATCTTTGCCGGGGTGGACATTGCCCACACCCAAATAACGATCTCAAGCATTTTAAACTATTATCCATAGCAGGAGCGTACTGGAGAGGAAGCGAGAAAAATAAAATGCTTTCACGCATTTACGGAACCTGTTTTCCAAAAGCCATTGAGTTAGAAGAACATTTGAAACTTTTGGAAGAAGCCAAAAAGCGAGATCATAGAAAACTCGGTGCGGAATTGGGACTGTTTGTATTCTCTGATCTCGTCGGACGTGGACTTCCTCTCTGGACGGCAAAAGGCGCGACTATTCGAAGAGAGTTAGAACGGTTTATCGTAGATGAGGAAGTGAAACGAGGCTATTCACATGTCTATACGCCGGATATTGCAAATCTACAGCTCTACAAGACATCAGGACACTATCCTTACTATAAAGACACCATGTATGCACCGATAACAATTGAGGATGAAGAGTATATGCTTCGTCCGATGACGTGTCCTCATCACTTTGAACTATATAAATCAAAATTGCATAGCTACCGAGAATTGCCAATTCGGTTTGCTGAACTTGCGAAACTCTACAGATTTGAAAAATCTGGGGAATTGACCGGACTTATGAGAGTCAGAAGTTTCTGCTTAGCAGACGCACATATCATCGCACAAAAAAGCCAAGCAACCGAAGAAATCAATGGAGTATTGGACCTTATCGAATTTCTCGCACAGACATTTGGGCTAAAAGCAGGAGCAAACTACCGCTATAGACTCTCATTGGGCGACAGAACGGATGATAAGAAATATTTTAAGGACGATTCGGCATGGGATACAGCAGAAGACGTGTTACGTAGCGTGTTAAAGACAAGGAATGCTGATTTTTACGAAGCGCAAAATGAAGCGGCATTCTACGGACCAAAGATCGATGTACAGATGAAAAATATTTTAGGCAAAGAAGAAACCGCGTTCACGGTGCAATATGATTTTGTCATGCCAAAGCGTTTCGCTCTGGAGTACACCACAGAAACGGGAGCAAAAGAAGAGCCGATTGTGATTCATAGATCTTCTATTGGAGCCATAGAGAGAACCATAGCATTTCTTATTGAATTTTACGGTGGCGCCTTCCCAGTATGGCTTTCACCCGTTCAAGCCGTCATCATTCCTATAGCAGAACGACACGTAGATGCCGCAAAAAAAGCTGAGAAAGCACTTATTTCCGCAGGCATTCGCGTGACTGTAGATGACAGAAGTGAGTCTATGCAAAGCAAGATTCGTGATAACACTTTACAAAAAGTACCATATTTAGGTATAATAGGGGATCGGGAAGCTGGTGCAGACGAATTGTCTGTCAGAACCAGAAGTGGTGAAGATCTCAAAACAATGAGTATTGAGGCTTTTATCACCCGATTGACAAGCGAGATTGAGCATAAACTTTAAACATTATCGAATCAATTATCAAATCACCAGCGCAGAGTTGCGCCTGCTTGACGAGGAAGGTAAGCAGATTGGTGTGATGAGCAAAATTGAAGCTTTGCAAAAAGCGAAGGAATTGAATTTCGATGTGGTGGAGATGAACTCAAAGGCAAACCCGCCTGTTGCAAAACTTATTGATTTTAAAAAGTTTAAATATCAAGAAGCTAAAAAAGAGCGGGAAGCCAAAAAGACACAAAAGAATGTTGGAGTTAAAGAAATTCGACTTCGACCGTTTATTGGTCAACATGATTTTGACACTCGGGTTGCGAAAGCAAATGACTGGCTAGCTCATGGAGATCAGGTAAAAATAGTCGTGTTTTTTAAGGGCAGAGAAATTACGAGAAAAGAATTTGGCTTTGAAGTTCTAAAAAAGCTTATGGCTACATTGCCTTCGATAAAGGTAGTCAGAGAGCCAAAAATAGAAGGCAAAACATTGACCGCAATGGTGATTGCAGAAAAGAAGAAGGAGTAAATATACCCCTTCGGGTATATTGATTTTAAAAAGAAAGTAGGAGCATGACAAAAGTTAAGACCAAAAAAATTGTTAAAAAACGATTCAAATTAACCAAAAACGGCAAAGTGATGCATAGATCACAGGGAGCTCGTCATTTGAGAAGTGTGAAAAACAAAGCACGACAACGACGACAGGATGCACCACACCAAATAACAAATACACGCATAAAAAATAAAGTAAAACGATTTTTAGAAACATAAATTGAAAGGGATTTTATATGAGAGTTAAACGAGGAGTAAGTTCACACGCGAAACATAAGAAATTATTGGTAGCCAACAAAGGGTACCGCATGACAAAACGCAGACTGGTGCGTGTCGCCAAACAGGCGTATCTACATGCAGGTGAACATGCGTTTGCTGGCCGAAAACTTCGAAAAAGAGAATTTAGATCTCTCTGGATCTCCAGAATTTCAGAATCTGTAAAACAAAATGATATGACCTATAGCTTGTTTATCAATAAATTGAAAAAAGCGAACATCGAAATAGATCGTAAAATGCTTGCAAACTTGATCATTGATCATCCAGAAAGCTTTACCGCGGTATTTAATACGGCAAAATCCGTACACTAACCCGCGGGATACATACGTCACATAAAGATCCCGCTACGGCGGGATTTTTTTGTTGAGCAGTTAACGAGCGCGTTCCCATTTGCGAGTTTACTGTCAACAATCCCGACGTTACGTCGGGATACACACAGTATTAGAAATCAAATTCTTGATAAAGCAAGGCAACCAACATATACTTATGAACATGCAAGGAGATATACTTTCAGCGCAAAACATGCAAAGCCTCCTTCTGGAGATTCAAGGTACTGTGCTTGAAGAAATCCAGAATAGTACGCACCCTACGGATGTTTTACGCCTCACGTATCTTGGCGCAAAAAGTGAATTTACTCGAATTTCTCGAAATATTGCTCATATTCCAAAAGAAGACAAAGCGCAGATAGGTCTGTTTATCAATGAAGTCAAACAGAGTATAGAAACTGCTATTGCTCAAAAATCAGATTCAAGCACGCAAAGCACCCAGTCAACATGGGTAGATGCAACAATGCCGGGCATAAAGCCCATACAAGGACATTTGCATCCGACCACATTGGTGATACGGGAGATGAACAATATTTTCAAAACAATGGGATTTAGTGTTGCAGACGGTCCGGAAATAGAAACAGATGAATACAATTATAATAGATTGAATCTTCCGCTTGATCATCCGGCCCGTGACCTACAGGATTCTCTCTACATAGAAGAGCCAAACTGGCTCCTACGGACCCATACGTCATCGGTTGAAAGTCATTTACTTGCCGAGGTAACACCACCGTTTCGCTATGTGATTCCAGGCAAGGTATACAGATTCGAAAACGCAAATGCCACAAATAACATTATGTTTTATCAGTATGAAGGCATGGCAGTAGGGACTGATATCACCATGGCAGAGCTCAAAGGGACACTGGATCAGTTTGTAAAGCAGTTTTTTGGGAGTGACCGTGAAACCAGATTTCGCTGTAAATATTATCCACAAGTGGAGCCTGGCGTAGGCGTTGATATCAGCTGTATATTTTGCCATAAAAAGGGATGTACTGTCTGCAAAGGTCGAGGATGGATAGAAATGCTCGGCGCTGGGATGGTGCATCCGAATATGTTTACCAAAGCCGGCATGGACCCGTCAAGATACTCAGGGTTTGCCTGGGGGATGGGACTGGACCGCATTGTTATGCAACGCTACGGAATTTCTGACATCAGGTCTTTATATAATGGAGATATTGGCTATAGTGAATAAACCTATATGAATGTACCACTGCAATGGGTATCAGACTATGTAGCACTTCCGAAATCGGAAACTACTCTCACAGACAAGCTGACAATGGTCGGCCACATGCTGGATAAAAGAAAAGTAGTCGGCGATGCTGTGGTAATCGATCTGGAACTTCGAGGCAATAGATCGGATATGTTCGGACTCATCGGAGTTGCCCGTGATGTCAGTGCGTGTTTTGGCACTGCGCTCACATTGCCACCCATTACCACTTTGCCTAAAACCGATCCGAAATCCCCATTGATTCATGCGGATTCATCGGTAAATGGACTGGTCAAACGCTATATAGCTGTAACACTTTCAGTTGAAGTCAAACCTTCCCCGAAATGGTTGTCAGATCGGCTCACTCAGTATGGCATTGAACCTATAAACAATGTTGTTGATGTCACCAATTACGTCATGGTGGAGACGAGCCACCCTATGCACGCGTTTGATCGAGACACACTGGATGGTGGTTCTCTCCACTTGCGAATGGCAAAAGCAAAAGAATCCTTCGACACCATCGCGCAGGGCACAACACTCTCATTAACACCACACGATATTGCCATTTGTGATGCTTCAAAGGTGCAGTGCCTTACCTGTATAGGAGGAGCATCATCCAAAGTAACGCAAAAAACCAAAAATATATTACTGGAAACTGCCGTCTATGATGCAGCGTCAAGCAGACGGACAGCACGACGGCATAAAGTCGCAACTGAGGGCGGTAATAGACATGAAAAACACCAGGATCCAGAAGAATTGCCATTTACTCTTGCACGGGCAATCTTTCTACTCAAAGAAATTGCTAGTGGCAAGGTAACAAGTCTGGTCTCTGATTTTTATCCGAATCCTGCTTTGCCCCAAAAGATCGATTTTTACCCAAGCCACTTAGAAAAACTCGTGGGCATTCCTGTACCGGAAAAGGCGTGTATTTCCATTCTCAAATCATTGGAGTTTCATGGAGAACTAAAAAAGGATCATATAACCGTTACCGTCCCGTCATTTCGTACGGACGTGTTGCAGGAAGCGGATGTTATAGAAGAAATTATCAGAATTTATGGCTATGAACACATCCCCGTCAAAACACTTTCAGGTGATCTCCCAACAGTAGGCACTCCGACACATCTGCAATTTCAGGAAACTGTACAGACTATGCTTAAAGATCTTGCACTAAATGAAGTGATTACCGGCACACTCATCGGCAATGAGGTAATGCACCAATATGAAGCACATGGGATTTTTGACCCGTCTATTACACTGTTAAATTCACCAGATCCACAGATTGCTACGCTTCGCCCATCACTGCTACAGAATCTTGTGGAGTATGCCAAAAGAAGTATGAGCTTTCGCACAGAGCGCATTGCACTATTTGAGATAGGCAATATTTATACACAGCCGAAAGCCAAACACTACACAGAGCACGCAAGAGCCGGCATGTTGATGGGAGGGTCAGTTCCATCGTCTTGGAATAGACCCGCAGCTCCGTTGTCATTTTTTGATTTGAAGGGTGTAGTTGAACTGCTACTTTCCCGTTTAGGTATCGAGTGTACGTTTGAGACAAACAGTAACCATCCGAGCCTTATATATCCGAGTATTCGATTGCTCTCTGGGAAAATGCAGATCGGTAGCATTGGGACGGTCGATTCCACTCTCTTGAAAAAACTCGGCATATCCCAGGAATTGTTTTACGCAGAGCTTGATCTGGAGAAATTAAGTACTTTAAAAACCTCCCCAGGCCAGCCATACACCACAGCACCGATGTATCCGCCGATTGTCGAGGATTTCTCATTCACAGTTCCTGAGGATTTTTTTATAGCGCCGTGTATGCAGGCATTTTCTTCGCTTCATACAATGATCACGTCTGTGGAACTTCGCGACGTCTATAAAAATAAGCGAATGCTTCGCGTGATATACAGTGATCCTAAAAAAACACTATCAGGTGAAGATATTGCACCGATCAGAAAAAAACTTATTGAATTGGCCGAAGGGAAATTTGGCCTTATTCTAAAAACAGAATGAAGTCCCTACATCTCCTTATCGGCATTTCTGGCGGGATTGCCGCGGTTAAAATCCCTCTGCTTCTGAATGCTCTCAAACAGGATGGGATAGATATTGATGTTATAGAAACAAACAGTGCCACACGAATACTTCCTCCAAAAAATATATCCGAGATAACAGGCAAACCTGTTTATATCAATATGTATCCTCCTGATTTCGACCCACAGGAAGTTCTTTCAGCTCGCACGGTTGAACATATTTCGCTTGCAGGAACTGCTTCGTTGTTTGTAATTGCGCCTGCGACTGCAAATGTTATTGCAAAACTTGCAAACGGCATTGCGGATGATTATTTGACCACGACCGCGCTTGCGGTTTCTTGTCCAGTTCTTGTTTGTCCATCTATGAACACACACATGTGGCAACACCCCGCAACACAGAAAAATGTTCAGACACTTCGGTCACTTGGGCTTCATGTACTTCCTCCTGACTGCGGAGATTTGGCATGTGGATACAGTGGAGAGGGGAGACTGCCGGATATAGAAGTTATTACTCGCGAAATCAAACTTCTACTTCATACATCACAGTCTCTTACAGGTAAACGTGTGCTTATCACAACTGGGGGAACAACGGAAATGATTGACAGTGTCAGAACCATTTCCAACCGAAGCTCCGGAAAGATGGGAATTGCGATTGCAGAGGCGTGTTATCAGGCAGGAGCGACTGTCACAATTTTGAGATCTGTCAGTAGCGTTCATACTCGGTATGGAATACCGGAACATGAATTTGAATCGGTGGAGGATTTGGATGTACTTCTTCAGAGGCATGTGCCAAATGCTGACATCGTGTTTCAAGTGGCAGCTGTGTCTGACTTTTCCATAAAGAATCCGTTTGTGGGGAAACATTCAAGCTCCGATCCACTCCCCTTGGAACTGGAACCGAAGAAAAAACTGCTAGATACCATAAAAACACTCAATCCACACGTATTTCTCGTGGCGTTTAAAGCAGAATATGGACTATCAAACGAAGAACTTGCTACCGTTGCATCGAAACGACTTTCGGAGAGCTCATCAGACCTTATCATCGCCAATGATATTGGGAGAGCAGGCGTCGGCTTTCAATCAGATGAAAATGAAGTGATGATTATCCCAAAAAACGGAACTCCCGAAGTATTACCTCGGGCTTCAAAAACAGACATCGCACAGCAAATTGTGTCAAAACTAGCAAAATTTATAATACACTGAAGATGTATTGAAGTACGTTGCAGCAACATACGATACCTTTTTGTTTAAGCATTTATTGACTCAGGATATTTTGTCCTTAAAATCAGTAAGTACTATATTATCCTTCATATTTTTCATTCATTTTTTTAAGTCATCCCCGCGCAGGCGGGGATCCAGTCTATGCTGTATGTATGTCTGATACATCGTATTGTGTCTACATAATGTCTTCACAGAGAAATGGAACTTTGTATATTGGTGTCACGGATAATCTGATACGACGTGTATATGAGCATAAAAATAACATAATAGATGGATTTACAAAAACGTATAGTGTTCATCATTTGATCTACTTTGAAATTCATAACAATCCCTGAATCTGCAATTACACGAGAGAAACAGATCAAGAAATGGAATCGTTTGTGGAAATTACGATTGATAGAAGAATCGAATCCGAATTGGAATGATCTATACGATGGATTATTGCAGTAACCTAGACTCATCTGGATTCCCGCCTTCGCGGGAATGACACTAAATTAAGACAACTCACTTTATGGAGTTGGTGTTGGGCTTGATGTAGGAGTAGGGGAATTGTATGGAGAGTTCACTCCAATATGGCGTTCTGCATCCGCTGTTTTTCCTGTATCATCTGTCACTTTTGCACGAATCACATGAGAACCATTAGGTATCGTTATGGCCTCGGTAAACTTCGCTTCGGACCGTTCCTTTTTCTTTTCCCCATCTACATATATCTCTACTTTCGTAACAGTATGGATACTGGTCGCTTCGATTTTAAACGTCACGTCGTTGGAATTTACCTGCGATTTTTCTCCTGGCTCTCTGAATGCGACATTAATTTCCTCTCCTCCAGAGTATGTTTCTTTAGGTGGGTGGTATTTGCTATCTCCTTGAGAAGCTATCCATGCATCTATCCCTTCCTGCCATCGATTTTTCCCATCACCACTCACGGGATCTAACTCTGTAAATATCAAATATTTTTTTGTTTCATACTCGCCTTTATTTACTTCCACAGAATTTGCAAGCTTATTGGTGTCAATTCTCGATAATTTTATCGACTGGTAGATCACAGATGGGTTATTTGGCTCTGTACCCTTGATAAAACGTTCTTTTCTGGTCGGACTTCCATCGACAGGTTGTCCACCGCTTAGCGCATCTATATCCATTTCAATAATTGATTCAGGTTTTGCAAACGGCTCGTCGGATTTTCCTTTAAGGGCTTCTTGGATTATACGATTCCAAATTGGGGCTGCGCCTGTGACACCTGACGCTAATGTCGGGCTCATCGGAGTATTATCATTGTTTCCAACCCACGTCCCAACGACAACAGAAGGGGAGTATCCTATGGTCCAGTTGTCCCGTTTATCATCGGTCGTACCCGTCTTTACCGCAACAGTTTTCCCGGGAATCACGAGATAAGACTTAGGACCGAACACTTCTTTTCTTGCGTCATTATCGGACAACATATCAGAAATTATATAGGCGACATCCGGAGCCAGCACAGATCTAGAGGATGGCGCCTTGTATTGATAGAGCACGGAACCTTTTGAGTCTTCTACTTTGAGAATTGATACAGGATCCATCCGATTTCCTTCTGTAGCAAACACTCCAAACGCACTGGTGATATGGAGCAGTGTTACTTCGCCTCCGCCCAGCGTCAAAGAGAGTCCGATGCGTTTCAGATTTTCATCAGTAGGCTCAAGTGTTGACAAGCCCATATCATAGGCTAAGCGGAGCACGTCTTTTACACCGACTAGTGCGCTAAGCTTTACCGCTACCGTATTGATCGAATTTCCGAGGGCATATCGAAGAGTGACTGGGCCTAAAAACTTTCCATTATAATTTTTCGGATTATACTCTGGTTTCGCAATATCTCCGGATGGATATTTGGTATCCACATCCATCAGAAGTGATGCTGCGGTATATCCTTTTTTGAGCGCTGCAGCATAGGTAATAGGTTTTATCGTTGAGCCTGGTTGACGAAGCCCCTGAGTCACCACATTAAATTTAAATCCACTACTGTCGGTCGCAGAATAATCCTTAGAGCCCACCATAGAAAGAATTTCTCCAGTTTTCGGATCAATCACAACCGCAGCACCGTTGGATACTTTAAGATTTTTGGCTTTTGCGACTTCTTCTTTCACGATCAGTTGCGCCTTTTCCTGGAGATTCCAATCGAGTGTAGTGGTCACACGAAGACCACCACCTTCTACTTTATCAACGCCAAATTTATCGACGAGCTGTTCTTTAATATACGCGATAAAATGCGGAGCCTTTAGGCTTTCTGAATCTTCCGTAAATTTTATTGTTTCGAGCTGTTTTTTTGCGTCGGTCTCTTGTGTGGATGTAATATATCCGTCCTCACGCATGCGACGAAGTACCTGTTCTGTTCTCCACACATATGCCTTTGGCACACCGGTAAAAGGCGAATACTTTGAGGGTGATTGTGGTAATCCGGCTAATATGGCACATTCCACGAGACCAAGCCCTCGGGCGGGTTTATTAAAATATAGCTGTGCTGCGGATTCAACACCCACAGCGGTTCCTCCGTATGGGGCTTCGTTGAGATACATGAGGAGAATATCGTCTTTTTTATATTTTCTCTCTATCTGAATGGAAAGAATTGCTTCCTTTATTTTACGGGGGAGTGAGCGCTCATTGGTAAGCAGTACATTCTTTACTAACTGCTGAGTCAACGTCGAACCACCTTGACAACGATGAAGGATGACACAGGCAACGGCACCACGGAGAATGCCGGTAACGGATAAGCCTTGATGTTTATAAAAATCCTTATCTTCAACCGCAATCGTTCCAAGTTTCAAAAAATTCGGAATATCCTCATACTTTACCGGAAGTCTATTTTGACTTTCATAAATGTCATAGAGAGTGGTGCCATTTCTATCTAATATAACGGTAGAGAGTCCATCGGTTCTTCGGACCTTGTCTGGTCGGGGCAAATCTTTGGCATACCACGCAAATAATATGCCAACACCTATCATTCCCACGATAAGAGAGATAAATGCGCCCATCGCTATGGTTGCCCATGTCGCTGTCTTTATCTTATGGGTGCCAAGCATTTTTTGTAGCTGGCGCTTATTAAATACATCAAGCATATATATATTGTACTTATCATTGTCTGATTTGGCAATTTATGCTATAGTTTATAAACAGATATGAGTCTATTGCGTTGTTCGTATTATTTTAGTTATTTTACCTCTTCTTTGATGGGGCAACGTGACGTGAGAAAAGCGAAATAATAGAACATATAACTCCCGCACCGATGAACCCCGTCAAGACGGGGTTTTTTTGTGGGATTTTTTTGTATTCATATGACACCAGAACGAACAATTTCAGTACAAAGACCGGAAACACAAATTCAAACAGGAATCGACTTTGCGTCGATTGGTAACCCTTTGGGCAGAAGTCCATTTATCGACCAACATGGTGAGAGCTTCATAGTTTCAGAATCGGATGTGTTAACACATTTTTCTCATTGGCTCCGTATTCCTGCTGATCATATAGCTATCGCAAAGGGCAGTAGTGCCCTTATAGAAACGTTGCCATCCATATGTATGAAACGAGGAGATTCCTGCGTGTTACCCGTTCCAACATACTTCGGACTTGAAGAGTCGCTAGAACCACTAGGCGTGAGAACAATTCGTGTTCAAGCCCCAATTGACCAGGGGTACAAAATCACGCGAGCATACAAAGAGCAAGTACTTTCTGAAATTCGAACATCGGCGCCTTCTCTCGTATGGCTCTGCAGTCCGAATAATCCAACTGGCGTATCATGGGAGCTCAGCGATATAGCTGAGATTGCTGAGGCTAGTTCGGCACTAGTCATTGTCGATGAAGCATACCAGGATTACGTCGACCCAGATAACGAAGAGTCAGCAATACGACTGATTCCAGATCATGAAAATATCCTAGTAACAAAAACATTTTCAAAAGCATTTGGCATGCCTGAATCGCGCATTGGTATCGCCATAGCGGACCCAAAACTAATATCCAAAATTAGAAATCAATCCATAGAAAAGCCTTCAGCTGAAGCACTATCTTTAGCCATTGAGGCAATAGGGGACATAGATCATGTTCGCCGTACTGCGAAATATATCAAGGAAGAGTCGAGATTTCTCGAAAACAGTATTGCTGACATGAATCATATACATCTAGGAAGCACTCCAGCGTGCGGGATTGCAATTCTTAGACATGAATCGCTGAATCTACATGATTTGCTACAGCTATCTGGAATAGAGGCAAGAGATATAAACACGCAAGAAGGACTTGAGGGATTTGAGTATGTTCGGATTGGAATAAAAACCCGAAGAGAAAATATTCGACTCATTGAAGCACTCCGATTATGTGATCAACTTATCGAGGGTAGAGACATTTTGTTACAAAGAAGAGTTGATCCTTCGATGATCGAGAAAGTTCATTCTCTTATGAAAGCCGAATTTATGGGAGTGGGTGGAAAGCTTCGAGATTGCTCTTTGGAAGATTTTACATCACTTGTATCAAATCGTGGGCAACTTTGGACAGTAACAAAAGGTGAAAGTATACTTGCCTCTTGCACGATAGAATCGCTGAATATTAATGCTATAAAGTGGCTATACATAAACAATGGGCTAGTTTGCCCCGAACTACGACACAAAGGTGGGCAATTACAATCATCACTCATCCAAAAGGCTATGAATGCGAATAATCCTAAAAGTCGATATATTGTCATTACCCATGCACATAGCATATTCGAGCGTCTTGGATTTAGAGCCGTGTCACTCGACCAATTACAAGACATCGATCCTGATATTTCGACATGCATAGAACCAAAAATTCGACAAGATGATCCAGCAACGATCTATATAAAAATTCCGTCATCGATGTAGTATAATTTGCGTATGGATCAAATTGAAGAACTTTTAACTCGCGGTGTTGAAAATATCATACCTGGAAAAGAAAAGCTCAAGGAACTTCTTGTGAGTGGCAAGAAACTCAATATCTTTTTAGGCATAGACCCAACGGCAACGAATATCCATATAGGACACGCGGTGCCTCTTCGAAAGCTAAATGCTTTTGCGGCACTTGGACATCATGTCACTTTTTTAATAGGCGACTTTACCGCCCTGATAGGTGATACATCTGATAAAGACACCGAACGACCAGTGCTGACCACTGAGCAAATCAAATCGAATTTTGAAACCTACAAAAAGCAGGCCAAAAAAGTACTTGATTTTTCAAAAATTACGGTCGTCCACAACAGTGATTGGCTAAAGGACTTACAATTCACAGACATTGTAAAATTATGCCAGCATTTTTCAGCGGGCGAATTTGTCTCGAGAGAACTTATTAAAAAGCGTCTAACTGACGGAAAAAAGGTAGGGCTTCATGAGCTTTTGTATCCGGTTATGCAGGGATATGATAGCTATTTTATGGATACAGACATCCAGCTTGGGGGGACTGACCAGACATTTAACATGCAGGCTGGAAGAATACTCCAAAAGGATTTACGACAGAAAGAATCGTTCATTATTGCCAACGGATTTCTCGAAGGAACGGATGGAAGAAAGATGAGCAAATCATGGGGGAATGGTATATGGCTCACTGATTCGCCAGACGAAATGTTTGGAAAAGTTATGTCTCTCAAGGATGAATTGATCATTCAGTACTTTACGTTATCTACAAATATGAGCATGGATGAAGTGACACAGAGAGAAGAGCGGTTGAAAAATGGAGAGAACCCGATGGCACTCAAAAAAGAACTAGCGCATAGGATTGTGTTGGAACTTCATTCTAAAGAAGACGCTGATTCATCTTTGAAGGATTTTGAAACCAGATTTCAGAAAAAGGCAATATCTGAAGTGGAGCTTCCGGAGTTATCTTTGGCAAACCTACCAGTATCAGCAACGGCAATCGAATATATGGTTGCGGTTGGGCTCGCCAAAAGCAATTCCGATGCCAGACGGCTTATCGAGCAAAAAGCATTTAAACGTAATGACGTTGTCATTACCAATCCAAAAGAAGAATTACATGTTGTTGCGGGTGATATATTCCAAGCAGGTCGAAAAGCTGTTAAAATAAAAAACTAATATGGATTTCTTTCGAAAACACGAAAAATTGTGGAAGGTTATCGTAATTGCATCGTCTATTGCGCTTATCGCATCATCATTCTTACCACTGCTATCTCTTCGCTAGAGCGAATTTGAGACATGTGGAGATCCTGCTTGCGAACCATTATGGATCTTTCATTGGATACAGAAGTCCGCTTTATCCCTCGCGTCGGTCCCGCCATGGGCGAAAAGCTCGATTTACTCGGTATCGCTACTGTTCGAGATTTTTTGTACCATATACCATATCGATACGATGACTTTTCCCTCATTTCCCATGTTGCAACAATTCAACCAGGGCAAACAGTCACCATACAGGGAGAAGTTATATCCTTTAGCGCCTTTATAACCAAAAATGGAAAAAAGCTTCAGGAAGCAAAGATAAAAGATTCCACAGGAACGCTTTCTGTCATTTGGTTTAATCAACCCTATTTGCGATCAATCATTACTCCAGGAGCGATGATTCGTCTGTCAGGATCTATCGCTTGGTTTAACAAAAAACTGGTTATGAATTCCCCACAATATGAGGTAGTAAACGATGACAAAAGTGACTCACTTCACACCGGACGACTTGTGCCTATATATCCTGAAACTGCCGGACTTTCCTCAAAATGGATGCGTGGTCGCATACATTTCCTACTCGAACAATTACAGGACTCAATAAGTGACCCAGTGCCCGAAAAAATACGACAATCATATTCCCTTCCTGATTTGAGTACCGCACTTATGCAAATCCATTTCCCCACTCATATTCAATTTGCCGACCAAGCCAAGAAACGTTTGGCATTTGATGAGCTATTTTTGCTTCAGCTTATCGCCTATGAACAAAAAAAAGAGCGAATTGCCCTGACCACAGCATTTGCCTGCAAAATTTACGAAAAGAAGATGCAATCAATTATCAATTCTTTACCCTTTACCCTCACTGTGGATCAACAAACAGCAATTTCCGAGATTTCCGCAGATCTGGCTACAAAAACGCCAATGAACCGCCTCCTTGAGGGGGATGTTGGATCCGGAAAAACTATCGTAGCAGCAATAGCTATGCACACGGCCTACCTAAACGGGCTTCAGTCTGTTCTTTTGGCGCCCACGCAAATTCTCGCAGAGCAACATTACCGATCTCTTACCACCGTGCTCGGCGCAAGTGGAGTCGATATTCGCCTTATGACAGGAAACACCAAGGACCGTACCCCTGCAACGATAACCATCGGAACCCATGCCATTCTTTCAGATGATGTCCACTTTGATACGCTAGGGCTCGTCATTATCGATGAGCAACATAGATTTGGTGTAAAGCAACGATCCAAGTTAACGGATAAGATAGATAGATCGACCCTCGCGCCCCATCTGCTTACTATGACCGCTACGCCAATCCCGAGAACGCTCGCAAAAACTGTATTCGGATCCCTCGATATTAGCAGGCTCAGCACGATGCCAAGTGGCAGAAAACGAGTAAAGACATGGGTTATTGGACAGGAAAAGAGATCGAAGGCATACGAGTGGATCAAAAAGCAGATTTCTGACCTGCACATTCAGGCGTTTATCGTGTGCCCGCTTATCGAGGATTCAGAGAATTTCTCTGAGGTAAAGGCGGTGAAAACGGAATTTGAACTGCTTAAACAAATATTTCCGACACTAAAGCTTGGCCTGATCCATGGAAAGCTTTCTGGTCAGGAAAAAACCCTGGTACTACAACAATTTAGAGATCGAGAGTTCGACATCTTGGTAGCAACACCTGTCGTTGAAGTCGGCATAGATATTCCGAATGCTGCAATTATCGTCATTGAAGGAAGCGAGCGGTTTGGACTCGGACAACTTCACCAGCTCCGAGGCCGTGTAGGCAGAGGCGATAAAGATTCGTATTGTTTACTATTTACGAGCACGACGTCTTCTGAAAATATCGATAGACTCAAAGCCATGGAGACCATCTATGATGGAGCTAAACTTGCGGAGGTAGATATGAACCTACGTGGTCCGGGTGATTTGCTCGGAAGCAGACAACACGGATCCACGAGCATGAAAATCGCCTCATATATGGATACTCGAACCGTAAATAACACCTACGATGCAGTGAAATCAATCACGGCAAATGACCCAGAACTCAAAAATCTTCCCCTCTTGAGGGAATTGATAAAAAAGAGTAAAATAGAAACTATAACTCAGGATTAAGGTCTGGGTTTCATTTTATTTATGGCTCCACTACCAAAAAGACGACATAGTACAAGAAGAGGTGGTAAACGAAAAGCATCTATTAGGCTTTCTGCTATTGATCTTTCAAGATGCCCAAATTGTGGCGTACTGCGAATTCAACATACCATTTGTAAAGCATGCGGTTTTTATAACGGGAAAGAAGTCATAAAAAAGACAACCAAAGCTGCAAAAAAAGCGTAGAATTAAGGATTAAGAATAATGAATTAAGAACAAAGTTCTTGATTCATAATTCATGATTCAAATTTCATGAAAACCTCAAACGATCCTCGGCATCAAAAACGGGTAACCATCATGCAAAAGTTGTTTTCGCAAAGCTTTCAGGAGTCTCAAAAGGACGAAGATATTGCAGAAATACTCCAAAAAATAGAAGAAGTAGACGAAAAAATTAGAAAATCTGCCACAGAATGGCCTCTAGAAAAAATCGCTAAAATTGACCTCGCGATACTACGACTCGCTACATTTGAATTGACCGTTGCCAAATCAGAGCCTCCAAAAGTACTTATCGACGAGGCTGTTGAACTTGCAAAAGCGTACGGCAATGAAAACAGCGCGAAATTTATCAATGGAGTACTCGGAACGATATTAAAGGAGATTATATGATGACGCTCGATGAATTAGAAAAAACTCTAAATGTCACTTTTTCGGACAAATCGATTCTGGAACGGGCTTTTATTCACCGATCGTACCTAAACGAAGCAAAGCATATTCGCATTTCTAACGAACGATTGGAATTTTTAGGAGATGCTGTTTTGTCATTTCTTACATCTCATTTTCTGTACGAGACGTATCCGGAATACCCAGAGGGAACATTGACCAATATTCGGTCTTCACTGGTAAAAACCAACAGTCTAGCGGAAACGGCAAAAACACTAAATCTCGGCGATGTTTTAAAACTCAGCCACGGAGAAGAAGCGTCAGGGGGCAGATCAAACCCATCACTTCTTGCAGATAGTTTTGAAGCGCTTCTCGGAGCGTTATTTTTGGATCAGGGCATTGAGGCCGCTAAGACATTTTTAACCACGCATCTATTCGTAAAAACAACAGATATTATCGATAAAAAGGCGTATATAGATTACAAAAGCCTCCTGCAGGAGATTATCCAGCAGGATTCCAGAATTTCACCGACGTATCATGTGATAAAAAGTGAAGGACCGGACCATGCTAAAACATTTTGGATTCAGGTCACCGTAGGCACCACAATCCTCGGAAGTGGAGAGGGTAAATCAAAACAAGAAGCAGAACAGGCTGCAGCACACTGGGCGCTTGAGAAGCTAGGAAAAACGTGATATGATACTACAATGCTAAAGATTCGACTTTCACAAACAGGCACAAAAAATAGAAAATCCTACCGTATCGTAGCCATCGAAGAAGGCAAACGCAGAGACGGAAAAAATGTTGAAGTATTGGGATTTTATAACCCACTCGTAAAACCGGCACAGATAAAGATTGATAAGAAGCGTGTAGATTACTGGGTAAGTGTCGGCGCACAAATATCAGGAGCTGTGGCCAAACTCATAAAATAATCATGAAAGACACCTTGCTCTATATTCTCCAGAAGCTTGTTGATCACCCAGAAGATGTCAATATCTCCGATTCCCAAGATGGAGACAGTACTATTTT
This sequence comes from uncultured Gammaproteobacteria bacterium, assembly GCA_964356315.1. GTDB lineage: Bacteria > Patescibacteriota > Microgenomatia > UBA10105 > UBA927 > CAYGFH01. The sequence continues at coordinate 52,206 of CAYHHA010000004.1, forward strand.
GACTATCAATGCAAATCAAGAGGATATTGGCAAGATTATTGGCAAAAGTGGCAGAATAATTAAGGCGCTCAGAGATATCATAAAGCTCATGGCAACCAAACAACAGACCTACGTGGATGTCGTGATAGCAGAGCCAGAAAAGCCTGTTGAAGCCTAAAACCCAGATTTCTTCTTTTTATCCTTGGAATTGTATGCATATAAGTGTCATAACATTATTTCCTGAGATATTCCAAGAGGTATTTTCTCAATCTATTATTAAACGAGCGATTGCGAAAACAATCCTTACCGTTTCCTATGTACAGCTTCGGCAATTTGCAACGGATGCATATGGTTCTGTAGATGATCATCCGTACGGCGGGGGACATGGCATGGTACTTCGCGTGGATATTGTCGACAAAGCATTGGAGTATTCCACAAATCAGCTACCATCAATTACACCATATAAAATTCTCCTTGATGCATCGGGTGCGCCATATAAGCAGAAAATGGCAAGTGAGCTTACACTACATCAACACATTATCCTGCTTTGCGGACACTATGAGGGGGTAGATGCTCGAGTTTTTTCGCTCGTAGATTCTGTTATCTCCATTGGAGATTATATCCTAACCGGGGGAGAAATACCTGCGATGGTATTGATCGATAGCATAGGAAGATTACTCCCAGGAACCTTATCCAAGGAAATAGCAACGATAGATGAATCGTTCTCCACTGACCCCAACTTGCTAGAATATCCACAATATACGAGACCCAATACCTATAACGCCATGGAAGTTCCAGAGATTGTGCTAAGTGGAAATCATAAGAAAATTGCAGATTGGAGAAAAACAAAAGCGATTGAAAAAACAAAGAAATATCGACCAGATCTGCTATAAACTAAACGGATCTTCTCTGGGAGCAGATTCGACAGAAGTGGCGCGAGAGGCACTGTCTACCGATTCTTCTTTTCCTAGCACAGGCATTTGCATAATTTTCTCTATTACCGCCAAGTCATCTTCATTTAGCATGTCTAATTTCTCTGATGTAGATCCTAAATAGGTAGGCAATGGGGCATAATACGCATCCATGCCCATCGAAACAGACATAGTCTCTTCTTCATCAAACTTCATAGAAAAATACCTAATCCTAAAAAATCTCCTGACCTTAACAGCATCGGTAACAAATTTTCGTAACTGATCATAATCACCGGTAACCTTTAAGGTGAACGGTAAAAAATTACTTCCAGTTTTTCGCTCTTCATTTGTAGATAATTTCGCAGAGCTAGTTGCGAGTGGACCGGGTTTTATTAGTTTAAAATCAGACAAAAGTACTCCTGAGGTTCTACTGAGACCATCTATTGTTGCAAATAACGACGTTAAGGATTTCTCTGATGGCACGGCAAGAGATAAATCAACCAGATAATTTTTGTAGCCTTCTTCATCTATAGACTCAAGTAGCGATGCTTTTTGCGATAATACCTCTATCTGCCTTGATAATTCTTCGGCATTTTTTTTCATTTCTCCGATTGAACTAATCCCAGGTATTAATCCAATGTAAACGCAAACGCCGATAAAAAGAAATATAGATAGAGATATAATAATATTATTATATTGTGAAATAATCCGTTTATAAGAATTCATATTTTGTTAAAAATTGCAAAAAAGGATATGGTTATTCCGTATGTACCTGTTTTTGTCAATCGAAAGGAAACTAATTGAGGATTTTTTATCTTTGCATCTTGTACGTTTACAATGAGTACATCTACGATACGTAGTACATCCTCTAAGTTCGGACAATTAATGGAAAGCAATATTTTATCCTGTTCATCGACGGAAATTGAAGTTAATGCAGGAGGAAATGTAAATGTATTCACTAAATTTAGCATTTGTATCCACGGCTTTTGGTTTTCCATTGCTTTCTTGACGGTCTTCGTGCGATCTTTAATAGCCAGAAGATATGCTTCTTTATTTTTCAATGCATTTACTCTATTTGATAGCTCTCTTTTTTGGGCAGTAGCAATGTTAATTTTATTGGAATAATACAGATAAATTGTCCCGACAACAAACGACAACAAAACAAATATGACAAGAAATATAATGCTGTTTTTGCGAACGCTTTGCTCTACCGCTTTATTTTCAGGAGAAATATTTGTTTTCGTTCGAATTAAATTTATCGAATGCTGGTTTACAGGCATATACTAAGTTCTTTCCATCATCGCAAAGCAAGTCCGACAGCAACACTGAAGTTTGCCCCTTCTGTATTTAGGATATTAAAACGGGCATCTTTAGCTATACCTACCCAAGGATTTGCCAACTGAACCTCACAACTTAGTGCCTGAGCCAGATAGATCACCATACCTGGTATTCTCGATGTGCCACCACTCAATATAACGGTATCTACATGCTCTTCTTTATATTTCTCTGAATAAAATGCCATAGCTCGCTTAACTTCCTGAACAATAGAATCCATAATAGGCTTTGCCGCGGCAGTTATTTTACCCTCAAGTTTATCTTGTTGTAATCCATAGGCTCGTTTATATTCTTCAGCCTGTGTCAAATTAAAATCTAAATTTTGAGCAATAGACCTGGTAATTGCCTCGCCTGCCGCATTTACAGATCTTGTGAACATGAGAACTCCAGAACGAAGAATCGCGATATCTGTAGATTGTGCCCCTAGCGCCACAACCATGACCGTGCGAACATTTGGAAGAGATCTTGCTATCGCCCTCGAGGTCGAGATAATTTCTGTTTCCGCGTTTTCGACAGTTAATTCTGCCAGCTCGATTATATTTATATACCGATCTATGAGAGCTTTTGGTGCAGCGACAAGAAGTACTTCCATTTTATTGGATCCGCTTTTTTTACCATCATCTACTACAGTAAAATCAATATTTACCTGATCCAGAGGAAGTGGGATGTATTGTTCAGCTTCCCATTTTATAGCTGAGGTCAATTCTCTTGGTGATAGTTGTGGCACCTCAATCACTCGCGTAAACACTTTCGACTCAGGAAGAGCGATATTCACAGTTCTCGTTCTCGTTCCCGTGCTTCGAATAAGTTGTTTCAGGGCAACGGCCAATGCTTCAGCGTCTGCCTGAAGCGAGGAAGAGAGTGATTTTGGCGGAGTAGGCATACTTCCAGCGGCAATTAAAGCAACCTGATTGCCATCACGCGCCAGTTCTATCAATTTTATTGAATGTGACCCAATATCGAGTCCAGCAATGGTATTCATAGGGCAGTTTCCTTCTAACGTTATTTCGTTAATACTCCTTCGCTATATAACCCAGCGTCAAATATAGTTGAAGGAGAACGATATTGTTGGTATACGATTATTTTTCTATTTGTGCCTCCAACGGTCGAACCTGTTGATTCTATAATATATCCTTGATCAGGAATTTCTATCGCACCGGAATCTATGAAGAATTGTGTATCATAATAAACAGGACGTAATCGAAGTGCAATGAGCGTATCGACCGCAGAGTTAATAGGACTTGAGGAGTTTAACGTGCTAAACGTCATAGTAGCCTTATAATTTGATGCCCCATCCGCACAACCAGTAGCAATAACAGTGCCTAAAAAGTTATTCGAAGGAGAACGACCAGCAGAACCAGGATCAAATACTGCTTTAGCGGTCTGGTAAACCCCACCTTTGTTATAGAGAAGAGTTGCGACAACTGCTGGAATTTCGCTATCTGATTTCTTTGTCCAACAGAAGGAGATCGAATTAGATGTGTACGTTGGAGCTTCAATGATTGATTTCGTAGCCGTGTCGTGATTTACTAACCATATTGTTTCAGTGGTGCCTTGAAGGCTTTTTTTGGGCAACTGATATACTCCTGCCTGGCCCCCAAGTGTGCGAACATCAACTTTATATGATGCGCCTCCTGACAGTGTGACGGGCGTATTTGTTCCTATTGCCGTTTGCAGTGCATCTTCTATACCTGCTTCAGCCGCGTTAAACGCGCGAGATGATTCTTCAACCTCTCTAGAGATGCTCGCATCATTTGTTGAGCGGGAAATAAGCGAAAGTGCTACGGTTGTTGCTATGGCGAGAACTAAGAGGGTAATAAGAACTATTTGACCGTTTTGATCTTTTCGTAAACCTTTCATATCTTTATCTATTGTAATAATGATTTAGCAAATAATCAACATTAGTTCCTAACACTCACGGTGGTTTCGAACGCCTGATTGGCAGTATCTACTCCGCTACTGGGCGTTCCAATTTGTTTTAGTGAAAAATTTATTTTAACGCGGGTCGGCTGATCAACATATGAAGTACAAGTAAATGACAAAGTCATTCCTGATAGACTTGTGCACGCTGTTCCACCTAGAGAGATATTGTTACTCGTTAGATAATCAGATTGGCCTGTATATCCGCTTGTTGAGGCTATCCGAGTAGATCCTGTCGCATCGAGAAAACATCCAAAAGTCGTCAACTGACCATTAGGATTCGTTATTTGTAATGAAGTACTTTGTGTGCCTGTCGTTGAGCAAGTAGACGTAACGCTTCTGGCAGAACGTATCATGCGGACAAGAGTATCCATAGAGAATTGTCCATTTTGCTTAATATCTTTTAATAGTTCAGTTTTGGTATTTACTTTTGTGGTCGTAAAAAATACCTGAGAAATAAGCAACCCTATGATACCCATGATAGATACCGTAATCATGATTTCTAATAAGGTAAAACCACTTGTGGAAACAATTTTCATATATTTATTCATAATTATTTCCATGCAGTCAAATATGTTGTCAATAAAACCTGTTGTGTTTTAGCATTTTCAGGATACGACACTTTTGACTCTATCGTCATTCTCGACCCGGATAACGAAAATGTAATAATCCGATTAAAAACGGTATCTTGGGTTGTTTTTTTTACGGGGCAATCTTCTGATTGCGTTATTTCAAGTGGTACCAGTGCAGATGAATCGAAACAGTAAGAACCGGAGTACGAGGCTAGTGTTGCCCAACTCTGATCTCGAAGTGATCTGGCGTGCTCCAGCCCTTCCTCTGCCAATTTGACTGCTTGATCACGAGATCTACCACTCACAGATGTTTTGAGCGACGCAGAAGTTCCCGCAATAAGTCCAGTCACAAGTAGAACGACGATGCTAATAGAGATTATTGCTTCGATTAACGTTTGACCTTTAGACTGTGAATGTTTCATGTGAATTATTGGACAACTCCAAGATCAGAAATATTTCCATTTTTTCCCAGTAATATCTCATAATTTTTTCCCGAACTAGTCAGAATAATTGGCGCATCCGCGGGAAGATTTGTTCCGCGTGATAATACGGAAAATAACACTTGATTGGGAGAGGGAAGCGTGGTGATTGTAACGCTCTTGGGCAAAGTGATCGTCGTTGTTTCCGAAGATGAAACTCCTGCACATATCGCCCCATACGTATATTCTGAAGCCGAAAAAGTTATCTTCCATCCGTCCAGTGGGGTAGAGGCCGTGCACACATCTGAAGGTTTTACTCCGCTAGAGGCCTTTGTTTGGACGAATCGGATATCGTTTTTCATTGTCAAAGCAGTTTGCTTTAGCGCCTGCGTCGTGTTGTATGAATTATAATTCGCCACGACCATGCCAGTCACAGTAAGTCCTATGCCGACAGAAACGAGAAGCTCGATGAGCGTGAATCCTTTCATGGATTTTTTAAAGCATAATTACAACCAGCTGGAAGCAAAGCGTTTGCCACAAGAGACGTACAGGTGTTTTGATATGTCCCTGCCGGAATTGTTTCCAGATGAGCACATACGCAATATGCCGTATATGACCCTAGAGAACCAAACGCTCGGTAATAATACCCATAATCATCATCTGGATCCGCTGGGATCACCGGCATATAGGAATTCGTCACGAGAGAACTATCTAGCGATGTTGCATTGGTAAACGATCCTGCTCCGGCACTAGGATATTCTCCAGGAGCAGTCGTATTATCTGATCGATACATTTCCAGCGCAGACCTGACTTGCTCTAAGTCACTTTTTCTCTTTACATCCCGTGAGCGTTTATTAACAGAGGAAAATGACACAAGACCTATGCTCGTTAAAACGGCAATTATTGTTGCCGATACAAGCACCTCGAGCAATGTAAATCCACTGTTTTTTTTCATGCTATTGTAGGTTACTGACACAGTAATGGGTCGTTGCAGCGCCGTACACTCCACTTGAGTTTGCGTTCCCTGCAGTTATTGATTCCATAAGTGCACAAAATACATATGAGGTCGCTGATAAATTTCCATCCACACAGTAATCCGCGTTAAGCTGTGGATCCTTCGGTTGACCCATGGGCATATACGTTGTTAACGTAGCGAAAGAACAAGTCGTTGGATACGACGCGGTGGTGCTCTGGGAATAGTACTGCTCCCACGCTGATTGCATCGCTTTTAGATCACCTTTTCGTCTAGCATCTCGAGATTTTTTTTGTGCAGTCGTATACGACGCAAGACCTATGGAGACGAGTATGCCAATAATAGCTATGACGATAAGTACTTCAAGGAGAGTAAATCCTTTTGTATTCGATTTGTCGCGAGCTTTAAAGCTCAGAAATATATGTTCCATAATACTTGTAGTTGTCTTTCAAAAATAATAGCCATTACCATTCCAAATAGTAAAAATGGGCCAAAGGCGATTTTACTTTTGAAAGATTTGCTTCGTAATAAAATTAGTATGACACCGAGAAAGGCGCCCGTCAAGAAAGCTATATATAATGAAAATATTGATCCAGGAAATCCCATAAGAAGTCCAAGTGCGAGCGATAATTTTACATCGCCAAAACCCATGCCTTTTCCTTTTGTGAAATACCATAGCGCATAAAAAAACGTACCTGCGCCAAGTGCACACAAAATACGTATAGGCAATTCAGTCAAAAGACCACCTGAATACATAAATCCTAGCGTTGATCCAATCATCAAAGTGATCATAGAATCAGGAATAAGTTGAAATTTTATATCTGCAATGGCTATAACAATCGCAGAAGAGAGAATTCCTACCGCCCACAAAAATTGAGAACCAAAAGGGACAAACCGAAGAAGTATGACATAACTGATCGCAGTGACAAGTTCCACCATGGGGTACTGGAGAGATAGCTTTTTTTTGCATCGCAAACATCTGCCACGTTGCAAAATGTACGAGAACAGGGGAATAAGCTCGAACCACCGTAGGGGTTTTTTGCAAAAATCGCAATGTGACCTACCCCACAAGACACTCTCGTCGGTTTCTGAACGATCAGCTATGACATTTAAGAATGACCCAAAAACGAGTCCATATATTCCGACAAGTACATCCATAAGAGTATTGTACTTAAATGATTCTATCCTGAACAGTACTGGGAAAACCGTCTTGCAATAGAAGGATATAATCGAGTACAGTACACGCATGATTCGGCCAGTTATTCGCGATACTATAGCCCTCTTTGTACTATTTCTCGTGGTTTGCCTGTTTTTACTACCACTGTTTTACCCGACTTCCCAGCTTGTCGTCACTCCTGATTTCGTTCGCAGCGATTCTTTGCATAGCAGTATCGCATTGAAATTATTGATCAAAGAATCGTTTGCTCATCACGCGATACTACCGCTTTGGTCCCGCTATTTACAACAAGGTTTTCCACTAATTGCAGAAGGTCAAATTGGAATATTTTTTATCCCAAATCTGATCAGTTTTATATTTTTTCCCGCACCGGTCGCGTACAATATGCTTCTGGTTAGCACGCTGTGGATATTTGGGAGCGGGATATATGCTTGGCTACGTAGAGCTGGAGTATCGAGATCCGTTTCTTTTTTTGGAGCGGTTTCTGGGAGTTTCTCGGGGCCAATGATAGTTCACTTCACTCACATTGCTCTTATTCAAGGATTTTCTATTATGCCATGGATTCTTCTGGCAACTGAACGCCTTGCTTATCGACAAACCAGAATCAATCTGATTATTTTTTCCCTGGCACTATCACAGCAACTATTCACAGGATCTCCCCAGCCTATGGTAATAACTTTATGTTTTTCACTGCCATATTATGTATACCTGACCCAGAAAATTCAACATAAATTCCTGCCACTTTTGAGCATGATTACCGCCATCGCGTTGGGTCTTCTTATCGCCTGCGCGCAACTATTGCCATCGGTGGAATTTTTATCTCAAATCACTATTTCAAACGCTCAGATATCTCAAAATAGACTCTCGTATAATTACCCAATTTCGCATCTCGTAACACTAATAAATCCATATCTCCTGGGCAATGTACGAAATGGAACCTATTTTGCACAGACAATCGCCGAAAAAAGTATTTTTTGGGAAGCGACAGGATATGTGGGAGTGCTACCAATTATTCTTCTGTTTTTATGGCTGTTTCAGCGTTCCCTGAAAATCGTGTATCGAGTAAAAATTCGATTGTTTGGTATCGCAATGTTTGTCGCACTTCTTTTGGCCATAGGAAGCAAGTCTCCCGTATATCTTATATATTCTATCTGGCCGTTTACACTCTTTAACGTACCGGCGAGATTCATTTGGATACTTTCTCTCTCAATTATTTACCTCGCGGCACTATCCCTGGAATCATTGACACGGCAAGCATCTACGAAAAAAATATTCTATATCATTGTTGGCTGTTCTATACTGATTCAACTGACCGACAGCTTCACCATCTGGAAAGATTATCATCTTATTAGCCCCACTGCCCAGTGGATATCGAAACCAGAAATCGCACAATTTCTCAATCCTACTGACACAGTATATTCGATCGGCTTTTCAAATCTCTATAAAAATTCTTTTCAAAAAGGATGGAAAAACCCGCAAAGCTATATATTTTTATCGAATTCACTTCAGCCAAATATAACAGCGCTATGGGGAGTTAAAACATTTTCTGTTGTATCTGGGCGAAATCTCCGGCGTCACCAGTATGCTACACAGCTACTTTCTGATGAAATATCTATGTCGACGCAATCAGCTCACCTTACGGATTTTGGGAACAAATTACTCTCCATATACGGCATAACTAAAATCATCTTGCCAAATCCTTTAGAGGACAAAGCACGTTCACCATCAATCGTACTGAAAAATGATAAAAAAGACGCATCATCAATATATGTTTACCCAACTTCTGCCGATCCAATTGGGTATTATATAGCTGAATCCGCAAAAAAAGCGAAAACCATACAAGAAGCAAAAGCAGCATTTCAAAACAGTGATTTTATCCCAGGCCATTCTGTGGTACTTGAATCTGACCCGACCCAACCACTACGACCACAAAACAGTGCAACAGTATCAGCGCGTATCGTATCTGATACAGAGACCGTCTATACCGTTTCAAACATCGTTTCAGATTCCTATCTTGTCATTGCCCAGTCATACTACCCAGGATGGAATGCGTATATAGATAACAAGAAATACAGCGTTATCCCTGCAAATATATATCAATCGGCAGTTCCCGTATCTAAAGGAAATCATCTGATCCGTGTGGTATATGAGCCTACAAGCGTCAAAAGAGGCATGGTGTTATCGATCATCGGCATGAGTATTGTTTTTATTCTAGCGGTATTTCCTTGGACTTTTCGGAAGCGTCGTACTCACCCCTCAGCTGGGTAGCTTTTTTTGTGTTGTTCAGGCATTTTTCATACACGTTCGCTTCATATCCTTTCGTGTATTCATACTTTTTTACTTGGTCTGTTTTGCGTGATTGTTGAAAAGATACTACGGCATCAGTACAGTTGGTATTCATTGTTTGTGCGATGCCTAGATTCATATAAGCCTCAGCATTGTACATATCTCCACCATACGAAATTGCTGACGTAAATTGATGAGTTGCCGAGGTGTAATCCTTCGCTTTTAACAGCACTTTTCCATATTCTATTCGGGAGTAGGCATACATGTCCCTCACATTAGATATCATCATATGATTATATCGTTCTAGTATTCCCTGTATAGGATTGTTAAACTGATTCCACAGCACATCATTTTGCGCTTTCATAACAGAATAGACTGGAGCATTTGCCTGTGGATATAATTCAAATAATAACCCTCTAGGAACCCACACAAAATCCGGCTGAAGGGGAACTGTTTCGGTTCTATTTGTCAAAATATGATATTGAGGATAGTTTGATTGGACGATGCGCAGACGAATAGGTATGTCTTTAGTATCGGGAATTACTATTTCAGGAAAGTATTTTCTAATTTGCGCAGTATATTCTGGCGTGTCCAGTCTCCCGTTATGGATGACCACGACATCTGGTCGAACACCAAGAACATATCGGGCATATTGAACAGAAAACAGAGGCATATCTCCACTAAGAAATACAATACTTTTTGGAGGCGCACTTGCCAAAATATCTCTCGCGTACGCATCTACTGTGCGATCTCTTGGCAATCCCCAAAATCTAAATTGTGTTCCATACGCGTTGAAAATCACTAAGACGAATAGACTACCCACATAGAGCGCGCCAAACAGATTCGCAAACCTGAGAAGCTTCTTTTTTGCCATAGACAATACACACACATCATATATGTGGGACACGCCCACAGAGCATAGGATAGATAACAGTAGATAAGAAGGTAATAAAAATCGCTCGTAGGTGCCAAGTGTAAAACGGTTTGTTAATGGGAAGCTCGCATAGAAAAAGAAAAATGGTCCGATTGAGCAAATCGCGATACTAAAAAACCAAAACAATTTTCTCTGCTTTCTCCAGAGAGCATAAAATCCTGCCACTATAGCGATTATTCCAATGAGCTGGAAATCCATACCTATAAAGTCTAGATAAAGTCGCACGCTTAAAAAACGCTGAATGAATAACTCTCCATAAGCCGCGTTTGATACAAACGTTCCATAATCGCTTCTTGTTACCAAACGAATAAAATTTGATACGGTTGTTGGGTTATCCCACACGATAATTGAAGTACCAAATCCCGACAATACAACGTAGAGATATGGCAAAAGCCCAAGAGCAAACAGACACAGAGTCCGAAGAAGCATTGTCCGGGAGTATATCTTTCTAAGTATGTGTTTATGGACATAGAGCCAATACCCTAATGCAGGAGTCAAAAAAAGAATAACGTGATGGTGCGTCAAAGATAACCCAAACACAAATACTGTCAAATACCAATACCGAACATCCTTGGACCTGGTAAATAAAAACATCAGAGAAATAACTATAACGACAAACAAGTCAAACAGCGCAAATACCTCAGGAGTAACACTGTAGAGAAAATATACGTAATTTCCCAACAATATCAGAGATCCGAAAAGAGCACTATACGTTTTTTTCGTGATACTATAAATCAGATAAAATACAAGAGAGATGACGATAGCATGAGGAAGACTAGATGCTACTGCTACTCTCCAAGACGGGGTAAAAATAGGTATTTTACATAACAAAAATCCCAACAAAGTATAGAGAGGGTATCCTGGTGGATGGGGAACACCAAATGTACAGGCGGCGCTTACCAAATCACCACTATCGCCTCCAGCAATCCCTTGTGCTTGAAAAAATAGAAATACGAAAAAACTCCAAAATCCGACACCCCATTTCCAGATCATATGTTTATGCTACAAAAAATCCCCACTGATAAGCAGTGGGGATTTATACCAATACACTATTGAGACATTACTGAATACAGAAATAACAATCGATACCAGCTACATCCTTCGATTTACAAGCAGTTACACCACTTGTTGTAGTATTTTCTACGCCATCTGACGCGTAGATGGTATTTGGATCATTTTGGAAACTTTTCGACTCAGGTGAAAAACAGACAGATGCATGCGTTCCATCAGTCGCATTCACATATATTTTGTCAAGAGATGCTGTTCCTGCCAAATCAAAAAATTTATCTTTTAGCTCTCCTGCGGACACAAGCTTAGCCACCTGATCCGACATGGCATAGACTGTGTTCGCCGTAACATCGGTTCCCCATGGGAACGTCGATTTAATAGAATAATAGCGAAGAAGCGAATTATAAAACTCTGATACCGTGTTTCTCATAGATGTATCACGACCTTTTTTAAGTTGTTCAAACGGATCGATTGTCGCAAGAAGTCCGACTGCGAGTGCTCCAAGAAGCGCGATAACGATAAGAAGTTCAATAAGCGTAAAGCCTTTGTGAATACCGGCAGATTTTTTCATAATTTTTTACCTCTCATTTATGTGTATCACCTTATGAAGACTGCTGTCAACTAGGGGATTGGCGAGGCTATTTAAACTGGCTCGTCAAATTGTATATCGGTGTGATAACAGAGATAACAATAAATCCTACTCCAACGCCTAATACGACCATTATAATTGGCTCTATAGCCGTGGTAAGACCTTTGACCAGATGCTCCGACTCTGATTCGAAATAGGTAGATAATTTTGTGAGAGTATCATCAAGTTTCCCTGTTTCTTCTCCTACCTTCATCATCTGAGAAACGATCGGGGGAAATACCGGGTATTGCGCGAACGTTTCACCGAGTGGAAATCCTTTTTCCACCTTTTTGGAAATCTCCGTAATAGCATTTCGAAATAACACGTTCCCGAGTGATTCTTTTAAAATTCGAAGTCCCTCCAAGATATGGATACCAGAGGCTACCAACATCCCGAGCGTTCTGGTGAATTCCACCAATATTATTTTCTTTTGAAGCTCTCCAAATAACGGTAATTTTAACATAATCGTATCCATGATGAGTTCACCTTCAGGGGTCTTTCTCCAACGCCTAAACAATTCAGTGCATCCAAAAATACCGATAATAAGAACCCACCAATAGTGTACAAAAAAACCTGATACACCCATTAATATTTTTGTTGATACAGGAAGGTCGATATTAAAATCTTTATAGAGGTCGGTAAGCTTCGGCACGACCACGGTCATCATAACGAAGGTAACGCCGATCATGCCGATTGCGATAATAATTGGATAAATCATAGCCCCGGATACTTTACTTTTAAATTCCCTCTGACTTTCCATAATATTTGCCAGTCGATTCATAACTTGATCAAGAGTTCCGGACGATTCTCCTGCTTTCACGAGAGCTAAAAATGTCGCTGGAAAGTATGCAGGATATTTCCCGAGGGAATCAGCAAGTGTTCCTCCGCTGACGATTTGATGTTCGACTTCCTGAAGCATATTGGCAAACACCGGATTTACCGTTTGACTTCGTAAAATAGTGAGGGACTCTGGAAGCGATAATCCCGCTGTGACCATGGTAGATAATTGACGAGTGAAATTCACAATGTCATTAAACCCTACCTTATTCATCTGATTTTTAAATCCGCTAAATATGAGAAGCTCAGAATTCTCGTGCAGATCTACGACAAAAAGTTGCTTATCATGCAGAAGTCTAGAGGCTATAGACTGATTTGGAGCTTCGACAAGCCCTGTCACTATTTTCCCATCTGACCCACGTGCTTGATACCGAAATATGCTCATATAAGAATTTACTTTAGTAGACGTCCCAATTCTTCAGGACGTACTGCATACGCTGTAGCAGTTTCTACACTAATGCGTCCCTCTTTTACACAGACAGACAATGCCGTTTCTAGGGTTTTCATGCCCAATTCAGCGGATGTTTGAATAATGTTATCCAATAAGTGCGTTTTCCCATCGCGAATTGTTGTTCGAATAGCTGCTGTGCCAGTCATAATTTCTGTCACGGCCAACCTACCACCCCCAATTGCTGGGACAAGTCTCTGTGAGAGCACACCCTCTAGAACCTGAGCCAGCTGTGATCTGACTTGAAGCTGTTGATTATCGGGGAAGACATCAACAATACGATCTATAGTCTGAGAAGCTGAATTTGTATGAAGTGTTGCAAACACAAGATGGCCTGTTTCTGCAATAGTCATGGCGGCTTGAATGGTTTCCAAATCTCGCATTTCTCCTATAAGGACAACATCGGGATCTTCGCGTAGGACGCTACGAAGCGCCACAGTCCATGAATGCGTATCGTGATGCATTTCTCTCTGAGACACGATAGACATGGCTTTTGGATATATATACTCGATTGGATCCTCTATGGTGATAATGTGATGAGCCTGAGTCTCATTTATTTTATTCACCATCGCGGCAAGCGTGGTAGATTTGCCGTGTCCTGTTGGACCTGTTACGAGAATTAAGCCTTGCCGAAGCTTACAAAATTCATGGCATATATCGGGTAAACCCAATTGATCAATAGTTCTAATCGTATTTGGGATAAGACGAAAATCTGCCGCTATTGATCCTCGTTGGTAATACACATTTGAACGAAATCGAGCTCCTTGACTAGAAATGGAATAATCAATTTCCTTGTTGGTCAGAAATTGCTCTTTTTGTGCTTCGGTAAATGACTGAAACACCAGTGCTTGCACATCCTCTGCTGTTAATACTCCAGATCCTTCTATATGCTGAAGTTTTCCAGAAACACGAATCATGGGCGTATATCCGACTATCAAATGAATATCGGACGCAGACAACCTCACAGCCTCAGAGAAAAACATTTGTAAATCCATATATTAATCTTGCGCAACGCGCAATACCTCCTCAATTGTCGTAACACCTTCTATTGCCTTTAAATAGCCATCTTGCTTCATAGTGATCATACCTTCTTTGATAACCTCCTCCTCAATTTCATTCATAGCAGATCGTTTCATTATTAGTCTACTAATAGTGTCTGAAACTGGGAATACTTCAAATACTGCAACCCGGCCAAAATATTTTGCCCCATTACACGAAGGACACGGCTGATTATTTATAACTCCTTTTCCTCTAAAGAGCATAATTGGTTTATCTGTGGGGAGCAGACTGCCTAGTACCGCTTTTATATCGGTAACAATTGCCTCGTCTGGTGTATATTCTTCACGACATTGAGGACATATTTTTCTCGCAATACGTTGTCCTACGATACTAGAGAGCGCAGATGCGATAAGAAACGGCTCAGCGCCTAAATCCAATAAACGTGGGATAGCGCCAGCAGCATTGTTCGTGTGAAGGGTAGAAAACACCAAGTGACCAGTAAGTGCCGCTTGAACTGCGAGCTCCGTGGTCTCTCTATCACGAATCTCTCCTACCAATATGATGTTTGGATCCTGACGCAAAAATGAACGAAGTCCAGTAGCAAATGTGAGTCCAGCCTGAGGGTTAATTTGCACTTGATTTACTCCTGAGATTTGATATTCCACAGGATCTTCTAGGGTCATAATATTTACTTTCGAATTATTTAATTTCGCAAGTACTGAATAGAGCGTGGTGGTCTTTCCGGATCCAGTAGGACCTGTGACGAGAACGATCCCATGAGGCCTGGTGATTGAAGCGTCTAAATTTTTAAGTGCAATTCCACGAAGGCCTAATTCCTGCATCGTAGGAATTCCACCGGATTTTTTAAGCAAACGCATAACGATTTTTTCCCCGTGGACCGTTGGAAGCGTAGATACACGCAAATCTACCTCCGATTCTCCCATTTTAAAATTAAATCTTCCATCTTGAGGAATGCGTTTTTCATCTATCTTCATATTACCGAGAATTTTTATACGAGAGACAACGGCATCATGCAGGCGTTTTGGCAATACAAGTCGCTCTTGTAAAATGCCATCGACTCTATAGCGCACCCGTGTGTCACCGCCTTGTGGCTCTATGTGGATATCTGAGGATCGCAAACGAACAGCCTGTTCTAGTGCCGCTGATACTATCTGAGCAATCGGCGCTTCACGAATAACATCCCCTAAGTGCCCAGCTTCATAGGTCTTTACCTCAGAGGGCTCTGTTTCTTTGAGTGCAGCGTTGACATTATCTCCCAAATTTTGTGAATACGCAGACTCAATCGCTGCTTGAATATCATCTTTGAGTGCCATGAACGCGCGAACTGTTTTCCCTGATTTTTTTTCAAGAAATTCAATAATCTGGAAGTCTAATGGATCCACCATCGCTACAGACAATGAATTTGTTGTTGCGTCGAATTGAAAGGGGAGCAGTACATATCTTCTAATGACAGGCTCAGGGATATAACTGATAATATCTGGTGCTATAGCTTTTCCTGCGAGCGTCGTAAATGGTATCCCAAGACTTTTTGCCCGCGCTCTGGATAGATCAAATTCTGAAACTGCGCGTTTTCTTTTGAGAATAGATTCTATGCTTTCTCCAGAGGAGAGAGATTCTGTGGTAACGGCATCGGCATCTTCACGAGTAATCCGATGATCTTCAACGAGTATATTCAGTATTTCTTGGGCAGTGGCAGACATACAGGTAATGTACAATTATTGTCTGTACAATTACAATAACCGTACTTCTATTATTGATGGAATACTCTATAAATGCAAGTTAAGAAAAATACGCTTTTATGATGCAGGCACAAATTTTTGTTCATGAGATGGAATCAATGCGAAGATCTGCGATCCAACAGCAGATCTCCCTACTGCACATTGACCCAATTGATACTGTGTCACTATTTCCGTTAGATGACAAAGAAGGTATTACTATCGATCAGGTAAAGGACTTTAACCGTCAACTTATACTTCGTCCAACAGTATCTTCGCACCGGGCAGGCGTCATCGACTGTGCTGACGCATTAAATGTCTACGCACAAAACGCGCTTCTGAAGATACTAGAGGAGCCACCAAGCCAATTGCTCTTTTTTCTAGGTACTCCAGCCATAGATCTTTTGCTCCCTACCATCGTTTCTCGATGCACGGTCATACTGGTCCAAAATGGCGATCCCATACCGGCAGACGATAGCTCCGAAATAACAAAACAGATTGAATCTCTCATCCAAGCGAGTCCTGCAACCATAATTTCAACCATAGGCCCCATCGCGGTCGACAGAATCACTGCAAAAAAGTGGACTATTCAGGCAATTAAAACGCTACGAGATATTCTCCTTCAAGATACGATAGCACACAAACAGAGCGATAGAATCAAACGACTCCTTTCCACCATAAAAGCACTGGAACATGCTCGAAAGGAATTACAGGCAAATGTTTCTCCGAAGGCTACGCTAGAATTGGCATTTCTCAAAAACAGTATTCGTCAGACATGAAGGAGTCCCCTGTGTATAATTCCACCCTGAGCATCTATCTCATATTCAATGATCTCGCCTGTTTTTAATTCAACTGAGGCAATATCTACATCCGAAATATGTTCCAAATATTTCATAAGTGCTCGCAAGCTATTTCCGTGAGCAACGATAAGGACCGTTTTTCCTGATTGTACGAGCGGGGCTATGGATTCTACATAGTAGGGGACAACCCGAGCATATACCTGTTTCAAACTTTCCCCAGAAGGAATCGGCGTATCCCATCCACGACGCAGTGCTAAAAAATCCGATTCTGATACGGAAGCTTTTACTTCCAACTTATTTTTCCCCGTATATACACCATAATCCCGCTCGTTGAGAGCAATACTTTTTGTTATCTGGAGATCTACATACCCCAAGGTAGCAAGAATAATCTGAAGCGTCTGCTGTGCTCGAAGTAAATCGGATACGAATGCACACGAAAGTGTGATGCCATGCAATAGTTCACCGGCTTCTTTGGCTTCTTCTTTGCCTTTGTCTGATAGACCGATATCCGTCCATCCCGTCCAAATATTTTTTGCGTTCCACAAAGATTCTCCATGTCTGATAAGGATAAGTTTTCCATTCATAGATATTTGATTATGACATAGGTGCGCTATTTTTCAATGATTCGATAGTAGGAAGTGTCCCTTTTTCTATAAATTCCAACATAGCGCTTCCGCCTGTTGAAATGAGCTTGATTTGTTTTAGGATATGTTCATCGGTGATTGTTGAAATCGTATCACCTCCACCAATAATGCTCAGAGCACTTGATTGGGCAATGCACTTGCATGTTTCTGTCGTGCCTGTCGCAAAACGAAAATCTTCATAAAATCCCATAGGACCATTCCATATAATTGTTTTTGCATCGGAAATAATTTCTTTTAGTTCTTGGATAGCCGAGGAGCCTATATCGAAAATGCCCATACCCATGGGCACCGTATTGTATGGGAGCACTACAGGTTTTGTCGTGCGCTCTATATTTGAGACAACCACGTCACTGGGCAACAGCAATCTTGACGAAACACGAGTCGCCTTCCAGAGCACACTTCGGGCCATTTCAATCATCTCATAATCAACTTTTGAGACGCCGACACCGATGCCCCACGTCGCAAAAAATGTATTGGCAATTGCTCCCCCGAGATAAATGGTGTCAGCTACATCTAACAGTTTTTCAATAACACGAATTTTTTCCGGGGTTTTCCCACCACCGATTATCACCACCAGTGGACGATCTGGATTTTTTACGGCGGTAGAGATCAGTTCAATCTCCCGTGCAAAAAGCATACCCGCGTAGGAGGGGAGAAACGCCGTAATACCAACAGTGGAGGCATGAGTGCGATGAGCAGCTCCGAAGGCATCATTCACAAATATATCTCCCAGAAGGGAAAGCTTTTTGGACCATTCGGGGCTATTTTGCTCCTCTCCTTTGTTGAATCGGACATTTTCACACAGCACGACTGATCCTTGCGGAAGCTGACGAGTTTTTTCGACGGCACTCTCATCCAAATATGTTTCCATAAACAGCACCTCTTTACCAAGAAGTGCTGATAACCGCTTTGAAACATCTCGAAGCGAAAGAGAGGGAACGATTTCTCCTTTAGGACGTCCTAAATGAGACAATAAAATAACAATTGCACCGCGCGATATAAGATGCTGTATAGTCGGAAGAGATTCACGGATACGTTTATCGTTTGCTATTTCGTTGTTGGCTGTCAGTGACACATTAAAATCTACGCGCACTATGACCCGTTTTCCTTCCACTGATACGTCCTGAATTTTTGGAATATCCATACTATTGATGTGTCATGCAATACACCGCCATATCGATCAATCTATTCGCATAGCCCCATTCGTTGTCATACCACGCGGTGACATGCAATAGATTTCCTGATATCACATCAGTCAGAAACGGATCCACAACTGCTGAATGCGAATTCCCCTGATAGTCTGAGGAGACCAACTCTTCTGTCGCGACATCCAGAACGTTACACAATTCTGATTGCTTGGCCTTTTCAAAGGCACTGTTTACCTCATCTCGAGTGGTCATTTTTTCCACTTCTACGACAAGATCTACGAGAGACACTGTGGGGGTTGGCACGCGTATCGCTCGACAGGGCAAACGCCCGACCAGATGGGGAAATAATTTTTCAACATCGCGGGCAGAGCCACTGGTCGCTGGAATCAAATTTACTAGAGCACTACGTCGATCTCGAATACCTTTTTTTTGTGAATTGTCGAGCAAATTTTGAGAATCCGTTGCTGCATGAACGGTTGTCATAGAACCGCGAACCACTCCGAACGAATGCTGAAGGACATGAAGCATAGGTGATAAGCAATTGGTCGTACAGGATGAATTTGAAACTATAGATTGCCCCGCATACAGATGATGGTTTACCCCATATACCAATGTCAGTGTTTCATCTTTTACGGGAGCGGAGATGATGACCCGACGCACTGAATCTCTCAAGTGTTTTTTGGCATCCTCGGATGTAGTAAAATTCCCAGTGCATTCCAATACACAATCGACACCACTGCGTTTCCAATCGATAAGTTCTGGATTTTTTTCCTGAGAACACGCGATCTCCGATCCATTTATAAATACAGAGCGTTCTCCTGCGTGAATATCCTGTGTGAGCGTGCCCGATACGGAATCATGCTTGAGTAAATATGCGTGAGAAGCGGCGTCTGCACCACTATTGATTGCCACAAGCTCAACATCACTTCGGCCGAGTATGACTCGCGCGGCGTTTCTCCCTATGCGTCCAAAACCGTTTATGCCAATTCGAATACTCATATGCTATAGCGTATCATAGTATCTCTCTACTTTGTACATCGCTTGACAGGTCCCTGACAAAGTATCGCATGCTCTTGAAACAGTCTAGACAAGTTTTTTTCGATAGTGTATGATGGCCTTCAGAGCTCATTATTGCTCGGCATTTTGCGCGAGGCGAGCTTCATTTTTTTTCTTATAACATCTACATCATGGCAACAAAAAATACATATAGCGGAGATCAAATTGTCGTTTTGGAAGGGCTTGAGCCAGTACGAAAAAGACCTGCTATGTATATTGGTTCTACGTCGTTGGCAGGAGTGCACCATTGTCTCAATGAAATTATCGATAACTCCATAGACGAAGCGCTTGCTGGGTATGCGAGGAATGTCTGGGTAACAATCCATGCGGATCAAAGTGTGACGGTGCGAGACGATGGTCGAGGAATTCCCGTAGATAAAGTCCCTAAGTACAATATATCAGCTCTTGAACTCGTCATGACCAAACTTCATGCCGGAGGAAAATTCGAAGGAAAAGCATACCGAGTATCCGGAGGACTTCATGGCGTCGGAGCTTCAGTCGTAAATGCCTTATCTACTTGGCTTAATGTTGAAGTCCACAGAGACGGTGGCATATATGAACAATCATTTAAACAGGGTATAGCACAGGGCGCAGTAAAAAAGTCAGGCAAAGCAGATGACACAGGCACCATCACGACATTTCTCCCAGACACGGAAATTTTTAAAGAGGGAATTAACCTAAACTTCGAAACGGTCAAAAAACAAGTTCGAGATCGGGCGTATTTAATTGCGAAGCTCGCATTTCATTTAACCGATGAAAGATCCGGACAGGAAGTGCATTATTATTTTGATGGGGGAATTTCTTCGTTGGTAAAGGCTTTAAACAGACGAAAACTTACCCTACATGACCCAATAAGCATCAAAAAAACTTCAACAGACGGACAGATTGAAGTTGAGGTAACGATCCAATACAACGACAGCTTTTCAGAAACGGTTGAATCGTATGTGAACGTCATTCAGACCGTCGAAGGTGGCACACATCTGACTGGGTTTCGCATGGCACTGACTCGCGCGATAAATGATTATGCGAAAAAAACCGGAGCCAACAAAAACGGCGACGATAACATCACTGGAGATGACACACGGGAAGGTCTGACCGCTGTTGTATACATAAAGATGTCTTCAACAGATTTGCAATTTGAAGGTCAAACAAAAGGAAAACTTGGAAATGCAGAAATTCAACCCCTCGTGCAATCTATCGTAAAAGAGGGCTTGGATACATACTTTGAAGAAAATCCTGCAGATGCACGAAAAATTCTGGAAAAAGTCTATTTGGCTGCAAAAGCCAGACTCGCCGCGAAAGCAGCAAAAGACGCTATTATTAGAAAAGGCGCTCTTGAAGGAGCATCGTTACCAGGAAAACTCGCTGACTGTCAAGAAAAAGACCCGTCGGTATCTGAATTGTTTATCGTTGAGGGAGACTCAGCCGGAGGCAGTGCGAAACAGGGACGGGATAGAAAATTTCAAGCCATACTCCCTCTTCGTGGAAAGATTTTAAACACAGAGCGAGCGCGATTGGACAAGATCGTAGAGTCAGAAGCCATCAAAAACCTTATTATTGCCCTCGGTATGGGAATTGCAGAAAGCATCAACCCAGATAAACTTCGCTATCACCGAGTCGTCATAATGACGGATGCTGATGTCGATGGTGAGCACATCATGACCCTTCTACTCACATTCTTTTATCGCCATCTTCCCTATATCATAGAACACGGACATCTGTATATTGCACAACCGCCACTCTACAAAATATCGTTTGGAAAAACAGCAATGTACGCGTACTCTGATGATGAACGAGATGCACTTCTGAAAAAACATGCAGCAGCGATCAAGGGGACACCAAACATACAACGCTATAAGGGTTTAGGAGAAATGAATCCAGAACAACTCTGGGAAACAACCATGAATCCAGTTAATCGGGTGATGAGACAGGTCACTATTGATGATGCGGTGGTGGTTGATAATGTATTTAGTATGCTTATGGGTGATGAAGTTCCGCCTCGGAAACGATTCATTCAAACTCATGCAAAACTCGCTACGCTTGATATTTAAATATACAAATTTGTGAAAGGAGCACTATGAATCTAAAAAACATTAAGCCAGGTAAAAATCCACCAGAAGACGTCAATGTCATTATCGAAATCCCAGAGGGATCGATGATTAAGTATGAACTAGATAAGGACGCGGGGGTTATTGCAGTGGATCGTTTTGTTCGTACCACGATGGGCTATCCGGCAAATTATGGGTTCGTACCAAACACCACAGCAGGAGATGGGGATCCTGTTGATGTACTTGTCCTGTGTAGCCAACCACTTCACCCTGGGGTTATGATTAACGTCATCCCAATTGCCATGCTTGAAATGGAAGATGAATCCGGAAAAGATGAAAAGATTATCGCGGTCCCAAGTGAGAAATCGGATCCGATGTATGGCATCATGAAAGATCTTGGAGACATTTCAGAACATGTAAAAGCCAAAATCAAACACTTTTTTGAGCACTACAAGGAACTTGAGCCGGGAAAATGGGTAAAAATCAGCGATTGGAAAGGCAAAGCGGAGGCAATGAAAACTATTTCGGAGGGAATCAAGTAATAAATAATACTCAATAAACAATAAGCAATAGAATAATTTGCTTATTCATTATTCTTTATTTCTTATTTGTTATTAAATTGCTATGGCAGACATTGGGAAAATAAATCAATCAGATATTATAGTCGAAATGCAAAAGTCCTATTTGGACTATGCTATGTCGGTTATCGTTGCCCGTGCGCTTCCGGATGTCCGCGATGGCATGAAGCCTGTCCATCGACGAATTTTGTACGCCATGCATCAAATTGGCCTTCACCATAGCTCAAAATACAAAAAGAGCGCTTCGGTCGTCGGAGAAGTCTTAGGTAAATATCACCCACATGGCGATAGTGCCGTCTATGAAGCCATGGTTCGTCTCGCGCAGGATTTTACCATGCGCTATCAATTAGTGGACGGACAGGGAAACTTTGGCTCAGTCGATGGTGATCCAGCTGCCGCCATGCGGTACACCGAAGCAAGACTCGCAGGGATATCTGATGAAATGTTATTGGACATCGATAAAGAGACGGTCGACTTTATTCCGAATTTCGACGGCACCATTCAGGAGCCAATGTATTTGCCAGCAAAACTTCCGAATCTCTTGCTCATGGGAAGCGAAGGTATTGCGGTCGGTATGGCCACCAAAATTCCTCCACATAATCTCACAGAGGTTATAAATGCGATAAATGCACTTATCGATAAAACATCGATCAAAGATAATCACACAGACGTAGAAAAGAAAGCGGCTACAAAAAAAGCAACAGAAGAAATCACTCAAACCTCAGAGACAGACGCAAGGTATACATTCACCTTTGATGTGACTGTCGATGACCTCATGGAACACATACAGGGACCAGACTTCCCAACGGGTGGAGCAATTTATGATATAAACGAAATAAAATCAGCGTACGCTACCGGTCGGGGAAAGATCGTCATGCGGGGCAAAGCAGATATCGAAGATATCGGAAATGGCAAATCTGCAATCATTATCACGGAGCTTCCCTATCAGGTAAATAAAGCCCAACTTGTTGCCCGAATTGCCGACCTTGTCAAAGACAAAGCACTCGAAGGAATTTCTGATTTGAGGGATGAATCTGATCGCAGAGGAATCCGCGTATATGTAGAGCTCAAACGCGACGCCAGACCAAAACAAGTCTTAAATAACTTATTTAAACAAACAAGTCTTCAAACAACGTTCCCTGTAAACACAGTAGCGCTCGTTGATAACACACCTCAAACCTGTAGCTTAAAATTAATTCTCGAAGAATATGTAAAACATCGCCACGACGTGGTTCGAAGACGGAGCGAATTTGAACTTCGACAAGCCAGAGCACGAGAACATATCTTAGAGGGACTAAAAATTGCAGTTGACCATATCGACGAAGTTATCGCAATCATCAAAAAGAGCAAAGATGCAGATGAAGCGAAGAAGAGGTTAATGGAGCGATTTGGACTTTCTGATATCCAAACGACCGCCATTTTGGACATGCAACTTCGAAAGCTCGCAGCCCTGGAGAGACAAAAGATCGAAGATGAACTTGCCCTTATTCGAGAGACGATCGCATATCTTGAAGATCTCCTTGCACACCCTGAGAAAATATTGAAGGTGATAAAAGAAGAAATTGCCAAACTCAAAGAAAAGTACGGTGACGAAAGACGGACAAAGGTATACAAGAGCAAAGTAGGAGAATTCAGTGAAGAACAGTTGATTGCAAATGAAGATGTCATCATCACCATGAGCGAATCCGGATATATCAAACGGCTTCCAAAGTCTACCTTCAAGATGCAGGAACGCGGAGGCAAAGGCGTTATTGGAATGACGACCAAAGACGAGGATAGCATCGATAAGATCGTATCTGCTCAGACTCATGACAATATGCTCTTTATTACCGATCGTGGGCGTGTCTACCAAGTCCGAGTATGGGACATCCCAGAAACATCACGACAAGCCAAAGGACAAGCGGTCGTAAACCTGATAAACACTGAAGCAGGAGAGAAAGTTACCTCTGTGTTAGCGTACTCATTAAAGCGCGCAGAACAGAAAGAGCAGGGTGTACAGTTTATTCTCATGGCAACAAAAAATGGCACGGTAAAGAAGTCTAAATTATCTGAATATGAAAATATCAGAAGAAGTGGCATCGTTGCCATCAAACTCGAAAAAGGCGATGAGCTTGCGTGGGCCCGCATGACGAGCGGATCTGATGATATCCTTCTAGTTACTCATGAAGGCAAATCTATCCGCTTCTCAGAATCAGAAGTGAGGCCGACAGCGAGAGATACCATGGGAGTGCGCGGAATCCTTCTTAAAGCACCTGATTTTGTGGTGAGCGTAGATATGATTAATGAAGAAACAAAAAAAGGCGACTTCCTCACTATCATGGAAAAAGGGATTGGAAAGAAAACCGCTATAAAAGATTTCCCGAAGCAGAAACGCGGAGGACAAGGCGTCAAAGTCGCGGAAGTAAAAGATAAGACTGGGAAAGTAGTTGTCTCTCAGATAGTGCCAGCAGATACCGAGAGTGTGATATTGACGTCTACGAAAGGGCAGGTAGTAAAACTCCCAATAGGCTCGATACCACACCTAGGAAGAGCAACCAGTGGCGTCATACTCATGCGCTTCACTGACAAGGGCGACACCATCGCCGCCGCAACCTGTTTGACAAAATAGTCTCAAAAACATACTATACCGCACAGCATTCGTGTATCGGTTCTTTTTTATTTCTATGCACGAATTTGAACGTCTGGAAACATTCGAGCTCGCTTTGCAAATAGATTATGAAACGGGAGAAATAAGCAAAATATCCTCCCAATTT
>CAYHHA010000005.1:0-30680 GCA_964356315.1 uncultured Gammaproteobacteria bacterium
TTTCACGAACTACCATTCTATCTGAAAGTGGTGCACTTCGTTTTAGAACCTAAGAAGAAAAATATATCCTGACAGATTATTTATTTCAAAGCTAAGCTTTTATTTCAAAGCTAAGCTTTGAAATTTTCTAGCGCCGTGATACGATCTTTTTAGATGAGATCAACCCAATTTTTTGAAGGAGGGTATTTTCATGTCTATAACCGCGGTGTCGACAAGCGGGTAGTATTTCTTCGCTATGGACAGTATCTTCGTTTTGTCCAAACTATGCGTTCTATCCTGTTTACAGGAAGCGCGACACCACGCCTCAAAACAAATCAAAGCTTAGCTTTAAATAAGAAGGTTCGAATTATTGCCTATTGCCTGATGCCAAATCATTATCATTTTCTCGTTCAAGAGCTAGAAGATGGGGGAATTACTGAATTTATGCACAAATTGGATACGAGTTATACGAAATATTTTAATATGAATAACCACCGAACAGGCCGATTATTCGAATATACCTTTAAAGCGAAAGAAATTGAGTCGGATGAGGTATTACTTCATGTCGCTCGATACATTCATTTAAATCCTGTAGTTGCCCATTTGGTACAAAAACCGGATGAATGGAAGTGGTCATCGCATAAGGAATATGTAGATATCGAGGTTTCCAAGCTGTGTGACAGCTCAGTGATCTTGTCGTTTTTCAAAGATATTGATTCATATAAAACATTTGTTTCCGACCAAATCCAGTACGCAATACTTCTCAAAGAAATTGAAGAAGTAAAAGATGAAGATTCCCTATTTTTATAGCCCGTCCAAACGCTCTGCATAATTTCAAAGCTAAGCTTTAAAATTAAAGCTTTGAAATTAGATATAGTAATACGCAGGAATCCTATGTTCCTGATATAATCCACATACATGACACAAGACCATATTCGCAATTTCGCCATTATAGCGCATATCGACCACGGCAAGTCCACGCTTGCAGATCGGTTGTTGGAAATGACCGGCACTGTGGAAATGCGAGATATGCAGGCACAACTGTTGGACAGTAACCCCATCGAGCGTGAGCGAGGGATTACGATCAAACTGGCACCGGTGCGGATGCTGTATAAAATTCCAAATCCCAAAATCCAAATCTCAAACAAATCTCAAATATCAAATTCAACAACCAAAAATAATTTGGAGCTTGGAGCTTGTGATTTGGAGCTTACAGATTCAAAACAGGACTTTGTTTTGAATCTGATTGATACTCCCGGCCATGTCGATTTTGGCTATGAGGTGTCGCGCAGTATGGCCGCGTGTGAAGGCGCCGTGCTCGTTGTAGACGCCACGCAAGGTGTTCAGGCGCAAACCCTGGCAAATCTCCATCAGGCGAGGCTCCATAACCTCAAAATCATCCCTGCAATCAACAAGGTAGACATGCCCCATGCCCGCATAGCCGAAACCCGTGCGGAATTGGAAAGCTTAGGGTTTACCCAAGAAGAAATGATAGAAATATCCGCAAAAACAGGCGTTAATGTAGATAAAATATTGGAAGCCGTTATCGATCGCATCCCTCCGCCATCAGGAGACCCAGACAAGCCACTGCGCGCGCTTATTTTTTCCTCACAGTTCGATCCGCACAAAGGAGTGGTCTCGTTTGTCCGCGTCATAGATGGGTCCCTCACGTATGATCAGCGGGTGAGTGTAAAGTTTTTTGCCTCAGGCGCGTATGTGACGCCGATTGAGATTGGATTTTTTGCGCCAAAAATGACCCCAGGAACGACGATAGACACGGGAGAAACAGGCTATATTGCCACAGGGCTCAAAGACGTCCGTCTCGCAAAAGTCGGAGACACCATCACGATGGGGAAAGTGTTAAACGCCAAAGAGCAACCTCCTCAGGCAAAGGAACCGCTTCCGGGGTACAAAGAACCAAAGCCAATGGTCTTCTTAAGTTTGTTCCCAATCAACAGCGATGAGTTCTCAAGCGCCAGGGAAATACTTGAAAAACTCAGGCTTTCAGACAGTGCATTTTCCTTTAGACCCATATCTTCCGCTGCGTTAGGGAACGGATTCCACTGCGGATTTTTGGGATTATTGCATGCAGAAATTGTTCAGGAACGACTGTCTCGCGAATTTGATTTAAATATGATCGCAACCGCGCCAAGCGTTGAGTATCATCTGACACTAAAACCAAACGTTTCCTTGTCAAAGCTTGGGTTTACCGAGTCACAGCTCATCGGCAGAACTGTAGAAGCAGGAGCGAAGATAGATATCCGTCGAGATGGACAATCAGATACTGTGGTAATCCAATCCGCCGTAGAATTTCCTGATCCTACCTATATCGAGGGGGTGAAAGAGCCAATCATGGAAGTGAAAATCTTCACACCTCGTCCGTATGTGGGAGCGATCATGCAGTTGGCTCAGGAAAAGCGGGGAGAGTATATCGATCTTAAATATATCGGTGATCAGGCAGAATTTACGTATCTGCTTCCACTCGCTGACATGATTATCGACTTTTTCGATCGTCTAAAAAGTATTTCAGAGGGCTATGCGTCGCTCGACTATGAGTTTTTTGAATTTCAGTCAGTGGATGTGGTGAAAATCGATCTTCTCGTTAATCACGAAAAAGTAGATGCTCTATCCTTTCTCGCAGTTCGCGATCAGGCGCATGCCCGTGCAAATGGCATCGTAGAGCGTCTCGCTGATGTTATCCCACGCCAGCAATTCCAAATTCCGATCCAAGGCGCCATCGGCGGTGCTATCATTGCCCGTAGCGATGTCAAAGCATTTCGTAAAGATGTTATTCAAAAACTCTATGGGGGAGACAGAACCCGCAAAGATAAGCTTCTCAAAAAGCAAGCAAAAGGCAAGGCGAAGATGAAGATGATAGGCCGAGTCGAGATTCCCCAGTCCGCGTTTTTCGAGGTATTGAAACGGGAATAAGGATGTTGAAGCCGACGTGCGTCGGCTGAAATCCCGCCTTGGCGGGAAAAATGATCGTCCAAGTCGAGATTCCCCAATCCGCTTTTTTTGAAGTCTTGAAACGAGAGTAAAAATGTTGAAGCCTAAATAACTAGAAGGTGCATCAGGTTCACAAACTCGATATCACTCTTCATCCGAAAAAACATTCAAACACACCTAAAAGACATACGTCTGGTGCAATTTTTGTATATTATTCCCATCCTAAAAATACCGAACAAATTTGAGTGCTATCACTAAAGAGTGCAACGCCAGTAGCTGTATCATAAACGCCTTGCTCCCTGTAGCTCTGGTTTTGGATTTGGACTGATGTGTGGCGACTGTTGCGATTATGCGCCTTGGTAAAATCTCGCACGAGAATAGGTTCGACGTGTAAATCAGAACGAAAGGTAAACGATGCGCTATCCCCGGCACCTATGAGGCATTGCACAGGAATTGTAGGCATAGTAATCGTGAGTGTCGCTTGTCCAATCTCTGGGTCAAATGCCATGGTGGCAAGTGGAACCGTTGGGGATTTTGGGTGCATAAGCGTCACTATTGAGGAATTGTCCATTGTCAATGATTCTTGTATCCCATTGAATCGAGGGGTGATTCTGTATCCTGCCAGAGTCCCGGGTGTCTGATAAAACGAAAGTAGCTGTATTGAATAGATCGCATTGAAATCATCCCGAATCGAAGGAAATTGCACGCTCAGATGTCCACGCCGTGTCAAACAAGTTTCAAGGGGTGTTACGTGTTTCTTATTTCCGGGAAACTGCACGAGCGTTCCTTTCATATGTATGGCGCGAATCCAGTCTGGGGGTATTGCATCCTTTACCGTGAATGGAAATGGGGGGAGAAATTCCCATAGGTTTTGACTGTGTCGCTCTGTTGGTTGAGACATAAAAAATGTTATGAGTTGGGATAGTACCGGCTTAGTAGTGTATCTGCGTTTTCAAACCCTTTATAGTATTTGTTTGGCATACAGAAAAATACAACTGTTCCCTCTTCTACTGCCACCCGAGCTATTTCTATATGGTAATACCCCGTTGCATCTAAAAACTCCCGAGGCAGTCCCATAAGATCACGAACGAGCTTGTTTGGTCGGTACCATACTGAATCACCTGACTGATCCGTTATAGTTAATAGGCGAGTTGGCACCTCCCATGTGGTGACTACAGGGTTCGCTCTACCAATTTCATAGGACATAAATAATGCTGAGCTAAGATCGCTGGCAAAAGTTCCAGGAGAAACGCGAGGAGTATATGCATAAAATAAATCCTCACCATTCTTAAATCGTTCTGCAGATGCAAAATCTGTTCCATGATGCACTGTCGTTAGTTTTTCTGGCATGGCTAGGTAGTATACTTTATTTAGGCCTATAAATAAAGCTACTATATCTATGGTATAATTTATGACATGAGTATAGAGGGGTATCGCAGTATTGAGGTTGAGGGGAAACAATATTTACAGCCAGGCCAACATCTTATGGCTCAGCGTCCATATCAGGATATAGCGTCGATGCTACCTGAAGGATAATTAAAGATCCCAGCGACCTGAACGGCATTGGGATGTTTGTGAGCGTTGTTTTGAGTATTCAAAAGGACGAGTTTATGGATGCATTTTCCGCCCACTATCCTGTTTTAAACCCACTAAGAAGATATCTCACAAAAACAATTACAGGTGGATTCGTAGGTTATGGAATATCGGTAAAACAGTTCATCGAAGATACGCCGTATTTAGACAAGTACACGTACAGATACACGGTACAACGACACGATTTGTTTACAAAGACTGGTCTCCCGATCGCAGGCACTACTGAAAAAGTACATACATTCGCCGCGTTTCAGAGTCGACAGATGGCTCTAGTGACGAGATTTAAGACAATAGGGATCGAAGAGCTCAATCTCGGGTATTCGACTGGGGAAGATATTGTAGGGGCCAATAGAAGCTCATCGAGATCTGCTGCTGGTAATATTTATAGTATTGTTACAAAATCTGAATCGATGCGATAACGAGTATATTTTCCAAAATAGTATTTTCGAATACTATTTATATTCATAAAACAACTTCCAAAATAGACTATCAAATCAATAAATAAATATATACTACTCGTTTTGCATATCGCGAAAAGACGTAGCATTTTGTATACTGAATGAATATCCCCAAATTGGAAATATTATGATATATTCAGTCCCAAAAATAGTATGTGATTTTGATCGGGTTATCTACCGAACACCGGATCTTATCGCGCAGGGGCGGACACAGAGTAAAAGACTAGTAAGCATTAGTCCTGAGTCTTATGATGAAGCATATCGTGCGTGGAGTGATCGGGCGAGGGCGACAGCGAATATCGCTCTTATGCCCGTCAAAGATCAAAAAGCATTTGTCTCCTGGGCATACGGATTCGTGCCGTTTTTAGCAGGTAAATTACATTTAAACGCCGAACAAGCCCTTCTTTTGCAGCAAATTCATGAAGAATGTCTCGATACGCCTCATGTCTATGAGCCTATGTTAGAGTTGCTCAGGCGTGTGCCGAGAGAAAATCTCTATATTTTTACCGCAGGGGGAGCGATAGATCAAGAAAAAAAGCTTCGAGCAAGTGGAGTGTATGACATGTTGCCCGATGGTCATATAGAAATTGTTCCAGCCAAAACCAAAAGCGTGTTTGGAGCCATTTTGCAAAAATGGCACTTCGATCCAGACACAAAGATTATCCACATAAATGATCGGTTTAAAGAGCTTACCGATTTGCATGACGTCCATCCTCTTACGGAATCATGGTGGGCTACATGGGCGTGGCCGGGGATAGAGCCAGATGATGCATCGAAGCATATACTACGACTGGATACGATAGAAGAATGTCGAAAATTGCTTCTTCCAACCTATTTTCCCGAAGAAGGAGGGAGGATGTATAGAGAGGGACGTATACAGTAAGGATAAAAACTCAGTTGGTATTACCCCTCAGTATTTATGAATCTCACCACTTGAGTAAATATATTTTATTCTGTTCTATCGCTCTATTATCACTGTTACACAAGAGATATAGACCAAAATATATTCATATAATTCCTGTCGACACGCACCACCTTTAAAGGTTGAACCTTTAATGGTGCGTGACAAACCTCCATGTGTCTCGAATAGTAGACGGGATCGTCATCAAATGTGGTTTCGTATCAAGTGGTATTAGTTCACGCGAATGTGTAGAAGTCTGGATACTCCACCAGAAAGAAAAAGGGTCAAGACTAGGAGGATACTATTAAGTCCAATGACGGCACCAAGGCTTTTGGCGAGTGTTGTTAGAAGTCTTGCTACTGTTTCCAGTAGCGGTCCAGGAATGCTGGGCTGCAGTCCTATCGCATATCCCATCACCCCAAGAAGCGTGATGGTGAGCAAAAATGGGAAGATGCCATGGGTATCTGCGGGTGATGGGAACATCGTGTTTGACACGGCGTAGAGGGCATAGCCAGCGAAAAAGAGCCAAATCGTATCTGTATTCTCAAAAAGAGGTGTGTTGGACAAAAACACACTCTCATACAATGTAGGGATAAAATAGGAAATTGCAGTGAGTGTGATAATTCCCCATGCTAAAGGGGCTAGACCGATTGCATACCGTCTGAATGGGTCGCTTTCGGCAATCATCACACTGCCAGAGGTAATAGAATCACCGCGAATCGACTCTGGTTCCAGTTTCATTTTTCCCGTTTTTACCCCGAGAATTTCCGCGGTAAACAAATGGGAGAGTTCATGGATCACGGTCCCAGGGAATTGCAGTGCAAGCATAAGAGAAACTGCGGTGGGTCTGGATCGAAACAACAGCATGAACAGACGAAATAGCGCCTGTGTCACCGATCGAGATAGGAAATAGAGAATGGTAAGTTCTAGAAACAATATACCAAGGGTCATGAGCTATATTGTATACCTATTTTACGCAGGGTAAAACGAGAGAGGTTTAGCAGTATTCACCGTAGCCATCCTCAGTAGGAGGTAATTGATCTGCATTCAGTTCTACAAATATCTCAAGCATGCTATCGCCATAAAATTCCAATGGGCGTCTTTCTATGTACGCGATCACACGGGCTCTATTCATTTCATTCAGATGGTTTGGAAATTCAAACACCGCATCTATTCCTGCGTTCCACAAGCTGTCGATGAGATTTGTTGCATGTTTTTCCTCTGGTACACGTATCGTGATTTTATGCACGGCAATATCTTGGAGGAGGTCTAGATTTTTTCCAATCGACGGACATGTCCGAGTTATATCGTATCGATCGGAATATTCAGGCTTAATAAAACCAGAGCATACCTCGTGATCAAACCAACTCATACAAACGTAAGTTTCGCTCATAATCAATTCTCCGTGTATAACGCTTCCATCAAACACGAGATAGCTATTTTATCAATAATAGCGAGCTATGGCCATGGTAATATAGGTAGGTACTATTACGAGAGTCAGGTGCGCTTTTGTACTGTGTCGGTGTATGCCTGTTGTTTTATAGCGCCACACGGGAAAGAATATACAAGACAAATCGCTCGCACTCCTGAAGAATGCTATGTAGGTAAAAAAGCGTGCGTGACTTCGTCAGTACTGTCACATACGTCTATATTCCGAAACAAAATATTCCATCTGAATCCATTGATTTTCCTGCACAAACGGATCCCTATGATCATATTCCGTAGTGCGTTTATGCGTAAATCCATGAGAATTTGCCAATGTGTTCAGTTCCTCTGGTGTCGCGAGTGCCCAGGATACGAGTAGCTCTTTCGTTAATTTCGGCGTATCACGCAATATCCTGTCAGGCACGGCTTCAAACAATTGAGAGGAAAACACTTCTCGCTTCATACATTCGCGATGATTATATCAAACAACATCATTTTTTAACACAAATAATCGTTTCATAAGGCTTGATATCTTTGGGACGTGGTGTAGTGTGTGGGGAACGCCAGATGCATAGACCATTCAAAGTAACTGCGTATCACAGTTTTCTGCAGTCGTTCGGGAGTTTCAGGATCATCTGTGTCTTTTGCATAAGAGGCGGGGCAACCCGTTGTGACGCTTCTGGGCGTATGCTCAAGAGCAGGGAGGCCACCATCTAGCTGTATACCGTATACCATGGATCTATTGAGCGTAATTTTATAGGAATTTTCATGGGGAGCAAAATGGAAATAGTCAGGATTGAGCTCATCGTGTTGTATATCCTGATAGAGTTGATTAATAATAGTTGCAGATATCTCTTTATGCATATGGATAAACGGTGAGAATGTTCCATAGGATTGTTCAATAATAGGGATTAGATATGATGGGTCGGTCGAAAGATCATTTTCCTCGCAGTATCGGTGAGCCAAAGCCATACTGCCCCACAAGAGGTTTGACGCAGTCCCAACACCTCGGGAAATAAAAGAATCTGCTGTATCTCCTCCCGTCATGTTGTGTCGGGCACCAAACGCTATGAGTGTCAGATAATAGTGATATGCCTGATCCAGCGCATTCCATTTCATACTGTCTGTATGAAGTCGGGAAGTTCGTGCAGTATTCAGAGAAAACAACGCGGTATCGAGAACCCCCTGTGTATATCGCTTCTTTTGCATATAGGTGCCATATTCTATTCCGTCAGGCGCCGATTCACGCTGTCCTCTGGACAGTTTCCACATTTCCCCAGTCCAGATGGCTATAAGAGCATTTCTATCTTCTTTTGCCATGTCCCAGAGATCATGCGCAATACGAAATCCTGCAAAGTCATTCACCGATGGATCGGTGGGGTCGATATAGGTTTCAAACAGGGTTTCAACCGGCACTTTAGGCATCCAAGTTCCTTGTTCAATCGATTTGATGCTCGGGACAAGAGATGCTCTCTCCATTGCCCGTCTCATCGCCATATCAAACTTGTTTTTCCCGGTCTCATACATAGTGTTTGATTATATCAAACTAGATCATGTACCTGAAACACTAGACCTCAATATGCCAT
The DNA here is from genome assembly GCA_964356315.1 of uncultured Gammaproteobacteria bacterium. Lineage (GTDB taxonomy): Bacteria > Patescibacteriota > Microgenomatia > UBA10105 > UBA927 > CAYGFH01. Next base: position 8,892 of record CAYHHA010000005.1, read on the forward strand.
AATCCCTCTGCCACCACTGTATGAATACAACGTCACGAATTTTCGTTCAAGTTCTTGAGGATTCGGCGGTAAAGCCGAAAGCAGAGGCGGTCGCCGTGGGTAGCGTATTTTCGTCGTTTCAATATGCGATCCGCAGATTTCTTTCAAAGTTCGCCAAAAAAGAGGTTACGGTTGCCTTTGAAGAGTCTCTGCGGCACTTGTCTTCCAAAGCGCAGAAGCGATATAAAAATGATTGAAGATAGTAAAAACGGAAAAAATGTTACAAAAGCGGGATCGTTGGATGAATTATTTTCATATCTACGTTTATGAAAGTGAAATAACCGGAGATATTCGAGTCGTATATAATATCTATGATGATATAGCCTACTTTGAAGACATGGGCACGCACAATCAAGTGTGCTAATCTCGCTTCGGTATTTTTGGAGAAACAGAAAGGGGAGTAGGGAAAAACCCGATGATGGTTTTTATCTTTCGAACCTGTCGAGATGTCACTCTTATTGTTGGTGGGACTTATTATTTTTGCACCCATAAGCCCGAAACTCGCAGCCCTTCAGCCATTAGCCTGTATCCGCAATCCACTATCCAAAATCGTTTACTGTTTATTGCCTGTCCGCCGATGAGGTTGGTCTGTAATCCAGGATCCATAATCCAATATCACTTTGTTAATTTGTTAGTTCCTCGTTTCGCCCTTTTGGGCTCATCAGTACCGGTGTTCACCGGTAGACGAGAGCCGAGAAAAAGAGAATTGTGTTGTGTAATGTTTAGCAAAAAATCTGCTAAAAATTCTACGACACTCGTCATAACTCACATTACTGTGAATTATAAAAAACCAAACGCCTCAAAAAACTGGGCGAAGCGTTTGGTCTATAGGATGGATAGAAATAGTTAGCAGTAGAAAAAACCTGCTAGGGCACCATTTGTTCAATGGTGGGCAGAGTGCCAATCTGCAATTTAAATGACGCAGCGTCAACTCCCGGTACGAATACCGTGACACGATAGAGCGACGTTCTTTGGCGGGCAATAGATGTGAATGTATCAACCAAACCCTCAATATTTGACGACTTGTATGTTCCGCCAACGGCGATAGTAAAGTCGCTGAGTACTTTGGATTTGAATTTGTTACTTTCTATGCCCACAACGATGAGTGAGATGTCCGATCCACTGTAAACTTTGATCAGCCCATCTGATTTTATGGTGGAGGCGTTGTCATCTCCGTCCGTCAAACCGACGACTAAATGCGGCTTATCGGGCGAATCTATCGTTGCCTCAAGCAATCCTTGCCAGAATGCTGTTCCACCGCCGTCACGCGCTTGGATTAATGCAATTTCAGCCAGCGCCTCGTCTGGGGTTACGTACGTTCCGGTAACCACTATCGAATCAACGAGGACTAGTCGAACAAGGGCGTTACTTGGCAGGCTGCTGACTAACGCCGATGATGCATTTATCGCATTTTCGATTGCCTGGCCTTTCATTGAGCCGGATTTATCAATAACCAAATCAACATGCAAAGGCTTAACAAGGTTTTTATAGCTCGTCACGCTAACATTTTGAACTGGCACCGGCTTTCCGTTGACCCACACGATGAAGTCAGTTGGCAAAAGGTCACCAACATATTCCCCATTCGGTTGCTGCACCGAAATATCAAGGAACATGACGTCCGTGTTTGTATAGACGCTTGTAACTTCACCTATGCTTCCATCAGGCAACTCTCGCGGCGGGGCGATGTACTGGGGCGTGGGCGTGACTTCGATGATCTGCGTTCCGGCAAGATATGATTTTGCCAGAGCAGGGTCGATATTTTTGTCTTCAGCCCATTCTACCGCCTCATTCCATTTAGCCTTCGCCGCTGTTTCGTCGCCTTCATTACGGATAGTCAGACCCCAATCAACGAGCAAGTCATATTTCAACTTGATCAATTCGTCACGTTGTGTTTGAGGCATTTCTTTTTCAGCAAGGCGTGATTCGATCATCGGTATTTCTTTTTCAGGGTTCGCAGTGAGTTCAAGATCGTGTTTGAAAGTTTCGTACTCACGATCATAAAAATAATCATACGCCGGTGTAAGTTCTCCGACAGATGATGCTCCCCAGGCTAACCCTATTACCAAACCAATGATCCCGATCATCCAAAGTATGCTGACGAGCGGATGTTCTTCATATGCTGCACGAACCTCATCAGCAGATGAAGTGCCGTCCTTGATGATTTTCTGAATATCGTTTTCTCTCTTAACCTCAATAAGAGCGATGAAAACGACAACAAAAAGAATTGAAATGGTTGCCGCGATGATGTGATATCCATCGGGTTTTGATGCTATAGCCAGTAAATATGCTAAAGCACCGATCAGAATACCTAGAGTTCTAGTGAATGTCTTCATCTCTCACCTAACTTTTGCGTTCGCATTTGATTTTTGTCAGGATCGCTTCTAATTCCTGGATGCCGGGCGCGCCTTTTACAACGGTCACTTCCATATCATCCGGGTTTTCCGCCAGTTTCTGATACGCAGAAAAATCTCCTGGCGACCAAATGTCTTCGATCTCACGAACTTTGAAGACTATAACGTGTACAATCGCAACAACGCCATCCACACCGCTCAATCGTGCCAGATTGAAATCACAGTTTGCTTCGGTTGCTGCTGCATTGAGCGCCTCGAAAATATCGTCTGACGTGCGTGGCAATACCATGACAGAGCCGCGGTCTTTATCTTCGCGATTCACGCCACAGGGCCATGGGCTTTCCCGAGTTGGTTTACCTTCCATTAACGCATGGATGATGGCAACAGGAGTACTTGCCGAGGCTCCACTGACGAGCGCCAGACCTTTCAGGGATATTGCATCGATGACTTTCGGGCAGGCATTTTTGAATGCTACAAAAGAATCTTTCTGTACTGCCTTCATCATGCTTTCGAACGCTGCCCCAAGACCTCCATAGGTGAATACGTCTCCGTCTGCACCTTCTTCGTTCGCGATCTTCTGCAGCCACTCTTGTGCCTTCTCTATGTTCTTCATTAGAGAAGCGATCTCAGCATCTACCTTGGATATAGCGTTCTCGATTGCCAACAGATTGCCAGCTTCGGTTCGATAATTCATCTCCGATTTTTCAAGTTCTGGGAGAATTTTACCGAGAGCCATCCCGATTTTCAACGGATTTGAGCCTATCGCTGCTGCTTTGGCTTTCAAGTTGCCATCAGACCATCTCTTGTCTACTTCCCAGCGCGCATCTTCAATCTTCTTATCGAATTCGACCTTTTTCTCTTTCGTTTTCTTGTCGAGACTCGTCTTAAGGGTTGAAAGCGCTGTTTTCAGTGCCCGCAGCCATTCAATGCGTTCGCGAAAGGATTCCATAGACTTGGGCGTAGTCGGGCTGATGACTGTATCAAGGGTTTGAGCCTCTTCCGCGCCTCGTTTGACCATGATGGTCGAGTTAACGGAATACTTCCCTTCAAGTTGTGCATAAACATCAGCGGGTCTTGCTTGTCCAACGTGTTTGACCAACATTACCAAACCAGCGTGCTGACTTGGGGTGATGGGTTTTAAATTTGACGAAACCGTCAACGTTGGGATTGCAGCAGTAGCTTGCTCTGTAAGTAAACCATTCATTTCAGCCTGAGCGAGCATTGCAGCACAAGCATGAACATTCACCTTGCCGTCCATCATAAAGAATCGCAGAAACGTGGTGGTCAGCTTTCCGAGTTCATCGTTCTGGTGATTGTTTGGCATCGCGGTTGATAACGCCGTCACCAAATCTTCAGATGTCAGTGCCTGAGTTGCAGCGAGTTTGAAAACATTACGCTCTGCCGTCTTATCAAGAACCTGTGGCAGCTCATACACGTTTAAGGTGGAAATCACACGGTGACTGACCTGCTTGCCTAATACCCAGCCGAGGTCTCGTATGGTACCTACTGCATTGTTGAAATTAATATGACTGCCAAGAGTCAGATATGTCTTTGCGCCAAGGCGTTGATTCTTCAGATGAATACTTGCAGATGTTTCGCTCAACAGAATATCAACGAGCCAATTCGCTAGCATATATCCAATCGCGCTTCCCGTGCCGCCAGAATTAGAGTTATCCACGTAAATGATCGCTTTCTTGAACGATCCGTCTGTGAGTAACTCTGCCTCGTCTTTTGCTTCGTGTAGCGTTCGCTTAATTTCTGCTTCACGAACGAGTGCGGCAATTTGACTGAGTGTCGGTCTTTGGGCAAAACCAGTAGCGGTGTCAGTGTTTCTTCGAACCAGAAGCTCAATTGCTGCGTCGAATTCAGTTCGGCGGGTGAGTTTTGAGCATAATTCGCCAACAGTTTCACCTGCGCTCAAAGCGATCTTGAACACGTTATCCGGAATATCCTTGAGTGGGATCAACGCGTCTGCACAGATGAAAACATCAACATCCACTGCGGATGAGTGCTCTGCAACTGTTAATGCAGTTCCTCCAGCTCCAATGAGAAATGTGATCGTGTGCGGATCTCTTGTTACTTTCCTGCTGATTAATTGTGTTCGCATGGCTTATCTCCAGTTTGATTTAGATTTTTTTGAAAAACGATTTTGGACTCGAGAATTGTTAATTCAGAGTTGACGACTGATCTCAGCAGCTGAACGCTTTATCTGAGACCCAGACTCCCGATGCCAGTAGCACTTCTTCACGACGTTTCCACGTCGATCCAATTTGCATTCGCATCGGTGATCTTTTTTCGGTATTTTTCTTTGATAAAAATTTTGACTGTATACCAAAGAAATCACCTCCTTTTTTCCGATTTTTACCATTCTTCCCCTGTGTCTCTACTCTTATTTATTCGATTGTACGAACTCAACCCCCGTTGATAAATTCCATTTTTCGTGTCGTGTATCTGTTTTTCAATTTCCCCCAAACAATAAGCCCCCTTCAATATACGAGACGAACCGTGTGTACGAAAAAATCATACACAGAGTTCGTCCCGTTATCTTCAGGAACTATAAGAGAATTGCCAATCACAGCAATCTGTATCTCTTTCTTATTTCTATTTTCTATTTCCTATATATTTCTCTTTTTCTCGGACTAATTGTATACATCACATAATCAGAACGATTGCAAAAAATGCAGCGCTCCAACTATCGATGTATAGGCAACATAATCCGATAAAGATTATGTTGTTAAAGTGCAAAAATCTCTCGAATAATTAGAATGTCCCGCAAATGGGAAAGCAACTATTGGAGAGATGTTTACTATACTATAGGTTAGCTAGTTTGTCAAGTAGTACCGCTGATTTTTGAGGCTAAAATTGTTATTCTATATACAAATATGAGATTTTAGCATAAAACGAATGGTGCGCATCGAGATATACTATCGGGTAATACGAATTTCTGAAAAATCACCCTATGTTTGCCAATAAGTAGTGAGATTCTTTACAGGCACATGTAGCTGAGTATTTTTATAAAATATCCGGAAAAGAAGGGGAACCAGGGCAAATTCTGCCTCATTTGCTGCAAAAATGCACCATTTGATGCGCAGAATGCCTCAAATGCTGGAAAAATAGCTTTGATCATATGATGATTTTCTGCCTCAGTTGCGTAGTATTCTACTCTCAGTATCGCGTTAAATGAGGGTAGAAAAGGGGAATGGATACACTGCAAATCCAATCCATTCCAAAAGTTGAGGCAAAAAAAGTTATATGGATGCTGATTCAGTGTTAACGATTAAAGACGTGGATTACACGACCGCACTTGAATGGTGAGTGAATGATAATTTGTATACAATAGTAGTATGTCGGAGCACCGAGATCAAATATTATACGGTTCTGCTATTTTTACCCAAAGTCAAAGAGCCCTAGATTCTTTTATCCCGTCGACTCGACCGGATGTTCTGCAGACACAATGGAAAAATAACCCAGACGAAATCGAAGCAATAAAATATTTTGAAAAAGTTATTCAAAGCGCTGGAAAAGACTGGAAGTCAGATATATCAGATTATGAGAAAATATCGCATGAAATAGCTTCTGTAACTATTAAGCCGTTGGATGTGATTTCTCGTTTATACCATATCCTTGGCCAGGATCATCAATGGGAAGTGTTTATGCAGGATAAGAATGTAAAACATTCACCTAAGACTGCCATTTCTTTCTTAACATCTATTACCGGCTTTGAGGTGAATTTGCACCCAACTCAGATTCGATATCTTCGCGACTTAACAGAAATTTCGGTTAAATGTGAAATTGCCCGTTCAGCAGTTCCACCGCATACTACTCGTCCTGTTCGGGAAGCACTCCTCGCTGAAACGATCCTAAAATCCCGCCTCGAAAAGAAATCTATCATTCCTCCCTCAGCTCTTGTAGATAGTATCTCGGAAGAAGGATTTTTTTCAGAGTCTTACATACATTCTGTGATTCTTGATACAGTGACAACGACAGTGTTAGAAGATGAATACGCTCGGAAAAAATCTATTTCTGATGTCTATAGTGATTCGAAAGAGAATGTGGATATTCATCTGATTCCTGTTTCGTGGAGGCGTGCCATTCGCATCGGAATATTGGGTGCTATGACAATCTCTCTCGCCCCCACAGCGCTGTCGTATTTCATAACCTCAAAAGAACTGCAAAGCAAAACATTCGAACTCCTTGAATCAACTGAAATGGGAGATATGTCTCCTGGGGATATATTCTGGACATCACTGAAGCAATCGTATGAAAGATCTCTGGAAAAAAGATACGGAAAAGGCTCGAATCCTGAAATCGATGCACTGCCTGAAAATAAAAATTATAAACCTATGGCAGGTATTATAAAAAACGGTCTCGATCTCTATATAGAAAGAACCGGAAAACAGCCATTTTTTGAAGTTGCACCGGGGTATCAGGATGTATCGTACTATCGAACGGCAATAGCGTTCGATATTGGGAATATCCCTGGAATTTTAGGCTCAAAAATCACCAAAGAACAAGATTTTATCAGTTCTTTTTTTCCTCAGGAAATACAGCCTGATGTCCATAGTAGTTTGGAGTTAAATACAGATATTCAATATCAATTGGACATGAACATTTCTGATGGAATCACCGATCGTGCAACTCTATTTAATTATCAACATCCAAATCATGAAGCTACCATCGTTGTTCAACAGTATTTCGCGGAAATTTCAAATTTTACAGAACACAGGAGTAAAGAAATTGGAGGTCCAATTTCAGCAAGTGAAATTTTCGAATACATATTAGAAAAAAACAATGGGGATATTCGAAAGTCCATGAGCGATACATATAAGTTCTTAAAATACACTGCCAGATCTCACCGATTGGTATCGATGACCACGCAAGAGCAGGATTCTGTGTATTCAGAATGGTTATCCGTGTATGTTCTCGATGAATATTCATACAAAAAAACACCATCGTACAATGATCTATATCTAGTGCTAAATCGAGATAAGGCATACTGTGATGCCGCAGGTTTGCAATATTGTAATAAAAACGAAAACCTGGGCAATGTGTTAGGAAATGGATATCATGATTGGGATCTGGCCTATTTGCCAACGATTATGCCACCTGAAGTTGCCGCAGATGCCTGGATGGCTAAATTCGTAAAGGGCAGATTATTGGAACAGGGAACGTCGAAATTGCAATCTGACTATCAGGTGATAGCTGACTTGCAAGAAATTCGAACGTTATTAGACGGATATTCAGGAAATAAAGAAATCACACAGACACAAAGACCTGACATAACTGTGTTGGCATACCCAATGCTCAATACTGAGCCTCAAAAAGTTCTAGAGCTTATGCATATTATTTCAAAGGAATTACTCCCTGAAAATATTTCCGATATTCAAGCTAGATTACTGGATGGTGAAAGTATCTATCTTCAAAAATCAAATGAGTATATTGCGCTGAGATCGCTTCAATCCGGTGATCCGAGTGGAAATTACATCACTGGATTTATTCGTATTTCAAGCTCAAATCAAGCTCCTCTGACGCCAGAGATGCTATCAAAGATATTTCAGTTGGGATCAGGGCGATATTTGGTTGGTACAAGCACTGTAGAATTTACCGTCGACGATGTATTGCACGCACAACAGAATCTTATTGAATATCAAGGGTTGCTATTGCCAAACGTTACAGATCCTTCTCTTCAAGCTTCCGTGTTGGAACGGGCGTACGATATGACAGTATTCTCAGATGGACTTGCTTTGGGAAGAATGGATATTCCTAAACAGCAACTCTCAGAATATTTAAATGCAAGATACCCTGGTTGGATAAAAGCAGGCTCGAGTATAGATCCTCTTGCTGTCCAGGATCTAAATGTATCAGGGGAATTGCCAGCGCAGGTTGTATATCCGGAAAATCTTGTGATATTGCCGGATGGTAGAATTCTACTTATTGTACCGACCCATTCAGGATCAGTGGACTTATCGGATGACAACGGAAATACAGTAGGGATTATTGAAGCTCATTCACTCCAAAATATTAGAAGTATCGAAGCGTTAAAATCAGTATGGACAGACGTCCCAAACTCAAATTTCTTAGTTCCTTCTGATGTGTGGTTTAATTCAAGTCAAAAACAGATGGAATTTATTATCAATAGGCTTATACATCAGTCACAACACTCATGGTCACTTCCTTCAGACGCCTCAAAGGTCCATGCGGATACCGTTGAGATTTCGATGGATTGGTTAACGCAAAATGGTATTTACCTTGAGAGTGGAAGTGGTTCAAAAGCAATATTCAGGAAAAATACTATTCAACCTGTTTTTGTATTAAAAAAAGTTGCTCCAGATGATCATCTGGCAATTTTTGATGTGGCAGATAGACTAGAAATAGACGCATATGCAAGTATGCCGAGCTTCATGTGGCAGCAATACTTTTTAACAATAGACAGTGGCGGAGAAGTTTCGCTATCAGATCAGAATTCAATCGCCGAATCATCTGCTCAACCATTTGTAGCAGATAAAGATCTATCTGGAGGATCGATGGTATATTCAGTAGATCCGGGAAATCAGCTTCCTTTGGATATTATTGGTATTCTGCCGGAAAATTCTGATGCCGTTGATGCATTGAGACGTGATGGGTATGTTATCACGGACGATCAGCATGCAGTCGTTATCATGAAAGCTCATCAACTTTTAGATACGCCATATTCCGTGTATGAAAATTCATTTTACTATCAACTATTTGAATGGAAGATCGATCGAACGGTGTTTATTGCTGATGGCTCCATTGTTTCAGGAAATCATGAATTACTGGTAGTAAGAGTCCCAATAGATGATGCATTTCAGTCTTTTTCTCAAGTCCAAAATCCAAATAATGATAAATCTATGAATGAATTATTGCAGCTCTATATAGATTCGCAGGTATTAACCACAGGTTTACCTGAGTAGTGTTTGCGCTATACTACAAATGGTATGGAAAAACTTCAAAAACAAATCCATTCTCACTTCGGTGATATTTTCCTCTTTATTTTTATTACATTTGTGGTCGTTCTTAACTGGAAATCCGGCTATTTTATATTAGGAAACGATACATACGCACCGGAAGTAAATCCTCAGGTTTCGCTCTCTCGATATGCACAAAATCCCGCGTGGAGATCCTACCGAGGGCTTGGAGTGCCGTCAGACAGCGAGCAGGCAGATATCGTGCGCGTTTCCATATTTGCAGCACTAGGTACTCTCATTCCAAATTGGGCACTTTCACAGCTGTACATATTTTTTTCATTCTTCATGGCTGCTGTCGGCATTGCGGGTCTCGCAAAAGCCTCAGTCGCTGAAAAAGCTTCTCAACAAACGAAACAGATTATCAGTCTAGTAAGTGCGAGTATCTACATGACTAGTCTTGTGGCAGCTTGGATGTTTGCATCTCCTCTCTATGCGTTTCTGTCCGCCTTCGCGTTTCTCCCATTTTTATTATGGCGACTATGGTGCGTATTTGATCATCCCAAAGCTTCCTCATATCTTTGGCTCTACGTTGCCGTATTGATTCACACTATTTCCGGTATGGTTCCAACGACCTACATAGTAGAAGTGGGGATTGTTGGTATGTATCTGATCTTCTTGGCGATTTGTAGAGGTTTGTCTCATGGATGGCGCTCTTCTATTCAGCCAATCGTGATGAGTTTTCTCATAGTCATAGTTACTCAACTTTTCTGGATTATTCCTTTTGCAGGGTATGTAAAAACGAATGCTAAAGCGTTAACACAGTCGTATATAAATCGTAATCTAACGCCTAATCTTATAGAAAACGAGGTTAAATATAGTTCATTTTGGAACTCTCCAAGATTTTATGCTGCTTGGATGGATGCAACGAACGATGATGGTACGAAACAGTACCCGTTTGCTCAACAGTTTCTCACAAATAAATTCTATATCTACCTCAGTTTTATACCAGCGGTGTTGTTCTTGATTGGTCTGGGCTTCTCAGTGCAAAAGATTCATCGGCGTGCGGCATTTTGGGCTGGGGTATGTTGTGTGGGATGGATTTTATTAACGGGCATAAATCCGCCGTATGGGGATCTCTATTTGTGGCTTCAGGAGCATATACCTTTGTTTAAGCAGGTATTTCGATGGCAGAGTTCAAAGCTGTTTCCTATGGTCGCGATCCCGTTTGCGGTTCTTGGTGCATACGCCGTGGCCGAATTGGCGCGATTTTTTCGAAAGACAGTCTTTAAGATTGTGTTTGTCTCTTGTGTGCTTGGTCTTCTTTTTGCCGGAAGTTGGCATTACGTAACCGGAAATCTGATAAACGCCACAAGTTTTGTAAAAATTCCTTCAGAGTATTTTTCCCTTGCGATATTTTTGCAGTCACATGATCCAAAAGGACGGATATATCTGGCTCCGGAGGCAAATACACTCTATTTTCGAAGCTATAGTTGGGGATTTTTTGGCTCGTCACTCATGAACTATTTGATCCCAAATCCGGTGATCGAAAAAGCCCTTACAACAGGATCCATGGAAAACGAAGGGGCACAAAGCTTGTTGGATCATGCGTTGAATGCAAAAAATCCTTCCATGTTTTTCTCTGCCTTGGCTCGTTATAACGTGAGATATGTACTATTTGATGGGTATGCTGCGCGTCTTCATAATGGCTATTTTTATCAAACTTCTTCTGCTCCAGTTTCTATTGCTGACAACCCTGGGTTAGATCTTATTTGGGAAAAGGGCAAGCTACAGTTGTACCGCGTAGAAGGTATAGAAGAAAAAAGTTTCACTCAAATGTATGGAGGGCATGATGCACAACGGCTAAATACGCTCCTTGCGTCAGTTTCAGATCAGTCATCGTTTATATCAAACAAAACAGAGGCAGGAATAATATATCCATTTGCGCTCCATGCTTCCTCCGTTAAAGCAACCGATGGCGGTGTGTACTTATCGTCGGTATATGATGGTATTGATGGAATATTTACCGGAGAAATTCCAGCGCAATCCGGGGCATTTTTTTCCGTAGCCTATGACAGTGTGCGTCCAGCTGTATATATCTCTCCTGTGGTGCCCACAGTGTCAGTAAATGGCGTGTCAATTGCGACAGAGGATGCTCCAAAACCGATAAAATACGATCTCTCTCCTTCTGCTGTGTTTTTGTCTTTTGCAGATGTTCCGATTGCGATCTCTGAGATTGGACAGGGGATAGTAATCGATGGCACATCTGGACAAAATACAACCCTTACCCAGTGGAGTCAGCCAAAATCGGACGGGGTTATCTCAGCGGTTTCCGATGGGTCAGATTTCCGTGCACAAGCGCCGTACGATGCAATTATGGAATGGAGTGGTCAGATATCTGTCGTGTCAGCCAATGAAGTAAATATTTGTTTGTTCTCAGATGTAAAAAAGAGGTGCATCAACAAAAATCATGGGATTACGATAGTAAATTCACAAACAGTTGTCGTGCGTTCAGACGAGATGGTAAATTCACTTGACGCAGTGACTGTATATATTCATCCAGTAAAATCAGGTGCAAAACCGTCTATAACTGATGCACAGATTCGGTATTATCCGAAAATAAAACAAACAGCGATACGAGTACCATCTCTATCGCTATTCCAATCAGATATTCAGCTTCGAAAAGGGGATACTATACAAGTTCAGATTCCATATATCACAAGTTCGTCATCCTACAGAATTCGCGGAACTGATGATCGCATTGGGCCTATCTATCACGATAGTAACTGCGGGCAATCGTATGCGGATCGACTTATCCAAGGAAAGTCGCAGGATGCATTGACGTTTACTTCTGTAAATTGTTCCGATAAAGTCGCAGTCACTATTCCGGTTATGCGACAAAAGGAAGATGAAATTGGGTTTGTCTATTGGGCTGGGGAAAACAAGCGTGGTATTCCTCTAAAGTTGACCATAGCACAGGAAAAATCAGGGTACAAACAGTATGAAGATATCCTACCGTACGAATCTTCTGGAGCACTTCTTTCGTATGTCCCATTTACGACCGATGCGGTGAATTATACATTGGATCTCTTTTCGTATGGGATCGGCAAGCGTCCCAGTATCAATACGCTCTCAGAAGTAGTTTTTCAGATGATTCCGCAATCGTGGTACACCATACGTTTGGTTCCACAGATGAGTATAGGGACGCCAAAAGATACGGTATTTCGTTCAAACGAAGCAATTCATCCATATTGGAGGCTAATAAACGCAGATGGATCAAAGGGATCAGGAGAGCCTGTGACGATTAATGGGTGGGAACAAGCATGGATAGTGTCTGAAAAAATGAACAACGTGAGCGCGCAATTTTGGCCAACTGTCATTGTATGGGTAGGGTATGCGCTTACCGTGTTAATAGGGCTATGCTTGCTGCTTTGGCAAGTACACTCATGGGTAGTGCGACGCCGAACTTAAATATCTGCTTTGCTCCATGATGCATAAAGCGTACAAATTCAAAACTGGAATTGATCCAGGATTCAGGCATCAGCATGACCGCGATAGATTCTCCGATCAACAGCACGAGGTTCGCGATCGAAGGGGTGAAGTTGTGCTTTCTCATCGCGTTGATGCGAACGAGCAGAGCACGATAAAAGACATTTTTCGGATGCTTATGTGTGACACTGTCAGGGCGTTTCCGGTACTTGAATATAATGTCATCGACATTACTGAAACTTCCATATTTCAGGAGTTTAAAATGCATGGAAATATCATCATTTTTGAAAATATGATTGTCATAGCGGAGTTTGCGCATCACATCTCCTAGTGCCATGAGAACTGGAGGCTGGATTACCATGATATTGGTAATAAGGTTATAACAGGTCTCAGGATCAATCGGGAAATACTTTTCCGCTATAGTACGACCTCGCTCATTGATGACGTATTCCTGTCCGCCACAGGCGACAAGCCTATTGTCTGACTCAAGCAATTTGATTTGTTTGGAAAAGCGGTGTGGCAGTGATATATCATCCGCATCCATACGAGCGATATATGTGCCTCGTGTTTTTGGAAGCAAAAAGTTCAAACTTTTTACAAGTCCCAGATTCTTTTTGTTGCGAAATGTTCGTATACGCTTGTCTTTCTTGGCGTACTTCAAGACGATATTCCAGGAACCATCTGTTGAGTGATCGTCGATGATCAGGAATTCAAAATTTTCTTCTGTTTGTTTCTGTATAGATTCTATAGCGCGCGCCAAAAACTTCCCGGCGTTGTACACGGGCATAATCACAGAAACCAAAGGCTTCGCCCGCCGTAGCTTCAGCGAAGGAGGGTTCGATATGTTTTGTTTCATTTTCATATACATAAATCCTAAATCTTAAATCTTTAATCTTAAATCTTAAATCTTAAATCCATCTATGGTTGTTCTAAAATTACAAATATTTCCATTGCCATGAACTATGAACAATGAACTATCAACTTGTTTGTAAGCTTGAAACAACCCCCCTATATAACTTAATTTAAACTTTTTTATGCTTGCGCATAATAAATTTAAATCTCGTTAGAGATAGGGGGCGCGTGTTAGGCACGTTGTTCAGGGTAGTAATCATTCAAATGGGTATAGTGTTCAACAAAAAAGCTGTTGAGCTATATGCCATTCAAATGACCACCGACCCAACAAAGGGCGAGCGAAATACTCGCCCTTTGTTGTTAGTAGTACAAAATCGGTCTTACGCAACGATGATGTTGCTTGATACTCCAGCCACATTGACCGTGATGGTCTTTGCAGCAGTCAAGTCCGCAGCGGGGATGGTAACCATGAAGGTTGAATCATCCACAAACGTCGCAGTGGCCGTAGTTCCAGTCAAAACGACAGGCGTTCCTAAAAGGAAATTCGTGCCCTTGATGGTCACCACAGTTTCAGGTGAGTTTAACGGAATGTCCGCGTGCGAGATGCTGACGAATGTCGGCGCAACGGGCGTGACGGTCAACAGTGCATGGCGGGTATTAACAGCGCCTTGTGCGTTGGTAATGTTGCACCACACATGCTTTCCAGTGTCTGCTATATCCGCAGGGAATGAGCAAACGCGGACGTTATCGAGCGGTGCAACCTTGCCTTCCATGAACCAAAGCCAGCTTGTGGCGCCATCAGCGTTTGCTTCATAGCGGACCTGCGCTCCTTCTATTACAGTTTGATCTGCAGGCTCAAGCGTGATCACAGGCTTGCTCGGTTTCTTGCGGGTTGCAAGGAACCAGATTATGCCGACGACCACCACCAAAACGAGCATGCCAAAGCAAATATATCGGAGCCAATACACAGCCATTTGGAACGGCTCTTTCTGCATAGCGGGCTCTTCGGTTGCAACAGCTCCATCACCATCAGCGGCGGGCTCTTCAGTTGCAACAGCTCCATCACCATCAGCGGCGGGCTCTTCAGTTGCAACAGCTCCATCACCATCAGCGGCGCTATCCAAGCACAGCCAATCTGTCGCGGGTGCGGGACAAGGTGTCCAGTCGGCTACCCGGCTTGTCATAGTGACGTTTTGCAGTTGCATGGATGTATTGCCGCTCTTCATAGTGAAAGTGACAACGTTGTTTTCGTCAGCTTTGCTTTCAAGCACCTCGTCAGTCTTATTGCCTTGCTGATTGAGTTTGTATGTGCCCGGAGCAGAAACCTTGAAATGAACAACATTCCCACCGACGTCCGTCAGCAGTGCGACCACGGGACCGTCATTTTCTGGAGTGGCTTCGATGAAATCGATGATAGCCTGTGCCAGCGTTTCGAACACTACATACAGATAGTCCGCAGGCATTGTCTCATTGGACATCCAGCCAATTCCGAACCACGGACGAATCCGGTAACCACCTGAATCACCTGTTGATTCGCTAAAACGGTAGTAGCCCGGATTCAGTTTGATCGCCACGTTCATTTCATCGCAATTGTGACGTTCAAAGGTGTTCAAAAC
This sequence comes from uncultured Gammaproteobacteria bacterium, assembly GCA_964356315.1. Lineage (GTDB taxonomy): Bacteria > Patescibacteriota > Microgenomatia > UBA10105 > UBA927 > CAYGFH01. The sequence goes on from CAYHHA010000005.1 coordinate 24,162, forward strand.
ACTTCCGTTATCCAGATCGAGCTGTTCGATCTTGATGTCACAGGTCTGGATTACTTGCATCGCATTCGGGAATTTAATGGTCATAACAGCACCAGCCCGAACTGCATCCAGAGCTTCCTTGGTTCCTTGCCAAATGTCCGCCATCCCACTAACATCACCCGTCCACGTCACAGTGTCGCCACTGATCGTTAAACAAGTTCCATCATTCGGGGGGCAGTCACTGGAAGTGTTGCCTTCGCGCCAACCTTCACCACTGTCAGGTGTCCAGCGAGCGCCATTGTTTCTGGACGGACCGTTAGGAATGTAGACGATCTCGCCGGCTTCGACGGGGAACCCCTCGTAGTTCTCGAGATTCCGGGTTTCGACCAGTTCACCATCCACAGACAGTGTGCCAGTTCCAAAAATCACTTTGCCAGACACTGACGTGTTGAAGCGCATGCCGTATCCCAAGCCTTGAACCGCATCATAGATGGGTCCTAGCATAGGGTCAGCCTTTGCAAGGTCGTTATCAACGCCGACATCGGTCGTGCCATTGACAGTTTCCTGCAGTTCGAAGCCTTTGAATCCAGCTTCATTGGTATATACCCATGTTTGCTCAGCTTGAGCGGCGGGTGCGGCAGCGGCGGTGTTCATGCCAAAAGAGGCGAAGAACATCGTCAGGACGGTCACGAGAGTCGCGATCGTCAGGAGAAATTGATTCTTTTTCATGACTCACTCCATTTTAGAAATATCAGGATGCGATAGTTTTTTCAGTTCGCGAGAATGGCTTATGAAACCATTTTTGCTAACGAGGTCTGAGGATCCCCGGATATTTTTATTTGCTTGGAAAGTGCTCGCCAAGCTGGGTTGACTTATCTGTCTCCCATGAAGTTCCAGCCTCTTCGGTTGGAAACTCTGCAATTGTTGCCAATCTCAGAGTAAGGATCTTCCTGTGTTGTAAAACACGTGCCGACTGCATTTTGCCCATGCAAACTCATGCAGTCTAGAAACCATATCTTATCTCCTTATCCAGGGGATCAAAGCGTTCGTCCTGCCATACGGCTTTCGGACTTCCTATTTATTATTCTGTCTGGTCTGACAGTCCAGCTATAACATTTGCAGTATCACTTTCCGGTTTCCCAGAAGTATCGATACATTTATCAAACGTTGCTGATTTATCCTGAAGCATCCATTTTTGCAAATGGAAGGGAGCGTTTTATCTCCTTTTTTCTTTCTTTTTCCTTGAGGACACAACTGACCATAAAGTTCACAAACAAAAACTCCCTGCCGTGAGTTTTTATATGCTTCATTTACGGCCATGTGTGTCCTCAAGAAAATGCCACACCACAACAATCCGATTCATTACCATCAGATTTTGTATAAAATATACTGAACAACTATTGTTAAAGAGCTAACACGCGATACGGCCTTTAGACTGTATTACCAGATAGTTCAAGCGCAAATGCTTTAGTATCAGATAACCTTAAAGTCTAAAAAGCGTATTTCCTTGGGTTTTATCCGTTCGATTACACTCAGGATAATCCTGAGTTTGTCGTAGGATTTACCCCAGGAACGAACCCCGATATCCGGGACTCGTTTCCGAGGTGAATAGCCACAAAAAAACCGGCCTACCATCGCTGGTCCTGCCGGGTCTTCGTTCTATTCGTTAATTTGTTATTTTGTTATTTTCGTTGTTTCGGCCGGCAGGCCCTCTCAACTGTTTCTTTATTCCTTTGTTAATTTGTTACTTTGTCACTTTGTCATTCTCGTTATTCTCGTCATTCTCGTTAATCTCGTTATTCTCGTTATTCTCGTCATTTTCGTTTCTTTTCCCGGCAGGGAATAGAGCTACAGATATAAAAGGTTATGATCGTTTTTTCAAAAGAATCGATGCTCCTGCAAGTCCAATACCTGCAAATGGCAACAGCATCATCATGTCTGTGTATCCCGCAACAGGAAGCTTTGTGATGACAACGTCACCATTTTTCAAACAGACTTGGGCTGTGTCACTGTCAAATCGGTTCAATGCACGTACTTCCGCTGTATTTACGACACAGAAGAGTGATTTCCCAGCAGGGAAGGCATCTACTTCGACGACTTTGGCTACGAGATCAACGGTTCGAGTCTCACCTGCGGTCAAGTTATCCATAGCAAATTGCAAGGTTCGGGTGTCTTTGTTATAGGTTCCTGGTCCGGATATGAATTCCATATACGGGGGAAGGATATCTTTGACGGTTGCCTGAAACGTTTGGCCAGATCCGTTTTTTACTTCGAGTCGATACGTTACCTGGTTTCCAGGGATAAATGTCGCATCGGTTGTCGTAAGATTCTCAACATAGGTCTCAGTTATAGGATTAAATACCTTTTTGTTTATGGTGAGATCTGAAGGAACACACGTTACTGTTCCGCCATATTGTGTAGTACAGGTATCGGCGTATGCGACAGGTGCAAAAGCCAAAAAAGTTGTGGCGATTCCTGCTATCGCGAACATGATGTTGTTTTGTTTCATAAGATCCTTTCAGATATTGACTGATATAGAAAGTACTATAGCATAAGACAATCCCTTTGTCAAGTATTATGGGACGTTAATCAATCTGAGGAGTATCGGAGGTGTGTTGTGTATGCAAAGATCGTTCTCATTTTCATGTCCGGATATAGTGTCTAGCGGTGTGATATATCGTACATTTCACTGTTGCCATGCGACAAAGCTCATTTTTTGAGGCTAAATCTTTAGCATTCACGCTAAAGTTACATGGGAAGGGACTATGAATATAATATTACAGGATAAATTTTGTTCGCTCTACAGTGGGGGTGGGTAGTCTCTGGTGTGGTAAGTTTAGTAGAATAGTTTTTTCGAAGGTACTTCTTTTTATTGTTTGCCTTGACCGTTTTCTTTGTCCTATTCATGAGACCTATAATATAGAAGGGACTATCTGCTATCTGCTATCTGCTATCTGCCATCTGCCATCTGCTATCTGCTATCTGCTATCTGCTATCAGTTCGAAGCCTCTAACCTCTAACCTCTAAGCTACTTCCAGTCATCTAATCTACTTCCAGTCATCTAAGCTACTTCCAGTCATCTAATCTACTTCCAGTCATCTAAGCTACTTCCAGTCATCTAAGCTACTAAGCTCACTAATCTCTAGCTACTAAGCTCACTAATCTCTAAGCTACTAAGCCTTCAATTCCCCCTTACTACGTACTACATACCCCTTACTACAAATATCGAAGCTACTAATCTCTAAGCCGCTAAGCTACTAAATGGCTTTCCCATTTTCTTCTATCAAATCTCCAAAAATGAGGAGCCTCTGGGTCGTATCTCCAGGGGGCCAGCAGGTCTGCAAGATCAGATTCCTCTTTCCGGCATAGGGGATCAGGTACGAGACGTTTTTCGGTGATACGACCTTTTTACTCGTGATTTTATAGGTATAGCGCTTGTTTTTGTACATAAGCACGATCACGTCGTCTTTTTCCAGATTTTTCACGAGATAAAACACCGCGTTTAAATCTTTGACAAACCAGTCGTAGTTCGTAGAGTGAGAAAACAGATAGACCGTGCCGTCTTGATCAGGGTAAAACGAGGTATTGGCATGGGCGACTCCAGCCTCAAGCGCGGAGGTATATCCGTTTTTCGATGAGGGATCCACACCAGGAATTACTTCTGCGTTCACGCCTATTTTTGGTATCACGAGGCTAAAGCTTGTGTTCACCGGTTCTATAACGTCTCCAGAAGGCGTTTTGAGTGGTGCAAAGACCACGGGCACCGCCTTGGGTAAAGGTTTATCACTTTCTACTGCGTTAATTTGTCGATTTGTTAATTGGTTAAGTTGTTGGTACGCGTAGCTTGTTTCCATGCGAAGTTTAGGGATCATGGGTCCAGTTATGCCCCCAATGCCAATGGCGAATAGCATCATGCCAAGAAACGTCCGTGCGTCAAAGGTATAGGTTGCTGACAGTCGCTCGAGAAGCGTTTTAGCACCAGGAGGATCCATCCGATAAAACCCATGAACAGTACAGGACGCAGGGTCGCCATCAATGACATAGGCGCACAAGGGGATATTGCAGTGCTGATAGTGTATATTCCATGTGTTCATAGGTGTCCCGAAGGATTCCGAAATTATACACTATAGGACACGTTTTGTCAAGATTTCATGGGAAAAATAGAAGCGATTGCGCAGGATGTAGCTACCGAGAAACGGTGCATGTATAGATATAGTAGAAATCACTGGGTCCGTCTTTATGGGTCAGGTGGTCAATATATATCATCGTGGGTAAAGAGAGTGGTGATGCGTTTGGTTCGTTATAGTTCAGGTTTTTCGATCGGTGCTTGGGTATCTGCTTTTCCAGATCCCTGCCAAACGAGTTCTATATTTTTCGTGATTGCTTGTTTACTCAGCTTGATCGCCGCATCATATTGGCCCTGCTTAATCAGTTCTTCTACATTTGTTTGGGCCGATCGGGTGATATTTTCTTCGTATTCGCGCATATAGGGGATGACAATTGGGGCAAATTCTGTGGCTAGATCATCCAACTTTGGTATGGCACGGTAGAGCTCTTCCATATTCATGCCAGGCACAAGCTCCTTGAGTGCGATGGTAGAAAGTTGTTGTGCGCGGGATTCGGTGATAACGCCGTCTTCTAGCAGTTGCTTGATGAGCTCAACAATTTTCAGTTCAATATCTTCTCTGACTTCACTAGGATCCATAGATCTAGTATTGCGTATTTCCTGGAGAGTAGCAAGATGATGGATTGATAACTATAGGCTTTTGCTGTATGATAGTCTAATTCAATTAGATGATCAATTATGAAAAGTGTAGTGCCACAGTATCAGCGCCCCAGCTACAAAGGGCGAAAAGTTCCACGTGCGACAAGAAAAGCGATGGGATGTCTAGACTTGACTTCAGCGCATGGTCCCAATCGTTCCTCATTCGAATTGGATCTATGTTCATGGAGCCCATCAGTCTTTTTAGAGCCACAGGTATGTGATGCGAGAAAGAGGGTTAGAAATGATTGAAAACCCTTCAGAGGTCTGGAAACCATATGAATTGTACAATACAGTCCGAATTCTTCCTGAGTCATCGGTAGAAATCAAGTGGCTTCTTGGTAAGCTTGGACACACTATTTCATACGTTCAGCCAGGGGTACTGGGCGAACCTATAGATTCGCTTAAACAGGCATGCTACGAAATTCACACCGATCCATGGAAGCATGAGAAAGTTCCCCAAATTTTCATCGTTATGCCTGTTATGGGCAAAGGCCCAGTGATAAAGGGTCCGCCAGATGATCAAGATATCACTAAATATTCCCCAGAAGTAGGAATAATCGGAACTGAAATGAAAATGAAGTATAATCAAATTTCGTCTGTCTATCAAAGCATCCATCTAGTAAAAAAACAAATATTCTCCGCCGAAACAGTACATCTTCAAATGCGAGATGGGCGTTTTCTCTTACACCAACAAAATCTTGATACGGTTCCAGCAGTTCTTTGCATAGTATTTGTAGGAAGTGGACTTGTATGTACTGTCGAGGGTAATCCATATACAGTAGTCGCGGGAATAAATATATACGCATAAAACGAGTCGGCATTTCTTTAGGATGCCTATGGATTCAGCAGAGTATTGCAGGTCGTGGCATTTGCTCATGTAGAGACACGGGCGAATCAAAGATATCTGTGTGGGGTGGTATTCTATTACCTTATGCTACTTATTTACAAACAATAGCTCATCTCGAATCTTCTGGGCAGTTGAAGCCAGTGGAAATCGAAACAGATCTCCTATGTATGGAAGCGTTCTGTTTACGATAACCGTATGTGGCTCATCGAAGAAATACAATTCAATCGATACGTCATCGCCAGATTGGCGTATCCGCATTTCCAACTCCTCTTCTTCATCAAGATAGGTAGACCAATAGAGTGAATTGTCCTCAGAAGGTTCCAAAGCAAAAAGTGCGGTCGATTCATCAGATTCACCTTCGCTTTCAGGGTCATAATCAACCACGACTTGGGCTCGTTCAGGAAGAATTTCAACGACATATTGTGGGGCATTTTGTATTTTTTTCCGGAGATACTCTGGCCATCTCTCATTTACCTCATCTGTTTCGATTCTATCAATCAAATTGAGTATCGCAGTAAACGGGTCTATAACTATGTTTGTTAGGCTATCTTGATTTCCAAAGAGTAGAGGAACAGATCCGAATTGCGTGTCTACAGTTACCTCAGTTTCGCCTGAAATAGGATGCTCAGTGAGTTCAAAATACGTTTCATCCTTGAGCATGCCAGAGTATGTTATTTGTTCTGAGTCGCTCTCTACATATAACGCTGGACTCGACGTCCCTCCAAATCTATCAGGTTGCACTGGGAGGGGGAATGTCCCCATCCCACTATAATCAGGTAAGTCTTCTTGAGTAGCCATAGAATACCGCAAATTGTACGATCTCACGGCGCGAAACGCAAGGGGTCTTGCCTGCAACGAATCAATATTTATGTCAGTTTTCATTGATAGGATCTTCATGATAGAAGAACAATTCACTGATATTACTCTC
>CAYHHA010000005.1:30780-64407 GCA_964356315.1 uncultured Gammaproteobacteria bacterium
CACCACAGTACTCTCCACCACAGTACTCTCCACCACAGTACTCTCCACCACAGTACTCTCCACCACAGTAATCTCCTCCGCAGTAATCTCCATCACAGTAATCTCCTCCGCAGTAATCTCCTCCGCAGTAATCTCCTCCGCAGTAATCTCCATCACAGTAATCTCCACCAACAATTCTCTATGGTTGGAGCCATCCCACACTGTTTATAAATACATTTTGTAAATCCGTGCAATTGCACAGATTTACAAACGAAATATTTAGCGATATAACTGTAGGTAGGGAAAGTTTCTGCACTACCATTTTGACTATGGGCAGACATAAAACCAGCAAAAAACTGGTGAAAGAACATATCGGTAGGGACGAACTATTAGGCCTTCTGAAATCGGGGATCGGGCTCACTATGATGCTCGCTTTTCCAAATTCTCAAAAGATATTTAAGCCTCTTTTGTCAGGCCAAAATACGTGGAATGAGTATTATCCATCCTCAATTCATCGGCATACGATGAAATTATGGAGAAAAGGATTAGTAGACGTCAGAGAATCGAGTGATGGCTATACGGTAGTAATCACAGAAAAAGGTCGTCGCGATACACTTCAATATGATCTGGAAGCAATGACAGTTGAAACTCCGACAGAATGGGATGGGCGTTGGCGCATGATTTTTTTTGATATCCCCACGACGCATAAAGCCCGGAATCATTTTAGAGAAAAACTTCTGTATATGGGATTTTTTTGCATGCAAAAAAGCGTCTACGTGTATCCCTATCCGTGTGAAAAGCAAATAAAATTTTTGCGGGAGGTGTACGAGATGCCACATAGTGTGAAGTATGCAGTCGTAGAATCGCTGGAAAATGATGAAGATCTGCGTCGGTACTTTCATGTGCGACGCTGAGATCGAGCGACGTTGTAAATAATTCTCTCCCTCATGTATACGTGAGACTATACGAGTGACGAGGCGTATGATCTCGAGAGGTATTAGATAAAATCGCCTTTATCCGTATCCCTCCACTCCGTACTCAGGTAAAAATAGAATTTGTAAATCTGTGCAATTGCATGGATTTACAAATTATATTCTGTTATTGATTGGGAGATGATTGGGTGACGAGATGGGAGCAAGTGGGAGAGGGGGTGGATGCGGGTGTGATCTTCTGGTGTTTCAGATGAATCAAAATAGCGAATGAACTACTGGGGGAAGGATAGTCCAGGATAGCGGAAGTTGCTATAGGCGGGAGTATAAGAAGGGGTTAGTGAATGAGAAAATGCGTGGGAGATGGATTGTTCTGCCAAGCGTCAATTTTTAAAGAGGTCATGCATATCTTAATGTGTACCGTTTTACGGTAGCAGTAGTATTTCTTATGTATGTAAATAAATGACACCATGCTCTTGTATTCTGTTTGCATATGTCCCGCGCCATAGACCCATCTCTTGTTGCTGTGAAAGAGTGGGTATCCGGCATGATATGATCGGATCGGTTTGCACGTTGTCTGTACTTTTGGCATCATACGGGTATGAGTGAAAATGAATTTATATTTAATGAACAAGCGGAATCACTGGTGTTAGGTGACTATCGTTGCACAGTAGATGAAGATAAGATTTATGTGGTGAATGTTAGTAGACCGGGGAATGAAGAAGCGATCTCTGATCGGGCTGAAGCTGAATATGATGGAGCCTTCCCTGCGAGTGATATGTTGAAAGGGAAATTTGGGGGTAATTTGAAGGTGTTGGAGATCGGTCCCGGATTAAGTGTTTTTGGTCCGAAAGCTGTCGTGTATCAGGTTGTATCTGATTATGTGATCTGTGATCCTGTTAACTATCATACGATCGGGACGTTGCTTAGCGAAGTCCAACAATATTTTAAGTTGTCTCCTGGGGCTAGAAAACATTTGCGTGAATTACAGACGAGCGTCAATATATACACAAATCCGAAGTTGATTACTCATGTGCCATATATGTTTGAACAAGCGCTACGCTCAGGAAAACTTGGGAATGGATATGACGTCATACTTAATTTTAACGCTACTGCAATGTATTATTCTCGTACGCCAGAAGAAGATATTCGTGCATTGCTACGACTGCAACCTCGGCCAGGAACTGAGGAATTATACGGGTATCATACGTTTTAAACACTGGCGGGCAACGTCTAAGTTTGTTACGATACGATTCTATGGATACTACATCTTCCGCTTTGCCGTACGAAAAAACAGTCTTTGCCAATGGCACACGCGTAATTCTGATCCCGATGGAAGGCGTCAACAGTGTCGCCACCTCTGTTATGGTCGGGGTAGGGAGTAGATACGAGACCCCAGAGATCAATGGTGTTTCTCATTTTCTAGAGCACATGGTGTTTAAAGGCACGGAAAAATATCCAACTACCGATGATGTAAGCACGATAGAGCGCGCAGGTGGGCTCCAAAACGCCTATACCGATATTGATATTACAAATTATCATAACAAAGTCTTAGGCGAGGATTGGGAATTGGCGCTAGATATAAATAAAGAACTCGCGCTCTACCCACGGCTCGAACAGCAGTATATAGATAAAGAACGTGATGTGATTTTAGAGGAAATGAAGCGCTACGACGATGAGCCATCGGCAAAAGTAGGAGAGGCGTTTCATAGCATGATGTATCCAGATTCCAAGCTCGGAATGCGGATTATCGGCGAAGTAGATAGTTTAAAAAACTCCGACGCCTCAACGCTCCGACAGTATCACAGCGCATGGTATAAACCAGAAAAAATGGTGGTCGTGATAGCAGGGAAAATTAGCGACAAGGAGCACGTGAAAAGCAAGGCAGAGGAATGGTTCGGAGCGCTGAAAGCAGAAAAAACTCCTGCACTGGAAAAAGTGGCAAACGATGCTCAGGATGGTCCGAAGGTTGTGGTTGTGACAAAACCCGATGCACAACAGGCACATATAAATCTTGGCATCCGTGCATTTGCCCGTGGCAGTGAGGACAGATTTGCATGGGGCTTGTTTAATCTCATCATGGGAGTGTCATTTACCTCTCGATTGTTTAAAGAAGTCAGGGAAAAGCGCGGGTTGTGCTATCACGTCCGAAGCTCGTCTGACGCATGGACAGATGTAGGATATTGGTCTATCTATGCGGGCGTTGCGACCAATAAAGTCGAAGAGGCCATACAAGCGATATTGCACGAGGTTTCCCTCGCTGTAGCAAAAGGAGTGACGGAGGAAGAATTGAACGTTGCCAAAAAACGGTTAAAAACTATGTTGGCATTCAAAAGCGAGGACCCAGAATTTTTAGGTGAATTTTACGGCAGACAAGAGGTGTTTAACGAGCCCGTTTTGACTCTTAACGACTATGAAAAGAAAATAGAAGTCATAAAAATAGACGATATAAACAGTCTAGTGAAAAAATACTGTATACAAAAAAACCTCAATTTGGCGGTGGTATGGAACAAGCCAATAGATGAGAATCTCAAGCAACTTCTCACGCTATAATACGGACCATCGAAGTACGTGAAAATCCCTGTCTAGCACAGCGCACTTTGCAGTATCCTGAATTCAACTATATAATGAGCCGATTATATGGGGCGTACTGAACTTGAGCACAAAGCTGTCTATACTGATGCCTGGCAAGTGTATCGCGAATATATTAATCCAGGGAAGGTGGTAGTTTCATTAGGTCCGAATAACCTAGAATCTGACGCAACAGTATTAGAGGCCTCAGTCTTAGATCCAGATTTTTTGTATATTGCAGATCCGCGATCAGACTCTCATCCAATAAAAGAGGAAGATGTTTGGAAGGTGGTTGGTCCTGTTGATATGGAAACAACAGGAAATATAGACAAGTACATTGCGCAAATTCATGAGTTGCGTGATCAATTTGCCATGCATTTGCGAGAGCCGATCTGGCTGGGTCCGGCTCAGGGTGTGTTGCATATAGAATTGCCAGATCAACAAAAAGCGGATGTCATCATGGATCGTGGCACGACAGGATTTGTCATCGCCGAAGATGATCGTTATGCCGATATTCGTGAGGAATTATTGTTTCAAGCATTTGAAGCTGACCGATCGGCGCTCAAAGATGGGGGCGTGCTGATACTGCAGACAAATCATATCTCTCATGGATATCGGAAATTTCCCTGGGAGATATGGAATATTTCTATTCCGGAATTGCTACTGCGTGTTGGATTCAGTTCAGTTTCATATCATAGAGTAGCAGATGCACATATTGTTCCAATAACCGATGAGACCGCGCGATTAATTCATGACGAATCAGAGAGAGAATATGAGAGGCAGGACTTGCTGTTATTTAGTCGTTTATCACGTGCAATCAAAGGTGAGTATGGTAGACAATATTTAGAATTTTCAAAGAAAACAGATGTTGGCATACACACGAAGGTATATCAAGATATGTATATTGCAACGGCATAGCTAAAATCTCGTTATCCATTATTTCCTGTATATTCTCGTCGCACACGGAACTGTGTATTTACCGATCTTTTTCCCTGTCCAGCAAAAAAAGCGGCTAAACTTTCGCTCGTTTCAAACGCAACTGGAAGTACTTCTTCGAGTCCCGCATACAGGTCTCCTCGTTCCTTAGCTTGAAATCCGGCGAATGTGAATCGAGGATATACCATTTTTGTAGCGGGATGGTCTGGTTTTGGCTTTCCATGAACGTCATATAATTTTATTGCCCAACTATCTTCCAGATATTTTTTCAAATAGGCAAACGAATCGATAAATTGAACACCGGCTTGATGGAAAACTTCTAGTGTCGATGTGTGATATTTACGATTTACAAATGGAGCTACATGCGTCAGTGGTGCGAATTTCCAGGACTGAAGCCAATTATGCTTTTCTAAAACCAAACAACGTACAAATGCCCCGCGTCCTGCCATAAAATCTTCAATAAAAAAATCATCTGGAAGTCCGATTTCGCGAGAGAGCAGATGGAACGGCGACTGATCAGCGATGTTTTGCCCCTCTCTCATCAGGATTTGCGTTTCTAGTCCGACCTCAATATACGGTGGTCTTGATGTTGGTTTTTCTACCATGGTAGTGGGTAGTATACTGCGTGAAGTAAAAATTTCAAAACGTTTGCAGATGTATCACTCTGGTGTCTTGATGAAATAGCTAGAGCTACAATACTTGGGTATAGATATCCTGCGTACAGATGGTCAATCTAGTTTGTGTTGTTCTGATAGCCTATATGGGTATATAATTCATGTTCATATGACTCACGCAGAAGAAGCTACGTACGGACCAAATCATCAGGTAACATACGAAGTATTTATGGCGCATGTTCTCGATTTGCATGATCGTTTTCCTACGATTCAATGGATGAACCAACATAGAAATGTTACAGGTGTAGAGTTCTCTGGAATGTTTGAGGGAGGATTTCCTTTCAATCTGGAGTATATACTCGAGACGGCGGAGGACGATCCACGGATAAATATGAGCATTTCACTTCAAACTATACACACGGGTACATGGTTTATCGATTGGAGAGATATTAGTTTTATGACCTATCGAACCCATCGTGCTTTTCCAGACAGTCAGGATTTTATTATTACGGCAGAAAAAATTCCGAATAGTCCAGCAGAGCTTGATCTTCGCCTCTGGAGTACGGTATGGCCGAGTGAAGGCATTACTCTGGCGGATGTTGATCAAACATTTGAACGGATTTTTACCCTTGCTCCTCGTGTTCAAGAGCATCTATTTCCAATAATGACAGAGTTATCCCCTCGAAGATTACAATAATTCCTATTCTCTGGCGAGAGCTGTCACAAAATTTTTTCTGAAGCTCACAGTCGATAATACGTTGTGTAGTGGGATTTGGGTCTGATTACCTGACAATTCGCATTTGCGGGGAGCGTGGCGTGCAACATAACTGTCCTGATGTGTATATAGCGCAAAAATGATACACTAATAGTCTATTTATTTAAGGAGGGTATTTCCATGATCGAACAAACAGTAGTACTTATCAAGCCGGACGGATTTCAAAAAAAGGTCGTAGGTCAGATCATCGAACGATTTGAGCGAGCGGGTCTTTCTATCAAAGCGTTGAAGCTTTCAAAGCTCACAAAAGAAATTCTCGATATTTGGTACGCACATATCGCCGATAAACCATTTTATCCATCTATTGTCACCGATATGACCATCACGCCAGTGGTAGCCATGGTGCTTGAAGGAGAAGGGGCAATCCAGAAGGTATTTGATCTCTGTGGTCCTACAGACCCTGCTGTGAACCCAGAAGGCACGATCCGCAAGGCATTTGGAGAAAGCAAAGCGCACAACGTCGTGCATCGAAGCGATTCTCCTGAAGCGGCGGCCAAAGAGATCGGGTTGCTGTTCTCGCCATCAGAGCTATTTTAAAAAATAGCCACGTATAATCCGCACATCGCTGATACGTAGTTTTTGGATCAAAAAGCACACAGTAGGCCTGCTGTTTTTAGTTATTTGATCAGGTCTTGTAGTTGGCGGTGGAGAATCCAATATGATACAATTTGATCCATTATGGTGTCTTTTGAAAGAGCGGGAGAAACACAAAAATATTCATTCTCTGACGAGCGATATTATAGCGAAAAATACCGATTCGATTTTGCGCCTGTAGCAACAGAGTCATTTTCCCCGGAGTGCCAGTCACTTCAGGCGATTCTGTACGAACACAAGGAATCCTCGGGGTGGTCTACGCGGGACATGAGATATATCCAGCTTGCGGAGATGGTTATGCTCGAGTCTCTTGAATGGAAGATCGTCCATAAACAAAAAACCCGCTTCGATAAAAAAGCCTGGGCAACGCATTTGTACAGCGTGGCGATCGCAGGCGCTAGCACTGGAGAATCACCGGCCCAGATTATAAAAAGACTTCTTCATGACGCAATAGAGGATACAAAAGAAAATGAAAATGGATATCAAATTACCGAAGAAATGTTGTTCTCTCTGTTTGGTGGATATGATTCAAAAATTGCCCATACTGTTCAGTTACTTTCAAAGCTCAAAACTAATTATCAAGATCGTGATAATGCCCTGGAAACGCACAAACGTTTATATGAATTAGTGCAATACGATCCGGAGTCCATCGCGATAAAACTCGACGATCGGATACATTATTTTGAAACGAGCGGAAAGATGGGTGCACGAAAGGTACAATCCAAGGCAACAGAAACCATGAAATACTACTGGCCACTTGCGATAGGTTTCGGATGGCATCATAAAGCACAAATACTCAGTGATGCCTGTTTGGATAAATTGATGAAAAACACGCGGGCATCAGGGTTTAAATATACGACCAAAGAATATGATATCGCGTTAGAACTGCTTGAAGAGGAAGCACAATCTTTTTCGAAAGCAAATAATCAGATTGGATCGAAAACTCGCCGTCCGACCAAAGCAGATGCGTATATGATTACAAAAGGACAGGTAGCAAAATTCTCCTCGGCCTGGATCCCGGCATTTATGACGATAATAGCCGACGAAAAGGCGTCACACCTTGCATATTCCTCAGAGGGAATATTTGATCATGTGTCGTACCCATTCGTAAAACAGCTGTTGCGTAAAAATCTCATCACTCAGCAAGAGTATAATAATTTTTTAGAGCAGATGACGACCGGGGTAGAACGGACTATGCATATAGACATAGAAATACGGGGGGTTCCTGTTCGATTGAGATTTGCAACGGCAAGTGACGAGGCTAAATGGCTTTCCAGCATTTCTGATATTACCTCAAAAGATCACCGTAGGGCGATCCTCGGAGCGTTTGCCATCCAAAAAAGTGAAGAATTTAAGAAGATGTTTGAATATTACACACGCGCTGGCGTATCGGGGTATAAATTGTTGCAGAATATTAAAGACTGTCTCATCCGGGGTACGACCACTGTCCTCATTGAGGGCGGGGGAGAGGTGGTGTTACCCTCTCACTCCACAGCTCTTGATCTGGCTCTGGCACATGGAGATAGCGATACATATGCAAATGTACACACCATATTCATACAAAGCTCGGATGGCGAGTGGAAATCAGAGCGATTTGGTGCAGAAGTAGTAATGGGTGCTAGATATAAAATTGAGTATGATGCTCCTAGTCCGACGCTTACGGTCTTTTCATTGGACGATGTGCATACACAGCACGGGCGGGATCAGATTTTGCACTATATAAAGTCACAAATGGCAAATGGCAGTACAGATAGGGAAACCCATATTCAAAATGCCATAAACTATGGCAGAAAGAAAATAGAACGGTTATATGCCACCTATGCAAAGACGTCTGGGGCAGAAGAGAAATTAGCTGTAGATATCGAAAAGGCTCACATGCTTTTTGAGCATCTTCCGGTCTCAAAGTATGCAAAAAATATTAAAAATAAGAGGCTTATTTCGTTACTTATAAAGACAGCACTCGGTGAAATTCCTATAGATTCTGGACAATCATCGCTCGTGTGGGATGTTGTGAAAGAGTTGTATAAACAACAGCATGAATTACGGGAGGTTATTATCACGGTTTCAGATGGGACAGGGGTGCTTTCAAAAATAACGGAAAAAATTGCAAAAATGGGAATAAATATCCACTCACTGCACACGGATATAAATTATACGGTAGATTTTAAAACCGGGGAAACGAAGGGAGCGACTATTTCTATTTGGATGACCCCGAGAGAATATGAAATCTATCACAGAAAGATCGAGCAGGAGTAGCGCTGTAGGGAATCGATGTTCTGGTTCTGGGACCCTTTGCTCTCTACAAGGAAATTGCTCTACCTTGATGAGGTAGTAGGCATCGACGCATTCCTTTGCGCAGTTCAGGGATGTTTCTTGTTAGGTATTCGTGCTCGACTTCTATCCATTCTTACGGGCTGATTCTGCCTGTTTTACTACATTCAAGTCAGGCTTGTATGTAGGGTCAAATCGGCTAATGATATCATCAGGGAGCCCTGGAACTAAATCCACACTCTTCCACTTACACTCTTCAACGTCGACACCCACAAGTAAAATATCCTCTTCGTCTAACTTTTCAAATATGATGGTGCACTCCCATACAGATCCTGATTTTCGTCCTATCAGACTATACGGTACATCAGGCCGGGTACGATCAATCGTATATGACCCCGTACTGATTAATACAAAAGACTGCTTACAGTTTTTTTCAGCCTCGAAAGTTAGATAGGATCGTTTCTTTTGTTCTTTCATAGTGTATATAAAAAAAACCCCGCTTGGCGGGGTTGTGTGCTATTGAAAAATATGTTTATATTTTCAACACACAACCGCCCCTTTCCAATGAAGGGTAATAAGTTTAACGGCAAAAAGTCGATTGGACATATTGTTCATATACTGACAACATGATAGCGTAAAGATGTGACCAATGTCAACTATAAGATGATACAGAGGCTATAAATTCCCGGGGTTTTTATGGATTCAATTTTCGAAAAACTGCATACTCTATCTTTTTAGTGGAACATTTCAAGGATAATCCGTCCACTCTCAAAGAGTCCGTAAAACGCGAGGCCAATGAAGGCGATGGTTCCTGCAAATGAAATATACTCATTTTTCACCATTTTGATTGTCCTATTTGGCGATAAAAAGAGAGAAATATTGAGGATCGTATGGGCAGAAATAACGCCAATGGCAAATCCGTAGACGTTGACGACGCTAAACAATGGGACATACCCTGCAAAATCGTCGAGCCCCAGGATAAAAGGGACAGAAGCGGAAAATACGAGTAGTTGTTTCCATGATAACGTACCTTTTCCTTTCAGCTTCTCTCCGAGGTTTGGCATGATTCGAGAGAGGATCGGCTCCGTGAGTTTGTTAACTACTCCCAAAAATCCTGCAAGGGTGCGGTAGATCAATTTCTTGCCTGCGCCTTGTCCCTTTTCCCACGACTCAAAGTGTTCGAGTGACCCATGCGCAAGTTCAAACAATACTATCGCAGCCAAGGCAACCATAAGCGCAAGAAGCAGGTGGACATCCTTAAATAGTACCCACAGCCCAATGATCGCTATTGTTCCTAGTGCATTACCAGTCGCTGTGCCGATTTCTATGGCGACGCGGTTTTTCCATCCCGTGTTGGTGGTCATGAGTCGACCCATAAAAATAGCAAAATCGATAGACGTTTTGAGGTAAATGGTAATGCCGATGGCTACATCAACCCAGCGGATATTCATGTCTATGAGTTCTCGAACGGGAAAGAGGTTAAAAAATACTAGGGCTCCATGGAGGGAAAAAATGAGGACCAAAAGCACAACAACAGTAAGGACAAGCGGGACGAGCTGGCTGAGTGCCTTGGATTTTTCAATTCTACTGAAAACTGCATTCATCTTTCGATTGTACACAAAGATCGTTGAAACTACTAGCCTCACTAGTTCGCTTCAAGCGTGTGAATGTTCCGTTCTGCAACGGCGCGCCCATCCTATCTATTAGGTGATGTTTCAAAAGGGGTCAATAGCACATTTTGTAATTGAGATCTCATGCGCTCATATGCTTGGGTTATGCTTTTGACGAATTTATCATCGATATTTTTAAAATAGGGGATTGCTGTTTCTGGGTCCCAAAAGACTTGCGTCGTGCGTCTCACTCGGCAGGTGAGAGATGAGTTTTTTTGTTTTCCATGATGCATATTTTCGATATAGGGAGTGTCAAAAACAACGATCGCTCCAAAAAATAGCGCATTGTCTCCTGCGGCTTTTCCAGGGGCAACTTTCCATACCTCAAAAGGAGCCATAGCAACTGATGTTACTGGAGATACCCATTTCTTGCCTGGTATGGACAGTAATGTTTTGTCATTTGTCACAATATGTCCGAAGGAGGGAATATTAACGTCCGCATCTGTTATCGTTCGTTTGATGCCACGAGTTTTCTTAAGGTTGAGAACTTGTGGGAGGTCGATAGGAACGGATCTCCTAGAATGCAGTAAAATGGTTGCAATGCTATCCGTATTTTTTGCAAAGACCTCGAGGAGAGATGGGGTGATTTTGGGGTTGTCTCGGACAGACGCCATTGTTTGTGTGAACAATGTGGTGCCCATTTTTTCCAAATCCTTTTCGATTTGATACGGATAATGTGGTTTCCGTTCTAGGGGAAACTGTTCCGCAAGAGAGCTTTGCTCTGGCATGTATTAGATGATGATCTTGAGTGATCGCAAGATCGGCAAGACTACCTCAAACGGTAGTCCAATGACGTTGGTGTAACTTCCATCAACCTTTGTCACCAAATCCCAAGGCGCTTCATTAAGCGCATAGCCACCTGCAAATCGCGTGAAGTCAAAGCGACTTACGTAGCTTTCTACCTCAGGTCCGGTCATTTTTCGGAACGTAACCTTGGTAATCACGGTCTTTTCCCATGTCTTTTTCACTTTTCCTTCTTGGACGAGGATGATATTGACTGCTGTAACAAACTCATGTGTTTTGCCCATCAGAGCCGTCAACATTTGTTTTGTATCTTCGCGGTCGATAGATTTTCCAAATACTTTTGCGCCCAACACTGCCATAGAATCGGCTGCGATAATCAGGGATTCTCGCTCTTCTGGGATGCTGTACACCCGTGGGTGTGAAAGTACTTCAAGAGCCTTTGCTGCTGCTCTTTTTTTGATCGTAATTTCCGGTTTTTTGTCGACAATTGCATCTTCATCAACGCGGGCAACGACGACGCGAAAGCGAACGCCGAGCTTTTCGAGTAGCATTTTTCGGCCAATGGATTGTGATGCGAGGATCACGTCTGGCTTTGGCGGTTCTTCTGGTGGTGCGTTTTTGGAAGCAAAAGATAGTTTCATATAGGCTATTTTAGCATACGCATGCGACGTTGTATATATCGTCGGAGTGGCGACGTCATTCAAATTTCATTTAGCATAGACGATCAGGATCCCGCACACTATTGCCAAATCTACGGATTTGGCAAGTGATGCAAGAAACCCACGACAACACATCTCTATTGTTATTGAAAAAACTGTCGGAGTGGCGGGAGTTGAACCCACGACCTCACGGTCCCGAACCGTGCGCTCTACCAACTGAGCTACACCCCGACAGATTTTTCAAAATACGAACCGTGCTGCTCCCGCCTCATTGACGGGTCGCCGGTGAGGCGACTACCAATGGCAACTACACCCCGAATAATCGCATTTTACCATTTCCATGATAGAATTTGATAAGTAACTTAAGTCACTTAAGATTCTTAAGAACTTATGAGTCTGCCAAAGTATAAATATCTTCTGACACATAGATATTCTGAGATCATTTATGATCTCACATTTTCATTTTGTGAGGTGTTTGTTTCTGAATATAAAAGTAAACGCACTCGGGAACAAATGGAACAGGCTGCAAGGTCAGGAAAACAAAATATTATTGAAGGAGTAGGTCAAAGTCAGACAAGTAAAAAGGGAGAGATTAAGCTGTTAGGCGTGGCGAAAGCATCACTTGATGAATTACTGGCGGATTATGAAGATTTTCTCAGGATTAAAAATTTACCGATTTGGCCAAAAACTGACGATAAAGTTGCAAGACTACAACACTATATTTATAGAATAAGTCACTTAAATAACTTAAGTGACTTAGGTGACTTAATAGAAAAACCAAAGCTCCCAGAAAAAGCAGAAGTCGCCGCAAATTTACTACTCACATTGTGTCATGTTGCAACCTATCTTCTTTCAAAGCAAATTACCCGTGCAGAAAAAGATTTTCTGGAAAAAGGAGGATTTACGGAGAATTTGTTTAAAAGACGATTATCTGCAAGGCAAAAGTTTGTTAAGTGACTTAAGTAGCGTAAGTGACTTATAATGCCAGTATCGTCCCCGTAGCTCAACGGATAGAGTAGAGGTTTCCTAAACCTCCGATATAGGTTCGATTCCTATCGGGGACACAGAAGCATTACACTGCGAGGTCTAGGTCAACTCCCGCCACTGCGACACATACTTATCGTAAATTTACGGTATAGAGATTTGGCAACGTAGCAGCGTTTCCATTTAAGTTCGTCATAATGATGACGCGACTGCCGTTACTCCAGGGTGCTACAAACCCATCGACAAATGGTCCGGAGTAAATCGTTGCCCAGTTTGTCCGATCATATTCTAGTATGTCTATTTTTCCTTCAAGAGTCAGGATAATGTGGCGACTACTTGGGAACCAGTGGATAAATTCATCTATGCGAACTGGGGGAGCGATTATGGGCTTTTGTATTGGCTTTGATATAGTTTTAACTGGTGACGTCGGTATTGGGGATGCCGTTGGGACTTTGATTTCTTTGAGGTCTAACAACAAATAGTTTTTATCTTCTTTACTGTCATAGACATAAATTTTCCCCGGGAGTATGTTTCGGTCTTCAGAAGTAGGGTTTGATCCGATAAGAGGTGGATTGATAGTAATTGGTAGTGTTGCACTCGCGGTCGCTTCATACAAAATCTTTGTCTCATCAGGGGAAAAAGAGATAATCCTCGCACTCGCTGTTGCCACATCGATAATTTGTTGGTGAAATGCTTCCAGTTTTTGTTGTTCTTTGACTGTGCGTTCGTCAGACCATTCCGCAAGGAGGGATTCATTGGAAAGAGTTGCGTCTGTATATGTTCCTAACTTATTGAGTGAATAGAGATGATAAATGATGGTGTTATGCACAAGGATTTGTGTAGAGTCAGGGGACCAGATAATCTCGGCTTTTTCTATATCTATCCCATCTGTAAGTGGTGCTATCTGTATCGGATCCCGGTTTCTTCCCAGAGGTCCTTCGGATAACGTATATACCCAAAGTCCTGCTTTCTTTTGCAGGCTTGGTTCAAGATGTGAAAGAGGCACGATGTAAGCAATCTTGTTTCCATCAGGAGAAAGGATTGGTCGTTCTACCCCGAGATTTGTGAGGGGGGAGAGGCTTGGGTTGCTTGGAAACAACACTGCATCTGTTTTTGAAACAACTTCTCCTTGCACGCGAATTTTTTTCTGCCAAGAAATATATCCTTCTTTAGAAATCGTCACGGTATACCAGCCAGGTTCTATAGCGACAGACCCGTTGGTTGCCGTTTTTAGTTTTCCTTCGATAAATACCTGTGCTCCGACGGGATCGCTGATGGTAGACAAAAGCCCAGTTGGTTTGAGTGAGCTTTTATTAATATCTATTCTATAGCCTCTGCCATAGGCGATAACACCTGCGGAAACTCCTAGAATAGAACAAAAGGTAACAAAAGATATAAGAATAGGTCGATATTTCTGTAATTTTCTCGTCGTCATGTCCTGTATAGTATAGCGCGATGTGTGCTAAAATGCTATTACAATGTCATTCCCGCGAAGGCGGGAATCCAGATCAGATTTATGATGGATCCCTGGTCCAGACCTCGCCAAAGGCTACGCCTAGCGAGGCGGGTCGGGGATGACAAAAAAGAATACTGTACAACAGATTTACCAGTATGAGCTTTTTCTCCCAATTTACCAAACGTATCGGCATCGATTTAGGCACAGCGAATTCTGTGGTATGGTTGGCCGGTGAAGGCGTGGTTATGAACGAGCCGACGGTTGTGGCTGTAACGGTAGATGATAATCGCGTTGTTGCCGTCGGGAATGAAGCCAAAGAGATGCTCGGGAGAACCCCCGGAAACATCGTTGCCACGCGCCCAATGCGAGATGGGGTTATTGCAGATTATCGCATCACAGAGGCTCTTTTGTCATATCTACTAGACCGTGCTGCCGGGCGAAACCGTCTGTTTAAGCCAGAAGTGATGATCTGTGTTCCCAGTGGCGTTACCCAGGTAGAGCGTCGCGCGGTCCTCGATGCTACGCTTTCCGCAGGAGCAAAAGTTGCCTATCTGATCGAAGAACCGCTTGCCGCCGCCATCGGAGCAAAGATTCCTATCGCCCAGGCGTCGGGTCATATGATCGTCGACATCGGCGGTGGGTCAACCGAGGCTGCAGTGGTGTCATTGGGAGGCGTCGTAGTCCATAAAAGCGCTCGTGTGGCCGGAAACAAATTAGATGAAGCGATAGCCCTCTATATCAAGAAAAAATACAATCTGATCATTGGAGAGCGCATGGCCGAGCAGGTAAAGATCACACTCGGAGATGCGCTGTTGGTTGACCATTCTGCTCCTGTCGCCCCTGCGAAGGCAGGAATCAGCAAAGCGGAACAAGCAATGGAAAAAAAACGATCCCCGATCGAGTCGGGGATGACAACGAAAGAAAAGCAAGACACCATGGAAATCCGTGGAAGAGACGCGATCTCCGGTCTCCCGCGTATGCTCGAGCTTTCGAGGTGGGAAGTTGCTGAAGCCATTTCTAGCGCCTTGCAACACATTATCGGAGCGGTAAAGGCGGTGCTCGAAGATACACCACCAGAGCTCGCCGCAGATATTATTGACAAAGGAATAGTCATGGCAGGTGGGACCAGCATGCTGACAAATCTTGATAAGCTTATGACGCAAATGACCGGTGTCGTGTGTCATGTTGCCGAAGATCCACTGTTGTGTGTTGTCCGTGGGACAGGTGTTGCGATAGAAAATATAGAGTTGTACAGAAGAAGTATTAATCGGAAGTAATAGCTTAGTAGCTTAGAGGTTTAGAGTTTAGAGGTTAGGGAGAGATGATAATTAAAGATCCAAGATCCAAGCATGGACTTATAATAGAGCAATAGCGACGAAAATATGTTACAAAATATATTTTGTCTACAATCTGAAAATATAGCCTAGAGTGTTATAATACAGATCTAAAATCCAAAAACACACATCCAAAAATAAAAATTATGAGTCTTCATACGGTAAATATACGGGGAATAAATATCACAAATTCTCCTAAAAAAGAAATCCTAGAGGAGTTGGAAAAGTTCATGGCTGATGGTTCATGGTTCATGGATTCTGACTCCAAAATTGCGAAAAATAATGTCAGTATTGTGACGCCAAACCCCGAGCAAATCGTCTATGCAAATGATCATCCTAAATTTGCAGATGTTCTCAATCGGGCCGATGTAGCAATCCCCGATGGTGTCGGAATCGTGTGGGCGAGCAATTTTTTGGCGTCAAAGCATCAAAGCGTCAGTGCATCACGGATTTCAAAAAGCGTTCCCGGCGTGGAATTCATGGAGGAATTAGTTGCAGTATCCGCAAAACGTCACGTCCCAATAGCTCTTATTGGTGGTAAGGAAAAAGTAGCACTCGAAGCTTTTGAGTGCTTACGACAGCGTCACCCTGATCTCATGGGTATTGCCATGGATGCACCGATTTTTGAAATTGGAGCGCAAGATAGATCTGAATCAAGTGGAGATTCTCAAATATTGCGTATGAAGCATGTTTCACAAGAAAATGACAAATTCTTTCAATACACTATACAAAATACACAATACAAAATACCGTATTCAGGCGTAGATGACTATTTTATAACTATTGCTTCTCTACTAAAAGAGCAGGGAATCGGCATGGTCTTCGTCGCTCTCGGCGCTCCGAAGCAAGAGCTTTTTATGGAAAGTCTTTCCCTGTCATTGCGAGTCTCCTCTGGGAGGGGCGAAGCAATCTCTCAAAATAAAAGATTGCCACGTCACTTCGTTCCTCGCAATGACAAAGGTGTAGTTCTCATGTCCGTCGGTGGTTCACTCGACGAAATTTCAGGTAGAGTTAGCCGAGCTCCGAAGTGGGTGAGTGGGCTTGGTGTTAAATGGCTCTGGAGACTTATTCTTGAGCCGTGGCGGTTTACCCGCCAGTTAGCTCTCATCAAATTTGTCTGGTTGGTGCTTCAGGATAGATTGTCCTGACGCGCTAGAAAATTTCAAAGCTAAGCTTTAAAATCATAGCTTTAAATTCATCCTTCGACAGGCTCAGGATAAAGGCTTAGCATGGCATGTTGAAATCAGTGATATTTGAATGGTTTTCTTCACGAGGTACTCCCTAGGCTTCTGAAATAGTATTTACTACTATTAAATATTATATAATGTATCATTATGAATCATAATCCGGAAATTTTTTCACGTTTGGAAGGTGATTGGCGCCAATTAAGCAAGCAGAGAATTGTGTTCGATCCTGCAATTGGAGATTTAACTCTTTCGATACCTTGGCAAGGGGATTTTACCATGCCGTATTCGCCGTATAAACAGGTTGAAGTGTCAGCGTTTCCGAAATGGGAATTAGGAGAGCAACAGGTCTCTGCAAAAGTCTCGATATCTGATCAGGATGTTATTGATCGCGTGCGATATGCTTTGAGTGGAAAAAAGCTGTCCGGAATGCAACCAATTAGACAAACGCACATTGATACGAACAGAGGGAGTAGAATGCTGGAATTTATACATCCGGACGATCCGATAACAATATATTCAGTGAATGGTATTGGGCTTGTATCATTGAGTGCAACAGGCACGTATGCCATTAGCTCTAGTAATCCAGAGCTTCGATATATTGATTGGTTAAAACAAAAAGGATTTCCTATCGATCACATCGGAAGCAGTTATTTTCAGCCAAATGGTGAATTCTTGAGAATTGGAAATTCATGTATTGCTGGAGCTTACAGCTCAGAGTCATTGCAGCACAAATTGGAAGCTACTGAATTCGCAAAAGCGAGTCTACGTTCTGTGGCTGAAGTTCCGCAGGTATTATGGAGTGGAGTCGATGCGACTTCTCGATTTGGACTCTATATTTCAAAACATCCATTAACGATAAAAACACCAGCTATTTTTGAGATTTCAGAATTGTATGGATTGGATATGGACATAGTCAGTTCATATCAAAACGGTGAAGTTATGAGTGTGGCACATTTAGATTTTATCCACAATCAAACGCATCATGACAATAATGGCACCATATTAGCGGAGGGATATTTGCCCCAATTTTGGAAAGATTTCCAAACCATAAAGCTGAGATCCGAGTTTTCAGATACAAGAG
Organism: uncultured Gammaproteobacteria bacterium; assembly: GCA_964356315.1. Taxonomy (GTDB): domain Bacteria; phylum Patescibacteriota; class Microgenomatia; order UBA10105; family UBA927; genus CAYGFH01. Next base: position 48,565 of record CAYHHA010000005.1, read on the forward strand.
ATAGTGAGACTTTTTGGAAAGGGTTTCCCATGTCTTTATCTGAAGAGGCGCGGTTATATGATGTGGCCTACTACACGATGAGATTAATTCCGATATTTACTGAGCGTGACAAACTTTTACATGTTTGGAAACGGAGGATTGCCGCGTTCTTATACGGATATTTCGGTCATGATCGGATGAGGTCATGGGTGTCTGATGCAACGAGTCCTATAGAATCGATTGAATCGTTTGCTGATGACAGTATCAGTCATGTCATGCACGATATACATCCAAATAGTATGACTCATAACTGCGCTTATCTGGATACAGTCTCATCTGTGATGCAAAAAACGATTATGACAATCTGGATTGCCATCGAGCGTGAGGATTCGCTTTAAATGCTTATTGGTTATTGGTCTAATATAATTGAATGACGCACATCAAATTCGTCCCTCTGTCTCATTATGAAGAAATAGCCCACGCACTTGATCCTCGAGCCATGACGTGTGGATTACTCGCTTTTCCCTCCTTCCGCGTATCTAGCATGTAATCCGTGAATGATATCTATTGATATAGACAGGTGCATATTTTTGAGAAAAATGAGATAATGATGCAGTAATAGTAGAAATTTCTGCTCAATGAAAGGGGAGAATATGGCACATAGAACAGTTGAAAGGGAAATGGTCGAACCAGTAGTAAAACAGCAAATCGAATCGAAAATTCACAGAACTGGTGGATCCGTCGCAAGTTGAGGCAATTCTTACTATTATGGATGCATTAGGGTTGGGTGATTTGGTGGATTCCCGTACAAGGGAAAAGATGGGCAACGTGAAAGCAATTTCGGTCAGAGCCTGCGGGCGTAGTTTAGTTGAACGTACACTCGTCATTATTGCGCCGGATGATATGATTCGTCATACACTACAGGATGGTAAGACGATACGATATCTCGATAGTGGGTATATTGGTGTGGATACACAAGTCATACGCCCTAAAGGTCGTAGCAGTACGCAATTTAACTTTGGATTACAGAATGAAGTTACGTCGGTACATGAAAATACTGCATCGGGGTCAACGAGTCCTTGGGTATATAATTTAGTACAAGAAGGTGACGGCTTTACGTTAGTAGTCAAGAATAGTGTATCCATAACACCGATAAGCTTTAGTGTAGGATTGGTTAAATGCGGGTTTTCAAAAAGTGATCTTTCGATAGGCGCAATAAATATGCCGATTGTCACGTAAGTAAATACGGATCCATACACAAGAATATGCACGTATCCCTCTTTTGACGGATAGGATATAATTCTATCAACGGGTAAAAACAATGAGAATAATGTTCCTCTATATGTTTCCGCTCTGGGGGAATGGCTCGGGCGCTTGGCTCCGAGCTCTTGCCGCGGAAATGGTCAAAGATGGCAATGAAGTGTGTATCGTTTCCCCTGAACACCGCACACTTCCCGGGATAAAGCATTATCTAGTGACTCCTCCGCAGATGGGTGTGTTTGTGGGCAATCCTGAACTTCCTGACATTAAAAAATACGAAGACATGACGGGCATAGAAATGGGCCGTATTTACACCACGTATGTAAATGCCACGCTTGCCGCGGTCAAAGACTTTGAGCCAGAGATTGTCCATGCTTTTCATACAGCGTTTTTGCCACCGGTCGCCCGTATCGCAAAAATTATGTATGGCATTCGGTATGTCGTGACGACCCATGGAAGTGATCTGCACTATTTTAACCGCGACAAAAGGCTCGTTGGGTTAAACCGCGATGCGTTTAATGTCGCCGCGATGATTACAGCAAATAGCCCGTTCACGCGTAGGTGGTTTTTGGAAATGTTTGGTTCAGAGTACGATCGGCGCCTTCGGACAATCCCTGGGGGAGTCTACCTAGATGAATATGTCAGAGACGAAAAAGCGATCGATGAAATAGACGAGAAGTACGACTTGAAAGGGAAAAAGGTGGTGCTCTTTACCGGGCGCCTCACCCCACAAAAAGGAGTGGATTTTCTCATACGTGCCGCCAAACAGATACAGGGAGAGGTGTTAATTCTAGGCGATGGGCCAGAACGGGAGAATTTACAAAAACTTATCGATACTCTAGAGATAAAAAACTGCAGAATATTAGGATATATGAGCCCCAGAAGTCATATTGGCTATAAAGCGTTTTATGCTCGAGCAGACGTCTATGTCGCTCCGTCAACATGGAAAGAGCCACTTGGTTTGGTGGTATTGGAGGCGATGGCCGCAAAAACTCCCGTGATCTCCACTCGCGCGGGAGGAGTGATGTCTCTGATCAAAGACGGGTATAATGGGTATCTGGTCCACGTGCGAAATGCGCAGGAAATTGCAGATAGGGTAAATTCACTCCTTTCAAATGATAAACTTCGGGAAAAGATGGCGGACAGGTCATACGATATGGTGGTTAAAAAATATACGTGGGGCAGGATTGCCGAGCAATTTACCACAATCTATAAAAAATACGCATTTACCTCCAAAGAATACCTTCGCATGGTCAAGCCATATGTGGAGAAAAAGTAGCGTATTGAAATCAAATTTTTTACATGGTAGGGTTGTGGTATGAAGAAGAATGTGCAACTTGATTCCCCATCAACGAAAAGAGATTTAGAGGATATGGCTGCGCATATTGTGTCAGCTATAGCAAAAACTCTGGAAGAATATCCAACCAAGGACGATATGAAATCAGGTCTGGATTCTGTGAAAAATGAACTGAAAGCAGATATCGTACGGGTTGAGGAAAAAATAGATGACCTTAGCTCTGATATCTCAGATCATACGCGAAGAATTCGAGACTTGGAGACTGATACTATTACGAGAAAAGAATTTACTGAATTCAAAGTAAAGGTGCTTCCGTAATACTTAACCGCAAAGGCGATGCCTTGCAAGACCTCGTCTTACGAAGCTGACGTGGAGAAAAAAGCTCTATAGTGAATATTTTTAGCTTGTTCTGACGCTCTAGAAAATTTCAAAGCTAAGCTTTAAAATCAGACTCAGGATAAAAGCTTAGCTTTGAAGTAATTGATAGAATTTGCCTATCCAGACGCGCTAGAAAACAAAACACACTAGAGTAGAATGAGAGTCATGTTATCTCACCAAGAAGCACAGAGGGATTTCCTACGAGAGCAGAGCTTGCACGAGCTAACAACGTGGTTTCAAGCTAATTTGCATCCGGTTCCCGGCTGGGATCTGGGAGCCCGCGAAGTATCGTCACATCAATCTATACAGATGCAGATTGTCCATGCATATGAAGCAATCGAACCCACGGATCAACAAAAAGTCAGGGAATCTCTCGCGAACGCGATTCATGATTGGGAAGATCCAGTTGCGCTGTATACAGACGTTAAGATCGCCGTTAACATTCAGGCATCCGAGGTGATACCATCATGCATCCAAATTCTTGAAGTAGATGATTCGAGGGAAGATATTTTTGCTTCGAAATCTCTCATGGTAGGGTTTATAGCTAGTCACACGGATTCCGAAGTGCAAAAAAAGATCCGTGAATGGTTTGATGATCCTGGCTTTGATTGGAGATTAAAATTGCCCATTTTTAATGGACTTATTACTGCCGACCCAACGTGTCTAGATGAGTTATTACCAGAGATGATAGCACTTTTTGAATTACATAGTGGGTATTTTCGCTTTGATTATTTTGACTTTATGTTGCAAGATCTTATTGGACCCGAGAGATTTCCTCAGTTGTTAGAAGAATTACAGCTTAAGGGAAGATATGATGATCTCAGCAGATCGTAGAGCATGGGATGGGCCTTTAGAAGGCGATATCTCTAGATCTAGAACTGTTTAAATAGACGCGAAGGAAAGAAGGACGATACCACAGATGGTGATCGCGACACTAATCTTTTGCAAAGCTCCAAGTTTTTCCTTAAAAAACAGCAAGGATAACACTGCATATAAAGTTGAATACGAGCCTGCAATAGGCGCTACAACCGATACATGTCCGTGAATGATGCCGATATTGAATGAACTTTCTGCTACTACTGTCAGTAGCGCATACATGATTAACAACATGCTCGTTTTTGTTTTGAGAGGATTTTCAGGCAGGTTTTTTCGAACAATAAGCTGATAGAGTGCGATAGCTAAAAACGGGACAACGAGTGCATAGGTAGACCAGAACCATCCGATTGTAGCAATTGGAATTTTTATAAAACTTCCGCAAATTCCCCACAGCAGAAGGCTTAGAAATGCATAGCCGATACCTTTATCCTTCATAATAGAAATTGACCAAGTGCCAGTTGTAGCTTTTGATGTCTGCAAAATTCCGAGCAAAATACCGATAAATATCACGATCAGTGACGCGGTTTGGGTTGATGTTGGGGTCTCATGAAGGAAAATCAGCGAGTATAAAAGAGAAGATGCTCCCCACGAACAGGAGATTGCGCCTGCCAACGTCGGATTTGTCAGATTTGTAGCTTTATAAAATGAAAGGTACCCGAGGGCAGATGCAGATCCGACACCTATGGCGATCAATGCGATTGTTGGGGTAAGTCCTCTCAAATCCGAGATGAAAAACGGAATACAGGCGCTATAGAGTAGTAATCGAATCAGAAACCCCCAAAATGTAAGGCTCCATGATGACATGCGCCGGCTGATAATGGCGCTGGTCATGTCTCCAAGTCCCCAGCCGAAATATGCGGTCAATGCGTAGAATATTGCGTTCATACGTGCCAGTATGATTGATCCCTTGACGTTGCACAAACAGTTGTGCAAAATATGCACAGATGCGTATATTTTTCGATTCAGAGAGAAAAATAGTACGCAGATGTGTCCCGCAAAGCGGGGCGCAGATAGAGTCGACCTGAAAAGGTTCAACCTTTTCAAGGTGATTTTTCAAGGTAATAACATATGAAAGACGACATTATGAATTATCTTCAATCCCTCGGTATCGACCCTCAGGGAGCTAAGCTCTATAGAACCCTTGCGGCGAAGGGGCCTCAAACCTTGCTTCAAATATCCCGCGAGACGCGTATAGAGCGGACAAAGTTATACCGATCAATCGAGGGGTGGGTAGGAGAAGGGATTATAGAGGAAGAATTATCGCACAAGACTAAGCTGTATCGAGCCTCATCGGTTGAACGGATGCGGTTGTTAGTCATGCAAAAAAAAGCCTCCATGGATGCTCTGGCAGGTTCTTTCAATGCGTTTTCAGATCAAATCACTTCGCTTCGACAAGATGTGGTGTCGACCAAGGTTCTGCATTACAAAGGGCGTGAAGGGCTTCGACAAATGCTCTGGAATACGATGAGGACAAAGGGAGAACAGCTTACCTATGTGCATACGGTTTGGGAAGAAGCGGTTGGATACACATTTTTCAGGAATTGGGAGAGCGAATATATAAAAAGCGCTGTCAAAAATAGGGAATTACGGCATCCTGACTTGCTAGAAACAAGAAATGTACAAAAAGGACCTTTCAAAGACGAATGGCCAAACAGAGAGTGGCGAACGATTTCTCCAAAGATTCTAGCAATTACCCATGGTATGGAGATTTATAACGATGTGGTAGCAATTTCTTACTGGAACGGGGATGAAGTCATGGGTGTGGAGATCTATAACGAGGCTATCGCAGACATGCAACGAAGTATTTTTAACCACTTCTGGAAACTGGCAAAAAAGTAATATGATAGGATGAATACATGATCTCGATTTCCTGCATTGTTCCCACCTACAAACGTATTGATCAAACACTCAAAACGCTTAGCCTATTGTTCGCCTCAGATGGGATTCATACTGAGTTTGAGTTGGAAGTGATTGTATCTGATTCCACGCCAGATGATTCTCTAAAACTTGCGATTGAAAAAGAATATATCGAGCCCATGATCCGTAACTCGCAACCCGCAACCGATGCCTCATCTCCCATCTCCCATCACCCATCACGCGTGGTCTATGTGCGCCCAGATCATGAAGGCATAGCGAAAAACAAAAATGCAGGCGCAAAAGTAGCGTCCCATCAGATCCTGATTTTTTGCGACAGTGACATGGAAGTAGAGAAAAATACCCTCCGTGAAACCATTGAATATTTACGATTACATCCTACGGTCGCGATGGTTGGTGGCCGGGTAGTCTGGAAAGGTGGCCCAAAAGACACAATGAACGATCGACCACGCAATGAAGATCGTATGGTGAAAAAAGAGGATACGACCTATGTTGAAGCGTTGTATTCACGCTATGTAGCAACCTACAAAGATATTTTTTTGCAAGTGGGAGGGTTTGATGAGGAGGTGTTTAACATGCGTGGAGAAGGATCTGACCTTTCGGTCCGATACTGGAGGGCTGGATTTCCTTTGGCGTTTCACGAGAATATTATTGTCCATCATGTGCACGATGTTCCTGATGCCGCTGCCGTGCGCATAGATCATGCAGAGTGGGGCATCGCGAGGGATTATCTTTTGTTAGGATATAAGTATAAGATGTTTGAGGCGGATCATCCTGTGTTTGGCACGACTGTTATGGCAAGCTTTTCTCCTCTTGGCGATCAGGGTTCGTACCGCATGTTGCAGGGGATAGGCAGAAATCTGGATCAGATTATGGAAGCCAAAAAGAAGCTGGACGTGTTTCGGCAGTCTGATCACCCCACCTACGATTTTAAATTCTTGGAGATTTTTTCAAATCAAACTCTGTTTGAAGAGTGTATCGCTACAGTAGTTACCAGAATCTCTGAGGCGCATAAATGCGCATTTTCCTGACTCTTCTTATAGTGCTCTCTCGATTATATACAGGCAGAGAATTCAATAGTATAATCCCATAGTTATACGACACATGAGAATGATCGTTATGCAAGTTTTCCAACAGAGACCCGTTACCCGGATGGAGACACCCAAACATATCGGGATATATATCTACTGATTCGAGATTCACCTGTGACACATCCGCTGTTTCAAAAAACACGATGGTTGGGTTTTAAACCAGATGGAGCATCTGAGCAAGAATTTCAACATCGAGTAGGGAAGGATACAAACAATGGAGAACACATGAGACATCAATATGGCATCAGTCGCGCAAGCACTCAGTATAATGAAAACCCTCCATCGATCTGGAAAGGAAAGATTCCTGAAGAAGCTCTGCTTTCTCCGATGGAAAAAGATGTAAAGGCAATAGCATCCACGGGGCATGATGTGGGAGAGCTAGCGGTTGGGGATACAGCGCAACCGCTTAAAACCAAAAAATCAGAACGAAAAGAGTTTAAGGCATTATTTCGCATTGCCAATCAGCTTACCAGGCCGCAAGAAGGGGCATTTGGAAAAACATTTAGACTGTTTGAGCCATATCTGCGCGGAGCACCGGATTCGATCTATTACGCCTTTTTTAAAGGTGCATATGTTCTTGCTCATGGTGACAGAGAGCTCTTCGGAAAAATGGTTCATGCCTTTTATTTGACGCTCGTTCAATCTGAGTCGAAAATTGCGAAACAATTTAATTGTGAGGAAAAAATCGGCTATCACATTACCGGTCTTCAGGTATGGAAAAAGTCAAAAAAACTGGAATCAACTGATCCATATTATAATAGCTTCAGAGGTATGGCATTTAGTGTGCACACACATAATGTCGCTGATTTAGTTGATTACTCGAAAATTTATCCGGCTGCGTTTGTCCATCTGGTAGCAAACGCTGATACAATTTCAGACGTTTACAGTTCAGATGCGATGGAAGCTGTTACGCTTCTTCATCGGTTTCAGGGAAAGAACATTAATCCAAAAGATGTAGAGATTCAGGAGCTAAGAGATAAATTTGAATTGCAGAAAAAAGCATGGAGAATTTGAAGGAATGATCACAAATCTGAGATTGCCCAGTGGAAAAAAGAACAAGAGGAAAAGAGAAGAAGTAAGAACACTCAATAGTTTGGATTAGTACTGTCTCCTTGATACTTTACATGGCTTTGATACACTGAATGCATGCGTTCTCTTCGAATAGCCCAAATTGTCTTGCCGTGGATTGCACTTCCTCCGATGGGATACGCCGGCACCGAGCGGGTCGTGTATCATCTGACGGAAGAACTAGTCAAACGAGGGCACGACGTTACCTTATTTGCATCGGGGGATTCCCATACATCGGCGAAACTTGAATCCGTGCTTCCAAAAGCGTTAGGACTTCAGGGAAAGGTGATAGAGGCTCTCCAAGCATCATTTTACCCGCTTATGCACGTAGCCCGTGCATATGAGCTTGCTGATCAATTTGATATTATCCATTCCCATGCGCAGTTTTTATCGTTGCCGTTTTCTGTCGCGTGCAAAACTCCTGTGGTTCATACGTTTCATCGTCAATTTCAATTTGATACACAGGAAGAACGGGATATCGTTTCGGCGTATGGGCAGAAATTGAAGTTTACCTCAATAAGTAACGCACAGCGGGTGGACGGGGTCAATTTTATCGAGACCGTGTATAACGGAGTGGACACTTCAATATACAAACCATCCAATTCCAGTTCCAATCGTGACTATCTCTTTTGGGCGGGGAGGGTAACGGAGAAAAAAGGCCCAGAAGATGCCATCCGGGTCGCCAGAATGCTTCAAAGAAAACTGATTATGGCGGGAGAAATTACGGAGAAATCTTATTTTGAAGAGCGAATTAAACCCCTCATCGATGGAGATCAAATTACACTGATTGAGCACACCAATCGCGATCAAATAATCTCTCTCTATCAAGGGGCGAAAGTTACGCTTGTTCCGACCAAATGGAACGAACCATTTGGATTGGTTCCCGTCGAGTCTATGGCGTGTGGCACGCCCGCAGTTTCGTATGATCGTGGTGGCGTTTCCGAAACAATTGCCGAAGGGACGGGCTTTTTGGTGAGCGAAGCCGAAGGGGTAGAGGGCTTGGCGCGTCGCGTAAAACAGATCATTGATATGTCACCGGATCAGTATGGCGACATATGCGTCAAAGCCCGTACGCACGTTGTAGAGCATTTTTCCATTATCGCGATGACAGATGGGTATGAGCGGGTGTATGAGCAGATTTTAGGAAAATAAGAGGAATTCGAATACTCTAATTTGACAGAATTGGTGGAGCGTGAGATGCAGATTTGGAAAGGAAAAATAACGCCTGAAACATATTTGCCATTTATAGCGAAGAAATAAAATAGGGTATACTACATCTATGGCCTTTATTTGGGATTACGACAAGAAATCGATTAAAAAAACTCCGCGGACGCTTCGTTGGAGGCTTGAGCGGATGATTAATTTCGGGCTCGGAGGGAAAAAAATCAAAAAAACCGTATTGAAAAAACAATTTCCCTATCTTCATATTGATCCGAAGAAAAAAGAATTTCTCAAATTTATTCTATGGAAACAGTAATCTTAACGGATAATCAGTCGCAGGTTATTAGGTTATTTTCTGCTAATGCTGAGCTATCAAAGCAGTATTATTTAAGCGGAGGCACAGCGCTTTCCGCATTTTATCTTCATCATAGGGAAAGTGATGATTTGGATTTTTTTTCCGATGATCCTGCGCCACTTTCCGTCCTGACTTCATTTGCCACTCAAATAAAAGAATCACTTTCAGCAGCTTCAATGAGCTATGAACATTTATACGATCGGCATATATTTACTTTCCACACAAAATCATTGTTAAAAGTAGAATTCACGAAGTATCCGTTTATCCGGTTAGATACATTTTTAGAAAAAGATGGAATACATATCGATTCTTTGTTGGATATCAGTGTTAATAAGCTTTTTGCACTTTTTGACCGCAATGAACCAAAAGATTTTGTGGATTTATTTTTTATACTACAGCAAATTCCCCTCAATGAGCTCGTTTTTGGAGTAAAAAAGAAGTTTGATATGACCATTTCACCGCTCACACTAGGTTCAGAGTTGTTGAAGGTCCGCCATTTGGAATTATTTCCGCGGATGAAGATACTTGTGACAAAACAGGAATTGGTATCTTTTTTTGAAGAGCTCGTGTACAAAATAGGAAAAGACGTGGTTTCCTAAGCTTATAGTACTTGACAAATCTCTCTCTCTCTCTCTCTTACAATAGGCGCATATGAATGAAACGCCTTCTGTACGGCCTCAAATAGAAATTCGTGACATATATAAAGATATAGAGCCTGCTTCGGATGAAGTATTTTTCCATCTCCATGAGCTTCTCGAAAATCAGCCAAATTGCGCCATGAGTATTGCAGCAGCCTGCGCGGACGCACAGAAGGCGGACTTGCTTACGCAGTGGCTTGAATTTGCACAAACAACGGAACAATATAAAGGAAAATTTACGGACAACTTCATGAGGGATGGAGCTTTGAAACATGTTTCCAGGCATTCTGATGGCAAATTCACTGATGTTGTCAGTGAATTTGATCAGTTTTGCTTCCAGGAAAATATGATTGCCGAATTAAAAAAATCTCCAGAAGAGACGATCTCAAAGGGATCATTTTATTTTGGGGTCGTGGAATTGTTGGCTTTACATGATTTTAATTTAGAAGAAGTTAAGCCTGATGATATGCCCGAATCAAAAAGTCATCATTTGGTCGTGGAGGCATTTTTTAGCTTTCTTGGCATAACTAAAGCTCAAATTGAGGTCTTGCAGGAATACAGAAAAGCATCTGATCTACGATCAAATCCCGCATCAGATTATGCAGTCCAATTAGTCGAAAAGGAGATTGCAGAGCTGACTATGACAGTCGATGGTGCGAAAGCAAAAAAGGAAGAGTTTGAAGTGGATCGATCTGACCTGATTAGGGGAGTAGAGAGGAGCGCGAAACAAAAATTGGATTATGCCCCTCAGGCTTTTCGTATAATTTTTCGAGCGTAAATTCTTCTAATTCGCTTCTCGTGCTATACTATCCATATGGCCTTTATTTGGGACTATGATCGCAAAGAATTAGAAAAGACAGAATCAGGGCGTCTACTCATCCTTGAGCGTACCATTAATTATGGTCCGGAGCCCGGAGAAAAGATAAAACTATCCGAAGTACGCAAATATTGGGATAAATTAAAGCTGTTTCCACGGGCAAAAAGCCTGTATGAATTGCTATTATGGGGAAAATACCTCACTTCACCGACAAGCAGACCATTGTTTTAGATGCCGTAAGTTGCGATCCATATATCGCTACACACGGATACTTTACTGGTGGAACGGCGCTTGCTTCGTATTATCTGGAACATCGAGAAAGTGAAGATATCGATATATTTTCCCGAGATCCGTGGGATCCACAGAACGTGCTACCAATTTTAACTTCAATTGTTACCAAAAAAGGCGGAAGAATTACCACTCGATTGGTGGATCCTGTCCATATTTATATGCTTCATTTTGGCGATGGAACTTCATTGAAGGTGGATTTTGCTCACTATCCATACGGCCTAATGGAACAATCTGGATTGAGTTATAACACCCTTCGAGTGGATAGTAAACTCGATATCGCAATCAATAAATTGCTGTCAATAACTCAGCGATCTGAGGTAAAAGATTATGTTGATTCATATTTTTTACTCAAGGACTTTACGTTTTGGGATCTGAAAATGGGAGTTGCTCAAAAGTTTCATGTTGATATAGATCCAGGGCTCATTCCACAGGATTTTCTTGGCGTAGAGGAATTTGATCATTTACCCACAATGCTCAAGCCTCTTTCCCTCAATGATCTCAAGAAATTTTTCCGCGAAGAGGCTGTGAAAATAGCGAAAACAGTGGTGGAATAAGTAACTAAGCTTATAGTACTTGACAAATCTCTCTCTCTCTCTCTCTTACAATAGGCGCATATGAGTGAAATGTCTTTTGTACGGCCTCAAATAGAAATTCTTGACATATATAAAGATATAGAACCTGCTTCGAATGAAGTATTTTTCCATCTCCATGAGCTTCTTATAAACCAGCCCAATTGTAATGCGAGCATCGCCGCTATTTGTATGGACGAATACAAAGCGGGTATGCTAGTTCGATGGCTTGAGTTTACTCAAAAAAATACGCCAAGTGATAAAGGGAAATTTGTATATGCAACGATGGATAGGAATTCGGGATGGATGCGTGACGTTTCCTCATGGTCTAATGGCGAGTTTAGCCCGATAAAATATGAATTTCAATCGTTAACTGAAACAGAACGCATGATTTCCCGCCTACGGGGAATAAATCGTGGCGAAGACTGGGATTATGAGATACAGAGCGGGTATATACATCAGGATATATCGCGTCTATTGGGTTTGATTAATTATTCAGACAGAGATTTAGGTAAAAACCCAACAATTGACCAAAAAAGTGACCATTTAGTCATTGAGGCATTTATTGGTTTTCTTGGTTTGACTGGTCCACAAATTGAGTTATTGCAACAGTACACTGAAGTATACGAAAAACAAGAGCGCCCTGAAAAATCTCCGGCTTTGCTGGCAAAGGATGAAGAGATTGATAATGTACAACAGCAAATCAAGCAACTAAATATGCAATTGCAAGAGCTGACAAGCCAACGGAATGAACTGATTGTTGGTATGCACGGAGATGCAAGACAACAAATGCAGAATGCCCCTGGGGCATTTGATGCAGTTTTTCGAGAGTAAGTTCCTTCACAATCACCTTGCATGGTATACTTAAGTTAATGAAAAACTGGAATACGGATACGACAAAGTTCCCGTCAAAACGAGCGAAACGCATATGGGAACTGTCACAACTTATCAATTATGGCTTTGATGGAACGACGGTGAAACGGACTGAATTACTGTCATATTGGTCCAACCTGCGTGGTATACTAGACCCAGAGAAACGCAGACTATTTGAATTTACTTTATGGGGAACACAGTACTCTCTGCCAACGGCAAAAAAATCCTTCTGGCTGCAAAACAAGATACAGCCGTTACCAATCGATACTATCTAACAGGCGGCACCGCGCTTTCATACTATTATTTTCATCATCGAATTTCTGAGGATTTGGATTTTTTTACCCTCGACATTCCGATTGAGAACGAGCTTGCACTATGGGCGAAAAAGACGGCAAAAAACACAGGCGCCATTGAAGTTGAGTTCCAAACATTGAGTGCTCAGATCGTTTATTATTTTCGATATTCAGACGATGTGGTAAAGGTGGATTTTGCCCAGTATCCCTTTGAGCATGCAGGGACATTTCATATGGACGGAGCACTTCGAGTGACAAGCAAATTGGATATTGGTATCAATAAATTACAAGCAATTCAGACTCGAGCTCGGGGACGGGATTATGTGGACCTTTATGCGATTATTCATGAGGGAAATATCCCTCTTTCCGATTTGCAAAAAGGATATAGGGTTAAATTTGATATGTATGTGGCGCCAGAGGAATGGGCAAAATATTTTTTAAAGATTTTAGATGCATCCGATCAGCCGAGATTTTTGGGAAATGTGAAGTGGGATAGAGTTCAGCAGTATTTTTTAGAATCTGCTCGTGAATTTTCATCAAAGACGATACGATGATACGAAATTATTGAGAAAATTTGACATCCCTATCGTTTCATTATGTTATACAAATATGTATAGGATAAAAGAACTATGAGCTTCAGATAGGCGAAGGACATGATATAGTGAATCTATGAACATCGCGATATTTAGCTCTCCCGCTCATACCATTCCTCATAAGGAGAAAAAAATTCTGGCTCCATGGGTCCTTACAGAGCAGTTAGTGACGTCTCTTGTGGCAAAAGGGCATGATGTGACGCTATTTGCTCCAGAAGGCTCGCAAACGACTGCACGACTTGAAACCGGGGGGGTAAAACCGTGCGGGATTCTTCGAGACACGTTTTCTATTGTTGATGCGTACTATGCGTATTTGCATGAACAATCTCTCACGCTGTTTTCCCACATGGTGGGCTGTATTGCTCCACTTGGCATACACGTTATTCATATTCACCAAGGCATTGAACAGTTACAGCGTGTGCTTTCTGATGTCCCAAGTAGCGTGCATATGGTCTGTACATTCCATGATCCGATTACACCAGATCGAATCCCGGCACTGACTGAAATTTCTCGCATGCCAAACGTTCATTTTATCGGCATTAGTAGAGCGCAAACCAAGGATCTGCCATTTCCGTTTTATGATGTGGTCTACAATGGTGTTGATACGAGCTTTTTTGCTCCAGATGATATCGAAGGCGAACGAAAATTTTTGATCGCGGGCAGAATTGTCCCTGAGAAAGGATTTGTCGATGCCATCAGCGCGGTGCTTCAGACAAATGAACGGCTGATGATGATAGGGCAAAATTTTTCCAATAAACCCGAGACAAAACAGTTTTTTGAAACGGAGATAGCGCCGAACATAGATGGAAAACAGGTGTTTTGGGAACCCGTGCTCAAACAAGAACATTTACTCGCTCACTATCAACAAGCAAAGGCGCTGTTGTTTCCCATACACTGGGAAGAAGCGTTTGGATTGGTTATGACCGAATCCATGGCCTGCGGGACACCCGTGATTGCCTACAATCATGGAAGCGTGCCGGAAATCGTTGTCGATGGGGTGACAGGCTTTATTATCGATTCCGACGATGGGTATACCAACGGGCATACGGGAACATGGATCATCAAAAAGCGTGGTGTTGAAGGATTAGTGGAAGCGATGGGAAGAATTGGGGAAATAGATAGAAAAAAATGCAGGGAGCATGTACTCGAGAAATTTTCTATAGAACAAATGGTGAAGGGGTACGAACGGGTGTACAAAAAAATGATATAGTGGATATATGAGGATCGGAATATTGTTTCCTTCTATTTATGCTTCGCTCAAATTGTTCCCAGATAAGATATTTGCGCCTCGGGAATTGTGTATTACTCTCGTGAATGGCTTGGTTTCTCAGGGTCATGAGGTGTTCGTATATAGCGTCCCTGATCTTCCTGTGCGTGCAGAGATCCATAGTGATTCCATAGAGCATATTGTCGATCCGCTTGTTTATCACAAGTTTCGCGGGATGGATGAGGTTGAACGCAAAAGATCCGAAAAAGAATTTTCGAAACATGCGTTTGAAATGCAATGTGTTTCGAAGTGTTTTGCTGATGCTTCAGCAGGGAAGCTCGATCTGATCCATGTCTATCTGGATTCCAGCATGTTTATTTCTCATTACATGCAATCCATTGGTTGTCCGGTTCCCGTGGTCTATACACTTCACGATCCACTGCCTCCAAATCAGACATTTGAATATGAAGAATTTTCCAGGTTTCAGGCGCATGCGTATGTTGCAATCAGCAATAATTTTCGGCAATCACCATTGCAATTGAATTTCATAGATACGGTATATCATGGTATAGATACGAGCGTGTATTCGTATGACGGGTCTTTGGATAGCTCGTATGTATTTATGGGAAGACTCATACCTGAAAAAGGCCTAGAAGATGCTATAAAAGCGTGTGTAATCACTAATGCTTCATTGCAAGTTGCATCCTATTTTCCGAAACCACGCGAATCTGAATATGTAGATACGGTTCTTTCTCCGCTTCTTGAGTATCCGCATCTGAACAAAATTGGCATGGTTTCAGATGGGGAAAAGGTAGCGGTGTTGGGTCGTAGTAAAGCGTTGCTATTCCCGATAAAGTGGGAGGAGCCATTTGGGATGGTTCTTATAGAATCCATGGCCTGCGGGACACCCGTGATTGCCTACAATCATGGAAGCGTGCCGGAAATCGTTGTCGATGGGGTGACAGGCTTTATTATCGATTCCGACGATGGGTATACCAACGGGCATACGGGAACATGGATCATCAAAAAGCGTGGTGTTGAAGGATTAGTGGAAGCGATGGGAAGAATTGGGGAAATAGATAGAAAAAAATGCAGGGAGCATGTACTCGAGAAATTTTCTATAGAACAAATGGTGAAGGGGTACGAACGGGTGTACGAAAAAATTGTGAAATAGTATTTTGTATATGGTATACAGTATTCAGTATCGCGATCACTCTCGGGG
>CAYHHA010000006.1:0-63646 GCA_964356315.1 uncultured Gammaproteobacteria bacterium
CTACCCGCAGATACAAGGAGACTGCTCAATTCTACATTTGTAGTCGCACAATCTTCGTTTTATGACGTTGTTTCGAGGCTATTACCCCCTATAACTTTTTCAAAATAACCGATAGTATATTGGCTCAGCTTTGAAGGTGCCAAAAAGAGGACATTATTTCATAATTCCGTTATAATACATAAACTTACAGATAAAATCATAACCGTATCATTTGATACATCTTGTGTTATCGTATATTTAGATCATAATAATGATGTAGAAGCATAACGTATGGAAGAACCTAAGCCTAATATTAAACGACGTATTCCATTCAAATACCTATGGCCAATAATGATTTTTGCATTTGTGATGGAAGTTATCTTGTTGGTCTTTCATGATGTCTATTTTCCAAAGGAAAAAATATTATATTTTATTTTGAGCCTTACGCTGATTAATACTGCATTGATTGGTTTCTTCTCGTTTCTGTCATGGTTGATTTGGTTTGTTCCAAGAATTAATTTTCGCAATAAAACTGCAAATATACGTTTTCTGTTAATTGTCTCAGTATTCTTTATCTTGTATTTTAGTATGTTTTTTTATGGCAGGCTGATAATCCAACCAGCAAACGAAGCAATTCGGCTTATTGACCAAGCAGAAACACTATTGATTCAAGAACCTCTACCACAAACATTGGCCGAAGATATTTCGAGACAAAAAGAATATATCGCACTATATGAACTAGCAAGCAAAATCGATTCTAAAAATTTTGAAGTACTAGGATACCAAAATCTTGACAAGTATATAAATGATGTAATCCTATTTATGAAAGAAGTGCTGGATTGGTCAGAAAAAGCAAATTCAAGAAGTATTGTTTATACAAAAGAATCGGCTGATGCAAAAATTGCTGAATTTACCAGCAAGCGCAAATCTATTAATGAAAATAATTTTTCTATGATTCCCCTGTGGGTGACGCTCATATTTTTAAGATGATTTCATGCGTGACTGGGTGTGAGTAACACGATAGCACTTATGTGATTACTGTTAGACAGCAAACTATCGATTGTGTATTGAATATCCGTGTCTATAGGGTGCGGTTACTTCAAATGCATCTTACCCCCTTTTTCTAAATACCCGATAGTATCTTGGCTCAGCCTTGAAGTCGTCAAAAAAAGGATACTATTTCAGAGGTGTATTTTCTAAAATGAACTTACGAAGGACATCATACCTCGATTTAACATTCTCTTTGGTCAAATCGCCTTTTTCGTAGGCTGCTAATGCCTCGTTTGCATATTTAATTGCATTTTCTTTATTTCCAATTGTCGAATAATAACCAGCGATGTTATGCAGTATGAATGGATTATCAGAACCGAGTTCTGCTGCCAGTAGATATTCTTTTGTAGATCGTTCGTAGTCCTTGGCAACAAGATAAATGTCCCCAAGTGCAATCATAGCGGGAACATATTTGTAGTTATTACTAGCCTGCATAAAGTATTCCTCTGCTTTCGTTGTATTTTTTATACTGAGAAAGTATTCTCCTACATTGTATAAATCCTCACCAGTAAGAGCATTTTGAGCAGGTGTTTTTACAGTAATTAGTCCGAATTTATCAGGAGGCCATAAACGAAATGGAACTATGCCAATAAGTTTACTCTTATGAATTGGTCCAAAAATGCGACCATCTACAGAATGTTGCCTGTTGTCAGCCATTACAAAAATAGAATCAGCAGGAATCTTGAGTGTTTCCCCCTCTTTTATAGCTCCTTCCTCTGATGAAGGAATAGTAACCCCCATAACATATGGTTCTACAAGGATTGAACCATTCAAGTAAACAAGTCCTTCTTTTATCTGAACTGTATCTCCTCCAATAGCGATTATTCTACCTATGTAGTCAGCGTCTTCATTTTTTGGGTATTTATAAATAACAATTTCTCCTCTTTGTGGTTCGTTTAGGTAATACTGAAGTTTAAATAGAACGACCTGTTCATCATTCCTCAAAGTTGGCTCCATACCATTTCCATACATTTGCATATTGCATACGATGAAAAGATAAATAGAAGCAAGTAAAATGAGTACGCCGACGAGCGCTTTTTTTCCACCTTTTTTAAAAGCCATAATCAAACTACCTAATATGATAACTGAAGAAAGAATTAGAAGCGCATTAAATCCAATGAAACCTAGATTTATATTATTTTCTTCCATATTTAGACAACTAGAAGTATGCTTGCATTGTAACACATCTGCGGAAAACTCACTCTGAATCTACCTATACTCGAATACATTGAACATAGGGTACGGGTAGCTCAAAACCCGCTTACCCCCTGATTCTTATATAGTATTACTTTCATTTCAGGCAGGATAATTGCCATATGTAACTTATAGAATTGGATATTGAGATAGTATATATTGTTAATATAATTTTTTACGTAACATACCGTATGATAACAGTATTACGTATATTATAAGATACATATACTACGTATTTAGCTTGTATGTATCGTATTACGATAATATTGACACATGCTATTATTTTATGTATTGTATAAACATAATTGAATTAGGGGGCAGCTCCCCGTCTGCATTCGCAGTATAGGCAACGAGGCCTTATAGCAATTCGCTATTAAATCCGAAGCAAGCTTATTTGATGATAGACATCTCTATCATTGGATGAGCTTTTTTTTGTTGGATAAAAGGAAAAATATGAACGAATATTTTGAAACAAAGGATAAACAGATCACACCATATCTTCTTACTAGGCAGGATATCGAATTCCACGGAATTGTAATGCATGGCCCTATGATCTTCTTCCGTTTTACACCACATGAAGTCGCTAGCGCCGCTGCTAATCAATTCATATCTCGACAAGCCAATCCAGTTGAGCCAAAAACGCTGTTAGATGCAGTTGAAAGCTATAGAGATATAGTTTTTCAGATGAAGGAAAAGAGGAATAGTTATGGAATCCATCAGTAAAACAGTAAAAAAACAATACGATCAGATTGTTCCCAGTCCAGCTGTTAACAGTAATAATAATACTTCTAATACAGTTAACAGTAATAGTAATACTACAAATACTGTTAACAGTATTGATGAATGGCTTTTGAGGATGGAAACAACTCGTGATGGGATCGCTTACAAGCTTTCAGAAGACTTGGGGGATAAAAAAAGTCTTCAGTACTACAAGGTTCTTACCCATAATCATGATCCTCGGAAACTTCTAGATGCGCTTGCGATATTCAGAAATGCCAAAGCAAATGGTGTTCATATCAAGTTTCCGCCCGCATATTTTCAAGGTATTTTACGAAATTGGGGAATTCAAACTAAGTTTTCTAAAAGCGGGGGGAAATCAATATGACCACGGGCGTCCAAAAATCTTCCGCCTCGAGAATCGTGCTAAAACTTGGGGAATACAGTAGAGATGTGAAAACATACCATACAACGAAAACAAAACGTTTTTATGCGATTGTCAAAGCGGAAAAATTCCAAAAAGCCTATGTGAAGGTGGCTTACGGGAAAGCAAAAAACAACTCTGGAGAGATTGTTGATTTTTACAACGATGGCATCTATGAAACAGAGGAAGAATTAATTCACGCATTCAAAGCATTTATTGATATCGACAAGCCTAATACTGGTAATGTTCCCGTGAAGAACTAATTATCGGAGTAGCTTGTGGTTTGAGAATGGAGGCTAGATTTTCTATCCTCCATAAATGAAACCATATTCTCACTTTGAGGACAATGAAAAGTCCAGACTATCCCCCTGCTCTGACATCGTAAAACAAAAACGATCATCATTTTCCAGATGCAAATTCTCAATCGTAGCTTTCACCAGTTTTAAAATATCCTTCGGATCTATATTTTTTCTGACCATTGGGTGTCGCATAGCTGCTCGTTCTAGCGTTTTATCCGCCAAATGCATATATGTCGAATACGTTGTTTGAATATCCTTGTGTCCTACGAGTGTCGCAACTTCTGTAATGGGTATACTTGCTTCCAACATATGAGTGATGTAGCTATGTCTGAAATTATGTGGGAATGTACGCTTTGTGATCCCAGCCTCTTTCGCTCTCCGTTTCAAATCACCGCTATATTCCGTGACTTGAACTTGTTTCTCTGATGAATTCCGAAACACTCTATCATCGGGTTTTCTATCGATCAGTAATTCTGATAGCCTACTTTTTAACGGATCGGTAAAATATGCAGTTCTATTTTCATTTGTTTTCGTATTTGTGAATATTGCTTTGCCTGCGCTGATATCTACATGTTTGACTGTTAACTCTGCCGCCTCTGAATATCTGCACCCTGTATATGCAAGAAACATTGTCATTGTTCGATACATATCGTCCAAAAAGTCACTGGACTGTCCATGGAATTTACCATACGTGAGTGATGTATTGAGAATTCGTTCTATTTCGTCCTGTGTAAAGATCACAATATCGGGCTTTGTCTTTTTGAACGATTTGAACCCGTCAAAAAAATCAGATGGCATTCCCCGATCTTTGCAGTAATTCACAAGGTGGCTGAACATAAAACGATAGGTATTCAGGGAATTATTTTTTAATCCTCTGGCTTTTAAATACGTGAAGAATTTTTCTATACTGCTTTGGGATAGATCGACATGGCTATTCTGCAACCAGTCATTAAATATACCAACCCGACCCATGCAATGACGTACAGAGCTAGCATTAAGCCCTTCCTTGATCGTTATGAAGCTATGAAAATCTTGTTCATCTATCTGCATACTCCCCATTCGGGAGTAGCTTGTGTTTTAAAACGAATTCCAGTGAAGAACAGTATAAGTATACTGTTTTTAGCCTCAAAAAGCAATACTTCACGGTGTCAAAACACAATGCATTTACCCCCTAGAGAAGACATAAAAATGCAGAATACATGTAGTGCTTAAAAGTTACTGAAGCTAATCTGTCTACCGCTTCTGCCGTAGAAATGCGGGAATTTATAGGACAAGGATTATTTTCAGCTTCAATACTATCAATGGCACGACATATAAAAACGTACGTTTCAAACCCTTCAATGAAGAGTGTAACAGAGTAATAAATATTTACAAGCGTTAAGACTTCTTCTTTTCATTTAACACGAACATATGAAACGCATAAGCTAATTATGATATCTAATCAACAGAAACAATCCCATATGAAAATAGCAAATATAGATCTCCAATGAAGTAAGAGTCTTTAATTACTTACGAATAAAGGATTTATGTAAAAAAATTAGTTGTTGAAGCTTACTCTTCAGCTATTTTCGTCAGAGGGATTTGACAATATGTACAATATTTTTTATATGACATAAATTTTCTTTTACAGTTTAAACAGACTAATACATCATTTGTATTGCTCGGCTCGTTCTTGTCTAACGATTCATACTTAAGCTCCTTTAAGTCATCAAGTTTTTTCTTTAAATCCTCGTGCTTAAAACTATCACTTTTCAATAAATCATCTAATCTAGATTGTTCTTCTTTTTTTGCAAGCAATATCGCTGGCTTAGCATAATTTAAATAGTAATATAACCCTTTGAGAAACTGATATGCGCCAAACAATATAGGCCCATACAGGACATAAAACTGCTCTCCAGAAGGCGTGTAGATATAACTAATATACGTAAATACAGCACCTCCAAGCGGCCACAAAGATGACCGAAACAATGATTGTTTCAACTCTTTGTTGAGTTTTTCAGAGGGAAGTATAGGATTACCTCGTGACCAAATAAATAATATAAATGAAATTATTCCAGTGATTAGAAGTAACCAAACAAAGGAAGAACCATAGTCAACTAAATTATAATGTTTATTATATTCATCAATAATTTTGTCTCTATCTTCTATTGAATGATTATATAAACTTGTGAAGGAATCGGTTATTTTAGCTTCTTCACCCTTCTCAATTGAAGATAACAATATGTTTGCGTCAGCGCCCAGTAGTTTACTACTATTTGCGAATTTCTTAAGCAGAGCTTTTGTTGATTCATCGGTCTCATTTGTAGAAAGATTGTCAAAATATTTAGATGACTCAATAAAATAGACTTGAAATGAGTTGGTTTCTTCTACTACTGCCTGCAAATCTTCTTTTGAATCATCTAAATTGTTATAATGCTTAAGTAAATTGGTAATTACATCAGTATCTTTACCTATTCGTTCGCCAATCTCCCCAGATGCAACGGCAAAAACCGGTTTAAATGGAATTGCAAGTAAAACCAGAAGAAGAATTATGATCACAGATTTTACAATTACTTTCATATCAAATATTATTAATTATATCTTTATTATAGGCATAATACTGGATGAGAGTGTATATCCGTTTAACGGAATAGGGGTGATCGGATAGAGTTTCAGCGACTTTTTCAAAAGGGTCATCAATATTATGAACTTGTTTAATAAAATGATTTATATTCATTTTCTTATAAGTTTTTTGACCAACCGTGATTTTCATTAATGCTGATAAAGCGTGATCAATATTACCAGAGCAGTACAGTCCAACCTTATCGGCTGAATATTCTGCGAGGCGACTCCAAAAACCGAATATATAAGTTGCACCAATAATTTTATTCCCAGCAGGACTTATAAGGGTGTTTATCAGATGATGTTTAAATACAACATGACCCATTTCATGACCAATCACAAAACATAATTCGTCATCATCTAAAACATCTAATAAACCGGATGTGATGATAATTGATGGATGTATTAAACCCAGTGTATAAGCGTTAAGTTCTGGGCTTTGGATAATATACAATTTTGGTTTTGCGATTCCGAGTTTTGTAGCGTTTTGCTCTAAAATTTTATGCATAACTGGTAGGGATTCCTCATCAACAGAAAGAGCATTACCAATAAAACTTGCGTTCATCAATACTATATAGATAATCACCCCTGCTGCTAATACAAAGGGTAGGTAATTATGCAAATCAAATGTAAGATACGCTATTCCAATAGAGATTAATATCCCAAGGATTAAAAAAATGTTTTCATCATTAGACTGCAAATGTTTTAAATTTAATGCCCTTTCCATAATAGTAGTGCAAAAGACTTACTTTTTACCGTCCTAATGCCCTGACAGTATTCGCATAGAATTTGAACCCATCAAAAATTTTAAAACTCTACTGTTAAGTCTGTCAGCTGTCGGATGAAATTGATTCAATAATGCAAAACTTTCATCAAAAATATTTTTTGATGTTGAATACGATTCAAGCTGCAACAAGTTATAATATGCCTTATTACATTCTGATACTTTACTTTTAATGATGTCTACATAAAACTCATCAAAGCAGCTAGTAATTAGCTTATCAGAAATTGCATTTAATTTATCCTGTAAAAGATTGGTTCTTGGCACAGTTACAGTGTAATACAGTGATAATTTTATCTGAGTTTTCTGATCTAACTGTGCTATATATTGCAACGGCTCAGTAGACTGCTCCCACAAATCACGTGTGTATTTACGAAAAGTATGAAAATTATTTATTCCCTTATTATTTTGTTGTGTATCATTATTTTCGGTTAGAACGTTACTTGCCTGTAGCATATTTGATGCTATTTCATTCTCAATCGCTTCAAGTATTCTTTGTTTTGAGATTTGCTCTTGGACTTGAAGTGTAAATATATTAACCAATAAACTAAATAGAGCACCAGCAATTAACCCTCCTAAAAAATTATCTACTCTACTTTTTTTAATTAACTTAAAGGGGCGTTGCATTATCAAAAATATATTAGAAAATATTCGTTTCATATTTGCCTCCCATTTGAAAAAATTAACACAAAAAATCCGCTCAGGGGCGGATATCAATATCTATTATATCACTATTCATAGTCTAATGATTAGACTATCACTATACCCAAACCACTACAATACATCATAATTTAGTAATAATCACTTTGATTATATTCATATATGGTTTATAGTGACTATATGCCTATTTTAGCTAGCAATATGACATTCTCCCTGCTCATGGCATTTATTATTGTCCTTGCCTATATAGCCATCCATTACCGGGATAAATACAATAAAACTCAGGATGAACTTCTGAGCTTAGCTGACAAAATGGACTTCTTTCAAAAAAAGCCTTCAATCATGCGTCGCGACGAGTGGTTATTTTATGAAGTCATCACGAGACTATACGGAGAAAAGTATACGATATTCCCTCAAGTTCGGTTGTCAGACATAATTACGGTGAAAGAAAATATAAAAGATCACGATAACCTTTATCGGGAAATTGATCACCGTTCTATTGATTTTGCGTTCTTTGATAATGAGTCTTTATCCCCTATCCTCGCAGTTGAATTAAACGGGGCATCTCATTTCCAAATGAATCGTAAAAATAGAGACCAAAAAATATCAAATATTTTAACAAAAGCGGGAATTCAATTTATAGCAATTCCTGTTCAAGAAAAGTATAATGAAGAAGAAATCCAAAAACTAATTAATCTTTTTCTTCTTAAAACAACCTAATCATCATTTAAGATAGCTATAAGGACGAGTAATTTTTATTTAATTTCTCACCGTAAACTTGATACGTTTTTATCATTTGTTGATATTTTTTATTATTTTCCATATGCTCGTTCAACGAGAGCTTACCGCCCTCAGCTTTTTCTTTAAGTGCATTCAAAAGGATAAATAGCATGTACACTGTTTCAGTTAGAGCTTTTGTATACTGAAACAGACTTTCGGCAAACTCTTTCTCTTTAGAATTACTCTCCTCATTCTTTAGCTTATCAAGCTTAATTCTCACATCTCTAAGTTTTTCAAATAAAAAATAGGCTTCTCCTGTTAATCGCCTAAAGTTAACTCTTCTAAACAAGCTCCAAAATGTTCCGGAACTTTTTAAAAATTTATTATGAAGATCAATATACTGAGTTAGTAGATTATGGACACCTAATGACTCATTTTTTAATTGCTCTTTAATATCCATAATGCGATTGAATAATTTGTTGATTTACTTCAATGTAATACATAAAAAATTGCACCACTTTGATTTATCATAATATTTTTTATTGTTTCATAGATTTGATAAACTTTTTCATTATTCTCTATTTTATACAATTATTCTTCTACATTCATCACAACAGCTTGTCTCATAAAACTTATAATAGAATTATCAACAATAATATCTTTGCGTACTACTTCTCTTTTTAAATATAACCCTTCAAGACTCTTACATCTACTAAGAGCAACGTAAGCTTGACCGTGTGCAAATGCTCCATCTCCCAGATCCACAATGACACTACCATAAGTATGCCCCTGAGATTTATGGATTGTTATTGCCCATGCAAGGCGCAATGGATATTGTGTAAATGAACTTACTACTTCTTCTTCTATTTTTTTATTGATTTGATTATACGTGTAACGAATTTTACTCCATGTTTCTCGCGATATTGGGTATATAATCCCATCAATCTTAACTTTTATTTCGTCCCGGCTTAGCGAATCTATAATCCCGATTGTTCCATTTACCCATCTTTTTTCTTTATCGTTTTTCAGCAACATCACTTGTGCTCCTTTTTTTAGCTTTAATATTTCCTCAGTTGGAAACACCGACTCTTCTAAAATACCAGTAATATCTGCTCTATACTCAAATACTTTACCTGGTGTTTTTTCCAAATGAGTACTATTTATCGTGCTTACTGATTGATTAGTAGAAGCAAGTGTAAGCACATCTTTTTCCGGAAATTCCAAATTTGCACGCACGTTCAATTCCTGTAAATGCGTCTCTTGAACATCTCCTTTCCTAACCGAATTTAAAATAGATATAAATGCTTCATCTTTTTGTCTAAAGACGTTATTTAGTTCGTATGGATCAAACTTAGCATTCTTCCATACATGCGCATTAAAAAAGTAATACCCACCGTTGTTATCAGCAAAATATTTATGCAGCTCGGGATCATTTACTACCGGAGGTAATTGATACAAGTCACCAAACATAATAATTTGAACACCTCCAAATGGTTCACTACTATTTCTTGCCTGACGCAGCCTTTGATCTATCGCATCCATTAAGTCTGCTCGTACCATTGAAATTTCATCAATCACAACGGCATCAACATGTTTTAATAACGCCGCAACTTTGTAGTTAATTGGCTCCAAGCTGTTTGGAGCTATAAAAGATGGCGGGATTCTGAACAACGAGTGTATTGTTTGCCCTCCTACGTTTAACGCAGCTACCCCGGTTGGGGCACAAACGATTACATTTTTATCTGTATGTTGTTTAAAATATTGTAATAATACGGATTTTCCTGTGCCTGCTTTCCCAGTAATGAAGTAATGACTGGTAGTATTCTCCAATTTACCTAGTATCTTCTTCTGCTCGGCACTTAAAGTGATATTTGATACATCAATTTGATGAATATTGAGTTTCGGTCTAGGCTTAATATACGTTCCGCTTGGAGTATATGAAGAAAATGATTTATTAGATCGTTTATTATTTGATGAGTTCGCCGCAACTATTAACAATACAATTACTGCAATTACAAATAATTCCATTTTCATTGATCACAGATTATATTAATAATCTGTCAATCACAGTAATTTTACTACTTTTTTGCACAATACCCTATTTTCTATCTATTAATCATAATCTTTCATTAATTTACAAGGGCATCCCAAATATTGCCCTTTACAACGAGGGCACTGCTCTGCATCACAACCTCCAGAGTGATATTGATTCATAAGAGCATAACAATCATGACACGGGTCTTTGGCTAAAATTTTGGAATCGTAAGGTATCCCTTTCTCATCCACATATGGGTTGCCATTTTCGTCTGTCCAACGTTCAAATCCGAATTTTATTCTTCTATATCTCATACCATGCAATTTTGTTGTTTTTTCTTTCTGGGAGTAAGAAAAATCTTCAAAAAATTGAAAATAATTGTAAGTCTGAAAAATCATCCCTTGTAAATCTCTGCTTGAATAAACACTTTTCAGCCTATGGAGACCTTGAGTTCTTGCGTAATGAATTTTATTGAATAAGTCTGCTGTTTCGCTATCCATTCCAATTCCAATTGCTTTGGCATTATCCACAAGTATATTAAAACTAGGACTAGACGATCCTGGTTTATGTTTAATTGTAATTAACAAAAATCTTGTGAGTAAACTATCGCAGTCCTGGATAAATTCCCAATCATTTAATAATTTAATATCCCATTTTCTCATTAAGATTTCATATTCGTGTGAATATGTATTCTGAAAATCACCTAGAATATATTTTCTATCTGATATTGGCTTTCCAACGATATGTCTAATCAAATACCGGCTTTGCGGATAATTAAATTGCAGTTCAATCAATTTTTGAAATATAGGGATAATTACATTGCGTACAATATCAAGACTATCGCCTTTAAGTATTGAACACTTGTAATAATAAAGGCCTTTATTTAATATCAATTCTTGATAGAGAGTGTCTATACTTACGCCGGGGGCTCCATCCACTCTTATAACGTAATTTCCCTCTTTAATTGTTTCGTAATTAATATTTACAGGATATTTTCTCCCAACACGTTGAAGGAACTGAAGAAAACTTATTGTTTCTTGATGTAGCCTTTTTTTTGTTCTAATTTTTAAGTCATAACCTGACATAAGCTGAATTATAATCCTATACAAAATCTCATGCTAGTAAGAATGGTATTAAAAATTAAGTGAGATAAATGTCGCACAATCTTTGTTTTATGACGTCATATCGTGGCTACGGCCCTTATAATTATTTTCATTTGACCGATAGTAAATGACGCTGGCTTCAAATCGTCTAAAAAGAGGATAATAACAGACTTATTGATATTACTGAGACTTATTGATATTTTGCTTGCTCCGATTGTGTAAGAAAAGACACTCGGAGTCTATAGTTTCATTACTATTTGATAGGAAAAGCAAGCGGATATTACTCACTACGTAAAAGGTTGAATAACGGGATGCAATACCATTTTGCAAATATTGACCCTTCGCAAGATCGGTGAATGAATACAGATCTTGAAACATAAAATTCCTTTTCAAGGGAACTTTCATTAGTTGAAATATTAAAAAATTGTCCGTTTTGAAATCCAAAAGTAGCAGACTTATCGTCGTACTGACATTTCCAGTTTTTTCTGTCTACAACCGCACAATCTTTAATCAAATCTGGAGAAAATCCTCCAACCCAGTGGAGAACATCTTGTCTTTCTACATTTGGTTTATAATGGCTCATTCGTAACGAGAATAGTGTTTTCCCTGGACATGAATTATATTCAGGATTAACCTCACATTGAAGCGGATACGCGATTATTTCACCTTTAAGAAAGGAGAAGTCTACCATCGCCAAAATATACAATATTCCGTAAATGATAACTACTATTTTTATTAGATTAATCAAACGGTTTAACATAATATATTTATAAAATTATTATACCACTCTAGCTCAGTTTTCGGATAACCTGACTGAATTATTAGACTTTCCTAAAATGCGATACCTAAAACGAACTCATATTTTTAAGCATCTATGCTTCATAAGCGTATAATACCGCTATATGCCAGTGATTTATGCGATTGTTATTTATGCTGCTTTGTTTTTTACAGGAACGACAATCTCTAAAATCTTGCCACCTGCAAAACTCTCTCCATCTCCCACAATCCAATCAACGCCATCACCTACAGCACAAATTTCACCATCTCAAACAACAATCGCGACTATAATTCCAACGAAACATATGAGTGTTATGTACAAGGTTACGAAAGTCGTGGACGGAGATACAATAAACGTCCTTATAGATGGGAAATCTAAACCTGTTCGTCTTATAGGTATTGATACACCGGAGACAGTAGATCCACGGAAACCAGTTCAATGCTTCGGGAAAGAAGCTTCGGATAAAACAAAGGAATTACTTGCTGGGAAAAGCGTTGTACTAGAGGCGGATCCGACACAGGGAGATACAGATAAATATAATCGTCTATTGCGCTTTGTATTTTTAGAAAATGGTACACTTATTAATAAGCTCTTGATCAGTGAAGGCTACGCACACGAATATACCTATCAAAGTAATCCATATAAATACCACGCTGAATTTATTCAGGCTCAAACACATGCAAGAGAAAACAAAAAAGGATTATGGGCAGATAATGTCTGCATGACTCCAACAATTACTCCGTATAAAACTGTAACTCCAAGACCAACGACTGTCCAAGTAATTACGGCTCAACCCACGATATATATTCCACCTATTATCCAGCAAACTACAAAACCATCATCAAACAGATTTAGTTGTAGTTGTAGCAAAGTGTGCGATGCAATGGTGTCGTGCAATGAAGCATATTTTCAGCTAAATGAATGCGGGTGTTCTAGGCGGGATGGTGATAGTGATGGCGTTCCTTGTGAGAACATTTGCCCTGGTGGTTAAATAGTACTTTTTTCCTCATATTTGCGTTCATATATAAATTTCTTCTATGCTTAATTAAGGCCATTATTAATCAATATGAATAAATCACATCTAAAACAATTACATCATCAGATTGATAAACTCTTGC
This sequence comes from uncultured Gammaproteobacteria bacterium, assembly GCA_964356315.1. Taxonomy (GTDB): domain Bacteria; phylum Patescibacteriota; class Microgenomatia; order UBA10105; family UBA927; genus CAYGFH01. The sequence goes on from CAYHHA010000006.1 coordinate 13,460, forward strand.
TTGAAAAGAAATTGGAATCAGAACATCAATATTTTCCAATACTTGAGATGACACCAGAAGAAAAACTTGCATGGCCAAAAAACTTACCATTTCCAATCTACGCTGGGAGAAGCACGATCAGATAATTAAACGTTATACCCGCCATATATACCGGTAACTAAGTTATGAAATGCACTAAAATAAAGAACAATGGAACTCAGTGTGGCGCTAACGCCATGAACAACTGTGATGTATGCTTCCGGCATGACAAAGTAAGCAAGGCGAAAGCTATAAATGCATCACAAAAAGGCGGGCATGCAAATAGACAATATATTCGTTTAGGCTCTCCTACCGTATTAAAAACACCAAAAGATATACAGAATCTCATGGAACTTGCTATTAATAGTCTGTGGATTGGTAAGATGCCGTCAGGTAACCCCGCGGGATCTCTAGGCTATCTATCTAAGATATTTCTGGAAGCTTATGAGAAAAGCGAGCTTGATACAAGGATGGAAGCCATAGAAAAGCGACTAGAGCAAGCTAAAATATGATTACAATTCAAATTAAAATGATTAAACTACTTATCTTTCATCACTTGCTCATTTAGGTTTTTTACTAGCCCTTTCATTATAAGGTCCGCTCTTTCCTTCAGCGGTAACTTGTGAGGCGTTATCCAAGGCTTATTTGTATAGGGGTTTATTGATACTTTCTTTGGCGGTAATGTAACTTTAATAAGTGTCTCAAGAGCAATGTGCAAATCATCGCATAGCGGATTTTCTATCCAAGTGTTTTGGATTTCAGGAATAAGCTTTTGGTATCTTTGGATCGTATCCTCCTGACTTGCATTAAATTTACTAAAAACACTAGTTCCATTCGTAGCAATATCATCATTTAGCTCAGTCAGATTGTGAAGTACGTCAGCAGACTTCACGAGTAATGATCCATGAGTCATGTGTTTGATATGCTCAAACGCAGATAGTTTTCGCTCCATCCAAGGAAGAGCCTTATCCTGCTCCGTCACATCATCAACCATTCGTGCAACCTCACTATTAAACGTCTGTTTAATCATCTCTTTTGTGATAGTCCCATATGGTTCGCAGTCTTCAATGGTGTCATGGAGTATTCCGGCTGCGATGATATTTTCATCATCCGTTACACGGCTAAGAATTATTCCGACCGCTAGTGGATGAGTAACATAGGGAACATCCGTTCCTTTTCTTCTCTGCTTAACATCAAGCTCATGGGTTTGGATGGCAAATTGAATTGCCTTATGAATAAAGGTTGTATATATCATATTTGTATCTTTCTATTGTAACTGTATTTACTTCTTTATATATGGCGTGGCAATACTGACTGGACTTCAAATCTCAGGAAGCATCAAACGCTTCCTTAGCTGTATCAAATGTTCTACCAGAGGATAATATGTCCATCATAGGCCCATCTGAACCTTTAGCTGGACGGCTTGATCCATCAGGGAAAACTATTAAGAAAACAGATTTTCCTCCAGGCTTACTAAATGTAGTTAAGTCTACGAAAAAGACCTTGTCTTCAAAACGGATAAATTTTGCTTCTGAAAATGCATTCATATTTTTCACCTCCTTCCGTGATTATCTACTCAAACCTTGGGAATTATTTATCTGAAGAATTGAAGTTTTCTGAGGTCCTCTTACACTCTTACTGTAGCATACAATTCGTGATTGAGCAAATATTGTATACATCGTATTAATATTAATTAGGTTTGCTAGATACAATATATTGTACTGGAGTTATTTGATACATCTCTAAAACCTGAGAGCTTGAATCAATCCTGAGTTGTGGTGCTTCATTATCATCATCAGAATAAATATATAATCTATAAATAACAGCATCCTCACTGTGTTCTTTTAGAAACTCTAACTCATTTCTTGAGATGTAGAAAGGTGATGCTAGAGATGTAGTTGTGCTTTTCACCTCTATGTATTTTTCTCTGCCATCTTCAAAAAAAGATAAGATATCATACCCTAATCCATCCCCGTGTTTCTCGGCTACGTCGCAAACCTTATCTGCTAGATCAATTCTATTAATTGATTGAAAATATTTTTGCTCTAGTGCGACTGCAATCTCCTGACCTTTCCGACCTGTTAATATTCTTTTATTATTTATTTCTTCCCAATTATCTATTTTTCTTGCAGTTCTATATAACTTTTCAAGCGGAATCATTTTTACTATTTCTTGTTCCTGTAGTTTGGAAAAACTGCGAACAAAATTATGAACAGAACGAAGACCCTCACTCTTCTTCGTTGATTGAAGGTTATGATTTGTCTTACGCTTTTCTAGGTATTCTTTATATCTTTGTAATTCCCAATTGGAAATATTATTTGATATAAAAACAGAATTCATAGTTGATAGTTCTTCTATCAATAACGAAAATTCCGATAGTTTATCCTCAAATTGTTGATTTCCCGACCTTTTTTTATATAGATTTTCCTCAAAATACTCTTCTAGTTTATATTGATAATATTTGCTAGCCGCACTTTCAAATAATTGCACCTTGTCGCTTGATTCATTTTTCAATTCTTCTATATTCTTTTTTATCACCTCAATAGCTTTTTTAGTTCTACCGAACTTCCCAAAACTAAAAATGTTTGATATAAGGTCAATATTTAGATCATGTAAAAACACTGCAGGAAATATCGCAATAATTATTGAGCCCAATAGATTTTCTAAAAGATTATTAACAAAATTTTCAGAATTATAAAATAATAGTGATATACCCAATAATGATAGACCGTATGAAATATAAAATGGCGTACGTAGCAACTCCTTATTTGTTTCTAACTTGGTTATCTCGCCTTCTAAACTGGAAAGTCTCACTCTGTAGTTTTTGTATACGGATATATCTAAGTGATATTCTTCTAGTGTTGGCTCATGTAGTCCTGAGGCATTGTTATCCATGTTTTTATCATTCAGTATATCCATCTAGGCATACAAAAAAGCTCCCCGTTGGTGATAGCTTTCGCCACCCATATCCCTTTCGGAACACGACCTTGTCAGGTACTCCAAACGAGGAGCTTACTCCTGACAAGGTTTCTTATGCCATGCCCAACAACTTACGTTGTAGAGTTTAGGCCAATATTAAATTGTATTTATAGTCTACTACAACTTGGAAAACACATAAACAATTGATTTAATGACATCTATACGCTCATATAATGTTAAAATACAAGTAGCCATAAGAATATGAAGAAGATAAGTTCATTAATTGACCCACAGGGTCAAGTCTATTACCCGACGGTTACTGAGGATCTCTCAAAAACACTATTAAAAGAAGCTCAAAAGATTACCCGTCATAACGAATCGTTACGTCGTAATGATCTTATACGCCAACAAAATAATAAAAATTATAGGATTTCAAATTCAAAAATTGATAAACAAGTTCATGCCATTAGAATTATTATTGAAAAAGCTGAGGAAGCATTGTCTCCCACAAGTCCAATAGAATACGGAGATTCTTTCAGTATTGACTATTATAACTTTAACTTTGAGGATAGATCAGATGCGAGAGTTCTTTTTGAAAATTTTCTGAATAAACTTAAAAATGCTCATTGTTTTATAAATTGGTCAAAAAACCCTTACAGGAGTGAAGCGGTTTATATATTTAAAAAAATAGATATACAAAAATTGAGAATGTATGCTAGCTCATTAAATATTGGTTCTAAAGCCAACATTTTAAAATTCTCCAGAAGCACCGGTTATGTAATATTTTTTGATAAAGATGGAATTAAATATGAATCAAAATTTAAGACAAATACAGACTACTATAAACTTCTTAATTATCTAGTTAAACAGCCTCACATCAAATTTCCATTTGATGAGTTAGCCGATCAGCTAAACAAGCCTAAGTCAATGGATCAAGGATCAGGCGATGAAAAAAGAGTTAGAGATACAGTTGCATACATAAAGAAAAAATTGAAGTATCGTGGTAACGATTTATTTATTTCGGATTACGGTTTTGGATTGAACTGCGATGTTTTCTTAATAGGCTAACTCAATATTCCTCACTATTCCTCATTTTGATAGCAAATTAGCTTCACAAAATTCTTTCACTTCGGCATTTTTCCTCTCAAAAATATAGGAAGATTAGAGTAGAGAAACGTAACTCAATGCCCGGGAATAACGAAGATATCGCTATAAATTTAATTTCACATAAGTATGCAACATATTGAAGAAATTATACAGGCAAATACCAATTTTCATCCGGCTAGTCGTACTCAAAAATTTACACGTATGAGTATTTGTAAATATTTTGATCATTCTAGACGACGATATATAGATAAAACGAAAAAACAATTTATTACATTGTTTTTTAAGTAAATCTTATGAAGAACGAAGAAATATGGACAATTCAACAATTGAAATCAAACTACTAAAACCAGCGTATATACCGATTATGTGTCCTGTTTGTCACGGTCACAAAACAGTTAATTGGGGGAAAGAAATGTGTGGAGTTTGTTACGGATTAGGGTATCTGAAGATACCACCAGAAGAAGGAGATAAAAATGATAACGCTTATAGATAAATCACAAGGATATGTCATCATGTGGCGATCAATAGTAAATACACCGTTATGGTCAAATCCGAAATTGGAACGAGTATTCCACTGGGTTATGTATCGCGCAAATTGGCAAATGGAACAAATATTTCCAACTACAGAAAAGGTCAGTTTACACCCTGGGCAATTCATCACTTCATACCCCCACGCGGCAATAGAATTAAAGATGTCAGTAGGAACCATAAACACATACATAAAACTCTTAAAAGCTGAAAGCATAATTGAAATCAACTCCACGAACAAATATACAATTGTGACGGTCTTGAATTGGGATGAGTTACAGAATCCTGAAAGGACAATTGAAAGCAAACCGAAAACAAAACGAAAACAAACTGAAACAGACAATACAATAAATACAAAAAATACATCTTCTAGCATCCCAGTAAAGGAACTAGTCGCACAGTTTAATGCTCTCTATAACACGAAGCTTCTAGGATATGGGAAACAGGGTCATGCCTTAAAAGTCATTCTAGGCTCCTACACCGAAACCGAAATGTGGGCCTGCGCTGAATGGCTGGCTCACGATCCTTTTTGGAAGTCTAAAGGTTTTGACTTCACAACGATCCAATCACAAATAGCCAAATACAAAATGTCTCTCGGAAGCGAGAGAAAACAGGAGGTGTACCGTGATGCAAAAAGTATCTGAAGTTATTTCACTTATAGAAACAAATAAAGAGAACATGGAATTTCTTAAAACAGGATTCCCTACACTTGACGAAAAACTAGATGGAGGACTTCTCCGGAAAGAGCTAGTCATTTTGGGAGGACAGACTGGAATCGGGAAAAGCTATATAGCTTCACAGATCATGTTCAATATAGCTCGCAGTGGCTTTAAAACCGCCTATTTTTCGCTAGAAATCTCAAATGAGATGATTGTTTCACGACTGTTGGGATCCATTGCGAATATAAAATCTACTCGCATCCGCTCAGGCCTGAGCTCTCTAACAGAATTGGAGCAACTGATAGCCGCTAAAGCAAAGGTTCAAGCGTATGAGGATTACTTATCATTTTACGATGACACTTATTCAATAGATGTTATTAAAAGTGAAATTATTGCGAATAAATACGAGTTTATAATTGTTGATTTTATCCAAAACGTAAACGCACCCGGAAGCGATGAGTATTCTCGCCTGTCACTCGTAGCTTTAGAGCTACAAAAAATAGCAAAGTCTGCTAATTGCTGTGTATTTGCTTTATCCCAGCTTTCAAATCGGGTAACTCGGGAAGGAATTGAAGCTACAACACTGGAATATAAAGGCTCTGGAAGTATTCAGGCCGCATGCGATCTTGGCTTTTTGATAGAACGCTCACTATTCAACGATGGCAAACACGATGACGAGATCAAACTTGAGTTAAAGAAAAATCGTCGTGGGATTGGGTATCTCACATTTCATCTCGTATTTAAACACCCAGGAGGATGGATATATGAACAAACGGAAAGATAATTTAATTTTTTCACTCTGTAGACGATTATGCGAAATCCTAGAAGAGAGGCATGTGATCTATTTGGCTCAGCGTCCGAATTTACGGTCGCATTATTCAGAACAAGATCAGGCGTTATTTGCCACTGTAACCAAAACTGAAGACGAAATTGCTCGTGAAGAAAAAATAATTCTTGAGGAATTGGAAAGTCTTCAGAATATAAATGAACATGCTGAACTCATTCAAATTCAATCATGAATTACTCATTCAGAGTTATACAAAACAACAGAATCGTACAAAGATGCCAAACGCATTCAATACGACGTTTTACGAAAAAGCTAGGCACGATAAATTGGGAAAATGGGGTGATTAAAGTGAATCTACGAGTGAACTATGGCAGATACAAAAATATGTATGGGAAGTTTATTAATTTCTATAACGATGGAGAATACGAAACAAAGAAAGATCTATTGCAGGCATTCAAGGCATTTATTGAAGTTGACAAAGCTAGTACTGAAAACGTTCCTGCGAGGAATATGTTATCGGAGTAGCTTGTAGTTTGAGAATGGAGGTTAGATTTTCTAACCTCCATAAATGAAACTAAAATCTAAATTATTGATAAAGAAAAACCCAATTTATTTCCCTCTTGCTTCAAGCTAAAATTTAAACGCGAATCATTATCCAAATGAAGTCCCTCAATAGTTTCTTTCACAAGTCGCAATATCTCCTGTGGATTATTTTGCAACCTGACCATAGGGTGGCGCATCGCGGCACGCTCTAATGTTTTATCAGCCAAGTGCATGTACGTGGAATATGTCGTTTGAATATCTTTATGACCAACTAACATGGCCACCTCAGTAATCGGAACACCTGCTTCCAGCAAATGAGTTATATAACTATGCCTAAAATTATGAGGAAATGCCCGCTTCGTTATCCCAGCCTCTTTTGCTCTCCGTTTTAAGTCTCCACTATATTCAGTAACTTGTACTTGCTTCCCCGATGAATTGCGAAATACCCGATCATCTGACTTTCTACCTTCCAGTAGCATTTGTAATTTGCTTTTAAGAGGTTCTGCGAAATAGGCTGTTCTATTATCATTTGTCTTTGTGTTCACAAATATGGCTTTTCCTGCACTGATATCCACGTGTTTTACAGTTAATTCAGCCGCTTCTGCGTATCTACACCCTGTATACGCTAAAAACATACTCATTGTCCTGTACATATCATCAAGAAAATCGCTGGATTTTCCATGAAATTTCCCATACGAAAGAGAGGTGGTAAGTATTCGTTCTATTTCCTCATGGGTGAATATGATGATATCGGCTTTCGTTTTCTTGAATGACTTGAATCCATCAAAGAAATCTGATGGCATTCCCCTATCTCTGCAGTATGAGACCAAATGGTGAAACGCAAAACCATACGTATTGAGTGAATTATTTTTTAATAGTTTTTCGTCTTTGAGGTACAAGAAAAATTTCTCAACATTCTCTTTCGTTAACTCCTTATCTTGAAACCATTTAGCAATGAGGCCGAGACGACTAAGACAATGACGGATACTCAATGGCGCGAGCCCGAGTTTAATTGTAATATATGAATCAAAATCGTTCTGATCAATCTGCATACTCCCCGATTGGGAGTAGCGTGTAGTTATAAGAAGTCCTGCGAGGAACAGTGTTTATTATACCAAATTTGAGGCTAAACAACAATCTCTCAACACGAACTATTTACACAAAATTACTCCCTTTTGAAGAGCTATGAAACTCAGAATGTATATGTCATGCAGTAGAAATTGAAGCTAAAATCCTATCGTTTCTGCCGTAGAAATGCGGGAATGTCAAATTCATCCTCTTCAGGTGGAACGTCAGTTGGAACCTGCTGTTGATATTGAGGTTGTTGTTGCTGTTGGTATTGTGGTTGCTGTTGGGAATTCTGTGACGGATTCATATTTACCGGTTGTCCGCCTTGCGCCTGTTGATTCGGCGTGCCATACACTGTTGGTTGTGGCTGTGGCTGGCGTCCACCACCCATTCCTCCCATTCCCATAGATCCCATCATGCCACCTGGTCGTTCTGACAATTCTCGAAGTCGCCTCTTTGTTTCATCAAATCCCGTGGCAACGACGGTGATTTTCACCTGATCGACAAGAGATTCATCTATCGTTGCTCCAAAGATGATGTTTGCATCTGGATCCACAGCTGCAGATATTTGCTTGGCTGCTTCATCTACCTCTGCCATGGTCAGATCATTTCCTCCAGTGATATTAAACAATACACCCTTTGCTCCGTCTATCGAGATATCCAAAAGTGGAGACGCAATTGCGGTTCTCGCCGCAGTTGCTGCTCTATTTTCCCCAACCCCCGTCCCAATTCCCATTAATGATGATCCTGCATTCGTCATGATTGACCGGACATCAGCAAAATCTACGTTAATAAGCCCAGGCATGGTAATCAAATCAGAGATACCCTGTACACCCTGACCGAGAACAGAATCGGTTACGCGAAACGCATCAAGAAGAGTCATTTTTTTATCGATAACTTCGAGGAGTCGCTGGTTTGGGATAACAATAAGGGTATCTACTTTATCTTTTAAGTTTGAGATACCTTCTTCTGCGGAAATCATCCTTCGCGCACCTTCGAACATAAATGGCTTCGTTACAACCGCGACAGTCAATGCTCCGAGTTCTTTTGCGATTTCTGCAACTACAGGTGTAGCACCTGTACCAGTACCGCCACCTTCACCACAAGTCAAAAACACCATATCGGAATCTTTCAAAAAATCCGTAATCTTATCTTTTGACTCCTCTGCAGCTTTCTGTCCGATCTCTGGCCTACCACCTGCTCCAAGACCGCGAGTGATCATATCGCCTATTTGCACTTTAGTTTGAGCTAGACAGGTTAACAATGCCTGTGCATCGGTGTTTATTCCCATAAACTCGACTCCAGCGATCTGGTTGACTGAAATCATAGAGTTTATAGCGTTGCAACCGCCACCACCGATACCTATGACTTTAATTTTTGCAAAACGGGCTATATCAGGTTTAATTAGCATAATAATTCCATCAGGAGGCAGTCTGAAGTTTTTTCGTACTATAAATAATCCTATTCACGGATTAATATGTAACGCTAGGGCATGAATGACTTTACCAGATCTAACAGCTTTCCCGCAAGTCCCTTTATTTGAACCTTATCACCAATCTTACCAAATCCACCAAACATAGACTTGCCAGAGGATCGTTCAGACTTCCCTCCATATAAAAGCAAACCTACTCCGGCAGTATATGCCGATGAAGTGATTTCATCAATAAGACCACTCATTCTCTTTGGTACACCAATGTGAGCTGGCATTGCTAAATTACGTCTCGCAGCCTCTACAGCTCCAACAGTCTGGGCTCCCCCGCCGGTGATAACCACACCTGACGGCGTCATGCCGCCAAAGCCACTTCTTTTAAGCTCCAACGCCACCATAGTGAAAATTTCATTCAATCTCGGTTTGATTATACCTTCAACAAGCGTCCTTCGAGACAAAATACGAAGTTCTTCGGGAAATCCAAGAGTAGAAACGTCCAATTCATCCGCTTTATCGTGCCGGGATGGTTTTCCTTTTTCTTCTTCCGGAGAAAGCGCAGGCATTTTTGGCACCTGTCCCAATAAGATTTTAACTTTTTCTGCAGTTTCCAAAGACACTCGAAGTCCCGCAGCTAAATCTTTTGTGATGTTAATAGCTCCAATAGGAATTACGGAGGAATATGACAGGGCACCCTCCACATATATTGCCACATCGGTAGTCCCTCCACCAATATCTACAAGCACGACTCCGAGCTCTTTCTCCGTCTCAGTGATACTTGCTTCGGCAGACGCTAACCCTCCAAAGACCATGCCACTTACTTCAACTCCGAGTGATTCTACACATCTGCGTAGATTTTGTATTGCGGTGGCGCCACCGGTCACCAAATGTGTATCCACCTCAAGTCGTATCCCCATCATGCCGATTGGATCAACAATACCTTCTTGACTGTCTACGATGTACCCTCGTGGCAACACATGGAGGATCTCTCGAGAAGAAGGCAGAGATACGGCTTTCGCGGCTTCAATGACTCGTGTTACATCTGATTCTGAAATTTCCCGATCTGGCTCAGACACAGCGACAACCCCATGAGAGTTTTGAGAAGCGATATGATTTCCGCCTACAGACAAATATGCTTTCGCCACGGAAACACCAGACATACGCTCTGCAGCCTCCAAAGACTGAGAAATTGCAATTTTAGCTTCTTCGATATCAACAACCTGTCCTTTTCGAAGACCTTTACTGGGAACGATCGCAACGCCTATAACCTGAGCGTCGCCATCTTCAGAAAGCGTAGCGATAAACGTTGTAACCTTTGAAGTACCTACATCGATACCAGATATGATGTGATCTCGTGCCATATTAGTTTAAAACTGTACAACCGGTTTGTCGAAACGGAGATCAACAACCGAGGGAAGCGTACCCTTTATTCTAAACCCCGCTATTAACGTTTGTAAAGTGGCGATTGCATGGGGCAAATCAGCATCAGAAGAAAATAATACTTTCATTTTTTCCATCGATACTTCTACTGTTTTTTCCTCCATTTCTCGGACAGAGACAACCAGGCCAAAAGATTGGACAGAATCAATGACGTTAAGGGCAAATAGTATTTGTTCACTGGATATTTTTTCTCCTTTTTGCATGAAAGCGACCGAAGAATATATGACAGGCAACCGTTGCCCTTGATCACCATATTCCAACACATACCCCTTTTTATCTATCAGAGCAATTCTATCAGGAGTTTTTATAACTACATATGGATGTCGGAGAATTGGCTGAAGCACCAATGTGTGCGGAAATTTTTTATGAAACACCACATCCGCTAATAACTGATTGCTTTGTAATATCTCAGATCGTATTCGATCAGAAGGAAAAAATAACAAATTTTTAGAAATATTTTTTTCATCAACTATGATGGAAATTCCTTCGCCTTCTATTTCTATGACCTGTATTACAAAGACTGTGCGGATAATCCAGTATGCGCAGAAACTTAACACTCCGATAAACACCAAAGCAACAACAGTCTTTACCAACGTATTTCGATACACACTCATAAGATAGAAATAATCTCATCTACAAACCGCCTAGCACCATCACGAAAAACCGTTTCCTTACCTACCACTGCATTGGCCTGATACGTAGAAATATCGGATATCATGGTATCAATCGAATCTAATAGAGAATCCTTGGTCATATCTTTTTGCAGAAGTATTTTGGCGGAACCTTTATTTTCTAACCACTGTGCATTTTTTAGTTGCTCTCCCCCACCTGACCATGGCAAAGGGATAAAAAGACCAGGCATACCAACTGCAGCCAGCTCAATAACCGTATTGGCGCCGGATCTTCCGACCACCAAAGTAGATTGACTCAAAACTGAAACAAGATCATCAGATGATATATATTCATATGGCATATATCTTTTCTGAAGTAGGGGTGAAAGTCGCTGCTTATAAGAAACAGCTTCTTCGTATGTCACCCTCCCTGTCTGATGGATAACAACATACTTCTGAAGCAGTTCGGGAAGCAGAGAAAACACGACAGCATTCAATGAAACAGCACCAGTAGAGCCTCCAGTTATATATATCACTGGATCAGAAAGACTCTCTTTGGATAGTTTACGTTTGATCTGAAATATTTGCTCCCGAATCGGCAACCCAGTATATACCCCTTTCCCTTTTGGGAGTTCTTTCAGCAGGTCCTGAAATGTTACACAAATTTTTGTTGCAAATCGCGCGATGATTTTGTTCGCAAGTCCCATCACAGACGTTTGTTCATGCGTGATTGAAGGAATTTTTAACAATCTTCCAGCAAGTACAATTGGAAGAGCAACATACCCACCAAATGACACAATACAAGTTGGTTTTAAACGTATACACAAAAATATTGCCTGAACGAACCCGAATGGAATTTTTATAAATGATACTAAAGAGTGAAAGGAAATAAACCTCTGAATTCTTCCAGTTGTTATCGAATAAAATGCTATATGCAGTCGCGACATTTCTTCTTTTTCATGAGAAACATCATGTTTGTGCTCTGTGGCATGAGAACGACCAACAAACACGATCTGGATTGGAACATCCCTCTTATGCAACTCTTCGATAGTCGCAATAGCAGGTGTTAAGTGCCCTCCAGTTATAAGAATGGTTGGTGTTTTCATTATTTATGTTTACTAATGTTTATTAAAATCCCCATAGAGCTTAAAAGTACGATAAAACTAGATCCTCCGTAGGATATAAATGGAAGTGGCACCCCAGTGAGCGGGATGAGGGCCACCATCGCACTCAGATTTATTAGTGTTTGCACTGCCACCCAAGAAGTAATCCCAAGAGCCAGAAGCCTCCCAAAGATTTCTTTTGCATGCATAGCTATACTATACCCACGCCAGATTATAGAAATATATACTGAAATTACCAACATTGCTCCAATAAATCCAGTTTCCTCTCCGATAATGGCAAAAATTGAATCGGTATTTGCCTCGGGAAGATATTCATATTTTTGTCGAGATTTCCCGATACCCACTCCAGTCCACCCTCCAGAGCCAAGACCAAGCAACACCTGTTGGATATGATATGACGCTCCGAGAGGATCAGAACTTCGATTAACAAATGTTGTGAGCCGGCGCATTCTGTATGGAGAAATCACTGCAAGCAACAATACGGCACCAATCAACATTGGAATCATAAACATAAAATGTCGTAGAGGAGCGCCAGAAAAAAAGTACAACAGTATCGCGATAGATAATATAATCAGACTCGTCCCAAGATCTGGCTCGAGCATTACGAGTCCAACTACCATGGATAAAAATAGTATGAACGAAAAAAATCTACTTTTTTCCGGGTGAGAAAACCAGGCCGAGAGATAAAAGATCATCGTAAGCTTCGCTAACTCAGCAGGCTGCAAAACAAAGAAGCCAAAGTTAATCCACCTATGCGCTCCATACGCCTTGATGCCTGCTCCTGGGATAAAAACAACCATCAAAAGAACAAGCGTGATCATCAACAGTGGGAGCGCGTACTTTCTCCAAATTGTATAGGGAATTCGTGCAAATACAAGAAAAGCAATAGATCCCGCCAAAAACCATTTTAATTGCTCTTTTACATAGTAGTATTGATTTCCAAAATCGCGAAGCGCTATGGCTACAGAAGAATCGTATACCATCAGCACTCCAAAAACAGATAACACCAAAATACTCAGAACCAACCAAGGATCCGCAGCGTGAAGCATTTTTTTTGGCTCTCGATGAATTTCGTGTCTTTTTTGCGTGCCTCGCAAAAAAGATGGGTTAAGAAAGTTTTTCCACTTCATGTATGAATTCCTTTCCTCTCTCTTTATAATTTTTAAACATACCAAACGACGCACAGGCTGGAGACAACAGCACAACATCTCCCGCTTGCGCCCTATCTCTTGCGTAGTGGACAATTTCCGTCATAGACGTTAATCCCGTTTTAAATTCGCCTGTATATCCCGATTTTGAAACTGCAGTAACAATTTTTTCTGTCATGTCGCCAATAACTATAAGGGTGCGAATATTTGACACTGCGATTTTTTTCCCGAGATTCGCATAGTCTGAGCCTTTTTCAGATCCTCCGAGGATCAAAACTAACGGGTCAGAAAACGATTCAATCGCAGCAATAGCCGTTTCAGGCACGGTAGAGAAAGAGTCGTTTATATAACAAACATCATGAAGTTTTTTTACAAACTCTAGACGATGTGGAAGTCCCTCAAATTCCTTCACGGCTGATCGTATCGCATCTATACCAACTCCTATCAGGCGACTTGCCAGAGTGGCAGCTGCAATATTTTCTAAATTATGTATACCTCGCAATTTTATTGTTGATAGCGAACAAAGCTCCAGCTCAGAGTCATATTCTTTGAGATACACACGCTCCCCAAGGACATAGGCATCCGCGTTCTGGCTTTGTCTACTAAAGACTCTCTTTTGTGCCTTTGAAGTTTCTCCAAATTGTTTGCTTGTCTCATCATCAGACGTATAGATAACGTAATCAGATTCGTTTTGGTATCGTATTATGGATCGTTTTGCCTCAACGTACGCATCACGTGATATATGAAAATTTGACGCATTAGGGTCAAAATTCGCGAGGTGCTCCTGAGTAATTTTTAATACTACAGCAATATGAGGACTTATGTCACTGTCTTCTAGCTGAAATGATGAAAGTTCTAGTATGACCACATCAGTGGGTTCTATAGAATCTACTTGTGACAATAGCGGAGACCCTATATTTCCTCCTAACCAGACGGTTTTCCCTGATTGCTTCACCATGGAGTAGATCAGAGAGCTCGTTGTCCCTTTTCCTTTCGTTCCCGTCACCCCGATGATAGGAGCTCTACAATGGGAAAAAAACAATTTAGTTAAACTCGTTACGATTTTCCCTTGCGATACCGCATCACTCAATTCTTTTGTATGAAGCGCTATGCCCGGAGATCGCACTATCAGGTCATATTGCGACAGAGTGGAGAGGTACTCATTTCCTAAAATAAATGAGTCTGTATACCGAGATAGTACCGCATAACTATCGCCCAATGACTCTTTTTCTCTTCTATCTAGACAGGTAACCTTTGCGCCACAAGACGAAAAGAATTTTACGCAGTCCACACCCTCGACAGATAGCCCTACGACAGCTATATGTTTGTCTTTATACCACGATATGTTGGACGGTAATGTCATGTTTCAATAATTGTGAAAAGACCTGTTGGACAGACTGGGAATCACCTGTGGTAAAGTACACTACTTCACCAACGCTTTCTCTCCCGCTCACACTTTCGCGCTCCTGCAAAATCCGATGTACTTGACGGGCCACAGCACCACCAGAGTCAAGAATTTGAGCGTCCTTGTCAATCATAGCACGCAGAGCCTGTTTCAAAAAAGGATAATGTGTACATCCCAGCACAATCACGTCAAAATCTTTTAGAGAAACGTTCGACAAAAGACTGCGAAGCTCAGATTCAACGATAGGCCCATCAACGATTCCCTTTTCAATCATCGGCACGAGTGTCGCACTTCCCAGAGATTGAAATGCGCAGTCTCCACCAAATTGGGTGATTAATGATTTTTGATAGTCACTATTTGCGGTATATTCTGTAGATAGAACAAGTATTTGTTTTGTTTTACTGAGAGAAGCAGCGGTCTTTATAACGGGCACTACTCCCACAATCGGGATTCCTGGAAATTGTTCTCTATACCAACTAATCCCAGCTATTGTTGCGGTATTACAAGCCACAACGACTAATTTCGCATTTCGCTCCGTAAAAAATTGTATCACTGCGACAGTTCTCTCCCGTATGAATTCTGTTTTTTTATCGCCATACGGATTATTGGCATGATCACCAACATAGATATACGATTCATGAGGCAATATCTCTCGAATGGATTCTAAAATGCTGAGCCCTCCGGATCCTGAATCAAATACGCCAATAGGATTGGAAAAAAGTATATGTGGGTCAAATTGAGTCATCGTATATGGAAAATTACAAAATTGGCACTTTTGTTATGAGAGCTAGCCATAAACCAAAAATAGCAAATACGATACTCATAATCCAAAATCTCATAACAATTTTTGTCTCAGGCCAGCCTTTATACTGCAACCACAAATGAAATGGCGCTGCAGCAAATACTTTTCTATGAAAAAATTGTTTACTCAGTAGTTGTATCAAAGAAGTGCTCACCTCAATAATAAATATGCCGCCAATCACCAGAAGCACAGAGGTTTTTCCAAGGATGAGGGCAACCACGCTGAGCGTGGCACCAAATGACAATGCCCCCACGTCTCCCAAAAATATACGGGCTGGGTGGACATTAAAATACAAAAACGCTAAAAGAGCGCCTAACCAAAGCGCGATGAATACCGAAAGAGACGTATCCAAAATAGACGCAGAGATAAACCAAAATGCGCACAAACAAATCAAAAGCACTCCTGAAGCCAGTCCATCTAATCCATCGGTAATATTAAAAGCATTTGCAAAAGCAATGATAACAAACGAAGAAAAAATTCCCCAAACCCAACCCAAATGGAGGACTCCATAAAACGGAATATATAAAATATCTATCTGTAATTCTTGCGTTATCCAAAAGCTAATTATTGCAGAAAGAAGAATTTCCAAAAAAAGTTTATGTCGAAGCCGCAGTCCAAAAAATCCAGTAGGAGCGAAAAAAAATGTTTTTTTCGCGTCATCCAAAAGCCCAAGTAATCCAAAAGAGATAAACGTAAACAATAAAATTTTGATTTCGGTTGCCATTGGATAGACAGAAGTAATAGGAACCCAAAAATATCGCATCAATATAAGTGATATTGGAAATAATATTGTTGTTATAAGAATGATAAGTAATCCTCCACCGACTGGTGTTCCAGCTTTCTTCTGGTGAAATTTATCAAATATCGGAGTTCGTTTATCAAACGCATCAACCGTTTTTTGGTTCATTCGCTGAAACCGCCATTTATATAAAAGCTGTATAAACGGCACATACAACACACTCGTAAGCGCCCACGAGAATAGTAATAATCCAAGGAGTATTGCCATAATTAATTGTAGAGAAAAAGTTTCAGGAGGTACGGTGTATAGATAATTGCTCCTATAACTACAGCTCCCATCGCGATTAACAGCATCATTCCTGCCGACACATCCTTTGCGATTTTCGCTTCTTGTTTCCATTCTTTCGTAATTAAATCAGTCATAGATTCAAGTGCGGTATTGATCATTTCACCACTTAACCCCAGAAGTATCGTAAATACGATCACGATCATCTCTACGTTAGAAATTCCCAAAGAAAGCCCTAAGGAGATTGCCAAAAATGCCATAACCAAATGCACTCGAAAATTTGGTTGTGTTCGTACGGCCCAAAAAAGCCCAGCGAATGCGTTTTTAAAAGATATATGGTGCTGTCGGAGCGTCTTATACATAAATTCTCGCTTCTTTAGTATAATTTGTCGAGTACAAAAATACAAATTTTCTATTCGTATCCGCGTTTTTTTGTGCGGATGGTCTCGATAAATTTTGGAATTATATACCATGGAGATAGTGGAAAGTCATGTGCGTGCATGTATAAAATTTCTTTTCCACCAAAACCCTTTTTAAACAAGGTTAATCCGTTCCATGGATGATTTGGCTTCCCTTCAGGGGCTATACCATAAAAATTATAGATCCCAATTCCTCTTTTTTTTGCCTCACAAATAGCCCTCCACTGCAGTGCATACGACACAGGATACTTGCTCGGCCGTGAAGCTCCATGATGATAAATCGCCTGACCTCCACAAAATAAAATAATAGCACTTGCGATAAGCTCTTTGTCCACATATCCCAACAAGAGGATCGCCTGATCTCGTGACGAAAACTGTTCGAACTCTTCTCTGATAGATCCATGAGAAACAAAGCCGTGTCTTTTCGAAGTTTCTTCGTACAGTTCTGTAAATTTAGAAACATCTTTACTATTGGTTGATTGCGTTATTTCTATATCCATCTTCAATCCCCTGCGAACTTCATACCGGGTTGTTTTTCTCATTCCCTGCAAAAGTTCTTCTTCCGTTTTTGTAATATCCAACACCCAACATCGCTCTGCATCAACTTCATGAATTGGAGCGGATACTAATCCAACTTCCTTAAATATGTTTCGTTGTTCGGTAGAATCACTGACCATAGGGCTTATGCGGATAAACAATGCTCGTTCTTTCTTCGCGATTGTGGAGAACAAGGAGATACACTCCCGTAACACCTCTGGTGAATATTCCTGCAGTATAGGCCCCTGACGGATATGGAGATATGTACCACGTTTCGCGCGAACGATAAGAACCTGAGCAATACCGAACAGTTTAGATGCAGAATATATCCCATATCTCTCTAGTGTTGTTCCTGATTTTTTTTCAACTTCGCCCCACTGCCAGTTTTGAAATAATGCCTGTGGACTATGAGCAAGCCAAAATTCATTCCACTTAGATTCATCAGCAATAGGAGAAAGTGTGAAGCTCATGATAGTTGAGTAAATTTATGAAGAAGTGAATTTATAATAGCATAGACCAGAGATCCGATTAATGCGGCGCCAAAAGAATCAATTAAAAATCCTGGGGTAAACCGACTAGCAAGTTGGAACAAAATGCCGTTAAGCACCAAAGAAAATAATCCCAACGTCAAAACAGTAATAGGTAATGTTAAAAAAACGAGAATAGGTTTAATGAGTGTATTGAGTAGTCCTATGATCACTGAAGCAAGTATGGCAGAAAAAAAGTCCGCAAAATGAATTCCCGGTACCATCCGTGAAACTAAAAGGAGTGAAATCGCACTAACAAACCAATCAGCTATTGTTTTCATATACGTATTATTGGCGACTTCTATGATACACCATTTCACTTTCTACTGTCGTCACTTCTCCATGCCCTGTGTACAGGGTCGTATTTCCTGGGAGCTTAAGGATCTTCTCTATAGAATCATGCAGTTCAAGTGGCCGACCGTATGAAAAATCTGTTCTTCCTACATTCCCTTGTGCGAACAATAAATCTCCCACAAATGCTAGATTGCTCGATGCGAAATACAGGCAAACACTTCCAGGGGTGTGCCCTGGAGCTTCTATAATCTCTACATCTGACCCCCCTAGAGATAACTTCAAATCAGTCTGAAGATATGTAGAAATCTGTGGCTTGAGCTCTACAATCGTATGCTTCAAAAAATGCTCGGCAGTTTCACTCATTCTATCGAGGAGAAATTTATCTTTCTTATGAATATAAAAAGGAATGGTAAATAATAATTGCAATTCAAATGCCGCCATCACATGATCAAAATGCCCGTGAGTAGCAATAATTCCGACTGGGTGTAATTGTTTTTCCAAAATTTTTTCGGCTATATATGTTGCATCATCACCGGGATCGATAATAAAACATTCTGAATTCAGATCTGAAGAAACTAAATAGCAATTCTCTTGCATTTGCCCGACTATCAGAGGAGTTACTCTTAGGGTTTTCATGATGGAAGGAACAAACGTAATACTCTGGAAGCCTCAAGAGAGGTAATGTTTGTTGGCAAATTAATGACATGCTGAGCAATTTCTTCTGCTTTTGGGCAACTACCCTTTTTATACCCTATAGATTCAAACACCACACCAGTGGGATCAATCGTATTGTGATACCAATTACCTAGGAGGATATGTTGTTTTTTTGCCAAGGCAATAGTGTTTTGGGGGTTATCGACCAATACTGGTAGACGTAAAAATATTGCACCACCCGGATATGACAAAAGCTGAACAGTTGGATTTTTCAGCAATGCCCGTATGTAGAGCTCAGTAATTTTTTTCCTGTGAGCGTTATATCGCTCTAGCTTCTGGAGTTGTACCAATAGGAGAGAAGCCAATGCGTTCGGATATCTCGAGGGAAAAACAGTTGGTTTCCCTCCACTTTTTTCGATGTTGTACACGGGAAATGAAAGCGCATGTATCTTTTGGAAAAACCAAATAATTCCTTTCCCAATTTTTATTGTATACAAGGGCAAGGCGATAGCGAAAATAATCGGATGAAAAATCTGTTGAAAGATCCATAACATAGGAGCATCTACAAGATCATTTTCTACTCTTTTGAGATAGGCGATACTCCGTTTATGTGTCACTTTTACAATAGCGACCCCTCCAAATACACTCGAGAGAATTTTATCCCTCCCAAAACTAAAAAATGCGGCATCTCCCATAGAACCTAAATTTTCGCCGTCAAATACCCCACCCAAAGCGTGAGCGCAGTCTTCTATCAACAGTAAATTATGCCTTTTTACAAACTTTCTCATCGCACCCATGTCTGCAGGTATACCAAGCGTATGTTGGACAATAAGGGCCCTCGTGCGTTTGGTAATTTTCTTTTCAGCATCGGGCATACTCATATTCAGAGATGAGTCGATATCGACATACACGGGAGTCGCACCAGCCCATAGGACCGAGTTCGGGACAGCAACACACGTAAATGACTGAACCAACACCTCATCCCCTTTTGCTATATCAAAAGATCGCAGTAGTTCAAACAATGCACCTCGACCACTATTGAAAGCAAATACCCGTGTATTCGAATAACGTATAGCAAACCAATCTATAACTTGCGATACAGACGTTCCTCGTTTCCATTTCCATGGCTGAAACAGCATAGAAATTGCCTCGCGAACATCGTCGCTTTCGGTATTTGGAGATAAAGATGCAGAGAGTATTTTACGTATCATAGTGTTTCGCGTTGCAACTCTGCTAAAACTCGCGCTGACTCTTTTCCTTTAAATAACACCGTATCTCCTTTTCCAACTTTGGACTGTATATACAGTGCCGCCTTTTTTCCTGAAGCGAGGGTCACAGGAACTGAGGATTTCCCCTTTTTGACTCCACTGATAAAATCATCATAATAGTTCTCATTTGTTAACAGTATCTCGTCACACACAATCCCTGCCATTTTTCCGACCCGCACATGACTTTCTTTCGCATATTTCCCCAACTCTATCATAGGTTGAAAAACAAAAACTTTTTTGCCTGAACGGGTTTGCAAATAAGAAAGAGAAGCAAGCGCAGCGTCAGGATTATTATTAAATGTGTCATCGATACACTCGGCATCGATGATCGTTTTTACTCGTATCATGGTTTTTTCTAGCGGTTGAATTTTACCTATCCCTTTGGTAATTTCATCAAATGTCAGTCCCAACACCTCTGCCACAGCACATGCAGCGAGAATATTTGAAATCTGATACACCCCCAACAATGAAACAGATATATTCTTTGAATTTTTTCCAAAATGGATTTGAAAACTCACCATATTTTCATTTTGAATACAATCAGTAGCAAACCAAGACACGTCGTCGCGAATAACGGAATAATAGTAAACAGCACACCCATCTGCTATAGCGCGTTGACCCATATCATAGGTGTAGGAATTATCTGCATTAACGATAAGAATTTTTTTCCCAGAAAGCCCAGATACTAATTCATATTTTGCAGTAACTGTAGCTTCTATACTACCAAATAAGTCCTGATGTTGTGGATTTATAGCGGTAATTATTCCAATTTCAGGCTGTACGAGAGCACACATTTCGGCTATTTCTCGAGGTTTATATGCGCCCATTTCCACGACAAAGGCGCTATGGTTGTCTTGAAGCTGAGACAGTACCACCTCAGCAATCCCTATTGGTGAATTTTTGCTTTTTTCGGTTTTCAAGGTTACATATTTTTGTGACAGAAGTGTTGCGAGAAATTCCTTCGTAGAGGTTTTACCATAACTTCCCGTTATCCCGATAACATTCATGTGGGAGTGATCTCTCAATTTTTTTCTGGCTTTTTGTATCTGCCAAAAATGATATAAAAAAGTAGGTATGCGCAGGAAAAAAACATACACCCCAATAATAAAAAATGAACTGAGATCAATCAGAAAAAATTTCGAAAACAGAGAGAATGGCAGTATTATATAGAGGACAAAAAGTGAACCAACAGAGCTACAAAAAAGCAACACGGTTTTAATCGTTATTGGAGGCCTTCGAAACGGGAGAATAAATAATCTTTTTCCCTGATTTGTTTTTAGATGAATGAGCATCCGGTCAAGACGATACTCTTTCACATACCAAAGCTGGACATACGAAAGTATGTTTGCCAAAATCCTGATTGTCCAAAGGACAAAAAAAATAGTAACGAAAATCATATCGTTTTTATGAACGCATCCACGGATTTTGCGAATAGTTCGGGCTTTTTATACGACACTCCGTGATCCGCATCTTCCAAGACAGAGAGTGTTGAGTTCTGTATAACACTCTGCATCTTTTCAGCAATCCATACAGGCGTTATCTGGTCTAATTTCCCCCAGATCAAAGCAGTTGGTATGCGAACAGAAGCGATCGGTAAGGATAAATCTTCTTGGACTATATGTTTAAATATTTCTCGCATAATTATATTTGCTCGATAATAATCCCTCGCGCCGACAATATAATAATACCAAGAGCGAATTTTTTCTTGTAACAAAGAAATCGGCCAGATCGAAAAAAAGAATTTTCCGATTTTTGCAATAAAAATAAAGAAGACTAGTCTTTTTCTGGGAACTGGGGTGTACCCAGGAGTACCTGTAAATATTACTGCCTTTGCGCCAAGAGGTTTTGAGTAGAGATATTTTAAAGCCACTCTTCCCCCAAAAGAATGACCTATGAGAATCGGATTATCTATCGCATTTTTGACAATAAATTCATGTAAAAAATCCGAGTAATCCGAGAGTTGATACGCGGAAGTTGGGGTAGCAGCTTTTCCAAATCCAGGCAAATCAGGATTGTATACTGTATATCCCAACGCCGTTAGCACACTTCGTAGTGCATCAAATTTACCTCCTGATAATCCCCACCCGTGTAGGATAATAATTGGACTTTTTTTCATACACTAAATAGCTTTTTTAAACACATCACGATTTGAGGCTTCTACGGAAACTCTATTTCTTGTCACCGTATAGGAGCTTTTTACGATGCAAAAACTCTGCTCTGGTAAATCTTTATCTAGCACCACCCCACTTCCCACAAATGATCCGCTTCCAATTTTCACACCAGGCATGATACTCGTGTGGACGCCAATTCGAGTATCTTTTCCGATTAGTGCTCCTAGTTTGTTTTTTGAAGTGGACAGAGGTTCATTTTTTATTGTGGAAAATATTGGCCCATCATCTAGACGTAAATTTGCACACGATGCACCTCCACCCATACTTACATTACTTTCTAGCACACTGTCTCCTATATAGTTATTATGAAACCAACAATTGTCCCCAATATAACTTCTTGATATATCACTGTTAAATCCCGTTACGCAATTGGCACCAATATGGCTCTGACGAATAATATTATTATTTCCCACAATAGTTCCTCGACCGATATACGTTGGTCCAATGATTTTGGAATTTTCAAATATTTTTACATCATCTTCGATATATACTTCCCCTTCGATGATTACATTTGACTTAATAAGCACATTTTTTCCCCGATGATGCGTGATGGCTTTTAACAGAACGTCGTTAACATCCAACACATGCCATGGATATTTCAGAGATGCGAAACTTCCCGTGTGAATATGCAGAGCAAAATCATGTCGTTTCATAAGGACAGAGAGTGCTTTTTCATAGACATCATCTGTATCGCTTTTTGTCTGGCGCAATTCGTCCAGTAATTCATTCGCATCAGAGATATAGTGACCGAGCATCGCGATCAATGTACTTGGCTCATTCCCTGGCGTTGGTTTTTCTATAATCTCCTTTATGCGATCTCCTTCGATAACCAAATACCCCCCAGGGAAATACATAGATGATTCAAACGCAGGGATAACTCCAAACGCACGGGAAGACTCCGCTTTTGAAACGACCTGTGAAAGCAAATCAGTATCCGTCACATCATCGCCGTTTATTATAAGCAGTGATGCATTTTCGAGCTCCATTGAGGCGGTCAACAACGCATCAGCGATACCGAGAGCAGATCTCTGCATCACCGTTACTGAAGGCACGGAAAATTTTATCGAAGAAAGATGCGCGTTATTTTGAGGATTTGTGACAACGACCACCTTCGTAACATTTTTTGGTAATGCCTTATTGACTGCATGCTCAAAAAAAGGCTTTCCAAACCAAGGAAAAAGTATTTTATCTGTAGCAAACGGCCAAAACCTGTTTCCTACGCCACCTGCCAACACTACTGCAACAAGATTTTTCATACAACATCCTCCTTTATGCGTTTTATCGATGCGCCAAGTGATTGTAATCGTTTTTCGAATTCTTCGTATCCTCGGTCAACCTGCTCTATACCGTAAATAACACTTTCCCCTGGAGCAATCAGAGATGCGAGCACAACAGTCGCACCCGCTCTCAAATCATCTATGTTAAGTACCGCATCGTGCAGTGGTGTTGCGCCTGTTATCCGAACTGCTTGATGGTACCCTTCTATGCGATCACTCCAATTAAAATTATAGTAATCTTCTGGATTTTTTACCTGTGGACTGTAAAACTCCATCATTGCACCCATTTTCTTCAACTCCTGCACATAGGAAAACCTGCTTTCAAAAACCGTCTCATGGATAGTAGACACACCGCTAGCCTGCGTCATAAGCACTGCCCATGGAGCTTGCCAATCAGTCATAAATCCTGGGTGGATAGCAGTCTCAACATCTGTAGGAAGGATCACACCATCAGCGAAGTATCGTGTCGTTGTGTCATCTATAATTTCATAAAATAGCCCTGCCTCTGTGTATTTTTCTAAAAATGATCCGAGCATGTCGCGCTGAGAATGCTTCACAATGATGTTTCCGTTTGTAACTGCCGCAGCGATTGCAAAGGTTACCTCTTCATTGCGATCTGGCATCACAGAAAATTCAACTCCATGGAGTGAAGCAACCCCATGAATAGTGATTTCTCGCTTTGCAGTGCGACTGATATCTGCACCCATTTTGACCAATAGGTCTATCAACCCATCTATTTCTACTTCTTCAGCCGCATTAGTCAGCACTGTGGTTCCATGAGCCAGAACAGCAGCTAAAAGGAGCGTCTCTGTTCCGGTATGCGTATTTTTTGTAAACTCAATGCTCGCACCTGAGAGTTTTTTTGCCTCAGCATAAAAAAATCCATCATCTGAACGGTAATCAATCACGGCTCCCATTTGCTTTAGTCCTTCAATATGTCGATCTATCGGTCTTGCTCCCAATCGACATCCACCTGGGTTTGGTATTTTTGCTTTGCCGTACCGAGCGAGAAGGGGCCCCACCACCATAGAGGACGTTCGCAGTCTCGCGCCCACTTCCAATGGAACAGAAAATGATTGTACACCACTATTTTTTAGTCGTACGGTATTTCCTTCAAATACGTGAGTTACCCCTAGGTGACCCAATACTTCCAACATAAAAAGTACATCTCGAAGTCTTGGGACGTTATGAATGACCAATTCATCATCGGTGAGAAGTGACGCGACAAGGACCTTCAATGCGACATTTTTTGCACCGCTTATAACAACTTCTCCGTGTAATGCATTCCCCCCTGTTACGATAAATTTTTCCATAATTAAAATTCTCCTAAATGGATTATTTCTTCTTCAAGTTCAATACCGTATCGTTGTTTAACTTGATCCTTCGCTCTTTCAATTAATTGTAGCACATCAGATGCGGTTGCCTTGCCGGTGTTTATAATAAAATTTGCATGAACATCAGAAATATGAGCTCCACCCAATGAGGTTCCTTTTAGTCCTACAGAATCGACGAGAAACCCTGCAGATGTTGTCTTCTCAGGGGTATTGTGTAGATTTGCCTGCTCAATCGAAATATTTTTAAAAATACACCCTGCGCACTTAACACCCTGAGGTTGTGTATTTCTTCTATGTTCGATACTCTGATTTGCTGTATCCCAAAGGGTTTTTTTATCCAAAATAGGCATTTCAAATGTGACGGAAAGTACAATATCGGATGTCTTTTGCAAAGCGCTATAGTCATAAGAAAAATTAAAATACGATTTTTGAACTTCTGTAACTGAATTATCCTCGGTTAACAATTTTGCAGAGTGGACTACATCACCTACATACCCAATCGGCTTTGTCCATTTGGAGTTCATATAGACAGCCCCGCCCACAGTGCCAGGTAATCCCAGATGCATTTCCAGACCAGAAAATCCTTCTTCGACGGCGTAACGTACTAAACTATTGAGAAGCACCCCAGAATCAGCTTCAAGAAAACCAATTTTCGCAGAAACTCCAGATTTTGTCGAACCTTTAATCCCTTTAATTCCTATACGTCTCGTGTTATTTTTTATGACCAGCCCTCGTATCCCTTTATCTGCGATAAGCAGATTTGTTCCTCCACCGAGAAGGGTATACGGAATTTTCAGCTCTCTTGCTTTTGCTACCGCGCTAATCAGTTCATCTGTAGTCTTTGCCTCAAAAAATAAATCCGCTGGCCCACCTATTTTAAACGTTGTATAGGGAGAAAGAGGAGTATCAAATTGCACTCTTCCCTCAAAAAATGTCGCAAATGATGTGTACGTATTTGTTATCATAGAATTTCGTTAGCGTTGATCAACTAAAGCGCCTGAATAATGTCACCCTCCCAAGAAAAGATATCCCCAGCACCCATAAATATTACAACGTCGCCCTCATGGATACAGGATTGCAATTGGAGGGTAACATCTTCTTTTTTAGGCACAAAGAATACGTGTTTATGGAACTTTTTTGTCTTTTCGAACAATGTATTCCCCGATATTCCATAGGTATCTTTTTCTCTCGCAGAGGCATAAATATCTGATAAGAGCACGACATCAGCATCGATAAAAGATTCCGAAAACTCATCGATAAACGATTTTGTACGGGAATACGTATGAGGCTGAAAAATCGCAATCACACGCCGTTTTGGAAACCACGATCGAGCTGCTTGAAGCGTAGCTCGAATTTCTTTTGGATGATGTGCATAATCATCATAATATCGCACGTGGTTTTTTTCGCATAAAAACTCAAAACGTCTTTTTGCTCCACCAAAAGTGCTCAGGGCGAAACGGATTTTTTCCCATGGAACACCAATCTGAAGTGCAAGAACAGCTGCGGCGGTAGCATTGAGTATATTATGAGCCCCTGGTATTTGAAGCTCGATGACCCCAATTTCTGTATCGTTATATATGATTGAAAAAGAGGTTTTTCCATCACCATATGTTATGGAATCTATGCGATAGGTCGCATCATTCGATACTCCATAGGCCACTCCATTAACAGCACCAGCAATCAGAATGGAGCTCTCAGGATCGTCTGCATTTATTATGCTTACCTTTTTTCCAACCATCTGCTTCTGCAAAGACACAAATGCGTCTTTCACGCTCGATAAATCCTTATACGCATCAGGATGATCAAAATCTATATTGGTTACGACGAGAAATTCAGGACTTTGCCATAAAAATCTGGGTGTTTTATCATGGATAGGATCCGTGATATATTCATCTGCTTCTGCTACAAAAAACTCACCAGCGCCAAAGTGACCAGGAAATCCAAGCCCACGAATTTGCCCACATCCAATCGCATACGATGGATCCATATTTGCTACCATAAGAATTGACGCAATCATGGCAGATGTTGTGGTTTTTCCATGACTTCCAGCTACAGATACCTGTCTCTTTGTGCTCATAGCAAACCCCAGAGCTTCACCGTGAGCTAGAATTGGAATACCAAGCTGTATCGCCCTCTCTACCTCCACATTACTTTTTCCTTGATGTGCCCCTGTGTATACAACCAGATCTGGTTGTAAAGATTCAGAAATATGCGTCGCATCAAACCCTGAAAGAATATCTATATGTTTCTGAAGAAGCATATCATCACTGGGGAAATGCTCGTCCACATCTGATCCGGTTACTGTTATTCCTCTCTCTTTTGCCCAGAGCGCAAACGCTGCCATGGCTATTCCTTTTATACCGACAAAATGTATCCTCTTGATTGTGGAAAAATCTATTGTGTTCATATGGTAAACCCGATTACAGCCATCATTTCTCCAAAATTATTCGTAGCATCCCTGCGATAAGAAAAGAACAAATCATCTTGTGATGATGTACAAAATACTCCAGCATCTATCTGACTTGGCAGTAACCCCTCACGCTCTAACTGTATCATATTTATCTTTCCGATATCCAAATGCCATTGCTCATCGAGAGAATACGCGACATGCGACAACTCAGAGGCTGACAATGCAAATAGGTCTATCCGAGATCTTGGAACAACATAACAACATGCGCCAATATGGGGTCCTATTGCGACTCGGATATCTTCCATGGCTACCCCACTCTCATGTATAACTCGCACCATCTCTCCCACGATATTCGTTTGCGTCCCTTTCCATCCAGCGTGCACAGCACCTATGCATGTTCCTTGCCTGTTAGCAAATAACAATGGCACACAATCAGCGGATAATACGCCAATCGCTCGAACGACTGATCGAGGATCATTCAAAAAAATTCCATCGGCTTTAATACCCATATCCGCATCTGTAGGATTTATGATAATTCGATTCCCATGGACTTGCTTGACCGTGTAAACATCTGGGCGACCAAGTATCATTTGAGCGAATTTCCCCTGGTTGGATTGTTGACGCATATCTCCATTTGCCACCATCGAAAACCCATGAGAAATACCCTGAACACAAGATAGCTCTGACGAATAGAGATGAGGAGCTGATGTATGACGGATAATTGGCATATCTATAGTTCGAAAATAGGCAGTGCTTACAGTATATATCACCTCTGGCAATACGAGACACGTTTCACCCAGCACAGGACAGAAGACAATTATTTTGTTCGACCGAATTTTGAGAAAGCTTTTTTTACTTCTTTTTGATCACTCCAGGGATATTCCACTGTACCCCTACATAGACTTTTTTCGTGTCCTTTACCAGTGATTATCACAACGTCACCTTTTTTTGATAGTTGTGCTGCATATTGGATCGCTTTGGCTCGAATTAGGAATCGAAAAACCTTCGCTCCTGGAACTATTCCTGATTCGATTTCATTCATAATCTTTTCTACATCTTCAGTGCGATAGTCTTCCTCGGTAAGAATAATAATATCAGCATATCGAGATGATGCTTCTCCCATGAGAGGGCGTTTAGAAACATCTCTGAGCCCTGCGCTCCCGAATACATGGATTAACTTTTTTTTACCTAACCCTCGGGCCGTTTTTAATGCACGATCAATAGCATTTGGCGTATGGGCAAAATCGACTATAACCTTCACGGGAGTCGCAAAGACTGTTTCCATTCTTCCAGGTATACCAGTAAACTTTTTAATTGCGCTTTTCGTAACTGCCCATGGGATAGCGAAAATTTCTGCAACAGAAATAGCAGCCAAACAATTATACCGGTTAAATTCCCCAGGCAATTGGGTCACAAAAGGATGCGTTTGCGGAGTGATTTGAGCGTCTCTTCGAATGCCGTATGACACAACACGCTTACTTCTTAAAAGTGGCATAGCATCAGAAAATACATCCGATTCATCGCGATTCACAACGGCGATTTTTGCTCTGGTTAACAGGGATAATTTTGTCTCTTTATAGTGCTCAAATGTTTTATGCCAATCAAGATGCTCATGGGTAATATTTGTTATAACTCCAACTTCAAATGGAACACCCAATACGCGGTGTTGTGCAAGTCCATGAGAGGTGACTTCCAAGACGATATGCGTATCACCATGGTCTACTGCTTGCCGAAGATATTTTTGGACAAAAAACGCATCAGGTGTTGTCACATGAAACCCTGTGTCATAGGTTTTTCCACCTATGACCGCATGCACTGAAGAGATCATAGAAACTTTCATACCAGACGCATGAAGTATTTCGTATATCAACGTCGTGGTTGTTGTCTTTCCATCTGTTCCTGTAACTCCAATTACGATAAGTTTTTTCCCAGGAAACCCATACCAAATATTTGCAATCCAAGCCAAGACAAAATGATAGATTGATTTGAGGCTACGAATCATAAGAGATATTATATCATGATCACATTTGAACCTAAGAATTGGCTGTAAATCAGAGTTGAGGGGCTATTCCTTTATACAAGAAAATATCTTTTGCGATAGAAAAAAACAGAGGAGCCGCGGTTTCAGATCCCCACTGCGAACTTGATGGTTCTCGAAGTGTCACAAGCATCACAAATTGCGGATTATCTGCAGGTGCAAATCCAACAAAGGATGCGATTGTTTTTTTTGCATCATAATGACCCTCTACGGCTATTTGTGCAGTGCCAGTTTTTCCTGCAATTCTATATCCTTTTGGTTTCGCCCATTTTGCTTCTCCATTGTCCACCGCATTTATCATCATCTCCGTTGTCAGGTCGGTTGATTTCTTACTTAACAACCGCTTCCCTTTGAGGGGTGGCAGTTCGATTTCTTTCCCCTTCGAATCAATTGTTTTTTTTAGGATTGTCGGTTGCATAAGCCAGCCACCGTTTGCGATTGCCGATACCGCCCTAACCATCTGGATTGGCGTCACGGCAATGCCTTGCCCAAATGAAGCCGTTGCTAGATCTATATCCTTCCACTCATCATCAGCGCGAAGCTCCGGTGAGGAATCTTCCTCTAAATCAATTCCAGATGGCTTTCCAAATCCAAAATCATGCAGAAATTTTAAAAATCGCTCCCGTCCCATTTTTTGCTGGATAAACACCATGCCCACGTTTGACGAATGCTGAATTATCCCAGACATCGATTGCTTTCCTCTATAATTATTATCCCATGTGCGGATTGAATAGCCATCAACTTTCGTTGGCCCAACCTCATCCATTTCTGTGGTTGCTTCGATCACCCCACTATTGAGGGCAGACGCCATCACCAACACTTTAAATGTTGACCCAGGCTCATAGCTCGATCCAACCGCAGGGTTTATATAGACAGATTTATCAAAATCAGAAAAGTGAGATGGGTCATAGGATGGCACCGATGCCATGGCGAGGATACCTCCCGTTTTTGGATCCATCACGATAACGGATCCAGCGGCAGCTCCATATTTCGATATGCCTTCGAGTAATCGTTTTTCGACACTTCTTTGAATCACGCGATCGACCCACAAGACCAGAGACCGGCCATTCTCAGCTTCAATGCGACGCTCCTGCCCAATGACAATAGGCGCTCCCAATGCATCTTTTTCTCTCTGAATATTTCCTTCAATTCCCCGAAGATCACGATCATAATATCCTTCAAGTCCAAAATATCCTTTATCTGAACCATTTTGATCAGATCCGACAAATCCCAACAAATGTGCGGACATAGAACTTTCGGGATAATATCTTTTTGAATCTGGTTCAAAATCAAGCCCTTTAATCCCGAGTGAACGAAGCGAATCTACAATAGAAGCATCAACCTTATGTGCTAAAGGCACCCAAATTCTCCCTTCAGCAGTAATATTTTCATATACGCTTTTCTCATCGATAGGCAAGAATTTTGAGATCTGGGCGACAAAATCATTCGAATTTTGTATTTTTTTTGGCTGAGCGTACGCAAGATATGCCTGAGAATTTATGACGAGAGGACTTCCATCAGAAGCAAATATCGATCCTCGCGCAGAGGGAAGTGAAAATTCCAAATAATATTGCTTTTCCGCCTGAGCTCTGAGAGATTCTCCTGCGATAACCTGCCAGTAGAATAACTTGATGATTATCAAGATGAACACACATACAATGGCGGTGAACCCAATAGATATTCTTATCATAGGGAAATATACATACCTACTCTATCATTTTTAGTCAGTTACTGCTTTAGATTAAATGCGACCGGGAGCTGTGAAGGGGCTATCGTAAGATATGAAGACGGTTTTGCATCAACAAATCCAATTTCCTTGGCTTTTGCATAGACGGTCAGAAGGGACGATGCAGAGGCTACTTTTTCTTCAAGCACTGTATTATCTGAACGAAGTGCATCAATGGTGATATCCACAGCTCTCATTTCTTTTCCTGAACCAACATATTGATTAGAAACAACGAGCTCAAATATTGCCAACAGTACAGCAACGCCAGGAGCAATACGTATCAAAAATCGAATGAACAGTTTCATATTTTTTCAACAATCCTCAACTTTGCACTTCTCGCTCTTTTATTTATCGTCACCTCTCTAGGATCGGCGAGAATGGGTTTTTTAGAAATAGATTTCCAACTTCCATCACGCATAGATTGCTTCACAATCCTATCCTCGAGTGAATGGAAGCTAATAATCGCTAACCTTCCTCCACTCACCAACAATTCATTAGCAGTACTGAGCGCTTCTCGAAGCGCCCCAAACTCATCATTTACATAAATACGAAGCGCCTGAAAGATCCTCGAATACACCGCGTATTTATCAGATGTTGATCCAATTGCTTTATCTATACACTGAAGCATTTGTCCAACCGTTGTGATTTTTTTTACCTGACGGGAGCGGATAAGAGCATGAACAATTGCCCTAGAACGCTCCTCCTCACCATATTTCGTAAAAATTTCATACAAATCTTCTTCACTCGCGCTTTTTATATACTCCGATGCCGTCTCTCCTTGTGACCTGTCCAGTCGCATGTCGAGCGGTCCTTCTAAAAATCTATAACTGAATCCTTTTTCTGCCGTATCTAGCTGGAAACTAGACACACCCAAATCCATGAGTATTCCTGACACTTCTGCAAATCCGTGTGTTCTGGCAATAGTTCCAATATCCCGAAAGTTACCTTGCACCAGGGTCCATGATCCTTTCCAGTCTTGCTCTTTCCCTTCAGCTTCCAACCGTGTTGTCGCGTGCTCAATAGCGTCGGAATCAGCATCTATCCCAAGCACTATCCCTCCTCGTTTCACAAGCTCCAATGTGTGTCCACCCCCGCCTAATGTCGCGTCTATGTAGAGCTTGCCAGTCTCTACTGCCAATCCCTCTAGTACTTCCTCCATCAATACCGGTGTGTGGTAACTGTTCATGGCGATTGAAGCGTCGCTTCATATTTCCGCCAGGCATCAGTATCCCAAATTTCAAAATGATCTCCGGCACCGATCACTTTGACGTCTTTACCAATTCGTGCATATTCCTTAAGGAGCGCAGGCATTAAAATACGACCCAGCTTATCTACTTCAACTTTCTCGGCTCCGGCAAACATGTATCTTCGAATAGCTCTTGCCTTCTCATCCGTCACTGGTGCTTCAAGTTGTTTTGTCGCTTGCTTCTCCCAACTCTCTTTATCAAATCCAAAAATACATGCGTCAAACCCTCGAGATAACACGACCTCTTTTTCTTCGAGCTCCTGTCGTATTTTTCTCGGGAGCGTTACTCTGCCCCTCTCGTCTAAAGCGTGATCATATTCCCCAAGGAATAACTTCATGAATCGATAGTACCATTTCTTCCCACTAATATCCATAGTTACCCATTTTTCACGACAAGTCAAGACCCATTTCACGAAAATAGACGGACATTTGAAAAAAATATACAATGGATGAACTATGAAAAATAAAAATATAATGGTAATTTTGATGGGAACTATTTCAATCTTTGTTATTGTTCTTAACGCACTCTTCGTTGTTTATCTGGAGGATATTCATAACTCGTGTATAGATGGACAAACAACTCTGGCTATTCAAAAATATGAGGCTAGAATACTTCTAAGAGGAAACGAAAAATTCTATGTTGAGGACTCCAACTCGCATGGAAAATGTATCAAGAAATCAAACTTTATAGGAGGGATAATAAACGTTCTGAGTTCAGCAAAAATTAGATCCTTATAAATCAAAATCTTTGACAAACTGACTTTTTTTACCACTACTATCAGTAAATTCCATGGCGATAGATACTTTGGTCACACCGACATCAGGCTTACAAACATTTCGGGAACACGTCCCAAGATAAATCTCTCGTTCAAAGTCATCCTTCCCAACCGTTTCGATTGGTTTACTTCCGGAGTTAACGCCTTTTATAAGCCCCTGACTATCGTAGGTCAGTTCATACCCAACCGACTCCATTTTTCCACCCATTCCCACCACTTTCATAACAACGGCATTGTCTTTTGAGGAGCTTTTTTTTACATCTACCACTACTTTTGCATCCACCTGAGGCAATGCTTCCAAAACATCCTCCTCCACAACTTGTTTTTCAGGTGCAGATTTTGAAGTAAATACAGATTTATACACGACAAACCCTGTTATCAAAAGAAGGACTGCAAGTCCTGCAAAAAGTATCGATAGTTTTTTCATATCATTCTCCTTTCAACTGCGTTTCTATATACGTTGATAATGCCGATATCGCTATGCGCTCCTGTTTGGTCGTATCTCTATGGCGCACGGTCACACATTCATCTTCAAGGGTTGTGTAGTCAACGGTAACACACCACGGAGTTCCAATCTCATCCTGAGCCAGATATCGTTTCCCAATGTTTCCTCGATCATCCCAGACTGCCCTGACGTGACCCTTGAGATCTTTATAGATAGATCTTGCCTTTTCTACTAATTCTGGTTTGTTTGCCACAAGTGGGAAGACCGCAACAGCATACGGCGCAAGCGATGGCTTAAGCTTCAAGTAAATTCGCTTTTCATCTTCAACATATGCATCCAGAAGGAGTGCCAGAAAAAGACGGGAAACGCCAACAGATGGCTCTATCACGAATGGCAAATATTTCTCCCCGGTTATCGGATCGCGGTAAGAAAGGTCTTTTCCACAAAATTTACTGTGCGTTTTCAAATCATAATCCGTTCTGTTTGCTATTCCCTCCAACTCTTTAAAACCCCATTCAGGATAATTGTATTCAATATCCCATGAATCTGCAGCATAATGCGCGCGCTCATCAGAAGCATGTTGCCGAAACCTGATATTTTCTTTTTGTATTCCCATCGATAAATGCCATGCCATTCTGTCTGCCTTCCAAGTTTCAAATGCTTCGGTTGCATC
Source organism: uncultured Gammaproteobacteria bacterium (assembly GCA_964356315.1). Taxonomy (GTDB): domain Bacteria; phylum Patescibacteriota; class Microgenomatia; order UBA10105; family UBA927; genus CAYGFH01. The sequence continues at coordinate 47,864 of CAYHHA010000006.1, forward strand.
TTTGGGGTGGACAAAATATTCTAATTCCATCTGTTCAAATTCCCGTACACGGAACAGATATTTCCCTGGAGTTATTTCGTTTCGGAATGCTTTCCCAATTTGTGCAATCCCAAAAGGAACTTTTATCCGAGTAGAATCAACGACGTTTTGGAAATTCACATAAATTCCCTGACAGGTTTCTCCCCGTAGATACGCAAGACTAGAACTATCCTCCACGGGACCTATAAATGTACGGAATAGTAAATTGAATTGTTTTGGCTCTGTCCAGACTACTGGAATAGTTTTTCCTTGAGCTTTGTGACCCTGCTTTTCATGATTGGCAATTTCATCAGGTTGGTCTGCACGAAACCGACCATGGCATACTTTGCACTCTACCAAAGGATCGGTAAATGACGAGACATGACCAGAGGCTTCCCATACCTTAGGATTCATAATTATGCTCGCATCGAGTCCTACAACATCATCTCGATCGTGCACCATAGACTTCCACCATGCATCTTTTATATTTCGGGCAAACTCCACGCCCATAGGACCATAATCCCAGAACCCGCCGATGCCACCATAAATTTCGCTGGATTGATAGACAAACCCGCGACGTTTACACAAAGAGACGACTGCATCAAGAGATTTCATACCGATAATTGTATCACACCATTTGTAAAAAAAATTTTGGTGTCTTTAGCCGTTTTTCAATAAGACCTTCTATAATAAGGTCAACTTTATCGACAGGAACTTCGCCCTTCGGGTAATACCCGAGAATAACGAGAAGGAGCCTAGGAAACTCCTGTATCACAATATCCTGTTTGTCAGAATCTATCGCACTAATCGCACGTAATAACAACTCATACACCTCTTCGTTCTCCATCTTTTCCGGCATAAATGCATCTATAAGTTCGCAAATATAATAGGCACCGTTTACACTGCGAAGATTTACGAGCGAAAATTGACTATCTCCAATACTTTCAACTTCAGTCAGATAATCAACAGGCGTTGATTTGGTTGTAGAAAATCGTATTCGTCGAAAAATCTCCAGATGTGGAGCCCGTTTACTTTGGATTTTTCTCACACCCTTGGCTATCACTCGGATTTTTCCAAATTGTCTGGTAAATATCGTGAGAATGCGATCAGCTTCACCAACTGATTTTCTCTTCAGGATGACTCCTTCTGCGGTGGACATCTGAGAAAATCTCATGAATTAGAGTGTAATTTCTATATCTGTTTGAAGCTCAAACTTCTTTCTATCTTTTCCGTTTAATTTCAAAAGCCATTCCTGTTTATCTGTGCCAGGCTGTTTTTGAATCAAAACTCGATATTTCCCATCAGTTGCTTTCACAGGTGACGAATAGGTAACTTCAAGTTTCGCAGCACCGAGCGGATTGACAATTAAAAACCCCTCTATCACCGTTTTCCCAAGGCCTTCTGACACCTTCATTGCTTCCACTTTCCCTGATTTTGGAGATTGCGTACCACGATTTTCTATAAGCTTACTCCCCAATGGGACATACAGACGCACCCAATTGCGAAGCGGTGCATTTAGACACAATCCTCCACGCTCCAAATTACAATCACTACCCGGATAAGGATTCTTATAATCTACGGTCACTTTTGTTTGAATTGTTCCATCGGCGTTTACCGTAGTATCTTTTGTCACTTTTTCACTCACGAACATATTTGCTTTTCCACCGCTCATATTTGCGTTGTTTATGTGCAGATAATCCCATCCGTTTCCTTCTGAATATTTCAACACAGCTGAGGTACTATCTTTTGCCATGATACGTCCACCCAAATTAAAGCTTTCGACACCTTTTTGCGCCGCTTCATCATGCAAATAGGCGACAAAATGTTTTTGATTTATCTCAGCAATTAGCATCTGGAACAGACTTCCCCAGTATTTCGAAGGAGACACGCCAAGGGCCTGTTGCAGTATGGCATGAAGTAACACCCCGATAATATCCTTGCGATCAGTCCTGACGTAATTAACTGGTCGAGATGAATAATCCTCTAATTCATATACCGCCTTTGGACAATCGCATCGTTTGTCGATAACAGCACTAAATTCACGACCACTGACATACAATGGTCCAAGTATTCGAAGCGCTTCGACTAACACGTGCGTGTCTACAGCAAATATTCCATCGATATTTTTTTCACCACCTGTTTGTGCATACATTTCTTCAAATTTCTGCATAGATATCTTGAAGTCAGGAGACAAATTACTATCTCGCAAATTCAAGTTATATACTCCCACATGATAATTCAATATCTCCTCTGGAGCTGGAAATTTTTTCTTCAAGGTAGCATCAAGTGCGTAGATATCATCGGCCTTCTCTAGGATTGCTTTACCGCGTACAAATCGAAATTGCGCATATGCAGTGATAAATCCTCCGGTTGGTCGAAGCTCCTTGTCATTTTGAAAAATCACCAGATATCTTTTTTCTTTTGGTTCTCCGAGCATTGAAGGCAAACTCGTCAAAAGAGGCTGGGCATTTACGAACAAATTTGCTGCTTCATCAATTGCTGACTTTACAGATAAAAGTTTTGATCTCACGATCGTATCTCCAATTTTTTCTGGGTATCGATTTGGGTCAATAGCATCAAGCTCAGTTCGGAGAGTATCGATGCTTTTTGCCATGGCATTTATCTTTGGTATCAATGCCGTCATGGTTTTTACAGCGGTCTGGATACGATCATCAGCCGTTCCCGATACGAATTTACTCTTCCCCTTAAGCCCTAATAAATCAGCATTTGGCTCCAAAGCAGCGATAGCCAAATCCCCAGCTTCAATTCCTGCAAATGCTGCGGCAATAGCATGACTCCCGTCAGTAATATACGCTCCAACGAACGGGACCGATTTGACCGGATTTAATTTTTCATATTGTGTCTTTAGAACTTCTAGCTCTTTGCGAGTTTCTGCAAGTCCTGCTTTCGTTTTATCTAGATCCTGAGATTTCATTGCGCTACCTGCTTCTTTCCCTTTTGCCGCAACTATTTTTGCTTGAGCCATAACTCCCTTAAGTGGCAGTAGCATAACAACCAACCCACCCGCAATCAGAACGAGCAAGACAAGAGGAATCAGTACAATCATCCAAGGAAATGAACGTTTCTTTTTTGGGGATTGAGGCATAGACTTTGTTTGCAAATTTATTTTTTTTAGTTCTTCCACCATATATCTATTGTCTTGGACAAACGAAAAAAAGTCAACACAGAAAGATGAGAAAAGGTCTTCAAACTGCGCCTTTACCAGATATCATTGCCCACGGACTTTTGAGTAAAATTTTAACTTCCAAAGACAAAGAACTCGTCCGGACATAATCTGCATCCATTTTTATCCGCTTATCAAAGTTTACTTCACTTCTTCCAGAAACTTGCCAATATCCCGTAATTCCAGGCTTAGCAGACAGCACAATGGAAACTAATTCTTTTGTATGCGGATATTTTTTTTGTTGTTCAACAAGCTCATCGGGATAGTACGGTCGTGGGCCAACTAAACTCATGTCACCCTTTAGGACATTGAGAAATTGTGGTATCTCATCGATAGAATGCTTACGTATAAATCGGCCGACAGTGGTCACCCGAGGATCCTTAAGGAGTTTATAGCTATTTTTTTTGTATTCTCCATACAATTTTGCAAGCTGAGGATCACTGCGAAGCTTTTCATGAGCGTTTACTACCATAGAACGAAATTTGTAGAGTTTAAATAATCTCCCATCTTTTCCAACCCGCTGTGGTGTATCAGCGAAAATAGGACCAGGACTATCTACCCAGATAGAAATCGCCGTCACAATACAAATAGGAAGAAAAAATATCCCTAATATCATACTGCCAAAAATATCTATTAATCGTTTTATGATTATATAACTCATACTAATACTAGGTGAGATGATCGTGTTCAGTGCCGTTTAAGCTTTCGACCAGTGTTTTTATTTTTGCTACCGAACTTTTTTTGCAAACAAGCAGAACATCGTTCGTATTCACAACAAGCATATCATCCAGATCTATGGTTGCAATCAACTTGTCTGTGTAATTATACACGAGTGAGTCCTTGGTATCCTGAAGGATAACTTTTCCTTGGGTTACATTGGTAGCATTCGAATCCTGCAAAGCTTCCTTCAACGCCTCCCAAGCACCAATATCGCTCCATTCGATATCTTCCGATACCACAAATGCGTCAGAGGGATTTAATTTTTCCAGAATCGCATTATCAAAATGAATTTTCTCTAAAGTCGGATAAATCTCATCCAATTTTTCATAAAACCGTGATGTATGAAATTCGTTTACGATTCTAGACAATCCTTGATATAAATTTGGAGCAAATTTTTTGTATTGTTCCCATAAAAATGCTGGGGTGGTAACAAAATACCCAACATTCCATGCATGATGCCCACTTTCGAAGTATTTTTTTGCGGTTTTTTTATCCGGCTTATATTGAAAATCGATGAATGAATAAAATGGGATTCCGTTCTTTTTTGTCACTTGTTTTCCGTATTCTATCCACCCTAAATTATCGCTCGCAAATCGTGGTTTTTGGGATACAAAAATTATTTTATTTGGATTATTTTTTATCACATCACCAGCACTCGCAAGGATAGATTTAAATAATTTTTCATTTCGCACGAGATGATCACTCCAAAGGATGACCATGGGCTCATTTGGCGCTACCGCTTTTAATATCCCTGTCATAAGCCCTACCGCTGGACCTACATCTCTCATCTCAGGCTCTCCTATGACATGATCCGGAGGAAGTTTGTTTAGTTGATCTTGGACGAGTTGCACATGTTGTTTCCCAGTTGCGACGTAAATATCTGACCAAGTGAAATCAGGCTGGATACGTTCTATTGCGAGTTGTAACGTGGATTTATCTCCGACAATTTTTTCAAATTGCTTCGGGGATTTTTTTCTCGACAAAGGCCAAAGCCTTGTCCCAACACCACCGGCAAATATAACTGCTTTCATACGTACCTCCTATTATATAGTGTTTCTACTATTTTTTTCATTTCAGTCGTAAATCTAGTTTTTGAGAATTTTCTGGCATTTTCTACGCACAGGGCTCTATCATACCACGATGTTGTATAGGTACGAAGTGCTTCAACCAAACAGTCAACTGTTTGGTCAGCAAACAACACGCCTGTTTTCCCATTTATTACAATTTCCGAGGCACCACTTTGTGCATATGCGATAACTGGTTTTCCTGCAGCTTGCGCTTCCACCAGAGATATTCCAAAGTCTTCATCCCCAGCAAATAAAAATGCTTCACACCCTGACAGCCACTCACGAAGCTCTTCATCATTTACCCGTTCTATAAAGGTCACTGTTTCTCCGGCTCTTTTTTTCAATTGAGATAGCTCAGCACCAGATCCGATGACAACAAGCGGTAGTCGTAGTTTCGTACAGGCATCCACAACAATATCAACTCGTTTATACCCGACCAAGCGAGATACGATAAGAAAATATCCTTTTTTCTCAGATTCGACTTTTTCGGGCTTCTTTTCAAAATACTCCACGTCTACAGGAGGATAAATCACGGAAAGAACATCCCGCTTGTAATAGGTTTCAATTCGCTCCTTCACACGATTGGATATCGCTATGAAATAATCGGGTCGTTTAGAAGCTAAACTATCCAATTTTCTCAGTCTTCTAAACATCGCTGAAAGCCCTATTTTTGCCAGCCAAGGTGGTAATCCAATACGGGGATTTTTTTTATAGTCTTCAAAACCGCTCCAGAGATATCGTGTCGGCGTTAGGCAGTAACAAATATGGAGCGTATCAGGATTTGTAATGATGTTTTTGGCTTCTGCAGACGTTACAGACAAAACAACATCAAAAGTATCAAAAGAAAATGATTCAAACGCCATGGGCATGATCCAAGCAAACCATTCATGGTGCGTACGAACAAATGGAATAGTCTGAAGAAACGATGGTCTGACATCAAATACATCAGCCCAAGAGGCGGTTTTTTTGTTATACACCGCTGTATACAAGGGGGCATCTGGCCAAATCTCGTGCAAGGCGAGAAGCACTCGCTCGGCCCCGCCAATTTTGTTTACGCGATCATACACGAGTGCAATACGGATTTTTTTAAAATTCTTTATTTGCATGAGGTATAGATATGACGAGTTTTTTTTGCCATGATCTGCCAGCTATACTGTGAAAGAAATGCTAAACGCTCCGACTGGGATTTCAAATCTTGTGGACCGTTTTGCAACAGCTCATTCATCGCTCTGGAAAGATTTTCTGACTTTGTTGAATCAACAAATCTCGCAAACCCTTTGAGTATTTCACGAAAAATCGGGATATCGGAAGCAATCACAGGACAATTATACAAAATTGCTTCAAGCGCAGGAAGGCCAAATCCCTCCATCCTTGATGGAAAAACGAGAGCGATCGAATGGGCATACAATTGGCCGAGCTCCTGATCCGAAATCCCATGCCGAAATTCTACAGAATCATCCATTTCAAGAGACGTTACCAAAAGCGCTAGTCGTTCATAAAAGTAATCATCAGGGCCCACAAATACCAACTTCACTCTGGTATCAATTTTTGATCGAATTTGAGCAAACGCTTGAAGCAATACCTCAACATTTTTATGAGGATATACATTTCCAACATACAAAAAATATGGCTCTGTCAGTGGTCGTTTTTTTATGCTTTCATTTGAAGTCGTTAAAAACGAATCATCTATCCCCTCATATGTCACACTGATTTTTTTCTCATTCACCCAGAAATGATCTAAAATATCTTTTTTTACAGCATGAGATACCGCAAGAATTTGCTTCGCTCGAAGCATACTTATTGCGAGAATGATTCTATATCCAATTTTTCGAACGAAATATTTCCAGTACGGAAGTGTGCTGGCTTTACCAGTATGTATGTGCAAAATCGTCAGATCATGAATGGTAACTACAAACTTGCCAGGGTAAAAAATCGGTGCAGTAAAATATGGAATATGAACCAAGTCAACATGCGCTTTCCAAAAGATCCATGGCATAACAATCTGCTCTTTAAACGTATGCCAATGTACGTCAAGAGGCCGCTTCTCCCAACGTGAATTCGGCAGTACAAATTTCGGCAAATCATGTGGCAACAGAAACACTATATATCTGTTTTCTGTATCAAATACCGCCAGTTGAGAAATCAAATTTCGGATATATCTCCCGACACCGGTTTCATTGATAAGCCGGGCATCAATCGCTATGTTCATAGTTAGAGAGAAAAGGTTTTTAACAAAAAAAGTCGGAGTGAATACGCAATGTGGACAAGCCCTGTCACAATGGGACCATACACGCCAGCATAATGTTTTTTATAGAAGAGCCAATTGTACTGATGAAAATAGATCTCCGTAGTAACCCGGCGTTTCCGAAGTACGTTTGCCCGTCCACTTTGTTTTTTCTTGTGCAGTGTCGTTACGTCTGGCACATACCATATATTCCATCCTTTTTTTCGAATACGATACGCCCAGTCGATATCCTCAGCATACATAAAATAGTCTTCATCCAATAATCCAATATCATCGATCACCTCTTTCCGGACGATAAAAAACGCACCACTGATACAGTCAACGGTATGGGCAACAGAAAAATCTTTATATCCCTGATGATACTCTCCAAATAGCGTACTCTTCGGAAACAGTGCTTCAAGCTTCATGAGATAGGTCAAAGCCACCCAAGGGGTTGGAAATCCCCTGTGGCAAGCGGGATCTATAGTCCCATCAGGCAGAATCAGTTTACATGTCCCCGCTCCTGCATCCGTATGAGAATCCATAAATTGCACCATATGAGAAAACGCATTCGGAGACACTTCTGTGTCAGAGTTAAGAAGCAGTATATACCTGCCGTTTGCAACCCTAATACCAGGATTGTTTCCCGCCGCAAATCCGACATTTTTTCCATTTTGAATAAATCGTACTTCCTTAAATTCTTTTTGGACCATGACATCGGTACTGTCGGAGGAAGCATTATCACATACAATCACCTCCATGCTGATACCATCCAACAGGGAAGAGAATACACGTTTCAGACAAACACGCGTCAGATCAACGGTATTATAATTTAATATTATGACGCTCAAATCAATCATTTTTTTCTTCATACAGATTTCCATGTCGATTCCTGAAGCTTAGCGATGCCTTCCCAAGAATAATATTTTTCTATTCGTTCACGAGACGATTTCACCATGACGCTTCGGACAGCATCATTTGAAAGACTCTCAATACAGTGTAAAACAGCCGGAGCAGTATCAGCAATACACAGCTCTTTTTTATTGACTACACCCAAGCCAGATGCACCAAGTGTAGATGTTATCACAGGAAGACCATGAGCCATAGCTTCTAATATTTTATATCGTGTCCCACCCCCAATGCGAATCGGCGCCAAAAGGATGTCTGCAGTTCTATAAGCGTCTCGTATATCATCAACCGAGTCCACCACATGAATCGACTCGTCGCAATACTGTTTCAATCGCTTTGGAAAATGCTTTCCAACAATCATAAACGTTGCTCCTGGATATTTTTGTCGCACACTTCCCCAAATAGTGGTTAAAATAAATTCAATAGCATCAGAATTCTGCATCCACGCAAAATTTCCCACATAGAGAAATCGCAACGATGTTGTTTCCATAGTTTTTTTTGGAGAAAAAGTAAAATAATTGATGTCCACACCGTTGGGGACGACCGTAACGTTTTTTTGCGTTGAATGCTGCCGGACATACGTGGCATCTTCCTCTGATACGGCATTTACCGCAGACACAGTATTCCAAATTGTTTTTTCCCATCGTTTCATTTTCTCTACATCCCATTGAAATATTTTTTTAAGGAGAAAAAATGATTGCTTCTGCGCGTACCCTTCATACACACAGTGTTCAATATTATGTTCGGAAACGACGATCGGGATTGATGTCTTCGGGATGGATGCAAAAACATACCCAGGCTCTAAATGGATACAATCAAATTTTTGCAGAGAGAGTTCTTGTTCCAGCTGACTCTTGAGCTCCCTATTCTCATACGTCGCATAGAGCAGTGACCACGAACTGGTAAGTGCGCGAAATACATATGGTATCTGCCACGCTCTCCCGCGATAAATAGGTACCACTTTTGCACAAAAATTAAGACTAGCGAGATATGCTTTTTCTTCTTCGTTTCTGATAAATGCATACAGCGTTACCGCATGATCCTTCGATAATCTCTTCAATAAATTATAAATCCGTACTTGTCCCCCAGAATGAAGTGGATACGGCAACACAGCAGAAATAAATAAAATGTTCATACTAGAATATTAGTTTGGATATAAGATTATGGATATTGGATCACTAACGTTAATACTCAGCAATTAGCTATCCTAATCTAGTATCAGTGATCAAAAATCCAAGATCCACAATCCACCATCCACGATCCACGCTCCAAAATCCAAGATCCACGATCCACGATACACGATACACGATCCATGATCCAATGTTAACGTTTCTTCCTCAAATCAATAATCGCGTACCGTTCATTTCGTACAAGCACCGTATACATATTTGCCAGATCTCGGGTTTCCAGATCTGCATCACTTGGGGATATAGTCACGTAATGTGTCGCGCCTTGCTCGATTTTTTTATCGATATCAAACCCGAGTGGCCATCCAGCGCGATTTGTTTGGTACAAAAACGTTGTATCTCCGTTGTATGGCGCGATGACTTTTGCATCTTTCGGCAAGAGCAAATCTGCGCTTTTTCCTACGTCTACAATCTCCTGATGATTGATCCAAAAATACGTTCGAATCGTAAACCAAGAAAATGCCCACATAAATAGGACACTTACAAAAACAAGTGATAATGATCCAATTTTTGACAATCCCTTCGGGGAAAAGCACAAAAAGGCAACACCCTTTGCGAGAAACCAAATAATTACTGGGATAAGCAGCGCCTGATAATAATCATGTTGAACATTACCGCCCGCAAAAATTGTCAGATATAACAGACTTCCAAATATCCATAAAAGAGAAAATATCTGCTCAGCCTTCTGTTTGCTCGCGATAAGCCCGATGCCAAACGGGATCAGTCCCCAAAATCCTAAAATCAACTCCCCTATTCGTTTTGCGAAAATCCAATGAAACCACGCCCCCTTGAAGCGAATATCTCCCTTGTTATATAGCCAATCAGACACGGCAATACCTTCTGGATATTGCAAAATCCACTGTCTCCAAAAAAATAGAGGGATGCAGACAAGAGATCCATATAAGGCGAACGAAAATATTTTTTGTTTTACGGAACCAAACCTGCCAAGCAGATATATAGCTGGGACGAGTAAAAAAACTGCCATCGGACGAACTAAAACACTTATTCCTCCAGACAGTCCAGAGATCGCAATCCATATCATCCAATACCGGGATGTTGATAGTCTGGTGAGAGCGACAAGACTTAACAGCACCCAAAAAACCGCAAAAGAATCAGGCAATATCGTACGACCATAATACATGCTAAATGGCAATATTGCGTAAAGCACCATGCCAATGTACGCAGTTTTTTCATCTATAAACGTTCTAAGTAACCATCCTAGTAACACGACACTGAAAGCGACAGATACTATGCTCACCAAGCGAAGCATGAATTCTAAAGAAGTTGTTGGAAATATCTTCCAAATAGCCACAGATACCGCCTGATACAATGGCATCTCAACCATCCGCCATCCCTGTGGGTTATCTTTGCCGGACTGAATATTTGACAGATCATCATACCGAGGATGAAGGATATCTATCGAATCATAGCGTACAAAATTTCTCGCAACCGCTGCGGTATCCACCTGCCTCCAGCTATGCCAATCTGCAACGGGAGCGTTAATAGCTTTCAAACGAACGAGAATAGTAAGTAGCATGCAGAACAATGCTACAATCACAAACCAACGATTCACTGAGTCCTCCAATCTTTATACTTCTGAATCAGATGACCCGTTGCATCAAATTCGAAAACCCGTTGAGTTTTTGAACCGTATTGGATCTGATTGAGGGCAGACTCTGTTGATTGGTCATAAAAAATCCGAATAGCATCATTTTTTGTCACAAACCACATCATGTCGGAAAACCCTACAGGATATACCCATGCATATCCGTTTTTAATGGGAAGATTGACAATATGAAATTCCATAGGAAGCACTGACCACTCTGCTTCGTATGCTGCGTTTAGCGAGATGATTGAGCGACGAATTTTTTCTCCAGATTCTTGCCAATTATCCAGCATTTTACTGCGTTGGACCATCTGAAACAAAAGGAACATCGAAAAAAGTACGACAGTGGCATACCGCGCAGTATCTTCTCCGTTTACCAGGAGGTAGTCATACAGTTTACCAGCAAACAGGACCAAAAGTATTACCATGCCAATGGTAGCCATGTATCCATACCGAAGTGCTATATTTCCGAGCCCAACAAATGGCAATAACGCGATGACAAAGAACGCGGAGCCAAACAACAACACTTGTTTATCTTCGTGACTCCAAATAGAAATCAACGACCATATGAAACGATAGGCAACGCACACACTAAGCAGACCCAATAACAAACTTACCAAAAGATGAGGCTTTAACAACGTCCGAAGAGATCCTACCAAGCCCATCGCTTGCGGTCCACCGAGAATCGCGGCAACATATCCCACACTGTTTCCAAGTATATTAAGAGGAAGCTTTACCAAATTATAACTATAATCTCCGTTAAACCAGTGACTACCGGCGCCATATCGTGCTAAAAGATATACGGGAATAGGAAGTAGCAGATAAAACAATTTCTTTTGTTTTATAAATGAACCTAAATTCTCTTCAGATTGGAACAAAAAGATATACGCAAGAGAGATAAGAGGCGACACGATACCCAACTCATGAAACGTAGTGGCGCAAATAGTAGCCACAATCGACCCTACCAAAAACACTCGATGACCGTCTTTGTACCATCGGATTGTCGAAAAAAGCCCGAGGAGAGTAAAAAATGTTGTAAACAAAAATCCAACCGCAGAAATCCACACCACAGCCTCAGAATACCCAGCAATAATTACAAAGACCATAGCTCCGAAGAGAGCTTTCGCGCCGTTTCGAAATATACTACGAAGAAGGAAATACACAAGCAGAGCATTAATAAGGTGCAACAAAAGTGACACTAAGTGATACGAAGATTGATTTAACCATGCAGTCGATTGCATAAGAAGAAAGTATGTCTTTGCGCCTGGTCGGTAGAAAAATCCATCTGCCTGGGTAAAATACCTTCCAATCTCAGAAAGAGAAAATGAACACCGACCAATATCAGAAGGCGTTGCGCAACGAGAGGCCCAATGAAGCCAGGTAAAATCGTCACCGTGAAAATAGTACGTGGTAACCACTCCGTATAATGTGTATCCCACTAGGAGAATTGTTATCATCCCGACAATCGGATGAGACAGCACGTTCATGAATTCTTTCTTTACCGCTATACGTGATTCAGAATTCATCTTCATCCCACCAAGAGCGATTCCAACCAAAAGCCACAAAGAAAAAGCAACTTTAGATGCTTCAAACACATCGATAAATATGGCGTTTATACAAAGTCCGACAATTCCTGCTATCACCCCCACAACCAAACTTTTCAGAAGTGGTGCATCGGAATACGATCTAAACTGCTTTGCAACCACGACCCCAAACATCACAAAAATTCCAAAAAAAGCGAGCGTCCCAAAGACGCCAACCTCAGCAAGCATTCGCAAATAGCTATTATCGACAGCCAAGCTGACAGATCCATATCCGCTCCCCAAAAATATATTCCGCTTAAAAGCCAAAAGAGCATGCGGCCATTCACCCTGGAACCGTGTGGTATACGAAAGATCATACGCCAGAGATTTTTTTATCAGAAACGGACCGTTAATTACCTGGACTTCTGTGGATTTTGATTGATCTTTCTTTATGATTTCGTAGTAAAAATTATTGAGACTCTTTGAGATTGGTGAAAGGGGTAAATTTACATACCCTGTCCCCTGAGGCAAATCTTCTCCGGTTGACACAATGGAAGACGCCATAAGCGGCACACGTGCAGGAAGCATAGTATAAGGGATAACAATGCCTGAGATAGACGCGACAGGCGAATTGGGATCCATGCTTTCATGACGGATCACGTAGTCGTGAGGACTATTAAAATTCTGTTGCCGAACAGTCTTTTCTGCAAAATAGGTATTTGGCACCATGGTCACTTTTCCAATAGGATTACCGGTTTTAGCATCAACCAAGATGTCTACTGGCGCGAGAGTACTGGCATACCTGGCAAGTAAATTTGGAGAGACATACAATGCCCCAGCTGCGACAATTAGGACGATCGGCAGTACATATAAAATGAGTCGTTTGGTATAAAAAATCAATACAATTGCCGAAGCGACTATAAATGCAATCAGAGAAATTCGAGATACCGTTAGATATAAAACGAACACACCCAACGCAACAACTCCCAAAACCACGGGAATCAACATCTTCGTAATCCCTCCAAACATCATGCTTATGAGTATTGGCAACACCAATACGAGATATGCCGCCAAATCATAATGCCCACCGAATGTTGACGGAATTCGAGAAAGCTTTGAGAGCGTCAACGGAATCCCTTTTGCGAATTCCTCATTCATAGTCAAAAACGCAGGAAATCCCGCATACCGCTGTCCAAGTCCATACAAACTTATACACAGAACTGTGACAAGAAGTACGTACAGCACAATCGCGACTTGTTTTTTATCTCGCACCCCCCAGTAGGAAATAAAAAATACACTCATGTATTCTATTCGGCGGATATAGGAAAACAAGGCAACATTTGGAAATACATTGGAAATTGTCGGGAAAATAAGAAGTACCCCGTGCACGGTTGCAATCCCACCAATCATCCAGAATAAAAATAGAGAAACAGAGAGAGGAGTATTCAAAGATACCCGCCTCTTTCCCATGAGATAGAGCCAGACACATAAGGATCCAAGAACTAAAAAATCTTCAATGCGTATATAGACCCAGGTGTTTTGGATATTGAAAAGTGGTAACTTCGGGTACAACGGGACAAACGCCATCAAAAGAAGCGTTGCTATGAACAATACGTTTTCTTTACACCAGTTTATAAGCTTCGACATAGGTCTTTTTAAGATAGTCACTTCCAACGAGATATCCAATTATGACAGAAATGAGCGCTTTTGCACGCAGAAAAAGCTTCAACAACATCATAGAAGATGGAGAATAGTGTTTCGCGTATACGTACAGTAGTCCTTTATAAATATTTAATACTGGGCCTGTTCGTTTGTTTTTAGAGCTACCACCACCAATATGGATAATCCGTGATTCATGGTAGAAATAGGTATTATGACCTTTTGCCTTTGCCCGCATAAATAGATCCACTTCTTCCATATACATAAAAATCTTTTCATCAAACAGTAGATCATCCATGAACACTGATTTTTTCCCGACAAAACATGCGCCACTGACCCAATCAACCATTTTCGTCTCATCTGGAGACCAACGGATAAGCCCATTGACATCCCCTTTTAAAAATAACGAGGCAAACACAACAGGGAGCGAAAAAAAGTATCCACAGGATGTCTGCGCAGAGGAATCTGGATTGAGTAGTTTTGGCCCAATAAAATCATTCGGATGTTGTTTGGCAAACGTCACTAATTTCGAAAGCGCATCTACCCCTACGACAGTGTCAGAGTTAATTAGGATGATATATTCCCCTTTTGCTTTTTTTATCCCTTGATTATTTGCTCTACCAAATCCGACATTTTCGGAATTCAATATCGTAACAACGTTTGGATATTTTTTTTTGAGCATTCCCCGTGTGCCGTCTGTGGATACATTGTCAACAACGATGATCTCATAGGAGATCTTTGACGGAACAAACGAAGTGATAATGGATGCCAAACAATCGTCAAGAATTTTTTCGGTATTATAGCTAACGATGATAAGTGAGACATCCATGATTGATTATTGAAATAATCGGGCGAACTTTAACGTGTAGCGCAATTCTTTATTTCTATTTTTTATAAATACTGCTGGCACACCCCCAACCACGGCATAAGGAGGGACACTTTTTGTCACAACCGCTCCAGAAGCAACGACGGCCCCTTCACCTATCGTAACTCCTGGCAATATCGTCACGCGACTTCCGATAACTACATAGTCCTCTATGATAACAGGGGCTCCAGTTTCAGAAAAATCTGAACTGTCGACATCATGCTCCATGGTATAGATTCGCACTTCACCGGCGATAGAAACGTTATTTCCAATCATTAGGGGACATCCATGTTCTTTGCGATATTTTAAAAACTCCTTCGCACGACCGTCGAGAAAGGCGTCATTACCGATGATGGTATTGTGTCCAATAGACACTCCAGCAGGCTGATTAAACTGCGCTCTCCAGTGAATAGAACTATCTCTCCCGATGGTTACTCGAAAAAGAGTTCGATACAAAAATAGTCGGATCATGTGACTCGGAATAAATCCGGTCAATGTTGCCAAATATACCCAAAAATCAATTAGCATTCTCATAATTTTGATATTTGATCTTAGATTTTGGATATATGATCCATCATCCACCATCCAAGACTCTAACCTCTAACCTCTAATCTCTAATCTCTAATCTCACTTTTGTTCTTCTAAGCTACTTCCAGTTTACTAAGCTACAAAGCTACTTTTTCCCTAACCTCTAATCTCTAATCTCACTTTTGTTCTTCTAAGCTACTTCCAGTTTACTAAGCTACAAAGCTACTTTTTCCCTAACCTCTAAGCCACTAAGCCACTAAGCCACTAAGCCACTAAGCCACTAAGCCACTAAG
>CAYHHA010000007.1:0-61367 GCA_964356315.1 uncultured Gammaproteobacteria bacterium
CATGCCGCCTCCTTTCGGAGTTGAAAATGGCACGACCCCAGTAAAAGAGACTTTGGTGGATTTCCTCTATTTCTGCATCAGAAAACTCGCGGTTAAACCGTTTCTGAAAATATTCACGTATTTTATGTACTTGTTCTGTATCTGTTGATTGGTTCACGGAGAACGTGAACCTCTGGAAGATTTAGGCACCAAAAAAACAACTATATCGTTGTTTTCTAAGTTATTTTTTTGTGCCCGTTTCCGTCGTCTGTTGTGCAGCCAACTGAACTAGTAAACCATTAGGGGGTTATGAGGGAGCCCCTGCTTAAATACGGTATCACGATACCCTCAATCTGCAATATGCATATTCAAAATGGGAATGCATACACTTTGGTGAAAATATAAACGTGCGAAAATCCTACAAAGGTAAGGATTTATTTACTGTGGTAGTATAATTACAGCACTTAATATTGTCAAACTGGGTTGAATATTTTACCCAAAATATACTACTAAAATTATGCGTAATGAACCACTTGGTGTACCCTCCATTGAAACACTACCCTTTTTATCCCGCGAAAGTGGATTTATTACATATGATCCAACTAACCAACAAGTTGCAACATGGTTAAAAGAAAACTGGACTTTTGGATATAACCCACTTGCTGTTTCAGAAGCAAACAGAACAAGACAGTTGCAACTTATCCACCCTGATGGACACACATATAATTACTATGAACCAGGTCATTCATTTGAACATTATAGAAAAAATGCTACGGGAAAAGAACCTCATTTTCTCGGGCATATCACACAAGTTGGCTGGGTAGAATTAGCAATACGAAAAAACTCTGGACTAATCGGTAGTGAAGATAAAGGAATTTGGACCGCAGCATGGGATCCGCAACGATGGTTTCCAGGTTCTTTCCCTAAAGATTTTGATTTTATAAATCCTCCAGATCGTTTTATAGAATTAGTATTTGATGCTGAAAAACTAAGACAACAAGGGTTAGTCGGATCAAAAGTTGAACCAATGGAGTATTACAAATTTAATACTCGAATACCAATGACAGCCCTTGTGGATACATCCTTGATGTATATTAATCAAGTTTTGGGATTAACAGTTCTAAACTAACCTAGAATTAGGTATGTTCCGATTTCGTCCCAGCACGTGTACAAGCAAAGTGCACTCATAAGAAGAATTGATTACATATCAAACTTTATAGATATTACTCAAGCGATAAATCTATTACTTTTTCAATTGGAGCAATTACATGATCATTTCCCTGACTCCAACTATACTCAGAATTCGCAGGATTTGAATCCGGATATTGAGGAAAATCTAAAACAGTATATTCTGCAAATAATTTTTTTAACGTTGTGGCAATGATTGGCAAAGGAATGTCTTGATTTTCAGAGCGAATTTTCTGAACGACACCATGTATTGATTCTGATAAAAACCTGAACATGCGATCACTTGCTTCAGCTTCTGATTCTCCTTTTAGCTGTGCTGGAAATTCTGCAATTTTATGAAGATTTCCAAGAACTATCGCTGACGTTTCATTTGGTTTTACATTAGATCGTTTATAGTCAAGCATCGCTAGGCCAATTTTTGCATTTCTCATTGAAAGTCGTGCTGGATTATAGAGTATTGGTTTAGTAATATCCGCTATCATATTGATTAATGATGGAGCCGATTGTGTCACCTCTGTCTGCAAATTATTATTAAATATTGGTATTCGCAGTCCACTAACGGCAATTCCTGCTATAGCTGCCAAGCCAAATTTTAGAAATTGGCGTCTGGTCATAGGTACATTAAATAGACTTCTATTAGGATCATCTTGTGTACGCTCGGACAGAATTTTATACAGGAGTGAACCGGAAAATGCCGCAAGACCTGCTCCAACTGTTTCAATTCCATATGCTCTATTTAATTCACTACGTGCAAATGCATTCTGATCTATTGGTGGTTTAAATGATAAATCAATCTTCGATAGGATAGAAAAAACTTTATCCCACGACTGATGATCGGTCAAAGAATTTCCCGAATCTTCGGTTATTTGTGGAATATCAGCACCTATGAGCCTAACTACTGATTCAGGAGCTTGAAAATGATTACTCTTTTCAGATGGGAAATATATATCCGCATAATTACTAAAAGATCCAGGACTTAGTGAGTCTGCGGCAATAATATTTGGCCTAGGATTGATTGATGCTATCGCCGATTGTACTTCGGTAGACCAAATGGTTCTGTTTAACGGAATATCACCTGTTGCATGTTCACCAAAAACTACATGAGTTGAATGAGTACCGTAAACTTCAGTTGTGCCTAAATTCAAATTCGATTCTTCACTTACTTGATCAAACATACGTTCATATTACATTACAGGCATGAAATTTGTAATATATATTTCAGTATAGACATTCTAGTAATTTTTCTTTTAAATACATATTATTGATGTATTTGATGCTAAATACGTTCCAATAGCGTCCCAACAGGTGTATCTAAACTGACGCATACCAATTGAATAGTAATATAGCTTCATTCCAACAAAAACAAGCGTTCGAGATCCCATTTAGCCTCAATTTTAACTTGAGGCTAAATAACGAGACACCCCACCCTGTTTCGAACTAAAGTACAAAATCCGTCAAGAGTATCCATCGATCACATATGCCTTAATATTCATCTTCTACAAAGCAACCTATATCAGGTTTCAAAATAGTATTGTGGCGAATTACCATATTATATGGATTTATATTGACTAATGTAGCACATTGTGCTACGATTTCTTAAATGATATTTGTACGCAAACTCATTTGGGACACATGGAATATACATCATATTGCAAAACATCATATATTACCGGATGAGATTGAAGAAATTTGTCATGGGTCACCATTAATATTACAAGGACAACAAAAGAAACGTTTAGTTTTAATCGGCCTAACAGACGAGCAATCTATATTGACAGTTGTGCTTGAATCACAAGGACACGGAGTATACTACCCAATAACAGCATATCCATCAGATTCACATGACATTACATTATATAAACATTTAAAAGGAGGTAAAAAATGAAAACAAAAACTATTCAAAAAAGTAGAATTCCACAATTTGTAAATAGACAAGAAGAGGCTAAGTTTTGGGAGAGTCATAGCATATCTGACTTTATAGACGAACTTAAGCCTGTCAATGTGCGTTTTGCTAAAAACCTATCTGAAGGTCTTCATATTCGATTGAACTCACAAACATTACAGACTCTTCGCGAAAAAGCGAAGAATAAAGGAATTGGCCCTACAACACTTGTTCGCATGTGGATATTGGAACAACTCCAATCAGTGCAGCAGCAGATATAGAAATATTTAATGTTCTAACGAGTATCAATCGTTTTCGACGACTTCGCTTTCGTTGTTAGATGCTTCTATTAACTTAGTTAAAAACTCAAAAACTGGTTCGAAATAAAATGCACTAGGGGTACATAGGAAAAACGCTCAGAAAATCTGAGCGTTTTTCGTATATTCTAGTCGAATTTGGACCGGTCCCCGGTTCGCCGTCCAGCAGTAGACATTTTGATTCATAGAGAAATGTCGTATTGCTGGTGAGTGCCGAGAGTTCTCGGCAATCCGGCTGGAGATACTAAACTTTGTTGATATGTATTAGCCTCAAGGTTGTGCAAAAACCCTGATGTGACTAGCCCTGCCCCCTGGCAGGCAGGTATTTCACACCCGGCGTGTGTAAGTGCAGTCATTAATAAATCAAATAAGCTGATATATCAACGAGAATAGGGTTTGATATGATCGAGCGATTTCAATCTATTCAGCCCCAAACCCCAACCGGACTCGAACAAATATTTTTAAATACCCTTGATAATTATTCTATATTACTGTATTGACAATCAATGTACAGATGATATTATGCAGATATGGCTTTTCGTATTAAATTTAACGAGGAAAAAAACCAACTACTAAAAGCCACGAGAGGAGTTAGTTTCGATACTGTGATTATCTCTATCAAGGAAGGCGGATTGTTAGCTGATATTCATCATCCAAACCTAAAACACTCCAAACAAAAAATATACGTTATTGTGGTTGAAGAGTATGTATACGCTGTTCCATATGTAAAAAACAATGAAAGAAAAGAAATTTTTCTAAAGACTGTCTACCCAAGCAGGGCATTAACCAAAAAATATTTGATGAAAGGAGGTAAATATGAAAAAAATAAATCCAAATGATTTATTCACTAATATATATTTAGATGCAGAAGAGAAATCTTTAGAAACAGCATTTGAAAATGATGAATTTGAAGAGGATTCTGATTTTCTTAACACGAAGACTATGCTTGAAGAGGCTGCAAAGAATTACTTGGAATTAAATACGGCAAAACCGATTACTATTCGAGTAAATCAATTTGACCTCATTAAGGTAAAGGCGAGAGCGAAACGGAAACAAATTCCATACCAAACACTACTTGGATCCTTAATTCATCAATATGCTGAAGGAAAACAAGACGTAAGTTTATAAGATTTAAGTATTTTTTGATCCTAACACTTTTAGTGATAGACGGAGTAAGCAATAATCAATCAGTTTCCAACATAGCTTTTTGGTATTCTTCCATTAATTTACCTAACCATTCAAGCACAGGTTCGAAATAAAATGCACTAGGGGCACTGAAACTGACGCACACTAATTTATTGAGGCTAATTACATTAGTTTATGGATTCTAATTCCATAATTTAGTCAATATTTATGCATTTAAAATCTATAACCTATCATCACGGAGTGCAAAAGACTAATTTGGATGACTAAACATGCACTTGACACGTTTCTAATTACTCCTGATAATAGACAGTATATGGAAACGTATTCGCGTATTGCTTTGAGCAATCTTCTTGTTTCATCCCCGTTGAGATTATTTGACCTCACCACCTTAAAGCAGACACTCAATATCCGAAGTGAAAGTGCTTTCTACCGTATCCTAAATCAATTTGTATCAGAGAAGGTATTAGCAATCGTGAAGCCTGGCGTCTACTACAAAGTGAATACCCCACCTGATCAGTACGAAATTGCCAACTATCTTATCCGACCTTCGTATATCTCATTCGAAACTGCTCTGAATCACCACGGTATTTTACCTCAATTCCCTCTCATTACTACATCAGCAACAACGCAAAAAACTCAAAAGAAAACAGTGTTCAATGGCGATTACACCTATACCCATCTCTCTCCAAAAATGTTTTTTGGCTTCAAAAAATATTCAGAACATCTCTTGGCTGAACCAGAAAAATGCCTGATAGACTACGTATATCTACGGATGAAACTCGGCACGAAACCAGATATGAATGAGTGGGATTTTGAACACGTTGATACCAAAAAGCTTTCCCTCTATTTAACATACATGGAGGATGTCAAAGGATATCAATCCGTAGTTAAAATTATTTCAGAACAAACACCATGTTTACCAACGACGAAATAACCAAGCGCGCCAATAAAGTGCAGATCAGCCCGGTTGTAATTTACCGTGAATTTGCACAGTTATTGTTTCTTGAACGCTTATCACAGTCAAAAATGAATGCAAACTTCATTTTTAAAGGCGGTACTGCCATTAGACTTCTCATGAAAGGCGATCGCTTTTCTGAAGATCTTGATTTTACTGTTACAGACCTCACAAGCGATCAGGTCGTTTATATATGCACATCTCTTGTCAGACAAATGAATTCCGAAGTAACCGTATCGATGAAATCTACTCCTTCACCATCAGGTCTTTCGCTCAAATTATATATTGCAGCACCATTTCAAAAACAAACCATACCTATCAAGCTAGACTTCTCATTCCGTGAAATTTCAATTGATGTAATTCATAGCACAATTATTTGCGATTATCCGATCATTTTCCGAAATCTGTGTTATTACTATTCACCTCGTGAAATGATTGCTGAAAAAGTTCGTGCCCTTTTACACCGTCAGAAGGGTCGTGATCTCTACGATCTGTGGTTCTTGCTTTCCATGCAGGCGGAATTTGATGAACAGTTGATCGCGAAAAAATTAGCATACTATTCAGAAACTTTTTCAAAATTAGAATTCATTGAAAAAATACAAAGTTTTCCGAAGAAAGATTTCGTTGCGGATCTACTTCCCTTCATTGGTAAAAAAGAACGAGATTCTCTTGATACCCTCTACGGGGTCATTCAGTCGTATCTCATGCAAAAATTAAATGAAGTAACTGCAAAATAAGATATAATCATCACAGAGGACTAGCAATCCTTTTTAGATTACATTAACTGCCTCAGATTTGTTCTAATATACTTCTATTAACTCATCCACCATTGAAGCACAGGTTCGAAATAAAATGCACTAGGGATACTGTATAAATAATCTCGCATCATAGCGGGATTTTTTATGCACTCTCGGTGGGATTTGGACAGGCTTACCGGTTCGCAGTCCAGCGGTAGATAATTCGATTCCCAGAGAATTGTCGTACTGCTGGTGAGTGCCGAGTGCGCTCGACAATCTGGCTTGGGGGGGGGTACAAATTTAGTTGAAACAATTAGCCTCAAATATCCCGATGTTTCTAGCCCTGCCTGCCGACAGGCAGGTATTTCACACACGGTGTGTGTAATAATGTATTACTTGGAATTAAGCTCACTACTTTTGGATGCAGGTTCTGTAGTTAATAACAGTTTAATATCTTTTATAATCGTCAAAATATCTTCTGAATCCTCATCGGATGTATAGTATATTTGGTCACCATTTTTCTGAACCTGCTCATAAATACCCTTCCCATATTGCTTAACAAATAAATCTTTAACTATCGACTCCTTCTTATTGAAATACGATTCAATTATCTCTTCTTTAGGAAATCGATTAGCTAGCAACGAAACAACTTCTAAAAGCTCTGGATAACCATCATACTTTGGATTTGAAAAGATTAATGATTGTGATTTTAATAATTTAGCTAGTAGTTCAGAAGTCAAGAAATCCGTAATACCTTCATTTAAAAATTTTGGGTATGATCTTTCTGAGTAATACGTTCTGAAGTGGAGCATCTCATGTAATAAAGTATGGATATAATAAGACATTCTATATTCCTGTCCGGGATAGAGTTTAATATATATATTGTTTGGTGAATCAAAGACTCCAGCCTGAATTTCAGGTGTTACAGGATCTTTCAGAAAATTTGAGTATGATCTTTGCCATGCAGCCAAATTCAAATTCCATTTTGGCCTAACGTCTATGTACTCTTTAAGATAACTTTCGCTTTGGTTCTTATCTGAAATTATCTGGCGTAGGCTGTTTTCAATCGTTTGTTTCCCCTCCCTGCAAATAGATTCATCCTTTCCTAGGTTTGATTCACAAGCAGATATCCAACCCTTTCCATAGGATTCGTATTTACGATACTCTCCATCAGAAGCGCTAATAGCGTTTTTCAAATCTATAATCGAATTATCAATTTCTTTTATAGTGTTGCGTACATCTTGTATTCCATACAACAAACTATTCTCTATTTCTTTTTCTTTCTTCTTTTGCACGAGGATGTACTCATCGACTGGAAGAAATGATACTATTGGCTTTTTTAAAGATTTGTTTAAATAGTCTTTATAGTTGGAGTCTAGTAACTTACTAGCGAGAACTATGGATAATTTTTCAATTGTGATGTTGCTTGGATTATTTGAAATTAAAGTATGCGATGGAAACAATAAGACTTCAAATTTAACTTTTTCTTTTAACGAAGCTGACTCTGACGCATAAAGTAGGCTTGGAATAATTACAGAACGATATAATGTATCTTTATCCGTATGTGAAATCTTCTTATATTGCAATACGACTTCGGTAACTGGGTCGTATTCAAAAAATGCCGGAATCGCTAGTTCCTTTTCTATAGCTTCACTAATACCTTGAATCGATTCAATTATACCTACCTTAGATCTTTCCTCTGAAGAGGATAATATATCAATTGAGGTAATAATTTCTTGATTTGCTTGTTTAGTTAACCCAAATATTACGTAAGTTGGAACGTAAGAATAGAGTGCAAATATTATAACTGGGTAGGCTTGTTGAATTAGTAAAAATATTAATAAAAATCTTTTTGCTACCACCCTCCGTAATTTGTAAATAACCCACAGAGAAAAAGCCACACTAAAGACCAGAAGCAGCGCTATAAAAATCCCGTCGTATCCACAAAAGGACCAAGAGCTCGTACTTAATGAACAAGTAAATTTCTGTAATAGCAAAGAAGTTGGGTTAGTTATGAATGAGTCAGCGACATCAAAAAGTTTACTTGTAATCGCAAAATTCCACTTCTGATTATATGATACCCAGAGTGATCCAGCCGTGCAAATTGAAAATATAGCCAAATATGCTAAATATCGTAAATTAAAAAACAGTTGCAGCACTGCATTCCTGAGGCTATATTTTTTTGCGTTCTTGACCTTTTTTTTACGTTTAGAACGTAAAGGGGATGTTGCGTGTTTATGTTTTTTACGTAAAAAATAGTAAATAGTTGATAAACCAAAAAAAGGCAAAAACCAAAGGAGTGAACTAAATGATTTATTAATAATTGACTGAACAATTCCGCCAAAACCCACACCTATTATAATTGCTACTACCAGTAGAGTAATACCTTTTATAATTAGATTAATCATATCGGCTATCTAGATCTGATTTCACAGATTACAATCCTATTCCAACTGGCAAATTCTGTTGATCTGATGAGTTTGTAGGATATTTCTCATAAAGAGATGACACGTAACCACTTATATCATCTCTCCATTTGGTGAATTCAGTTTTCCACTGTTCTTGTGATGCATTACTTTTCTCTAAAGTAGCGGTTTCTGTTCGATGAAGATTACGGAAGTATATGAATGAAGCTATTACTCCGATACAAGAAAGAGTCGATAGTAGAAGGCTAATAAATACCAGCGTTTTTAACATGTGCTTAACGATCAATCTAGCAATCGAAATACAGTCTCCGATTTGACTTTAATTAGTATTGTACTCCTAATATTGAATCAATGATAATATGTTCTGAATATGTTCTGAATATGTTCTGAATATGTTAAATCGAATACATTTGGATGTGTATATATGGATACACATGACGAGATATGCTCATGTTTTCCTACTGTCTCACAGCATGCACAAGGCTAATCACTCAAGATGTAGCTTTAGCCGTTTTGTATTGATTCTTACTCTCAGTCTAGATAAGAAACCTCATTTGATTTATGCCATTGCAATGGCATAAACGAATTACTGAGGATTATAGAGTCTGTACCTGCAAAAGAAGGATGGAGGAAATCAACAGATCAAGAATATAAATTTTGCTTAAGAGATAATGGCTTATAAATTTGTTTATCGGTATGAAATATGCTACAGTAAGAGTGTAAGAGGGCCTCAGAAAACTTCAATTCTTCAGTTAATAAATTCCCAAGGTTTGAGTAGATAATTACGAAAGGAGGTGAACAAATATGAATGCATTTTCAGAAGCAAAATTTATTCGTTTTGAAGACAAAGTCTTTTTTGTAGACTTAACTACATTTAGTAAGCCTGGAGGAAAATCTGTTTTCTTAATAATTTTCCCTGATGGATCAGGCCGTCCAGCTAAAGGGTCAGATGGGCCTATGATGGATATATTATTTTCGGGTAGATCCTTTGATACTGCAAAGGAGGCGTTTGATGCTTCCTGAGTTTTGATTGATGGTCAACCAGACAGTCATGCCATATAAAGAAGTAATTGCAGTTACAATAGAAAGATACAAATATGATATATACAACCCTTATTCATAAGGCAATTCAATTTGCCATAAAAACCCATGAGCTTGACGCTAAGCAGAGAAGAAAAGGAACAGATGTTCCTTATGTTACTCACCCACTAACGGTCGGAATAATTCTTAGCCGTGTAACGGATGATGAAAATATCATTGCAGCTGGTATACTCCACGACACCATTGAAGACTGCGAACCATATGGGACTACCACAAAAGAGATGATCACAGAGAAGTTTAATAGTGAGATAGCGCAAATGGTTGATGATGTGACGGAGCAGGATAAGACCCTCTCATGGATGGAACGAAAATTAGCAGCATTTGAACATATCAAACACATGAATCATGGATCACTACTCGTGAAGTCAGCTGATGTGCTTCACAATCTGACTGAGCTAAATGATGATGTTGCCACGAATGGAATTAGTGTATTTAGTAAATTTAATGCCTCTCAGGAGGATACGATCCAAAGATACCAAAAGCTTATTCCTGAAATCCAAAACACTTGGATTGAAAATCCGATATGCGATGATTTGCGCATTGCACTTGAGACGCTTATTAAAGCTACATTACCGCCAAAGAATGTATCAATTAGCCTCAAATATCCCGATGTTTCTAGCCCTGCCTGCCGGCAGGCAGGTATTTCACCCCAGGTGTGTACTAGTATTTGCTTTGCCAAAAACGCCATATTGAGCATAAATATTCTTTGAGGCGACGGCTCAAACAACTCATTCCAGAGCTGTATTGTGCCTAAATATATTGAAAATGAGCAAAAGATGACAATAAATGCTATAATGCAACTACAGAAAGGAGACATTGTAGGTATCTATACTACGTTGCCTCTCTAGCTTTACAGCAAGAGTGAGTCTTTGTATTCAAGGAATATTTACAATTTAAAAAATACTATGACAGGTACAGTTAAAACTAAAACCGATCGAGGATTTGGATTTATCAGCCGTGACGGCGAAGCAAAAGATTTATTCTTTCATTCTAAAGAATTGAATGGAGTAACTTTTGATGAACTTCAGGTTGGCGCAACAGTAACATTTGATGTTGCTGATGGAGAAAAAGGTCCATTTGCTAAGAACGTAAAACTCGCATAATATCCAATTGGATATAGCGAAAAAAAGCCCCGTGAAAGCGGGGCTTTTTCGTGGGGTTCAATTGATTGCTAGGAACTTAGGATTTTCTGATACAACGATAAGTATTGTTTTGCAGATTCCGTCCAGGAAAAATCCCGTTTCATGGCCGACCAAACCATTTTGTTATGTTTTTTTGCATTTTCTGATCGCACGGCTAGAGCGCTAATGATGGTTTCTTCTAGATCTATAGACGAAGATTTTGCAAATATATATCCGTTTTTCCCATGAATAACAGTATCATTGAGGCCCCCTGTCGCTCGCGCAATCGGAAGAGCTCCGTAGCGCATTGCGTTCATTTGAATGAGACAGCATGGCTCAAAATATGAGGGAATCATCATAAAATCGCTCGCGGCGTAAATAAGAGACGCTAACGCATCGTCATAAACCGTTGTCACGGAAACTCTATCTGGATTAAATGCGCTCAGCAGATGAAACCGTTCTTCCCATGACTCTTCGCCCTGTCCCATAATGACAAATTGACACTCCTGGAGCGCATCTCTCGCGATCATTCTATGAATAAGATCTATCCCCTTTTGTCTCTGATCTAAACGGCCGATATATCCGACGATTGGAATAGCGCTATTCACTGGCAGCTGTAATCGCTCCTGAAGTTTCTTTTTATTTATCTGCTTTCCTCGGGTAATATCCACAACAGAAGCGTCATCAATCGTGTCTTTTTCTTTTGCAGAATACCGAACATCCAGAAAGCTATTTGTAGCCGGATTTTTCAACATATAGTCTATACCGTTTAGTATTGCGGTGGTTTTGTACATATGCTCACGGATGACAACATCTAAACCCACACCATGCTCTTCTGTCTGAATCTCCTTTAGGTAGGTAGGCGATACAGTATTTACCCAATCAGCATTTATGATCCCCTCTTGCAATAAGTTAAATTGATGCGATACAGATTCCCATTTTAACAACGATAATGCCTCACGGGGAATATGAAGTTTCTCAGCAATGAGTGGAGAAAATTTCCGTTGATGCGTAATACAATGAATGGTCAGAAGCGATTTTATCGGAAGTTTGTTTGCTTTTATAAGAAGGGGGATCAGTCCACAATGATTATCATTACAGTGGACAAGATCCGGCACCCATGCCCCAAACAATCCCCGCTTTACTGCTTCCACGACGGCCAGAGCGAACACAACAAACGTTTCAGCAATCGGCTTATCAAAATATTGTTTATTCCCTAAAAGATACACAGGAATATCTGTATTGAGAAAAAATATTTTATGAAGCGTAATTTCCAATTTTTGCGTACCATAAAGGATAGTAAAACCAGCTTCTCGCTTTTTTCGCTGACCCAATACCTTGAGCGCTTTATAATGAGGGATGACTAATCTAATATCTACACCTATTGATTTGAGAGCCCTAGGGAGAGACCGGGCTACTTCTCCTAATCCTCCGACCTTCAAGAAAGGCTCAACTTCCCATACAGCAAATAAGATTTTCGGCTTGACCGTGACATTCTTTGCTAGTATTGAAGTTCTATAGGACATTACTACTAGTATACCATATCTTGAGAGCGTAAGTACGCGATAAAAGAAGGATTTGTTACTAATCTATTTGGTGGTTTCCAGAAGCTTTTTGGATAATGCAAGGATAGAATCTGCCCATTTTGCGCGATCCATATCTCCTGCTTTATATTCCTTCTCTAGTTTTTCATAAGAGGTACAAAATTTTGAAAATTCTGAAGAAAATGCAGGAGGCAATGGGAATGTCAAAAGCGCATTCACATTTTTTCGGGTAAGCTCTAAAAATAACTCTATCCGTACCTGTTCCTGTGTAAAACACGTGCGAGTCCACTCCCCGATTTGGTTGAGGTTTTCTGCGGTGTCCAAAACCAGATCTCTCTGATTTTTTTCTGAATAATTGCTGATAGAGGGTTGTTGTATTATCTGTCTATTCTACCATTTTTTTATAAGATATTCAAACAGACATTAAGATTGATAGAACGTGATATAATATTTCCCATATGAAAACAAAAGGGACATTTACTATAAAATCTGGACTTGCTCAAATGATCAGAGGTGGCGTCATCATGGACGTCGTCAATGCAAAACAAGCCGAAATCGCTGAAAAAGCAGGAGCAGTGGCTGTTATGGCGCTTGAAAGAGTTCCGTCCGATATTCGTGCAGATGGCGGAGTTGCCCGCATGAGCGACCCTTCTAAGATCAAAGAAATCCAACTAGCCGTCACCATACCCGTCATGGCGAAATGTCGCATTGGACATTTTGTTGAAGCGCAAATCCTCGAAGCGCTCGGAGTAGATTTCATAGATGAGAGTGAAGTGCTCACTCCTGCTGATGATCAGTTTCATATAGACAAATCCCCGTTTACTGTACCATTCGTTTGTGGATGTCGCGATTTGGGCGAGGCGCTGCGACGCATCCATGAGGGAGCGGCGATGATACGAACAAAAGGTGAAGCCGGCAGTGGAAACATCGTTGAAGCTGTTAGACACATTCGATCTGTAGATGCTGGGATGAAAGAGATCACAGAATTATATGCAAAAAAACAAACCGCAAAGCTTAAAGCGATAGCGCTCTCCTACTGTGTTCCATACGAACTTGTGTTGAAAACTGCGCAACTCGGCAGACTTCCTGTCGTCAACTTTGCAGCAGGAGGCGTCGCAACTCCAGCTGATGCCGCGCTGTGCATGCAACTCGGCGTAGACGGTGTTTTTGTAGGATCCGGTATTTTCAAAAGCAGTAATCCGGAAAAATACGCAAAAGCAGTCGTGGATGCGGTAGCTCATTTTACCGATGCAAAAGAAATTGCCAGAGTCAGTGAAAATCTTGGTGGAGCGATGAAAGGCTTGGAAATCGCTGCCCTTGAAACAAAAATGGCATCCAGAGGCATATAACTTCACGAAGTATGGACTTAACGATCGGCGTTTTATCGTTTCATGGTGATGTATTGGAACACATACAGGCAACCATGAGAGCTGCGGAAAAACTTCACACACCCGTAACGGTTATCCCTGTCCGGACAAAGGAAGCGCTTTCAAAAGTCGCTGGGCTAATTTTACCTGGAGGCGAAAGTACAACAATGCATAAATTATGTGTTCGGGAAGGAATGTGGGAGCAAATGAAATCGATCCCGTTTATTTTTGGCACATGTGCAGGCGCCATAATGCTCGCAAAAAAAATTCTTCATAAAGCGGAAGGTCAGGAATCACTCGAGAGAATAGGGATAGATATAGATAGAAATGCATATGGAAGACAAACTGATTCGTTTCAGGAGATACTTTCCACAACGCTCGGAGAAGTAACCGCAGTCTATATCCGCGCCCCAAAAATAGTATCCATCAAACCATCTATTACAATTTTTGCAGGCACAAACGAAAACGTTCTCGCTTGCGAAGAAATCTCAGACGGTCTCTATAATCTTGCTACCTGTTTTCACCCAGAACTCACAACCACCCTGTTTCATGAATATTTTCTGAAAAAAATTATTAACTCATAAATATCATCGATTAATCCAGTGCATTTTTCAGGCTAATTCTTCCGTGTATATGGTATACTCACAGCATCCACAAAATGATTAACTAATTTCGTCATGCACCAAGATTCACGTATTCATAAAAAGCAATCGAGAAAAATACGATATAGTGTGTACTCAGTCCTTATTTTATTGATTCTTGTTAGCACAATAACACTATTTTTTTCTCAGGTAAAAATTATATCTCCTATTCCGGACATGCAAACAAAAAAAATATCATTTTTGAATTTTTTTAAAAGGGAAAAAAACCCAGAAGATCTCAAAGAGCGGATAAAGAAAGCAGTGAATAGTGAATGGACAAATTATTCTGTACTTGTAAAAGACTTACACTCTCCATTTACCGCGAGCATTAACGAATCTCTGATATACAATGCAGCGTCGGTAAATAAAGTTCCAATTCTTTCGGCGGTCTATGATATGGCTAAGAAAGGCGAAATAGATTTCGACAAAATCATAACAATCCAGCAGGATGATATTCAGGATTATGGAACGGGAAAAATCCGCTATGATCCTCCTGGAACCACATACTCCATCAAAACCCTTATACAGCTTATGATTCAAAAAAGTGATAATACCGCAGCATTTATCTTGGGAAATTACATTGTCGGATTGGACGTTGTTCAGCAATATGTAAATTCCATCGGACTTACTCAAACAGATATTATAGATAACAAAACATCAAACAAAGATATGGCAATTTTATTTGAAAAAATATATAAAAAGCAGATAACAACACCTGCACTCTCAGAAGAATTATTAGGACTTCTTACGGATAGTGATTTTGAAGACAGACTACCGGCACAACTGCCAAAAGGAGCTATCGTGTACCATAAAATTGGAACAGGTACGGGCGTCGTCCATGACGCTGGAATCGTTTTGCATGGAAATACTGCATACTATATAGGAATATTTACAAGCGATATCACCGATGAAGAACAGGCCTCTGTTTTGCTTTCCAAAGTGTCAAAAACTGTGTACGATTTTATGTACGAAAAATAATCAGCCACTTTAGGAAAGAGCTTTAAGAGGCTTTACCAAAGCTACTTTTAACACTTCGTCAATATGATCCACAAAATGGAATTCTAGATCATCTTGAACAACCTTTGGAATGTCTTCTAAATCTTTCTTATTATTTTTTGGCAGTATAATCGTCTTTATACCCGCCCTATGGGCTGCTATTACTTTTTCTTTTACTCCACCGATTTCAAGCACCCTACCTCGCAGTGTGATCTCCCCCGTCATTGAAACAGTACGTTTTGCTGGAATCTTTGTAAGTGCTGACACGAGAGCTGTGGCAATTGCAGCTCCAGCAGATGGACCATCTTTTGGCACAGCGCCCTCTGGAACATGAACATGGATATCTATCTTCTGGAAAAACTTTTCGGGAAGACCCAACATTTTCCAGCGACTACGAACATACGATAACGCTGCTTGCGCAGATTCTTTCATAACATCACCTAACTGGCCTGTTAAGGTTATCCCGCCTCTTCCTGGCATAAGCGCTGCTTCTATAAATAGAATATCTCCGCCCGCTTCTGTCCACGCCATACCCGTGGTCATACCAACCTCATCCTTTTTTTCAGCGAGATAGGATGTGAATTTATATGGCCCCAAATAATCATGCAGAGATGCCTCTGAGATTGTAAACGTTTGTTTTTGATCTTCAGATTCGGCTATCTTTTTTGCAACCTTCCGAAACACCGTTGCGGTTTGTCTTTCCAGACTTCTGACACCGGCTTCACGAGTATAGCGCCGTATAATCTCATAGATAGCGTCATCATCCAAATGCACTGCATCCTTGGGGATGCCATGAATCTCCCGCTGTTTTTCGTACAAATAATCTTTTGCTATATGAAATTTTTCATCTTCTGTATACCCGGCAAACCTAATAATTTCAAGCCGATCCCGAAGAGCCGGAGGAATACTATCTAACACATTGCATGTTGTGACGAAAAATACATCTGATAAATCAAACGGTACTTCTAGATAATGATCAGAGAATGCATAGTTTTGTTCTGGGTCCAAGGCTTCCAAAAGCGCTGATGATGGATCACCACGGAAATCTGTCCCTACTTTATCTATCTCATCCAACATAAATACTGGGTTTTTCGTCCCCGCCTGTTTAATTCCTTGAATAATTCTCCCCGGAAGCGCACCAACGTACGTTCGGCGGTGTCCGCGAATCTCTGCTTCATCCCGTATCCCACCCAATGACATTTTTACAAATTTTCTTCCCAGTGCTTTTGCTATTGATTTGCCAATAGATGTTTTTCCTACACCTGGAGGTCCTACAAAACAGAGAATCGTCGGAGATCCTTTTATTTTATGTTTATCCTGGGTATCTTTTACTCCTTTTTCCGGAGCTGTCTTTGCTAGTTCAGCATCTTGGATCGCCCGAAGCTTAATAACAGCTAGATATTCCAAAATACGTTCTTTTATTTTTTTGAGACCGTAATGATCTGTATTTAGCACATCTTCTGCATCTTTGATATTTACCGTATTTGCTGTGGATATAGACCAGGGCAGTTCTACTAGGGTATCTAGGTAATTTCGCACATAGGAAGCCTCCGGATTATAGGGAGACATCTGTGAAAGTTTTCTCAGCTCCTTTTCTGCCTTTTCTTTTACTTCGATCGGCATGACTGCCTTTTTTATCTTTTCTGCAAGCTCTTTTATTTCTTTGTTCTCTTCGTTTTCTCCGAGCTCTTTTTCGATCGTCTTCATGCGCTCACGGAGCACCTGTTCACGGACGTTTTTATCGAATTTTTCTTGCGTTTTGTTTGCGATCTTTTTTTCGAGATCCAATATTTTTGTTTCTTTTGATAAATAAGAGATTTCCCTCTCCAGACGATCCTTTACATTTGTCATCTCCAGAAGGTCTTGCCTTTCATTTGGCTTTATGTCCAATACCCCGGCTACATGATAAGAAAGTGCCAGAGGGGAAATCCCGGACATAATATTCATAAATGTCAAAAAATCTATCGATTTGCCTAATTTGACGGCAGAACGAAGCTCGCTCGTCAGATGATTAAAGAGCGCTTTGAGTTCATCTGTGTCCTCTGCACTATCTGTTAATTCAGAAACTTTTGCTATGAAATATGGCTCTACTGATTCGAATGATTCAATGGTAATCTTTGAAACTCCGCGAACAAGAGCATTTATCTCTCCCTCATTTTTCATCATCTGGACTATCTCCCCAAGCGTTGCAGTGCTATACAGATCAGAGGCGGTTGGATCATTTATATTTGGATTTTTTTGCATGACCAGCACGATCTTTTTTCCCTCTGCATGAGCGGCTTCTATTGCAGAAACACTCCGCTGTCTACCAAAGGTTAAAATCATTTCTGTGCCTGGAAAAACGATACCATCTCGAATGGGAACTACCGGATACGCTTGGTTTGAATTTTGTTCAATTTCGTTCATAATTTATATAAAAAACGACTACATTAGCACTCCATTTTAACAACTGCTAATATTCCCGTCAACAAGGAAATTTGTATTAAATAAACTCTTCCAACACCGAAGAAAGATGCTCTGTATCTATCGGGCTTTTTACAAGTGGCCCATCTAAAAGAGCTGGCTCATATGATTCACATGTTGGTTTATCTTCTTTATAAAATACGCCGTACGGAATCTTATCTCCCCACTCCATAGCCTTTTCCATCGCTTTGATTTTATTATCAGGGACATACCCCTCTGATTGAAGCGTGTAAAGTCTCTGTCTGTACCATTGATACGTGTGAACTTTATCGAAGGTGACACATGGCTGCAAAATATCGACCAATGCAAATCCTTTGTGCTCGATAGCCTGACTCATAAGGGAAATAAGCCCAGGAGTATCTCCTGCAAATCCCCGAGCCACAAACGTTGCGCCTGCCGCAAGCGCAAAAACTAATGGATTAATAGGCGCATCGACAACGCCCCCCGGGGTCGATTTTGTCACAAATCCTGGTTTTGCCGTTGGGGAAGCCTGACCTGTGGTAAGCCCATATACTTGATTATCATGAAGCATGACGGTAATATCTGGATTTCTCTTGGCGGCATGAAGAAAATGATTCCCACCCTCACCAAGACCATCTCCATCTCCAGAAACGATAATAACCGGCAAAGTATGGTTTGCCATTTTTACTCCTTGAGCTACTGGGAGCGTCCTACCATGAAGCCCTGAAAACCCATACATATGCATCCAGCTATACATATTGCCATGACATCCCACTCCATAAATTGCGAGACCATCTTCAGGTCCTATGCCACGAGCCACGAGCGCTTCTTTGAGCGCGGTCCAGATGCCATAATCTCCACACCCAGGGCACCATGTTGGTAAATGTGATGTTGCAAATGCACTACTGTTTTGAATCATACATTCCTCCGAATAGATTCCACAATATCTTCAGGAAAAAATGGTCTTCCATCATATTTCAATATTTTTTCTTTTATTTCTATCCCTGTATACTCACGTATAATCGATGCGAGCTGTCCCGTCGCATTTTGCTCAACATCGACAATTCTTTTTGCAGTACTAAGCAGTGAGGTGACTTGTTCGGAGGCAAATGGAAACATCCACGTAAAATGATACAGATTTGCTTTTATCCCCTGTTCCTTCAGCATAGCGATTGCATCGATCACAGGACCGCGTGATGAGCCCCAACTTACAAACGTGATGTCTGCATCCGGCTCCCCGTACAACACAGGGGGCTTACTATCTGCTTGCATTGCTTTAAGTTTCTTTAATCTTTTTCCTGCCATAAGGACCCTCTCATGAGGAGATTCCGTCACAACACCCTCTTCATCATGCTCATAGGCATTTGATATGTACACGCCACCTTTTTGTCCTGGAACACTTCGAAGTGATGCGCCGTTTTCTGTATCCAGCGAGTATCGTTTATATGATCCATCCGTCGGCAAATCAGCGTCTTTGGCTAATTTCCCTCGATCGATGATCAATTCTTTTTTGAACACTGACTCAGGCACACACCATTGACTCTCATTCATATATTTGTCTGTCAGAACTATTACGGGAATTTGATATCTATCAGCGAGATTAAATGCATCGAATGTCATCTGGAATGCTTCCCCAGCATCGCTCGGAGCTAAAACTATCTTTGGAAATTCTCCATGACCAGAATGAATGGCAAACTGTAAATCTCCCTGTTCGGTCCACGTTGGCATACCCGTTGCAGGTCCTACGCGCATACCAAGATCTATAACGATAGGGAGCTCCATCATACCTGCTAATGAAATTGCCTCAACCATCAATGCAAATCCGCCACCAGATGAGGCTACCATACTCCGTACCCCTGCAAGAGATGCGCCAAGTGCCATATTTATACCTGCAATTTCATCTTCTGGCTGTCTGTATACAATCTTTAGCTCTTTCGCATGATCTGCCAAAAATGAAATCAAGGAATTTATTGGAGTCATGGGGTAAATCGCTGCAAACTTCAGCCCTGCTCTATACGCCCCAATACCAACAGCGTCACTGGCATTGATTATAAGCTTAGGCTCCGACGAAGCTACCGGCTCTATATGCATGGAGTTCTCATCGGCAAAATGAGTCTTCACATAATCGTACCCCTGTTTTGCAATGGCAATATTTGCATCTATAACTGCCTGTTTTTTCTTTTTAAACTGATCCTTAATGACTGACTCCAAAAAGCCGAAGTCAACACCCATAAGGGCGACCGTAGCCCCGAGCGCTATAGTGTTTTTCATAACCGGGACCCCGTTTGCCTCTACAACCAACTGTGATAACGGAACAGGCAATAGTTTTACGGGTTTTGGAAAATCCGCTTGTGTCCATTCTTTGTCTTTTGGATCATAGACCACCAGCGCATTCTCAGAAAGCTCTGATTTGTGAACCTCAACACTGAGATTATGCAGTGCGACAAGAATCTGAACATCGCGATTTAAGGACTCAAAATATTTTGAAGATATACGAACGGTAATAATATTATGCCCGCCTCGGATCAAAGAAGGATATTCGTTTGTACAGAGAGTGTAATACCCATTTCTGGCAAATGCTTTTGAAATCATCGTCCCCGCTGACATAATGCCAAAGCCTGCCTCACCGCTAATTTTCCATGTAACTGAGTGTGTCATAAATTTATCGATTAACAGAGATGAAATCTATCATGACATGGATTTTCCAGTAAATCAATAACGGGATTGGGGAGAATAGAAGCTTAGCGAGCTTAGGAGGTTAGTGGCTTAGAGATTTGAGACAAGGGACAGGAGACTAGGGGACAGGATTTAAGATTTAAGATTTAGGATTTAAGATTTAGGACTGCTGAAAGCTGAGAGCTGATAGCTGATAGCTGAGCGCTTTATTCATGATTCGTGATTCAATCGATTATGGAAACAGCTGTTTTCCATCTGCATCTGTAATGAAGATTGCCATAACAGGACAAGCTTTCGCCGCTTCGATAAGCGTTTCATCTGTTTCTTGATCTGATGTATCCAAGATTATTGCTTTAGCTTCATCGTTTAATGACCAAGCCTTGGGGGCAATTGCAATGCACGTTGCAGCACCAATGCAAAGATCCTGGTCGATCCTCATCGTGAGTGTGCGAATAGTACGTTTTTTCGTCAGATCGTCTGCCATACGTTGGTTATACACAAAAGCTATGTATTTTTCAATGACATAATAAGTTTTTGTAACACTTCAAGAGATAATAGTGCGCATTTCATTCGCGATGGTGTCAATGGCGTTCCTAGCATTTCTATTATATCTGCGGAGGATAATTTCAACACATCCTGTATCGTCACGCCGATCACTTTTTCCGTCAACATAGATGCACTTGCCTGACTTATGGCACAACCTTCTCCGGAAAACCGGATATCTTTGATTTTTCTGACAGCTGACAGCTCACCGCTGACCGCTATTTCCATATTTATTTTATCTCCACAAGTGACATTCCCCGCTTCCATAACCGCATCGGGATGATCCAGGTGACCAAAATTCCTGGGATGTTTGTAGTGATCTAAAATTATTTCTCTGTAGATATCCATACGAACTGAAAAATATAATTTTCAATAACCAATTACCAAACTCCAAACACACTATCCAAATATTTGTTTAACTTTTTCTAGGCCTTCGATCAATAGATCTATATCCTTAGGTGTTGTGTACAGGTAAAAAGACGCCCGAGCAGTGGCTGAAAGACCCATAGAAAGATGAAGTGGCATAGCGCAATGGTTTCCTGAACGAATGCAAATAGTATCTTCATTTAACACTTGTGCTATATCATGCGCATGGGCACTTTTCATGGTAAAGGCAACGACTCCCCCTTTCACTTCAACATCCGTTGGACCATACATAGTCAGACCAGAAACACGAGACAGTTGTTTGATAGCATATGAGGTGATCTCTTTTTCATGCATTCTGATGGCATCCATGCCAATCATCGTCAAATAATCAATCGCGGCCCCAAAGCCAATAACCCCGGCAATATGTGGCGTCCCTGCCTCGAATTTATGCGGAGGTTTTTTAAATAATGATTTTTGTTCCGTGACCTCTTCAATCATTTCTCCTCCATACAGAAACGGAGACAATCGTTCCAAGAGTTCATATTTTGCCCACATAACACCAATACCAGTGGGCCCCAACATTTTATGAGATGAGAATACAACTACATCTGCTCCCCACGTATTCACATCTAAAGCCATATGCGGGGCAGATTGTGCTGCATCCACTAGCACTAAACAATCAGGATTTATCTTTTTTACCATTTCTACGATCTTGGCAATCGGGGTAATTGTTCCAAGTACGTTGGACAGTGCGGTAACTGCCAACACTTTCGTTTTTTTCGTTACGAGCGTTTCCAGATCTTTGAGATCTAACTGGCCGTCTTGCGTCGCGCGCCAAATATCCAAAATCCATCCCCTATCTTTTCCCAACTGTTGCCAAGGAACAAAATTCGAATGATGTTCCATGATGCTGACGGCGATATGGTCTCCGGAATGAATTTCTGAAAGTCCATAGCTATAGGCAAATAAATTTATAGATTCCGATGTATTTCTGGTAAATACTACTTCACTAGGATTTGTTGCTCCGATAAATGAGGCCACTTTAACTCGGGCATCCTCATACTCCTTTGTGGCCTCTTCACTGGTTGTATAGATGCCACGGAAAATATTCGCTGTATATTTTGTATAATATTCGTTCTCTTTATCAATAACCGATTGAGGCTTCAACGATGTCGCTGTGGAATCCAAATAGATAATTTGTTTCCCCTGTATCTTTCTTTGAAATTGAGGAAAATCTTTCTTGCAATCCAAAATTGTAGACATAGTTATACCCGTATAAAAATATCTTGGCCTTCTACTTTGGTTTCGTACGTGGCAACATCAACCGTTGCCGGTAGTGTGAGCGCTTTCCCTGTGGCAACATCAAATTGAGCGCCGTGACACCCACAAACAATTGCACCGCCGTCTAAAAATCCTGAGGATCCCAGAGAACATGCCTTGTGTGTACATTCATCATCTATTGCAAAAAAATTACCATCGATATTTGCAATCGCAATTTTTTTCCCTCCCACGGTAACGGTACTTTTTGTCCCTTTTGGAATTTCATCGACGGTTGAAGCTTTTATATATGTTGACATATGGCAATATTATAGCGCGTCGGCAACAGATTGGAAGAGTTTTTGTTTTATAGCCTCGTTGGAAATCATATCTATGCCTTTTTGAAAGAACCCTGAGATAATGAGACTCTCCGCCCTTTTTCGTGATATTCCTCGAGTAGACAAATACCAAAGTTCCTCCTGTGATATTGGCCCCATGGTCGCTCCATGAGTACATCGAACATCATCTGCAAGTATCTCAAGTGATGGCATGCTCGTCGCTTTTGCATTTCTTGAAAGAATTAAATTTTCGTTGCGTTGGTAGGCATTTGTTTTTTGAGCGCCCAATTCAACGCGAATACCACCTTCTATGCTTGAAGTTGCACTATCCCACAGAGCGGTTTTCACCAACAAATTACTAGTCGTATCCTGAGCCTCATGATATTGCATAGTATGCAAATTGATCTGCGCCTCTTTCTTAGCTATAACCAGTCCCAAAATAGTTGCACTTGATCCGGGACTTGCCAATCGTACCGCAAATCTTGAAGACACATGTTTTTGATTAAAAGACACGATCACAATCGTACACTCCGACTCATTTTGCACGATGTACTCATGCGTTGATTCCCCTTCTGGGAGTGGAACGATAATAGTTTTTGATGTTGAAATAATCATATTTGTCCTTCGATATGCGTAGGATTTCGCTTGGCTCAACCCACAGAGCCCTCCATTTGCAATTGGATAAGTCTGTTCATTTCTACCGCATATTCAAGTGGCAGTTCTTTTACAATTGGTTCAATAAATCCGTTCACAATCATGGATTCTGCCTGCCCTTTTTCTATCCCTCTACTTTGCAGATAAAATAACTGTTCATCACCGATTTTTGAAACTGTTGCCTCATGCTCTATGGAAACATCCTGCTCATGAATGTTCATAGTGGGGTAGGTATCGGATCTTGATGCATCATCCAACAGAAGCGCATCACAGACGACTTTACTCTTCACGTTTGTAGCACCTTTTTGAACCTCTACTAATCCCCTATATGATGTACGTCCGCCTGACTTACTGATAGATTTTGAGATAATCTGGGAAGATGTTTCGGGCGCGACGTGAACCATTTTTCCACCGGCATCCTGATGCTGATTAGCTCCCGCATACGCAATAGATAAAACTTCCCCATGAGCTTTTCTTCCCAATAAATAAACACTCGGGTATTTCATCGTAAGCTTACTCCCCAAGTTCCCATCGACCCACTCCATGACACCTTCTTCCTCCACCACTGCACGTTTTGTGACGAGGTTGTATACATTGGTGCTCCAATTTTGAATAGTAGAATATCGCACGCGGGCTCCTTTTTTTACAATAATCTCTACAACGGCGCTATGAAGGGAATCTGTGGTATAAATTGGAGCTGTGCATCCTTCCACGTAATGCACAAAACTCCCTTCATCCGCGATAATCAACGTCCGCTCAAACTGTCCCATGTTTGCGGCATTTATACGAAAATATGCCTGAAGCGGTAATTCTACATGCACTCCTTTTGGTACATATATAAAAGACCCTCCGCTCCACACACTACTATTTAATGCCGAAAATTTATTATCACCCGGAGGAATTACTGTACCGAAATACTTTTTTACCAGCTCAGGATATTCCCGAAGTCCACTATCCATGTCCAAAAACACCACGCCTTTTTTTGTAAGCATCGCATTCATGCTTTTGTACACGACCTCTGATTCGTACTGCGCACTCACGCCGGCCAAGTACTTTTTTTCTGCTTCAGGAATTCCAATCCTGTCATAG
This sequence comes from uncultured Gammaproteobacteria bacterium, assembly GCA_964356315.1. Taxonomy (GTDB): domain Bacteria; phylum Patescibacteriota; class Microgenomatia; order UBA10105; family UBA927; genus CAYGFH01. The sequence goes on from CAYHHA010000007.1 coordinate 24,748, forward strand.
GTATCTTTTATATGCTTCGGAAGGTCTTCCCATGAAGCAACTTTATCCTGGATAGGTTTTAGATAATAAAAAATATTCTCAAACTGTATGGCGGAAAGGTCTCCACCCCATAAAGGCATCGGTTTTGCATTGTATTGCATAAAACTCTTCTGTCGGAATTGGCGCATCCATTCAGGCTCATTCTTGTGATTGCTTATAGCTGTTATAACGTCAGCGTCTAAACCACGCTTAGATTTAAACACGTATTCTTCAGGCTTATGGAAGCCATATTTATAGGAGTCATCGATAATCGGCGCTGACATAGATTTTAGTTTATAAAGTTCTGAGTTTATAAAGTCATAAAGTTAGGTCGTTACGAACTGAGTACTTTATGAACTTTGAGTGTTATGAACTTAGAACTTTATAAACTCAGTACTTATTTGAGATATTTCTCGTACCCTTCGTCTTCAATCTCTTTTGCTAGAGAGGCGTTTCCAGTTTTTACGATGGAACCCTTTACCAATATGTGTACCACATCAGGATTCACATATTTCAAAATCCTTTGATAATGAGTAACGATGAGTATCCCTGTTCCCCGTTTTGCTAAAATTCCTATTCCCTTTGCAACAAGACGGAGCGCATCTACATCAAGCCCTGTGTCTATTTCATCAAAAATTGCGAATTTTGGTTGAAGAACCAGCGCCTGAAGCATTTCTATTTTTTTCTTTTCGCCACCGGAAAATCCATCATGAATTCCTCGACTTAAAAAAGAATCATCGATTTTCAATAATGCCGCGTCTTCTTTTATCCGTTTCATGAATTCGCCGATAGTCATGCCACCCGCGTTCCATCTGCGATTTAATACAGGATTTTGGACCTTCGAGTCATTTTCTGATGTTTTATCACCATATAACTCTTGAAATGCCGTTCGAAGTAAATTAAGCACACTAACCCCTGGCACAGAAACGGGAGACTGAAACGCAAGAAAAATCCCAGCCTTCGCTCTCTCTTCTGGTGTTTTTCCGATCATCGATTTCTTATCTATCCTAATTTGGGATTTAGGATTTGAGATTTGATAGTGTGGATGCCCCATGATCACGCTTGAGAGTGTGGATTTTCCGCTCCCATTTGGACCCATAAGCGCATGGACTTCTCCTGAAGCAATAACGAGAGAAACATCTGACAATATTTCTTTATCTAAGACAGTCGCTTTGATATGTGATACTTCAAACACGTGATGTTTCATGAACACCATTATACATAATTGTGAGAAATATTACAGTTTCGAAGAAATATGGTCATTTTTTCCCATAAATATCTCTCGAACTCCGTGCATACGAAAAATGTAATACTCTTGTTTTACAAGAGGATTATGCTCCAAAGAAAGAAATCGCTCTACATCTTCGGATTGTGAGACGTGACAGCGAAGCGCTCGTTTTTTCAGTTGTTGAAACCCTTCGGCGCTTATAGCCGTTGTAATAAATTTATCGGGGGTGCCAAGCATTGGTTTTCCAAAGGATTCCTCTGGGAAAATTTTCATTTTCTTCAGATATTCTACGGTTGTTTCAGGAACACACGTATAATATAGCTTCGGCGCTGAGTCCTCGGAATAATCTGGGTTATCCTTCAGAGCATTTTGAATCTGGAACGCATATTTTTGGAATGCAAATGTTGTCGCAAAACTCAGTCGTATATGATCCGGATGATTACTTACGCCAGACGTATCAAATGTTATCACTATGTCTGGAACCAATTCGATCATTTTTTGATAGAGTATCTCTTCTAATTTACCTGGTGGATCTGACTCAAGTGTGCCATCTACGTATTTCAAAAAAGATATCGTTGAGATTCCTAAATACGATGCTGCGTTTTCCAGTTCTATTTGCCGAATAAATCCCAACGCCTCTGGCGTCTTTTCTCCATACGATCCCGTTTCTCCTTTTTCGCCACGTGTGGCGCAAACCAGATCTATGGTCCAACCTAGTTTGGCATATTTGGCGATGGTTGCGGCTGATGAAAACGATTCATCGTCCGGATGGGCAAAAACCAATAACATTCGTTTCATGCTCGTATAGTACCAGACGCGTATGAAGAATCATAGTCAGTTTGCTATAATCAAGTAGTGATCATATCTATAGACTACCCAACAGACTGGACTGACTATGAACTTCTAGATTCAGGCAGTGGCGAAAAGCTTGAACGATTTGGCTCGTATATCATCGCCCGTCCTGATCCTCGAGCTCTGTGGAAAAAAACAAATATACCCCTTTGGACACGAGCAAATGCAGTATTTACCCGGACTGATCCAAAAACGGGAACATGGGAGATAACGTCACCTCCACCAAATCCATGGCTTTTATCTTATAAATCCCTCTCATTTACTCTTCGCCCAACAGAATTTAAACATGTCGGAATATTTCCAGAACAAGCGACCAATTGGGACTGGTTAACTACTGTCATAGGCCAAAGACCACTCAACATTCTCAATCTTTTTGCCTACACTGGTGGCGCTACTATGGCATGCCTATCCGCAGGAGCAAAAGTGACGCATGTCGATTCAGCAAAAAGCACGATTGCATGGGCAAAAGAAAATCTTGAAGCTTCGAAGCTGATGGAAAAACCAATTCGGTGGATTGAAGATGACGCGTCTAAATTTGTGAAACGTGAAGCGAAACGGGGAAATATGTACGATGGCATCATCCTTGACCCACCTCGATTTGGCCGAGGATCTAAGGGTGAAGTTTGGAAACTCGAAGACAATCTTCCATTATTACTCCAAGAGTGCAAACAAATTCTGTCTCCAAATGCTTCATTTGTGCTCATCAACGCCTATACAGCAGATATATCTCCCATCGTCCTTGAACGACTCATGCAGGATATGACCCAAGAAAGAGCAGGAGCTATTCAGACTGGAGAACTTACCCTACGAGAATCGGCATCAGGGAAACTGTTACCCAACGGCATATTCAGCCGGTGGTCTAGATAAATTAGCTTATCGAAGCGTCGAAAACCTATTGAGTAATAAAATTCTTAACAATTTGTGTACGAGTATAAATCGTACCCATTTAGGGATGTTCTCTTTTCTATATATACTTTGGCAAAGCTCTATAATAAATATTCTGAATACCTTAACTACTCTCTGAAATGTGTTCGATTTTCCTTTCACACCATATATAATTGATCCCACAACGCCTATTTCCCGAAACGAGGAGTCATGAACGATACGTTCAGTTGCCACACAGCCTGCGCCATCCCATCCGCAAAACGCATCATGCATAGCAATTACTCCTCCATCTATAACAAACGGCGACCAGAGATCAAAATCTTGTTTTGCAAAAGACTCTTCATGCAATCCATCTATAAACAAAAAAGCAATTGACTGGTTCCATTTTTTTGATGCTAATTTGGACGTAGTAACTATAGGGGTTACCGTATCAAACACACCTGCTCTTTTGAGATTTTTTATAAAATTGGCATACGTTGGAGACAACACCCCACCACTTACATTCCCTTCATGAGGATCAATTGCGGTAACATGATTTGAACCAAGGGAGAGAAAAATCGTCGACTTACCCTCAAAACTCCCAATTTCGACGATGTCTCCAGCCAATCGTGACACGGACGATGCAACTGTATAGAGAAATACTCCTTCATGCTTCGTCAACCAACCGGGGATCGAATATATCCAAGGATCTATCATTTTTGAGCTACAATAATAAGTTTTGCGCTCTTTTCAACTGAATAGTCCGAAAAATCGTACTCACCATAATAGGAAATTTCTTTAAATGGGACAGTCGCAAGTGCACGTGCTATCACCATCTTTTTCATGGCATTATAGGTGGTTGAAGTAAATACATGTTCCATATTCTCAGAGCCTTTTTTTACATAGAGAATATTAAACGTCATGGTTTTTTCGGAGTACTCGCAGATAAAATAAAATGCATCATTCTGATTTATCCGCGCAGGGATAAACTTAGGCTTTGTATCCAATAAAAAGTCTGTTATTTCATTTGAGATAACAAGAATTCCGCCTGGCTTTAACTGATCATACATTGATTGTAATGCTATATGGACATCTTCATCCGTCAACATGTATGGCAAGCTTGTGGTAAGGCAAGCCAGCATGTCATATTGATCACCCCAAGACGCTCCTAATTGACGAAAATCCTGTTGCTTCAGTGGAATGTATGCGCCTTCGAGATTTTTTTTTGCAATCCTGAGCATATCTGGAGAAATATCTGATCCAAAACAGTCAAGCCCCATTTGATGAAAAAGTGACAAGTGGATTCCGGTTCCACACGCACAATCTAGAACACTTTGGACAGAATATTTTTTTACCAGCTGTTCAAAAAATGGACGCTGAAGAAGAATGTCTTCTTTTGGATTTAAAATATCGTATATTTCAGCCAATAATTTATACTCTTCCATACAGTTTTTATTTCACATCACCATTTTCTATAATTTTTTCATCTTCGTATGGACCTATGATGTGACGATATAATTCATGTGCAATCGCAGAGAGAACTCCCAGCGCGCGGTTGTAGTGAAAATATTTTTTGGGATACACAGATTTTATAATGCGCGTCACGGCATAATTGAGTGCTCCGTCTTGATCCTCCATCGGGAGTGATTGGATATGTTTAAGTAATGGCTCAATGCTTGCATCCGCCTGTGGTCGTTGATCCTGTTTTATATATGGCATAAGTCACCTCTTCTTACTAGACTATCATGAACGCTTTGAAATCGCATCTATAATCTGTGAGTAATCACAGCCTGATAACTCTGATTCATCAGCTTGATCATACACCTTGGTCACGAGAGAGAGAACATTATACAATTCCGAATTATTTCCTTCGGAAGATGCGAGATTCAGGTCTTTGCGCATATTTTTTATTGTAAAATTCATAGGATATTGTTTCAAAACAAAATTTTGGATTTTACGTGCCATGGCAACAGAGATGGCTGGTGTTGTGACGAGCGCTCTTGCAAGCACATCACGTGGCAACCCCATGTCATCTGCAAGGAGCATGCCTTCTGATAAAGAAACAAGAGAACTTGCTATCAAGAAGTTGTTTATCATTTTTATGGCCTGACCGGAACCGATTTCACCCATGTACTGCAAATTATTTCCCATAGATTCAAAAACGGGCTTCATTGCGTCATATGTGTGTTTGTGACCTCCTACGAATATTGTCAGCTCCCCAGTTTTGGCTCCGTATGTACCGCCGGTTACTGGGGCATCCAAAAACTCTATTCCATTTTCTTCCAGCCGTTTTCCTATTTGCTTTGCAGCGGTGGGACCAATAGTACTCATATCTATAACTGTTTTGATCTTTTTCTCGGCGGAGATCACCCCATGTTGTCCAAATAAAACATCCTCCACATCCCGAGCCTGGGTGACCATGGTGATAATACTATCCGAATGATTCACCAGGTCTTTTGGCTCAAAGACTACTGGAATACCTAGTTTTTCGAATTCATCTGTCTTTGACTTTGAGCGATTGTAAACGGTCAATGGATACCCCGATTTAAAAATATTTTTCGCCATCAGACTTCCCATAAGCCCAAGACCAATAAATCCGACTCGAATCTTTTTCATAAAGTAAATTCCTTTCGATTTTTTATTTCATATATTATTTTTTTGAGTATCTCTGGGTATAAATAGACGGGGAGATGAAATCTCCTCAGTTGAGACTGATCATCTGATAAAACTAATCCTTTGTCTTTTTTATCAATAGGAGAAACTTTTTTAGCAAACGCGGATAAGATATCTCGAGCTATATCAAATCTTGAAACGAGATCAGGACAGGAAATAGGAATTGTCTCATTCCAAATTCCTTTATTTACCATGCTTAGCAAAACCTCACTGATATGCCCAATATAGGTAGGTTGAAATTTCCAAGATGTATCGTACAGAGCTTCTGTTCCATCATCGAGATTTTTCAGAATTCTATTAAAAGGACGGTCATTTGTCGTGTTCGGACTATATCCGAGAATTAGAGATGGGCGCAGAATACTATATCCATTTCTTGAATAGGAAATATTTTTTTCAGCAACTAACTTCATTCTTCCATATAGGGTTGCCGAATCATTTGCAGACAACGATGAGATATATATAATTTTTGAGCTTACGGCATTTACCGCATCTACAAGATATTCAGAAGATTTCTGATTTAGTAGAGTTGCTTTTTGAGGATTTTCCTCACACCATGATGCGCTCGCGTTATTTGCAACATGAACTACTATGTCCGGCTTATTTTCGGCAATGATCTTTTGAACATCGCTAGGATTCGTGATATCCAAAAAAATGAAATCCTTTGATAACTTATTTGTAGAATACGTTCCGATCACCTCATTCGTTTTTTTTAAATCTATGTATAAACGCGCCCCTAGATAACTACTTGCCCCTATAAGTAAAATTTTCATATGGATGTAATGGCATAATAGTACTACATCTCAAGACCGAGGTGTATAATTTCCTTCATGATTATGAAAGCGTTATCAATATTGGTCGGAATACTTGGAGTATTGTTAGTTTTTACTATCATATTTTCGCGAAGTACTCTGAAGCAACCCCAGTCTCCGTTATCATTATATGATGGAAAGAACATCGTTCTCGATTTTAATTCCCCAACTCCAACGATAAGCCCATCTCCGACTCCCACTCCTACTCCACCCCCAAAAAACACTCCGACCCCGATACAATCGGGGCTGACCCCAAGCCCATCTCCGGCTCCCACCTCATTCCCCGTCACAAGTGAACAATTAGATACATGGTTCACGAAATATGCAAATCATTACAGTGTAGACAGATCAAAGCTTTGGAAGATAGCAGAGTGCGAGACAGGTCTAAGACCCAACGCAACAAATTGGATTTATGGCGGAATGTTCCAATTTTCTCCAAATACGTGGGCCTCCAATCGGAAACTTATGGGAATGGATCCAAATGCTGATTTACGATTTAATCCCGAAGAATCCATACGGACCGCAGCATTTGTTTTTTCCACTCGCGGACCAAGCGCATGGCCAAATTGCGCCAAATAGAACAAAGTGCGATACAATACATGTATGAATATAGAAGCAATCGCTGTGACATCATCAGACGGATTCATAGCAGATATTCATGGGGACACTTCACGGCTCCATTCCCAAGAAGACTCGAAATTATTTGAAGAAGTAAAGTCGAAGTTTCCACTATTGGTCATGGGACGAAAAACATATGAATCAGTAAAGGGTGTGCTAAAACTCTCTCCTGATTTGTTGAGAGTCGTTCTTACACACTGCCCTCAGGATTATGCATCAGAAACAGTGCCCAATGTATTAACCTTTAGTTCAGCTGAACCTCACGAGCTTAAAACACGAATGGAGCATCAGGGATTTACTTCTATGCTTGTCGTAGGGGGATCCCAAGTATATTCAGAATTTATTCGAGCAGGATTACTAAACAGATTTCATATCACAACTGAACCGGTCACTCTTGGAAACGGAATACCATTAACAAACGCGACTGAGTTTCTCAAAAATACAAAACTAATTAAACACACTCTATTAAATGAACGAAAAACATCGTATACGCTATACGAATACAATAGTTAATATGATCATACAGACAATTAGAACTGAAAAAATAACCCCAAACACATTATCGGTAACGGACTTGATAGAACAATATATCCCGAAGTTTGAAGAAAATTCAATACTTGTTATCACATCAAAAGTAGTATCAATGTGCGAAGGATCTCTGGTTAAAAAAAGCACTCAATCAAAAAATGAATTGGCTACCAAAGAGGCGGACTTTTACCTGCCACCATCTCAAAGCAAATATAATGTCACACTAACAATAAAAAATAATCAATTGATCCCTTCAGCCGGCATTGATGAATCCAATAGCGACGGAAACTTTATTTTTTGGCCGAAAGATCCGCAACAAACAGCAAATAACTGTAGAGATTTTTTGGCAAAGAAATTCAATCTGACACAGGTTGGAGTAATACTTTCTGACAGCAAAACGACACCCCTGCGGTGGGGTACGACGGGGACTTCCATTACACATAGTGGGTTTTTTGCAATAAACGATTTTATTGGAAAACCTGACATCTTCGGACGCCCCTTAACTATGACAAAAGTAAATGTTGTCGACGCACTTGCCTGTGCGGCGGTATTACAAATGGGAGAATCAAATGAACAGACTCCGCTTGCCATCATCACCGATGTTCCTTTTGTGCAGTTTCAAAACAGAAACCCAACGAGAGAGGAAATTGAAGCGCTTCATATTTCCATCGATGATGATGTGTATGCCCCATTATTGAAACCGGCACCTTGGAAAAAATCTCAGCAAAGCCAAGATTCGTTGAAGAAAATACGGCACTAAATATATCTGAAAATATTCTATACTAGAAATAGCACTGGTAATTTTCATGAACACAAACGCTCATTCCACCTCAAGAGATACTTCTATAGACTCACTCCGTGGCATCGCCGTGATTCTAATGATTGTGGCGCATGCTATATTTTTTTTCCATGACGAAACTATTGGAGGACTTAATGTTGTTGAGCGAATACTTAACACAATTACTCTTACTGTATTTATATTTGTTTCCGGCATGTCAGCTGCAAGATCAGCAAAACAGTCAATTTATATATCCCCACTCAGGAAAATACAATCAACACTTCTTTACATAGGAATACTCTACCTGGTGTATATTTGCGCTTCCTTCGTCAGCATTTTTACCGCTACAAAAACCCTGTCTGATTCACACCTTTTTTCACAGGTATTTCAAGCGATATTTTTTCTTCATTCACCAAATTTTACTGAATATATGCCGTTATTTCTATTTTTCCCACTGGTGTCACTTGGTATCGGTCACCTATCAAAAGAAGCGAGACCTTCGATATATCTTTTGACAATCATTGGACTCTCTAGCTATCTGATTGGCTTAGTTCTGTATCCAATTACGGGCAATAGCGCATTTATGTATATAAAAGAACTGCTTGCGGGAGGCAAACAACTCCTGCAATTTCCAATATTATTTTATACTCCAGTCTATATAATCGGAATGTGGTGGGAGTCTAAAAGAGCTCCTGTGTTGTTGATCGCATCACTGGGAATCGCATTCCTTTGCCATATCCTTACCAACCTCTATTCCCTACAGTTTTTATCAATCGACGTCAGATGGCCACCGTCGATCGGATTTTTATCTATAGGCATATCCAGCGCATGTTTTCTGTATTATGCTTTATCCTACAGCGTTGGATATTCGTTAGCTCAAAGAGCATATTCTTTTTTCGCATACATCGGAAAAGATGCCTTAGATTTTTGGTTATCTCACCTCATTCTTTTATTTACCTATAGGTATTTGTTTTCATATCAAAGTGGAAATATCTTTACCGTTTTTTCTCTTACCATACTGGTCATACTTCTCTCCTTCGGTGTTTCTTCTATCGGACTTACGAATGCAATTTCAATGAAAAATTTTGGGCCAATTTCATTTATCCCGCTTGAACGAAGACGATTCAGGAAACGATATATCGCACTATATTTGTTCGTAGGAGTAGCAATCATAACAACACTCCTTTCGATTAAATCGACAACTATCTATGGATCTAAAATGTCAAATATTTCATTTTCAAATCTATTACAGCAAAAAACCGCTTCAAAGATACTTCTTTCTTCTGAAAAAAAATGGCATATCCGAAGCGGGAAAAGCATATCCCCTATCCGTCTTATTCTTTCTGTCGTAGATGAAAATAACGTCACTATCCCAACGGAAAACTCAAAACTAACGATATATTCAGGAAATAGCCTTATCCCCATCCAGTATATTTCTTCAACAGATTCAAAAACTGTGATCACGATAGATCCAAAACAATTTCCTACTGGAAATATTGAACTTACTGCGAAACAGCAACATGATGGGACGCTCTTAGCGTCCAATACAATCGCGATAATTATCTCAGAACCTCTCATGGTATCGTGGACATTCGATTGGGAAGGATGGAATCCACAAGAGCATGCTATAGAATCACTTGAATCTCTTCAGAAAATATATCCAGCCCTACCGTTTACCCATTTTGTAAACCCAAGAACATTTATTACTAATGCAATCGCATCATCTCAAAAAGAAAGTATCCTGAAGTATTTACACAATCAGCAGGCGACAGGAAATGAAATCGCGCTTCACCTCCACATGCACTATGACTTGGTGTCTCTGGCGGGAGTTACACCAAAAACAACAAGACATTGGGGACTGCGCTCCCAAGAAGGATACGATGTGCCAACTACCGAGTATTCCCTCGAGGAATTTTTGAAGATTGTATCGTTTGCAAAAAACATACTAATAGAAAATGGGTTTTCAGATATCCACGGGTACCGAGCAGGCGGATGGTTTATTTCAGAGGAACAATTAAACGCTCTCTCAACAGTCGGAATAACGTATGATTCTTCTGGACGAGATAAGCCTTTAGGGGGTACTTTTTCAAGTATTCCTTGGAATCTCCCCAAAGGAGCTCAACCATATGCAATACAACCTGCTTCAAAACAGGTATTACTAGAAGTTCCGAACAATGGCGCGTCAACGTACGAACAATCTACGGAAGAGCTACTCAAGAGAATTACGGATGTGTACAAAGAAGGACCTCTAGAAAAACCAAAATCCCTAGTATTTGTATCTCATCCTCAATTCTCAGATAGAGAATTTTCAAAAATACCAGTTATTCTAAAAGCACTTATGGAAAAATCTATCCTACAGGATTCGGGACCAGTAGTATTTATGACCACAGCAGATATTGCATCAATATGGTGATTCCATCAATTTTATTTACCTTTGAAGCGCTCCTATTAATATATGCCGTTACCTTTATCGTGGCATCAGTTGCATCTTTTATTTGCATCCGTGCAATTACTACACACAACATAGCGCATCATATCTTTATTACAATTATTCTGCTTGCGGTCATCATCGGATCAAATATTTCTATCGGAATTTTGCTCTCTAAACGAGTGTCTCAGGTGCCAAAAATTTCCCAAAGTATCCCTGCCAATAATCAAATACTTCCGGTTCATTCATCTACTATTCATTTGGAATTTTCTGAGCCGATTGTATATTCTGCTTTGCAAATCCATACATTCCCTGAAAATGAAATAACAATAACACCAGAAAGATATTTCTATCCTAACTCGACAATCGGAAGAAAACTTATCATATCTCCTAAAAAGCCATTCACTCCCGGAACTCAAGTCATGATATATATCTCTAATATTAAAGGACCGCTTACTCATGGATTTGGAGGAGAACAGCTCATAGAACTAAACGCAGAAACACTTCCAAAGATTGTATCTCTGTTATCTCCGACACTATTTTCGGATGTGCCAACTTCTCAAGATATTCGATTGCTTTTGGATAAACCTTCGGAAACTTACAGCACTTGGAACATACAATCTACGCCTTTGGCTTCATTTGCTATACACTATGAAAAAAATGAATTATTGATTCAACCAACCACACCACTCAAACAGGGTACGACCTATACAGTTTCTTTATCCCAAATCCCACTCGCTGAAAACCAAATAGATTCACCAGTATCGACCGTCCCGCCTTCAATTCCGGATCGTTCAATCACATTTTCGACTATTAGTCCTCCATTTATTCAAACTATTTCCCCGTCGGGACAAACCATATATCCCGATGAGGATATCATCATCGATTTCAAACAAGCTATGAATATACTAGATTCGAAAATATTTCTTTCAATTGTTCCACAAACTGAACACAAAGTAATTTGGGAAAGAAAAAATATGAGAATGCGAATATCTCATAATTCGTTTCCAAAAAATTCCTCTATCTCTGTAACACTTTCGAAAGGATTTCGCACTGAGTCCGGGGGAGTTCTCGAACAGGATATTCGATATGATTTCATAACTCCAGGGCAACTGAACATACTCGCATCCTCACCGGAAAATCTACAGAAAGAATCGCCCGTTGATTCATCCATTCAAATACAATTTAACCAACCTATTTCTGATTCGACGATACAAAAATATATCACGGTGAATCCTATTTTTCCATTTACACTCTCTGCGAGCGAATCGTCAGTAATTATATCCCCAACAAAACCACTCAACACAAACACTATCTATACTGTAACTATCTCACCTAATGCTCAGCCAGTACATGGATTTCCTCCTGAAAATGCGCTCACCTTGTCCTTCTCAACAATCGGTGATCGCGTCGTATTGCCAGTGCCATATTTCAAACAAGAGTCACCATTCACTTGTAATATCGCAGCGGTGAGAATGCTACTTGCTTACAAAAATATTACCGTATCAGAGCGCGATATCATACAAAGAATTGGCACTTCGGATGTTCGTGGCAAAGGAAATCCTTATCTGGGGTACATTATCGACTATGGAACATATTGGGACGCTATTTCTAAAGGGATATCTGGATATTCCGCGAATACCGTTATCAAAAATGGCACACTTAAACAACTAACATCAATCATAGCAACGGGAAAGCCAGTAATGGTCTGGGGACAAAATGGATGGAGTGATCCACATGATATATCGTGGACCACCCCTGATGGTAAATACATAAAAGCGATAAATGGCATGCATTCTTCTGTCATTCGGGGATTCAGAGGAACCGCTGATAATCCGACCGAAATATATCTCAATGATCCATGGAGAGGACAATATTCTATATCAACAAAAGAATTTTTGCGTCGTTGGGGATATTTTAGCGTGGCATTAGTACTGCAATAACAGATGACTTATATAAAGCGTAGTATTCTTTTTTTGATGTGTGCTATAACGGTATATCGATGCTTTTATTTTGACTGGAATAGACCTGCCGAAAGATGGGATGAGCAAACAAATATTGATGTTATCAACAAGTCATCAAAAATAAAACAATTTCCCCAGCTTTTTTATGGAAATAAACCATTTTTTGAAAAACCACCTATTTGGTATATGCTTTCTGTGATTGTTTCTCGAGCAATTCATGCACCGACACTCCAGATTATCAGATTGTTTAGTGCCACATGCGGATTTATTACCATTTTAGTAGTTTGGTATATTTCTGTGCGCTGGTGGGGATTTACGTCAGGAGTATTGTCTTGGGTAATCCTACTATCTACAAATCATTTATTTTTAACTAATCCAGCAGGGGTATTTTCGACACATACACTTCGCTCTGCGGACTCTGAGGGATTTTTTATACTGTGTATTGTTCTTTCTAGTATTGTGTCAACAAAAATAGGATATTCAAACATCTCTGCTATAGCGTCTGGGATTTTAACTGGACTGGCTATTCTTTCAAAAAGTCCCATTGGAATCATTCCTTTGCTCTGCGCTACGTGCTATATCCTTTTCCAAAGAAATAACTCCACAGCAATAAAACAGGCTATCATAGCTTGGTGTTTTGCTCTTTGTATGTATGCGTTATGGGTTCTCTATATGTCTAAAATATACGGGTTTACGTTTCTAAATACCTTTTTTTACTATCATTTATTTCTTCGGGCTTCCACCCCGCTTGAGTCTCATAATCAATCATTGTTTTATTATTTCAGACTTCTTTTTTCCAAAGAATTATTTGTATTTATGGAACTCTATATTTTATCTCTCGTGATATACATGCGATCGAGCTCACTTCGATCAAATATTCAACTTGCAAATATTTTCAGTATTTCAATATGTTTTATAGTCATCCCAACACTTGTACAAACAAAGCTTGCCTGGTATATATTTCCGTTCTACCCATTTGCTGCACTTCTGATAGCCGGTACAGTCACTCCATACCTATCATTCAGGGCATTTTCAGGAAAGCGCGTATAATTGGAAGTATGAGAATTCTTATTGTTGAAGATGAACATCGGATAGCTACTTCAATAAAAAAGGGCCTGGAACTTGAAAAATATACCGTTGATGTCGCATATACTGGGCCTGACGGCTATGACCTGGCGTCTTCAGAAGAATATGATGTTATTGTACTTGATGTCATGTTACCTGGAATGGATGGTTTCTCAATCTGTAAACAGCTTCGATCGAATTCTATACATATTCCGATAATCATGCTGACTGCGAAGGGGCAACTTCAAGATAAACTAACTGGACTTAACTCTGGAGCAGATGACTATCTCACAAAACCTTTTGCATTTGAGGAACTTATTGCCCGAATTCGTGCGCTTAGCAGGCGTCCAAAAAAGACGTCTTCAGATTCTCTCACAGTCGGATCTTTGAGTCTAAACGCGATAACGTTTGAAGTAAAAAGAGGAAATACTCCGATACAGTTATCCAGTAAAGAATTTTCGTTGCTCGAATATTTGCTTCGACACAAAGAAACGGTTGTGTCAAAAAATCAAATAATATCGCATGTCTGGAATTATGATTCAGATATCCTGCCAAATACGGTAGAGGTGTATATAAAAAATTTACGAAATAAAATAGACGCGCCCTTTACTAAAGATGCGCCATTGTTGAAAACAGTGAGAGGATTTGGGTATAAAATTTCTTTATAAAATATACTATGTTTCATTCAGCGCGACTCAAACTTACTGCATGGTATCTTCTCATTATAATGAGTATAAGCTTTGCGTTTAGTGCTGTGCTATATACGTTTCTATCCCATGAAGTTGAACGATTCGCCAGAGCTCAAAGAAGTCGGATTGAACGACAAAGAACTTCTATTGAGACGCTTCGGGAAACAGAAAATACTGCATTTATCAGAGACCCCGATCTTGTAGCTGAAACAAAACATAGGGTTCTATTTACCCTTTTCTCAATAAACGGATTTATTTTTATCATCGCAGGGGGCCTCGGATACATCCTCGCAGGAAGGACGCTAAGACCGATTCAGAAAATGGTAGACGAGCAACACCGATTTATTCAGGACGCTTCACATGAACTGCGTACTCCTCTGACTTCTCTTAAAAGCTCTCTTGAGGTGAGCCTGAGAGATAAACACGCCACTACACAAGAACTCAAGAAGGTCATAGAAGAAGGCATTGAAGACACGAACAGATTACAGTCTCTCACAGATGCACTTCTGCAACTGGCGCAATACGAAAGACCGGAAAATCAGATCATGATGACACAAATAGATGTCAACGACATCATACAACATGCTAAAGCAACCGTTTTATCAATCGCAAAGAAAAAACAAATATCTATTACCTATGTGAAAAATTCATATACGCTTAAAGGAGATCGAGGTAGTGTAATTGAGATAGTTGAAATTCTGCTGGAAAATGCAATTAAATATAGTCCTAAAAATAGCACTATCACGATCAAAGTTGAACACACAGACCGAACCATACAAATAAAAATATCCGACTCCGGCATCGGCATAGAAGCTCGAGATCTGCCTTTTATCTTTGACAGATTTTATCGCGCTGATGCGGCTCGGACAAATAACGAAACATCTGGATACGGTTTGGGTTTATCTATTGCGAAACACCTAGTAACGAAGCACAATGGGACAATAAGCGCATCAAGCATACTCGGACACGGAACAACATTTTTAGTTAAATTGCCCGCGTAAATTCAGTCAGCTTTCAGATTTCAAATTTACTATATATCCATGAACATCGCCAACACAGCAAAAGAGATGACTATCAAAGCTAAAGATCGCTTTATTTCATTTCCACCACTTATAAAATTGATTTTAGTGATAGTGATTGTTGGACTAGGCTGGTATGGGTATACCAAGATATCTTCTGCAACCTCCCAAAAAATTCAATACACTACAGAAACAGCACAAAAAGGCACACTTATTGTGACAGTTTCTGCTTCAGGTCAGATATCCGCTGCAAATAGCGCTTCGGTAACAACTCAAACTTCCGGTGTTGTAAGTAAAATTTTTGTTACTAATGGTCAAAAAGTAAAAGCGGGAGACTCTATAGCTCAGGTGGATTTGGATCTTGATGGAAAGCAACGCTCTAATCAGGCATATGCAAATTACCTGGGAGCAAAGAATTCACTTGATAGCGCGAACGCAAATTATTATTCTCTCCAATCGACATTGTTTACCCAATGGAATACATATATGTTGAAAGCTGAGAATTCCACTTTCACGAATCCTGACGGATCTCCAAATAAAGATCAACGAAACCTCCCTGGATTTGCAAGCACTCAAGATGACTGGTTTGCTGCTGAAGCAAAATTTAAAGTTCAACAAGGAACAATTTTACAAGCACAAACTGCCCTTAGTAGTGCATGGTCTACGTATCAACAATCATCACCAATCATTTATGCGCCAATACCGGGAACAGTGACAGGATTGGCACTTCAAATAGGGTCGGTATTAAATTCTCAAACTAGCTCGACCGGAAATTCTACTTCACAGCGTATTGCCAATATTGTCACTGAAGCCAGTCCACAGGTTACTGTACAACTTGCTCAAACAGATGCTCCGAAAGTAAAAATCGGAAACAAAGTCACGATCACGCTTGATGCATTTCCAGATAAAACATATACAGGAACAGTTATTAGCATCGATACTGTTGGGTCAATTTCATCTAACGTAACAGCCTATCCTGCGATTATAAAGCTCGATTCAGCTTCGAGCGATATTTATTCGAATATGACCGCAACAGCAAATATCATCACAGAGACTAAAGATGATATTGTCCTAATACCCTCTGCTGCTATACAAAGTCTAAATGGCGAAACGTCGGTACGAGTTATGAAGAATGGATCAGTCTCATCAGTGTCAGTGGAAATTGGACTATCAAATGATACTGAAACGGAAATTATATCTGGAATAAATGAAGGAGATTCTATAGTAACTGCATCTACCAGCACATCAAAGACAACAAGCTCTACAACAACTGCGTCACCATTTAGTGCGATTGGTGGAAGAGGTGGCATGAGTGGCGCAACGCGTGTTGTCGGACATTAAATTACATGAAACCACATGCAATTATCGAAACACACCATCTCTATAAAATATACAACATGGATGGGTTGGAAACCGTTGCTCTTTCTGACATCTCTTTCAAAATAGATCAGGGTGAATTTGTAGCAATTATGGGACCATCGGGAAGTGGTAAATCAACCCTTATGCATATCCTCGGAGGCTTAGATCAACCAACAAGTGGCCAATATATATTAGATGGAGAAAGTGTTGAAAAGCTATCTGATGATGAGCTTGCGGATATTCGGAATAAAAAAATAGGATTTGTTTTTCAGGCGTTTAATCTTCTTCCTCGAACAACCACCTTAAAAAACGTTATGTTGCCGATGATGTATGCAGGAATTCCGAAGTCAGAAAGACTCAAGAAAGCGACAGAACTTCTGATTATGGTAGGACTTGGGGACAGGCTTGAGCACACAACAAATCAAATCTCTGGTGGACAACAACAGCGCGTTGCAATTGCGAGAGCTCTCTCTTTGAACCCAGCTATGATTCTCGCAGATGAACCAACGGGAAATATTGCTTCTGCCCAGGCTGAAGAAATTATGGCGATTTTTCAAAAACTTAATAATGAAGGTCATACTATTGTCATGATTACTCATGAACCAGATATCGCCCATCATGCCAAGCGCATCATACACATAAAAGACGGAAAACTCATCGAGGATACTTCAAACGGAAAGAAAAAATAAAACACTATGGATTATCAAGAACTAATCATCGAGGGGTTTCAAACCCTCACAAATAATAAAATGCGGACAGGACTTGCGATATTAGGCATTGTCATTGGCATTGGAAGCGTCATAGCGCTTGTTTCTTTGGGTCAAGCCACTCAACAATCAATTCAAACACAGATCCAATCGTTAGGATCAAATCTATTGACCGTAAATCCGAGCGGGCAACAAAATGGAGCTGTACGTGGAGCTGCTGGGGGGAGCACGTCTTTGACTCTTGAAGATGCAAGAGCGATCGAAACATCTCCACAGATTACTACCGTTAAATATGTATCTCCTGAATACCAACGAAGAGCACAGGTTACCACGGGAAAAAATAATACAAATACTCAAATTATTGGAGCGGTTCCCGTCTATGCAAATGTACATAAAGTCACTATCGCATCCGGAAATTTTATAACAGAGCGTGATGTGGATAGCATGTCGAAAGTTGTAATTATCGGACCTCAAGTTGTTATAGATTTATTTGGAGAAGGATCAAATCCAATAGGACAAACGATAAAAATTGCAGGACAGACATTTAGAGTTGTAGGAGTCACAGAATCTAAAGGTGGATCTGGATTTATGAATCAGGATGATATGATTTTTGTCCCTCTCACTACAGCACAAAAACAATTATTTGGTGCTTCAAATGTCTCTTCTATCGCTCTTGAGGCGAAATCCTCCGATGTAATGACACAGGCCCAAAATGAAGTTGGATATCTCCTTCTGGCCCGCCATAAATTTAATACCCCTAGTCAAGCTGACTTTGCGATATTCTCCCAAGCGGATATTATGAACGCTGCGTCGTCTACTACGGGAACTTTTACGGCGCTCCTGTCTGGAATCGCGGCAATTTCTCTTCTCGTAGGGGGCATCGGTATTATGAATATAATGTTGGTAACTGTAACAGAGAGAACCCGAGAAATAGGCCTTCGCAAAGCACTTGGAGCAAAAAAGAAAACGATCATCACCCAATTTTTGATTGAAGCAATCATGCTTACATTCACGGGTGGAATAATTGGAATCTTTTTAGGAATAGCCATTTCTTATGTCGTTACGAAACTTATGAATGCTCCTTTTGTAATCTCCCCAAGCTCAGTATTGTTAGCCTTTGCAGTATCCGCAGGAATCGGCGTTCTGTTTGGCTGGTACCCTGCAAGAAAAGCATCTAATCTGCAACCAATTGAAGCCTTGAGATATGAGTAGTGGTGATAATTAATTATTACTACTTCAGCAAGGATTCAGATACGCAGAGTATAGTGGAAACATATAAACATTAGGAGGATCTATGAAACAACAATCAAATCAGATATCAACAGTAGCAATCGCCATCATCATTGTGGTGGGAGTATTGGGATTTTTAGGGGGAATGAAGTATCAATCCATTAAACAACCTACACCAAATAGACAATTTACAGGAGCAAGAGATGGCAGTGGAATGCAAAATGGAGGGATGAGAAATGGCGCAGGGGGAAGAGGTGGGATGAATAGACCAGTCACAGGAGAAGTTATTTCATCTGACGAAAAGTCCATAACGGTAAAACTTCCTGATGGAAGTTCAAAAATTGTATTGGTGACAACGACAACTGCGATAAATAAAGCAACGCAGGCCACAAAAACAGATATTATAACTGGATCAAAAGTTGCAGTATTTGGCCAAACAAATTCGGATGGAAGTGTCACAGCTCAAAATATTCAATTGAATCCAATAACAAACATGAGAGGTGAGACTGGAGCGAAAGATCCAAAAAATAGCACCCAGTAAAAATTATATTTGGTTAAAAAAATACTAACACGGAATTTTGCTACCACTCTTCTTTTGTATTCGAATGGTCATGATACAATCTATCAACAATGAGAAAGATAATTCCAACGTTCATCATTCGACATTGGGAAATAATTATTTTATTCCTGCTGATTTTCGGATACATTGGAACATTTTGCACACTCTCACTTCAGCGACACAATGCATTTGCATCAAGATATGATTTATCTAACATGGACCAAACCATATGGTATACGCTCCACAATCACTTCTTCCAATTTCGACATCCAGATAATTTCGTATCGCGCTTCTCTATACATGCAGATTTAATACTCGTCTTGCTTTCACCTGTTTACTTACTCTGGAATGATGTTCGCGCAATTCTGGTCATTCAGACAGTGATGCTCGCTATTGGAGCAATACCGGTTTATTTTATTTCGATGCGCTTGTTAAAAAATAAAATTATTTCATTAACAATTGTGATCTCATATCTCCTCAATCCTACCATGCAGTGGACGAATATATATGATTTTCATGGAGTATCTTTTGCTATTCCGTTTATTCTTTCAGCTTTTTACTTCGCGCTGATAAAACGATGGGGATGGTATAGTATTTTTGTCTTTCTCGCTCTTATCACAAAAGAAGAAATATCTCTCAATATTGCCATGATGGGTATCGCAATTATATTCTACATGAAAAACTGGAAGATGGGATTTGTGACAGTGCTTATAGGATTTGGGTGGTTCTTTACGATGGTTTTTGGAGTGATGCCGTACTTTACGCCGGGTGGAGTACATTGGGCATTAGAAAAAATGGGAACTGAAAACTCTAACCAACTCCCACAATACATATTACAACTCCTCAAAGCGAAACAACTTGTGCAGACATTTATATTTAATCCAACAACTATTGAATATTATCAACTATTATTAAAACCATTTGCTTATTTACCTATTTTAGGAATTCCATGGATATTTCTTTCTGCTCCGGAAATCGCCATAAATATCATTAGAAAAACCGATATGATAACATTCCATTATGGAAGTGGAATAACACCAGCGCTTGTAATCGCAACTATTTTTGGGATTTATGCTATCAGTTACACCCTGCGAAGAATAACCTTCCTTAGACAATATTACCTTCCGATACTTTACAGCATCACTGCAATACTTTTGTTTATCGCAATCAGAGTAAACTATCATTACAGCCCCCTACCGACAACACCCTCTTGTTCTTGCTATATCTACAATGTCACTCAGGAAGATAAAGACTTTGAAAAAATCCTTCAAAATATACCGAAAGATGCTTCTATCACATCATCTATAGAAATCAGACCACATGTGAGCCACAGAGAGTTTGCATTTACCGTTCCAAGCGCAACACAGTCAGCCACATATATAGCACTTATTACTGAAAATAGGATTATCAGCAATTATAATCCGAAAGACTATGAGCTGACATTGATATCACAATTACTTAAAGATACAGATCATCATTCCCTCGTATATAAGAGTGAACATTTTTATTTATTCCAAAAAATATAGAATCTGAATTTATGATTTCTTTGCCAGTATGATTGTCCATGCAAATGGTGTAGACACATGAATAATTTTGCAATTCATTCCTACTAGGAGTGAAGCCACACCACTACTTGACCAATGATTGATATGTTCAGGATGATTTCCTAAAGAATGAATATATTTCCCTCGTAGAAAATTTGCTATTTGAAAAAACGGTTCGTTTGGTACTGATATAAGAACATATCGCTTAGATACTCTGATAAGTTCACAAAGCGCCTTTTGAGGATCCTCCAAGTGTTCCAATACCTCTAAGCATGTTACCAGATCGAATGTATTTTTTGCATATGGAATATCATAAACTGAACCCTTTGATATTCGAAGATCTGGATTAATCTTCCTTGCTATACGCAGCGCGACAGTTGATGTATCGATCCCGTTGACCTCAGCGCAAATTCCAGATTCCGAAATCAACTTCATAATAAATCCTTCTCCACATCCCGCATCGAGCAATGAATGAGGTTGCACTGAATTAATGTCATCAAGAATTTGACTATTAAAATTTCTGATTAGATAATTCTGTATTCTATTTGAGCTGGTATGTTTCTGAAAATTTGTAGTAGTTTCCATAGTGCAACTTTACAGTCGTATAACTAAAATTCTTTAATCCTTAAAATATTTTACGAAGCGTTCACTTATTGATATAACATCGAAAGAATTGACATTCCATATACATAGACCAAATCTTCTATTCGCTACATCATAATTAATATGCACCATGTTTTAATCCACTAAAAAGCTCAATGGGAAAACATTATTTCCTTACCTCGATAAATTCATTGATGCAGGAGCTATAAGAAAATTTCCGAGCAAGAATTACAAATATGACACGTACTCTATTTCATAATTATGAAATAATTTTTTCTGCAGGATACTCATCATTTTTTCCATGCAAATTTACCAATAATTCAGCGAGTAACCCTGTCGAAAATAATTGAACTGCACACAATACCATCATTACTCCAAATAATAACAGAGGGCGCCTGCCAATCGATATTCCTAAAAAATGCAAAATTGTCAAGTAAATCAATGGTAGCATCCCACCAAGTCCAACTATCACACTTGCCAACCCAAACATATGCATCGGACGGCTTTTAAATGAGGTTATAAATAATGTCGTAACTAAATCAAACGCAGCTCGAACTATCCTCTCGCTACCAAACTTAGAGGATCCAAATTTTCGCCCATGGTGGGAAACGACTACCTCGCCCACCCTAAAACCACGAGATGCAGCGAGAACGGGGATATATCTATGCAATTCTCCATACAAATCCATCTCTTTGGCCACTTCCTTTTTCATAACTTTCAGTCCACAGTTCATATCATGAAGGGAAACATGAAAAAAATTTGAAACTACAGCATTAAAAATATGTGACAAACGGATCTTTCCTTTTATATCACTTCGATTTTTTCTCCAACCGACAACAAAATCTAATTCGTTTTTTTTGATTTTTTCGATCGCACTTTCTAATTCATTTGGATCATCCTGTAAATCCGCATCTATCGTTATGATAATGGAGCCAGATGCATGTAAAAAACCAGCACTGAGTGCCGCTGATTTACCAAGATTTTTTCGGAATTTAATTATCACCATTCGGGAAGATATTTGTTTCTTTATTTGACACAACGCTTCAAATGAGCCATCTGTACTCCCATCATCTATACACACATACTCGACGGGTTCCCCTCTTTTTGAAAAGAATTTTTCACTTATCAAAAAGAGCTCTTGTAAACTTTCTTTTTCGTTAAATATCGGGATAATGACGCTTACAGATGCAGTTTTTTTCATAATGATATTTTCTTGAAAGCGAAAAAATTACCTTCCTGAGCAATAAGCCAATACGCATGATTTTGAAGCATATCTACTACCACTTTACGTTGCTCTTCTCCACTCGGCCACGCATACGTGTCGCCTAAATATACCACAGTATAGTCAGCTTTGTCTGCATTTATTGGGAAATTATAGATATATTTTCTTTGAGAAAAATGTGCACCAATATTATTGGTAACAGACACCGAATATTTACCGTCGATTGAATCGGCTATACTCTGCATGGCTTGCCGTTCTGGCACTGAGGTAATAAAATGCCAAAACCATTGTGATTTCCCTACAGGAAATTCTCCCCAAAAATAGATTGAGCTAACGAGACATGCGCATATATAGATAGTCGGAATGATGTTGGATATTTTACCCCTCAAATGCTTTTGTAAAGTAGAAAATCCGAAGATTCCAGAGATCATCACAAAAGGAAATATCGTACTGGCGTACTGATAATCTATTGATCTCATATGTGCATTACTGCTCATTGAGTTTATTACTAAACCTTCTAGAGAGAATATCAACGGAAAGGGAAATAATAAAGATAAAAAACCCAAGGGAAATAATAATTGATAGTAATAATATAAACGATCACCACGAAGAAACGTTGAAAACAAACTCATTGGCTGGGTAAGCATATTCGATATGATTTCATTCAAACTGCTCCCATACTGCGAAAGATATGATAACGCGAAATGCTGTTTTGCTGGCGTAACTGCTGGTATAGCTATCCAAAAAAGCATGTAAAATACTACACTACTAATAGTAGCTGTGGATAATCCAATCGCAAATGATTTTTTCCAGAATGCGATATACATACCCATCATCGCAATGATCAGCCACACCTGCTCTTTTCCAAGAGCTGCAAGAATTGCAAAAATCATAAAGTACACATACCTCTTTTTTTCTATATACCAATACGCAAACAAAAGAAATGTCGAGGTCAGGGCAACCGCGTGAAAATCATGCAACATCATTCGACCCATAGGGGGATACCAAAGATAAATATTTGCAAAAAGTATTCCAAGTCTTTTTGAACCAAGTGAGTCGTGCGCAATCCAATACACAGGCAGAGCACCAAGCCCTGCAACAATCACTTGAACAAGAAGCAACATTTTAGGATCAGACCATACCAGATATAAGGGAGCGAGCAAAACGAGCAAGAAATCTGCATGCACGGCAAGGCGCGATTGCTGTCCAGTTCCCATTGGATCCGTTAAAGAAAATCCATTGCCATTTACTACATTCCAGACTGTTTGATCCATATTCCCTAGATCAAGACGACGCGAACGGAAATTATCGTGCCTCAGAAACGACACGATCGAAAAAAAGAAAATAAACGCGGCAATACTCAACACCAATATGATCTCTGGCTCGATGAGATGTTTTAAAAGTTTTTGCATGTGATACATTATACCAATAGTGTACTAGGGATGGTATCAAAAATTACTGAATGTACACTGAAATATAGGTATATTGTCAATATACTCAGGTATTTTTCAGATTTAGATCAGATAATTATCGAATTGAGAAGATAGCCACACATTGATATACTCTAAGAACTGTATGAAACTGAACATTATTATCAAACTCTTTGTTGTCACCATAGCTATCGCAATACTGTATATTTTTTTTCAGTTTCGATCCATTGCAAACAAAACAATTATTAAAACCCAAAACAGTAAGGAAGAAGCATATACTACCCTTGAACAAAAATTATCTCACAAAAAACCATTCACCTTATTGCTACTCGGATATGCAGGAGGAAAACATGACGGTACGTACCTGACTGATTCAATGATCGCGGCCAGAATTGATCCTGCCACAAAGAATGCATATCTCATATCGATCCCTAGGGACACTTGGATATCCATACCTGGCAATGATGGAACACAGAACCACTGGAAAATAAATGCAGCCTACCAAATAGGACTGGATGATAAAGGATTCCCAAATAAATCTCAGGAATTTACTGGACAATCAGGTGGAGCAAATCTAGTGAAATACGTGGCCAAACAAGTTATTGGACAACCTATAGATTACTTTTTCGCGATAGATTTTGCGGGATTCAAAAATACCATTGATGTATTGGGGGGTGTCGACGTAAATGTAGAGACAACGTTTGATGATTATGCCTATCCCCTAGATACAATCCTCGACGAATCCTGCGGACATAGCAGTGAAGAAATAGAAAAGTTTACCGCAACAGTATCTGCAGAACCGGTAATTTGGGAATATTTTTCTTGTCGATATAAGCATTTACACTTTGACAAAGGAATTACCCATATGAATGGCACTACAGCTTTGGAATACGTGAGATCTAGACATAGTGCTGTGGATGGCTCAGATTTCGGTAGAGCAAAGAGACAAAGAAACCTCCTACTGGCAGTGAAACAAAAGATTTTATCAGCGGAGTTTATTCCTAAGATTTTGCCTTTTATGGAAAGCCTTGGGAATAATGTGAAAACTGATATCAGCATTTCAGACATTCAAGCTATTTTAAAGCACATAAATGAATTTGATGCGTACCAAATTCATACATTCGCCCTTACTGATAAAAATTATCTCAATATCACGACAGCATCGAACGGAGCCTCGATACTAGCGTCAAAAGAAGGTATCGATAATTGGTCAAAAATTCATTCTTGGGTATCGGATATATTTGCAGGAAAACCAGAGCAAACACCGATGATAGTACGGGTGGAAAATGGTACCAAAAAATCAGGCTTGGCGATAAAAGTGACGGAGGCATTACAAAATGCCTCTATTCAAACCGTTGATCCCGTCAACAGTAAGGAAAAATCCGAAACAACGACGATAACAGTCTATAACAAGTCTCTAAAACCAACGGATCTTGCAATCTTGCTCAAGATGTTCAATGTGAAATCCGTATCTTATGAGACCCAAATCAGTGATGAATACAATGTAAAAGTAGTGATTGGCGCAAACTATATTCAGGAAACGACCACAGACGCACAGCCACAATAATTCGAGCAATAACGATTGTATGGTAAATCAGTTCATTGACAAACGCAACTAAGTTGCGTTAGTATACCTACATGGTTACGAATGAGACTGAACTGATTGTAAAAAAAGCCGGACTGAGAAACACAAAGGTCCGGAAGCTATGCATATCTCAGTTCCTATCTGCCACGGGTCCGATAGACGCGACGCTTCTCATAGACAAATTGCAGGTAAATAAAACTACGGTGTATCGGGAGCTTGCAACTCTTGTGTCCAAAGGTATACTGTCAGAAATTGATTTTGGTGATGGTAAAAAACGGTATGAACTTTCAACGTTATCACACCATCATCATTTGGTTTGTGTAAAGTGCAAATCTGTCTCTGAATATAAGGTTGAGACAGACTTGAGTCTTGAAGAAAAGAATATTCAACGAAATTTCTCATTTACAGTTCAAAAACATACACTGGAGTTTTTTGGAATCTGCAGATCATGTACAGCACTATGAATATAGTATTTGCACTCATGGCAGTTTTTATTGTAAGTCTTTTATCCCTATTAGGCGCTGGGTTATTGGTATTTGGCAGAATAAAATTGCAAAAAATTATGAGTCCACTGATCGCACTATCTTCAGGGGTGCTACTCGGAAGTACATTTTTTGACCTTATTCCTGAAAGCATTGAACAAATACCAAAAGAAACATTTAGTATTATTCTACTGGGAATAATCGCTTTTTTTTCACTGGAAAAATTATTAAATTGGCATCATCATATAGATGGAGACCACGCTGGAGATACAAAAATTGCGGGATATCTTTCCCTTATAGGTGATGGGATTCATAATTTTATTGATGGCGTTGTCATTGGTGGAGCATTTCTAACATCTATCCCTTTGGGCATATCCGTCACACTTGCTGTTATAGCTCACGAAATCCCTCACGAACTAGCTGATTTCACTATACTTCTCCATAGCGGTTTCTCAAATAAAAAAGCTTTACTATTTAATTTTTTATCGGCGACAACTGCCATACTCGGAACATGCATAACACTTGCGCTAGGATCATTTGCTCACACAATAATTCCCTATCTTATTCCCTTTGCAGCGGGAAATTTTCTCTATATTGCGATGAGTGATTTGATTCCGGAATTGCATCATAAAAAATCTAAAGGAGAATCGTTATTCCAGATATTTGCTCTTATCCTAGGAACAGTGCTTATTAAATATCTCTCTGGAAGCAGTCATTGATTGACCAGTCTATTGGCTGTAACCGAATATATACAATTCCTCTTGGGCTCGGGTAACAGCGGTATACAACCATCTACACCAATCATCGTCTGTCATTTTTGGGAATCGTTCCTCCATAAGAATTACTCTTTTGGCTTGACTTCCCTGGGCTTTATGAACTGTAAGAGCATACCCGAAATCAAACAAATCTCCTTGTTTTGAAAGGGCGCGGTTGGAAGTGAAATTGAGTGATTCCTGTGCATTAAATTGCTCCTTATATATACGTCCTGTGTACATAATTTCATCTCCATCCATTTGGATTTCTGCATCATACCAAAGAGGATCCGACTGACTGATACGAACTATTGTTCCTAGCATACCGTTATAAATCTTTTTTTTATGATTATTTCTAAGACATATCACCCTGTCCCCGCTCATAGGTTCAGGAGAATCAAAACCAGCTAGTGATCTCATATGGGCATTTAATTTTTTCCGAGTGGAATTAAATCCGCACAAAAGCAACGTTTCTGAAGCATTCGATGATAATAATTCACCCAAGGCTTCCTGTGAATCAGATTCTGATCTATTGTATTTTATGACTGTTTTTCCGTATCTCCCTAAAGGAATAAACCCTTTTGTGCGAGCATGTATAGATACGTCTATAATTGGATTACCTTTTGACTGCCTGTGAATTTCTTCCAATTTTAAATCTGTTTTTTGCATGAGATTGAAGTTCCCTGCGATAGGAGGCAATTGACCATGGTCTCCAACAACGACCATTGGTTTCCCAAATTTTTTTAAATGTTCCCAAATGACCCCATCTACCATTGAAGCCTCATCGATAATGATGAGATCACATTCAATTTCATCTTTTTGACTCCAACCGATAATTTCCTCGTTACTGTTAACTACCGGTGAATATATGAGTGAGTGAATAGTGCCAACAGAGTCATTTTTATATATCGCGACTGTTTGAGCAAGCGTAATTGCAAGCACTCTAGCGGCCTTCCCAGTGAAACTCACAAATGCGACTCGAATTCCTTTATTTTTCTTTTCTAGTTCCTGACGAAAGTAGGATATAAGAGTTGTCTTCCCGCTCCCCGCATACCCTCCTAAGGTCACATACTGCATCGAGGTTCTGTCTTTCTCATGCCATTCTAGGAGAGCGTCCAATGCAATTTTCTGATCTTGTGAGAGTTCTTCCATAACAGTTAACTATACTACAAACGATATGGTAATTTATTGGTTTATTGTATAGTATCGATAGAATGATAACTATTCCTGTAAAACATCTTTCAACGTTCAAAGAGGCAACCATAGGATTGATTCACTCTAAAGTCGCTTACCCAGTATATTTTCAAACTAGATACGGCATTCATACATTTGGCATGAAGTTTCCGATAGATGTACTGATCCTCAATGATGATTTTATCGTTACGCGAATAAAAAAATTATCTTGCAATGCGATATTTTTTTGGCCACCTATATATCGCCATGTGATTGAACTTCCAGAAAATTATATTCAATCAAATACGATCGCAATAGGAGATAAAGTCACGGTTTTATGTGTATAATACTCACTGCGTAAGCATTCGCATGCTAACGAGAAATAGCGCTGCACCAAATATCCTCGTGATAAGTTTTGTAGGCAATTGTGTTCCAATTTGACCCCCGATGAGCCCTCCAATAATAAAGCCTATACATATTAGACCTGCGATTTTGACATCAACATAGCCTTGTTTATAATATGCCCAAGCAGCAAATATGCCGACTGGGGGTATCAACAAGGCAAGAGTGGTTCCCTGAGCGGTTTGTTGTGATAGTCCAAATATATACACCAAAGCTGGGATGATGATAATCCCTCCACCAATGCCGATAATTCCGCTCAGAATACCGGCGATCAACCCTAAAATAATAAAACCAATAATATACACCATTGTGAATTTACCCGTTACTCTGTATAACTTTCTAAATATCCACACGCCTTACACCTATATGTGGTCACAGGAAGAGCATTGTCCAAACCAATACCAAGTATATGAATTCCTGTCCCCCAGTTTTGTCGTGTTTGATGGCCAAAATTTTCCTTATCTCCTATGAATCCCTTTTGCATAAGACCCTGACACTTTGGACAAATTTTTTCCTTCATAAAGACATGATATCATACAATAATATATCTTAACCTAGAGTTAATCTTTCCTATGCTAGTCTACTAGAAAGAAATGGAGAACTCATGAATCCTATGTTCATAGAATTACTTAAACAAGTTATTATTGCATTTGCTGGCATTTCCATCATCGGGGCTACCGTCGCAACTGGAACAATTGGAGCTTCGAATCTCGTATCTTCATTTACCAAAAATGAGCATAAAATTGCACAGGTTCAAGCTGACAATTCTGAAAACTCTAATAACGAGATTGCAAACTCACCAGAAGGCGCAGTTGCAGTGAAAATAACATCACCTGGAACCATAAAACCAACAGCTCCTACAATTGCAAAAAAAACAACACTAGTCATTACTGCTCCCACAACCAATCCTTCACCAACCAAAGCACCACAACCAGCTTCAGGGTGTATTATTACCCTATCTGGACAACAGTACGATGTAACATCCCTTCAACAGTCCCACAGTGGTGGAAATATTTTTTCTTGCGGAACTGACATGTCAAGTATGTACCAGGGAAAACATGGATCCAGTTTGTCTCGAATGCAAAAATACCTTGTTACATCTGGTGGAACAAATCCTAGTGCAACAGGAGCAAACACGACCGGAAATAATCCACCACAATCTGGAGCCACAGGAACCAGTGGAACATCTACTGTCTCATCAAGAGATTCAGAGCATGAGAGTGAACATGAGTCAAGGGAGCATGAAATGGAAAAGGTACTTGAAGCCGCAAAAAAAGAACTAGAAAACGAAGATGACTAGCTTTTAATCATGATACAATATCTCCATGCGAATACTTCTTATTGAAGATGAAAAAACGATTGCGGAAAATATTCAAAAATTCTTTTCTAAATCGTCAATATCTGTAGACATAGAATCTTCTATCGAAGATGGGAGATTCCAAGCAGAATCAGAAAATTACGACGCGTATATCATAGATTGGATGCTTCCTGATGGAGATGGAGTGAAACTAGCATCTGAAATTCGAAAAATTAAATCCACTCCAATTCTCATATTGACCGCGAAAAATCAAACTGAAGATACGATTCATGCATTAAATTCAGGCGCAGACGACTATGTGACTAAACCATTTTCCCTGGCAGAATTACTTGCACGAATACATGCTCTCATAAGAAGAAAGAATGGTCCGAGCATTGCTCCGAAGATAGAAATTAATGAAGTAGAAATAGATACAAATGCGAGAATTGTTAAGGTTAACAGTAAGGAAATTTCTTTTGCCCCGAGAGAATATTTATTGTTAGAATATCTTGCACTGCATCCGAATATTGCCATAGATCGAATGGATCTTTTGTCTCATGTCTGGGGAGATGCGATAGACCCACTTTCAAATACCGTTGATGTGCATATCAGATACATTCGTTCTAAATTAGGAGAAGATATTGCAAAAAGACTTATCCAAACGGTAAAGGGAAAAGGGTATATGTTATGCACAAATTAACGACAAAGCAGAGATTATCTGTACAATTTGGCTCGTATGTATTCGGCTTTATCGTCATCATGGCGATAGCAGTATATTATTTTTTCCAAGCGGTTATCATATCGGAAATAAAGAACCAATCTATATATATCGCAAACGAAATAATTAAAAATTTTATCTCGATTAATTCAGAAGCTCTTTCCCTTCGGCAAAAAGAGCAAACAAATTTAGAAGAAGAGCTTGCGGAAACAAATACGTCTGCACTCCTTTTTGATACCAGCCTAAAGGTATTATTTGGACACGGAAACTTCAGTTTTTTCACCGGACAGGATACCGAATCGGCGAAAAAGATTATTTCTCTCGCAAAAAAAACATTAGAATCATCTCAACTCACAAGCTCAAAATTATTGTGGAGAAATCAGGAAATGTTCATCACCGCTGTGCCTGTGTTAAATGGATCAACTCTGTATGGAGTAATTATCATAGGTAAGCCTATTGCCTCTATCACGAAATTAAATAATACTCTTTTACTTTCGTTTATCCTTTTTTCTGTATCAAGCTTTATAGGAAGTGTGATTCTGGGAAATATCATTGTACGAAACGCCTTAAAGCCAATTCAAGACCTCACAAAAACTATTCATTCAATAAATTTAGAAACATTAACTTCTGCCAAACAAATTCCCGGCCCCGCTAATGATGAAATTGTACAGTTGGTCAATAAATTCAACACAATGGTCGAACGTATACGCGGAATGTCTCAGCAACAAAAAGATTTTATTTCCAATGCATCGCACGAACTTAAAACACCGATATCTTCTATAATTTCTTCTTTAGAATTATTATCTCTGGATGCCCCAAGCCACGTCGAAAAACTGAATGAGTTGCAGGAAAAATTATTTTCTATCAGTACGCTTTTGGATCAATTGATGCAACTAAGCAAGCTACAAAGTGGAATTGTCCCTATTTCGGAAAATATACCAATTGAAAGTACAATTTCTCATATCTTAAAGCAATATCATAAAGAGATTGAAAAAAAACAACTACTTGTTCAACAGCAGATTTCACAATCCGAAACGATACCTTTGCCGAAGGAGTACGCAGTATTATTATTTTCGAATATAATCTCAAATGGCATTAAATATTCATACCCAAAGACCACTCTATCTATTTCTTTATCTGACTCTAACAATCATATACATATAGCCATCACGAATCACGGTCCAGGAATGACGGAAAACGAAATATCACATATATTCGATAAATTTTATCGAGGTCATGAGGCAAAGCGCCAAGCGAAAGGATATGGAATTGGTCTTTCTATCGTAGAGCGAATCTGTGAAATATACAATATAAAAATTTCGATTTCGTCGGTAAAAGATTCTCACACAACGGTACAACTGTCATTTAAGAAATCGGTCTAAATTTGGTAGCGACTCATTTTTTTTAACATTTCTGCATTGTGTTGACCATAAAAAATTGCAGTCATATCTGACCCACAATTGAAGACATCTCCCCCGCTATGAGTTGATTTGAATTGAGACACATCGTATGAAACACTGTCGACAGCAACAATACACCGCGTATCTACCACAGGGGCCTGTGTAATCGTAGGCTCTACTAGGATAGGAGCTGAGATTATTTGAGACTGAGCTTCTTTGTTCTTTATGACTGAGGGGGTACTAACTACTTGAATATTTTTTTCACTATTTTTTGTTAGCTGAATAGATTCTACAGGAATAGTTGAAGGATTTTTTGGCATTTGGACATATATATACACAGAATATCCGGCCATACCATAGACAAAAACATAGCATACCGTTGTAAACACTTTTAAAAGTGAATCAGTAGGAAAATTCTTCATAAAATATCATACGAGGGTGAATCCCTGCAGCATGTAATTGCTGCTTTATAGTTTTCATCATGGCAGATGGTCCGCAAAGCAAATACATAGTATTTTTTGTATTTCCTGTACTTTTTAAAATATCTTGACCTGTTAGTCTAGGCGAAGTTTCTGTGACCGTAAGATGATATGTCATGTTTTCTTTAGAGACAGGGAGGACAGATTCCAGTGTTAAATCTTCGATATCTGAATTTGACCGCACACTATAGAACAAGTGAAAAGATGTAGATGGTAATTTATGCACAAACTCTCGAAGCATACCTAGAAATGGAGTAACTCCGATTCCACCTGCAATACATACCACAGAATCTTTGACAAAAATTTTCTCATGCAATAAACCGTATGGTCCATACACAAGCGCCTTATCCCCTTCTTTGAGATCTATAAGATCGGTAGTAAAGTCGCCAACTGGCTTAATCCACAACTCTATATGATCATCACTAGGAACCGAAACGATAGAAAATGGATGTGTTTCTTTTTTATATCCATCCCTTTGAAACCCGATATACACAAATTGGCCAGGAACATAAGACAATTTTCTACCATTTGTGATGAGCTTCAATAATACCCATCCGTTTTTAGAACGTTTTATAGAAGAAATGTTGTATACATGTTTTGGACCCACAAGGGAATAGAGAAGTTGTCTATAGATAAACGAAAAAATGCCCAATCCAAAAAACGATAATATATACACCCTCAATGGAAGATATCTGGAGATATCGCTTTCTATAAACAACGAATGCAACAACCCAAACATAAACGAAATGATAAAAAATGTTTGAACTCTAACAAAAAGTTGATATTCGAGCTTAGCAAATATCACGAGTGCTAAGATAAAAGCTAAAGACCAAAAAGATAATATTCCCGCTGTATACGCAAGAGTATTTGAAGGAAAGAGAATATTTGATAACATAACTGGAACATTTATGTACTGAACCAATAGACACATAAAGTGAATTGAGAAAAGCATAAATGAAATCCTGCCCAAACGCTGATGAGTGCGATATACCTGATCAAGACTTCCAAACATATACTCCAATATTCCAAGCCTACTTGATAAGAAGAACGTAATAGAATATACGACAACCCCAAGAAGCCCGCTCAACTGAGATATGGACACTAAAGGCCTTGTCAAAATTGATGAAATATCCGACTTCGAAAGTAAAAATAGCTCTATACAAAACAATAGAGACATCCCAATGAACATTGATCCATATCGAGATTTCATAATAGTAATTTTCCTATGATCGGGTATTTTTTCTTAACAATAGATCCCCCTGCTATGCGTAGCATGGCTGTAGCATCTGAACCAGCCAAAAAATGATACGGTTTTTCAGGTGCGTAAAATTCACTACCTGAAGTAATATCATATACGTCACCTTCATAGGCTAACAATATTTGCTGATGTTTTCCTGAACCGTCATACTGTGATAATTCCTCTTTTGTAAATATTCTCTGCGATTTTTGAGTCGTCGACACTGGCTGAACCTTCTTTGCCATGAGTACAGTGGTAGTTCTCCATACACTAACAATCGCTATAGTAATTAGAAGTAGTGGAATAAGTATATGAATATTGAGCTTTTTCATATGAATACTAATTATCTTACACCATAGAAGATGAAGAATCGCTTAAGAAATATCATTTTTTGGAAGCTTCTGAGAGGCACTCGACAAGGAGAAAAAGACAGCCATAAACCAGCTCCCGATCAACGAAAGAAGTTCACTAACGACGTACATAAACAGGAAATCCTAAAAATACCTACAACTAGCTTACCCTCCCCATGCTATATCTTAAACCCACTGATCATGTTACCGGACCCAAAGGAAGAACAACTTTTTTATGAACATCATTGGCAACCTGAGCTACGGCCGTGTAAAACGCGAGCATGCCACAAATAATTCCTTCAAATCCAGCAATCTTTGTGATCATGGCATTGCCCGTATAATCTCCTAGAGACAACAACATGAATAGCATGGTCAATGAGCCAAATACCAGCTGAAGTGCCCGATTAATTTTCAGTGTGCCGATAAAAAATGTAAATGTAAGAATTCCCCATAAGAACAGATAGTAACTCATAGATATGGGATCTGCCTCTATGGAAAGACCAAGCTTCGGAAGTAGCCAGATTGCCACTAGACTAAGCCAGAAAAAACCATACGAGAGAAATGCTGTGGTGCCAAACGTATTTCCTTTTTTCCATTCCATACACCCTGCGACAATCTGCGCCATACCACCATAAAACAAACCCATGCCGATAATCATGGAATTTATCGGAAAAAATCCTGCATTGTGAAGGTTTAAAAGAATTGTGGTAAGGCCAAATCCCAAAAGCCCAAGTGGGGCCGGATTTGCGGTTGTATCTTTTATAATAGTTGTAGTTTCAGCCATAGGCAGGTCTATATCTAGTAAGACATATATGAGGGTACGATGTCAACGATAGAACCCTTAAATAGATCACGTGGTAAGTTCCCAAATGTGGTTATCGGGATCTTTGAAATATGCGACGGTCTGTCCCCACGACATTGTGGAGGGTCCAGAAAATATCTCTACCCCCTTATCTTTCATCTCTTTACAGCTTTTTGCTATGTCCTCTACCTGATATGCATACACCGCCCCACCACCGGTATTCATGTGACCAGAAGGAAACATCGATACCGCCTGATCTTTTTGAAAAATAGCTAAGAGTGTATCTCCGATTTTGAAATCTGCATATTTACCATCAACAGAGTTCACAACTAATCCTAGTCCATCTCGATAAAATATCATCGATTTTTCAAAATCTGAAACAAGTAAACAGACTGCGTAAAGCTTTTTCATAAATAAAGTATACACCGCCCAAAAACTATTGCACAATTCCCTACTACGGATGATTTGCGGTATAATAAACTCCTGTATATGATCTTGCGGGATCGTATTTCATACTGAGCAAAGCTGCGAGATCGTACTGTGTCCCTCGAAGCCCGAAGGGCGAAGTGGGATAATGGTAGACGTCCCGCTGAGCGGGATTATCTAGGTTCATTGAAAATATACATATGTTAGCAAAGTTGCGGGATCGTATAATGGTAGTACGCATCCCTCTGGAGGATGTTATCTAGGTTCGAGTCCTAGTCCCGCAGCTTTGCCAATATTTTGGTGCCGATAGCAGTACATCGTCCTAGTCCCGCAGCTTTGCTCAGTAATAATAGTAGTACGTCCCGCTAAGCGGGATTATCTAGGTTCGCCCGCCTGCATCGCTTTGCGAAGCAAATCGGGAAGGAGTCCTAGTCCCGCAAAAATTCTAATTGAGATTTTGATATCTATGCATCATTTCCAATCTATTTTGGGGATGCCAAGTTCAACGAGATATGCATTACATAAACTAAAATAATAGTTTCCATAAAATTTTGTTACAGAAAATGGAATATAAACAACAAGCTCGGAGAAAGGGTCGGGAATGCAAAGGGCGTTAGCGCTATCTATTATTCAGGTTTAGGCAGATATGACGTCTGGCGGTAAAGAAGATGTTTCAAAACCATTAATATTCTTAATTGATTAGCCTGAAACTTTTCTACATCCACAGACACAAAATAGATTGCTTGATTCACTTGAGAAAATATCCAAAAAAGTCCCTGGTCTTTGTTGTTACACATTCACCATATTCACTAAAAAAATATAGAAGAAACACATTCAATGAGTGTTTTTTCGATAGAAGATGGGTATAACAGGGTTGACGCGAGAATCGAATTTGATTTGTTTGACACTTCGAGTCCAACTTGGGGTGAAATCAATTATTATGCTTTTAGGATCCAATTGTTGAATTTCATAACGAACTTTATGGATTTATCCAAGCAAAGACAACAGATGAAAATTCAAATAATAAGAAAGAAAAATGTTTTGATAATTATATTGTCTCAAAAAGCATTTCAAAAATAAAAAAATGAAAAATGCTAAAAGGAGGTATTTTACAGACTGAAAATGACAGAACTTTAGCGAGATATATTAGGATTTTATTCATCATACAGAAAATATTGAAATGATTAGATACACGAAGGATAAATTGGAAATATCAACAGATATGTTGATTAAGTAGTTGTGTAAATGATCTTTTTTTTGGTGATATATGTGATCGAGTTAAGTGACGTTTTGTGTTGGTAAAAGTGGAAGTTTAGATCATTAAAACGCC